>JAXMEZ010000029.1:0-46660 GCA_046348035.1 Rubrivivax sp. | reverse complement strand
CCGGGCACCTGCTGATGCTCGAGCAGCCCGAGCCCTTCGACCGCCTGCTCGCCGACTTCGTGCAGCGCCGCGCGCTCGCGGGCGCGTGCATGCCCACCGGCGTGTGAACCGGCCAGCGTCCGAAAGCTGAACGCCGAAAGCGAACGAGACATGTCCGCCGAGACTCCCACCGGCCCCAACGTCGGCCCAAGCGCCACGCGCTACGTCCCTTCGCACATCGCCGGCGACCCGGCGAAGCTGACGCCGCAGCAGCGCGAGCTGATCGGCCGCGCCGCCGAGCTGGGCCCCGCCTTCGCCGCGCGCGCCGAGCGCCACGACCGCGAGGCGAGTTTCCCGTTCGACAACTACGCCGACCTGCGCAGCGCGGGGCTGC
The DNA here is from genome assembly GCA_046348035.1 of Rubrivivax sp. GTDB lineage: Bacteria > Pseudomonadota > Gammaproteobacteria > Burkholderiales > Burkholderiaceae_C > Rubrivivax. The sequence continues at coordinate 46,287 of JAXMEZ010000029.1, read as the reverse complement.
TCGCCATCTGCGTGCCGCGTGCGTACGGGGGCCTGGGCGCCGACTTCGCCACCTACGTGATGGTGGCGGCCGAGATCGGCCGCTGGTGCGGCGCCACGGCGTTGAGCTTCAACATGCACGTCAGCTCGTGCATGTGGAGCGGCTTCATCGCCGACGCGCTGGACATGACCGCCGAGGAGCGCGCCGAGCACGAGCGTATCCGCGCGCTGCACTACCGCCGCATCGTCGACGACGGCCGCGTCTACGCGCAGCCGTTCAGCGAAGGCGGCGCCGCGGCGGCCGGCGCGGCGCCTTTCGGCACCATCGCGCGCAAGGTGGAAGGCGGCGGCTACGTCATCAACGGCAAGAAGATCTTCGCCTCGCTCGCCGGTGCCGCCGACTGGTACGGCGTGCTGTGCACGCTCGAACACGCCGGACAGGAAGGGCGCAGCACGCGGCGCGATTCGCTGTACCTGGCGGTGCCGGCAGGCGCCAACGGCCTCACCGTCTTCGGCGACTGGGATCCGCTCGGCATGCGCGGCACCGTCAGCCGCAACCTCGCCTTCAAGGACGTGGCCGTGCCCGAAGAAGCGCGGCTCATGCCCGAAGGCCTGTACCACCAGGCCGCGAGCCGCTTCCCGCACATGTTCGCGACGCTGTCGCCCACCTACATGGGCATCGCGCAGGCGGCCTACGACTTCACCGTGCAGTACCTGCGCGCCGAGGTGCCCGGCATGCCGAAGGTGCTGCGGCGCATGTACCCCACCAAGCAGATCGCAGTCGCTCAGATGCGCGTGCAGCTCGAAGCGACGCGGGCGCTCTTCCTGCAGAACGCACGCGACGCGTGCGTCGACCCCGACAAGGACACGCGCATGCGCCTGTACGCGGCGCACTACACGATCATGGAGAACGCCAACGAGCTGGCGCGCCTGGCCATCCGCACCTGCGGCGGCCAGAGCATGCTGAAGTCGTTGCCGCTGGAACGCCTGTACCGCGACAGCCGCTGCGGCAGCCTGATGCTGCCGTGGACGGCCGAGCTGTGCCTCGACCGCCTGGGCCGCGAGTGCCTGTACGAGGCGGGCGAGAGCGACGAGCAGATCGAGTAGCGCCGGCGGCCCTTGGCAGGTTGCCGCCGGCGCATTCTGCTCGCGTCAGGGGTTGAGGCCCCAGGGTGGCGCGCAGGTCGCCGGCGCATCGCTCGCGGCGCAGGCGGCGTCGGCGACGAGGGCGGCGGCCGAGCCGTTCGCTGCGACCGCGATCGGCACAGCCGGTGCCGGCGACGACATCGGCGCCGGCGAAGCCGGCTTCGCCTGCGCGAGCACCAGCGGCGTCGCCGCCGGTGCGTGCGCCAGCACCGGCTCGTCGAACCGCGAGGCGCGATCGAACAGCAGCAGCACCGCCGCGAAGACCACGGCGCTCGTGGCCGTGGAAGCCACCGCGAAAACGGCGCGGCGGCGCGGGTTGAAGGGCTCGTAGGTGTTCATCGTCGTCGCTCCCTGTCTTGTGCTGATGCGGTGTCGGGGGCTGCCGTACAGCGCTTGTCGTGCGGGCGCTGCGCGCGTATCGCTCAGCGCGTTGCGGCGGCGTAGCGCGTCGAGCCGGCCGTCACCGCGGGGTTCGGGCATCCGAGCTGCGACACCTTTGCCGCGGCCGCTTCGCTGCCGCCCTCGGCACGTTGCGGGCGCTGCCCGGGTGCTGCGCCCGCGAAGGTGCCGCCGGCCTGGACAGCGCCGCGCTGCGCCAGGTAGAACGAGCCGCTGTCCTCGCCGACCATCGCCGCGGTCTCGCCGCTGGCGCGCGCGGCGATCGCCTCGGCGCGCACCTGGGCGCGCGTCAGCAGGCTCGGCAGCATGCGGTCGGCGTAGAAGATCAGCGCCAGTTCCTCGGCCACCAGCGCGGCCATCTCGCCGGACTCGCGGTACTCCTTCAGCTCGGCCACCACCTCGGCGCGCGGGCGGCTCTTGAACGGCTGCCGCGAGAGATGGAACGAGCCGCTGTCTTCGCCGTGCATGGTGGCGAGCGTGCCGGCGGCGCGCGCGGCCAACACCTCGGCCGCGACTTCGGAGCGGCTGCGCGGGCGGTCACTGTCGGCCTGCGCGAGCGCCGCCTGCCCGGCCAGCAGCGCCAGCGTGGCGAGGGCGGCCAGGGTCATCGAGCGATGCGTCTTCATGAGCTTCTCCCTGTGTGCGTGTGGCATGCACCTTCTCGTCGCTGCTTTCGCGGGCGCGGCGCCGGTGCCGTTTCGCCGGGCCCGTGATGCGCTGCTGCGGTGGCTACAGAGAGTCCACCGAGGTGGTCAGCGCATGGGCGCACTGTGCGGCGCGGCATCGCGGGGCGCCATTGACCGTCGCGCCTAAACGAAGGATTAGCGCGTGTCCACCGGCGGAGGGATGGAGGCGGCGGCGCGCGGCCGCGCACGATGAAGAACGGCGAGCGGCCGCGCGCGGCATACTTCTTTCGCGCGGCGGCCCGCGAAGCCACGGCACCGCGAACATCAACAACACCTCAGGACTCGACGATGCACCCTCGCACCCTTGAGCGCTGCCGCTGGCTGCTCGCCGTCGCCGTCGCGTCGTCGCTGCCCGGCATCGCCGCCGCGGCGCCGCCGAAGAAGAGCGCGCTCGACGCGCTCGTCGGCAAGCCGTTCTCCGCCGCACGCGCCAGCCTGCTCGAACAAGGCTGGTCGCCCACCGAGACCGCGCTCACCACCTCGCGCGGCGCGCCTGGGCGTTCACGCGGCGAAGCGGGCAAGCTGCTCGAAGCCGGCTACCCCGAGGTGGAGCGCTGCACCGGCACGCAGCGCAACTTCTGCTGCTTCAACTACAGCCGCGGCGGCCGCTGCCTGCGCGTGCGCACGCTCGGCGTGCTGCGTCCGCCCGAGGGCGAACCGAAGGTGCACGGCGTCGGCGACGCCTGCCCTTCGAAGCAGAACAGGCGCGCGGCCACCTGGGGCTGGTCTCTGCGACAAGGCCGCGGCCGACGCGCCCGCAGGCGGCTCGCGCGGCGCGCGCCGCTCACGCCGCTCACGCGGCTCATACCGAGTCGCGTTCGATCCAGAAGAACCGTTCGCGCTGAGCTTGTCGAAGCGCCGCACCTTCGACAGGGCTGCAAGGGGGCTTCGACGACCTCAGCCCGAACGGATTCTTGTGCGATTGATGGCGAATCCGTATCAAGCCGCAGCAGCCTGCCAGGCGATCGAAGCGATGCGCAGCCGCTCGCCCAGGTGCGCGGCGATGTTGCGGTAGAGCTTCGCGGTGAGCTCGGGGTGCTCGAGCATCAGCCGCTCCAGCGCTTCGAGCGAGAGCACCTGCAGGCACGCTGCGTCGTCGGCCACGGCGTCGGCGCTGCGGCCGGCCTGGTCGAGCAGTGCCATCTCGCCGAACATCGTGCCCGGGCCCAGGCTCGCGAAGCGCTGCAAGCCGGTTGACTGGCCCACGCACGATGGCCACCGCGCTCACCGAGCCGCGCGTCACGACGTACAGCGCTTCGGCGCTGTCGCCTTGGCGGAACACCACGTCGCCGGGGCGCAGTTCGCGCCGCACCATCGCCGCGCCGACGATGCGCAGCTCGCGCGCCGACAGGCCGCGCACCAGCGAGCACGCCTCCAGCGGCAGCTCGTGTCCGGTGGCCAGCAGTGCTGCGAGTGCCGCGTCGTCGTGCGCTGCTTCGGCCAGCAGCGCCGCTTCGGCCGCTTCCATCGCGCGGTCGGTGTCGGTGAAGGTGCGCGGCGCGCGGTGCGCCGGCCACGGCGCGAAGGCATGCAGGCCGCGCGACAGTGCCGCCTTGCACGACGCCGGCCAGCAGCAGCTCCTGTCCGCGCGCGGCCAGGCGCTCGCTCACCTCGTGCAGCAGCATGGCGCCCGATTCGTCCACCGTGCTCACGCGGCGCAGGTCGAAGATGACGAAGCGCACCGGCGGCGCCAGTGCCTCGATGCGTTCGGGCAGTTGCGCGCCGCTGCCGAAGAAGAGCGGCCCTTCGAGCTCGAGCAGCGCGATGTGCACGCGCAGGCCGAGCAGGCGCGCTTCGATGGCCCCGGGGTAGATGCGGCGCGAAGGCCGCGCCATGCCGCTCGTCTGCGTGCGCACGAGCGTGCGGTTGAGCCGGCGCACGAACACCAGCAGCGACAAAGCCACGCCGACAGCCACGCCGGCGGCCACGCCCAAGAGCGCCGTCAGCGCGCACACCACCGCCATCACCGCCAGGCCGGCAAGGGTGTCGTCGCCTTCGGCCAGCGTGCCGCGCCGCGCCGCGTTCCACCAGCGCCGCGCCAGGAGCCCCGACCAGCGGTCGGCGATGAGGTACCCCACCATCACCATCACGCCGGCCAGCACCGCCTGCGGCACCCAGGCCAGCGCCGGCCCGGCGAAGACGAAGAGCGCCGCCGCCGTGACCGCCACCGAGAGCGCCGCCAGCGGCCCGCGACCGCCGGCCTGGCGAATGGCTACTGTGCCGGCGCGCAGCATCACCGCCGGCAGCGCGCCGAGGAAGCCGCCGATGACGTTGGCGAGGCCGAGCGCCGCCAGCTCGCGGTCGGCGGCGATGCGCCGGCCGCTGCCCTGCTCGCCGCTGACGATGGTGAGCATCGATTCGAGCGAGCCGATCATCGCCAGCAGCAACGCCGTCAGGGCCACGGCGCTCGCATGGCGCGCGACGAAGGCGCCGATGGCCGGGTCGCCCACGAGCATCCATGCCGGCCCGGCGGGCAGCGCCGCGCTGACGGCGCTGACCGCGTTGCCGAGCGAGAGCGCGGGCCACAGCGCCGCGAGCGCCAGTGCCGCCGCGATGCCGCCGGCCATCCCCACCAGCAGCGCCGGCCAGCGCGGCTTGAGCCGCATCACGAGCGCGATGCCCGCCGCCGTGCCCAGGCCCAGCCACAACGGCCCGCTGCCGCCTTGCTGCAACGCCGGCCACCATTGCGCGGCCGGCGCGCCGGGGCCGGCGCCCAGCAGCAGCGGCACCTGCGCCAGCACGATCAGGAGCGCAATGCCGTTCACGAACCCCGCGAGCACCGGCTGCGGCACGTAGTGCGCCAGCCGCGCCAGGCCCAACGCGGCGAGTGCCAGTTGCAGCAGGCCCATGCCGGCCACCGCGCAGGCCGCGGCGACGCCGACCCAGCGCGCGGCCTCCGAGGGCTGCGCCGCCACCATCGCCGCGAGCTGCGGGTCCTGCACCAGCCGCAGCACGAGTGCGGCCAGCGTCAGCGCCGTGGCCGAACTCGGCGAGGCCATCGCCACCGTGCAGCGGCTGACAGCTGCAGCGAGCACGTGCTGCCGATGACCATCGCCGCGAAGGACGCGGGATACCGAGGCCACCTGGCCAGCGGCCCCATCGCGCGAAGGCGATGAGGCCGAGCGTCAGCACCACGGCCAGCGTCGCCAGCGCGCCAAGGCGCCCGCCTGCAGCAGGCGCAGCAGGCTGCGCCGCAGTGCTGAAACCGGCGCCGGTATCGACTGCGACGGTGCCGGCGACGGTGCCGGCGACGGTACCGGCGACAGAGGCGACAGAGGGGCCGGCTGCGGCGCCGCGGCCGTTGCGGCGGTTCCGGCGGTCGGATCGGCTGCTGCGGCGTCCTTCATCGGGCGCGCAGTGTAGGGGTCGCCTGCGCGGCGCCGGCAGCAGGCTTGCCCGGGGTCGTTGCGAGCCTCCTGCTCCTTGCAAGGGGGTCTGCGTCGCTCCGCGGTCCTTGAAAAACCCCGCCGCGCCCAGTATCCCCAGGATTCGACGAGCTCGGACGACTTCACCCGCCGACAAGACAAACTCACCACCGCCTTCATGCAGGCTCTCGGCGACGCCCAGGCGGCCGTTGCGCGCGACAGCCCCTACATCGGACGGCGCACCTGCGCGGCGATGTAACAGCCCGATGGCCCGAAGGCGTTGCTCGACCGCGCCGGCGCGAACACCGCCGCGCTCGCCACCGCGATGGACACGGCGATGCGCAACCTGCCGCAGGTGCAAGGCGGCGGCCAGCCAGTTGCAACCGGGCCGCGACCTCATCAACCTCTTGCAGGCGGCCGACAAGGAAGCCACCAAGCGCGGCGACCAGTTCATCGCCAGCGAGATGTTCCTGCTCGCCTCAGCCGACGCGAAGAGCGACTTCGGCGGCATCGTGCGCGGGCACGGCCTCGCGCGTAAGGCGCTGGGCGGCGATCGAAGCGGTGCGCGGCGGCCAGAAGGTCGATTCGGCCGAGGCCGAGGGCCAGCGCGAGGCGCTGAAGAAGTACACGCTCGACCTCACCGAGCGCGCGCGCCAGAACAAGCTCGACCCGGTGATCGGCCGCGACGACGAGATCCGCCGCGCCATCCAGGTGCTGCAAGGCGCGGCAAGAACAACCCGGTGCTCATCAGCGAGCCGGGTATCGGCGAGACCGCCATCGTCGAAGGCCTCGCGCAGCGCATCGTCAACGGCGAGGTGCCCGAGTCGCTGAAGGACAAGCGCGTGCTGGTGCTCGACATGGCGGGCCTCTTCGCCGGCGCCAAGTACCGCGGCGAGTTCGAGGAGCGCCTCAAGGCGGTGCTCAAGGAAGTGGCCGCCGACGAAGGCCGCATCATCCTTTTCATCGACGAGCTGCACACGATGGTCGGCGCCGGCGAGGCCGAAGGCGCCATCGATGCCGGCAACATGCTGAAGCCGCGCTCGCGCGCGGCGAGTTGCACTGCATCGGCGCCACCACGCTCGACGAATACCGCAAGTACGTCGAGAAGGACGCCGCGCTCGAACGCCGCTTCCAGAAGGTGCTGGTCGACGAGCCGGGCGTCGAAGCCACCGTGGCCATCCTGCGCGGCCTGCAAGGAGAAGTACGAGGTCCACCACGGCGTCGAGATCACCGACCCGGCGATCGTCGCGGCGGCCGAGCTGAGCCACCGCTACATCACCGACCGCGCCCCTGCCGACAAGGCCCGTGAAGCCTCATCGACGAGGCGGCCGCGAGAGATCAAGATCGAGATCGACTCGAAGCCCGAGGCGATGGACCGCCTCGACCGTCGCCTCATCCAGCTCAAGATCGAGCGCGAGGCGGTGAAGGAGAAGGACGAAGCGTCGCAGAAGCGCCTCGGCCCTGATCGAGGAAGAGATCGGCAAGCTCGAGCGCGGGTACGCCGACCTCGAAGAGATCTGGAAGAGCGAGAAGGCCACGGCGCAAGGCAGCGCGCAGGTGAAGGTCGAGATCGACCAGCTGCGCGAGCAGATCGAGCAGCTCAAGCGCAAGGGCGACTTCAACAAGGTGGCCGAGCTGCAATACGGCCGCCTGCCCGAGCTGGAGAAGCGCCTGAAGGAAGCGCAGACGAAGGAAACGGCCAAGAGCGGCAAGAAGGGCGCCGGCGGGCAGCCGCAGTTGCTGCGCACGATGGTCGGCGCCGAGGAGATCGCCGAGGTGGTGTCCGCGCCACCGGCATCCCGGTGAGCAAGCTGATGCAAGGCGAGCGCGACAAGCTCTGCAGATGGAAGCGAAGCTGCACGAGCGCGTCGTCGGCCAGGACGAGGCGATCACCGTCGTTTCCGACGCGATCCGCCGTTCGCGCGCGCGGGGCTCTCCGACCCGAACCGGCCGCTTGGCTCGTTCCTCTTCCTCGGCCCCACCGGCGTGGGCAAGACCGAGCTGTACGAAGGCGCTCGCCGGAGTTCCTGTTCGACAGCGACGACCACATGATCCGCGTCATTTCTTGGGCAGGTACATGGAGAAGCACTCGGTGAGCCGCTTGATCGGCGCGCCGCCCGGTTATGTCGGCTACGACGAGGGCGGCGCGCTCACCGAAGCCGTGCGGCGCAAGCCCTACAGCGTGCTCTTGCTCGACGAGGTCGAGAAGGCGCACCCGGACGTGTTCAACGTGCTGCTGCAAGTGCTCGACGACGGGCGGCTCACCGATGGCCAGGGCCGCACGGTGGACTTCAAGAACACCGTCATCGTGATGACGAGCAACCTCGGCTCGCCGCTCATCATGCAGATGGCCGGGCAGCCGAGCGAGAAGATCCGCGACGCCGTGTGGGCCGAGGTCAAGGCGCACTTCCGCCCCGAGTTCCTCAACCGCATCGACGAGACGGTGGTGTTCCACGCGCTCGACGCCAAGCACATCGCGAGCATCGCCAAGATCCAGTTGAAGCAGCTCGAGCAGCGGCTGGAGAAGCTCGAGATGAAGCTCGACGTGTCGCCCGCGGCGCTGGCCGAACTGGCCAAGGTCGGCTTCGACCCGGTGTTCGGTGCGCGGCCGCTGAAGCGCGCGATCCAGCAGCGCATCGAGAACCCGGTGAGCAAGCTGATCCTGCAGGGCCGCTTCGGGCCGAAGGACGTGATCCCGGTGAACGTCGAGAAGGGCGAGTTCGTGTTCTCGCGGACGGTGCACTGAGCGACGCCGCACGGCGCCACAGTGCGCCGTGCGGGGTCAGTCCTCAGGTGGCGCGACGAAGTCGATCACCTGGCGGTCGTTGCGGCGGTAGGTGCTGAAGTCCTTGCGGTCAACGGTCAACACGCGCACCTTGCGGTGCTGCTCGGTCATCGAGACGATGCAGGCATCGGCCAAGTCCATTCGGACATAGCGGGCCATCAGAGTGCGCAGACGCGGCCAATGCGCGCGCAGGTCGAATTCGACCCGCAGCACGCCGCGTTCGAGCAGTGCGAACAGGGTCTCTACGCCCAGGCCGTCCTCGCGCAGGAAGTAGGCCGCTTCGGTGAGCACGGCCTCGCAGGTGAGCAGCGGTGCCGGAACCTTGCGCATCAGTGCCACCGCCCAGGCGTGGTAGGGGTCGTTGCGATTGAGGAACGCGATCAGCGGCCCCGTATCGCAGATGTGGATCATTGACGGCGGAATCGACGCCGCTCGTTGCTCGCTGCCCTGCGGCTGCCGGCCAGCGCGCCGGCAAGGTCATGTGCCTGCGCGTACACCGAGCCATCGGCGGCGTCGGCGGTCGCGTCGAGCCGGCTGCGCACGATGGCAGCGATGCTGCGCCCGCTTGCCTGTGCCTCGGCGGCGAGCGCACGCAGCGTGGCTTCGGGCAGTTTGATGGTGATGCCTTTCATCGCCAGTGTCGCTTCCGTCACTTCCGCCTGTCAGACCGATGTTACCGCAGTCGTCTGATGCCTGGCTCGAGAACCTACTCGGACGACTGCTCGGCACCTCGTTCCCCAGCCTGCTCAGCGGCGGCCTCGCTGCCGGCCAGCGCCACGCGAACCTGTTCTGCGAACGCGGTCATGCCGGCCCCGGTGAGGTGGATGCCGTCGGCGACGAAGTAGCGCGGCTGCGTTTCCGACGCCGCTGACCAATCGGCCAGCCGCACGCCGGGCACTTCGCGTGCGGCGCGGGCGATGAGGGCGTTGTTCGGCGCGGTCAGCGGCGGTCGGCGCCGTGGATGTTCACGAGCACGACGCGGCCGCGCGCGGCGAGCGCGGCGACGAAGCTCGAGGTAGCGCGCCTCGATGCAGGTAGCCGTTGGTGCCGGTGTGCAGCACGACGTTGGGGCGCAGCGTCCACGCACTCATGCGCTGGCGCAGCAACTGCTGCGCCTGGAACACGGCCTGGCGGCCGACTTCGGCATCGACGACGGCGCGGGCGATCGTCCGTTGCAGCAGCGGCTGCGCGCTGAGCACGACCGAGTCGCCGACGATGTGCACGCAGCCGGCCGGCGCGGCGAGTGTCGGGGTGCTGGGCAGGGGCGGCGCACGGCCACCGAGGCAGCGCGGCGGCTGCCACCGCCAGCGCGGCCGTGGCGGCACGGCTTGCGGTCGCAGCCGCGGTCTGCGACTGAGCGATCGCGGGCGACGGCGCCGTCGCGAGCGGCATCGCCGCCGCGATGCCCTCGTTCGCAGGCGCTGCCGAAGCCGCCGGCATCGATTGCGCACCTCGCCGGGTCGCCGACGCGACGGCATCGTCCGGAACGAAGCCGTAGGCCAGCACCAGCGCGCAAGCCGAGACGCTGGCCGCGAGCGCACCGCGCAGCACGAGCGGCCGCGCGCGCAGCGAGGGCGTGCTGCCGGCGCCCGTGATGCGCCGCCACAGCGCGCCCTTCTCGACGAGCCGGTACGAAAGCTCCGCCGCGACACCGGCCAACACGAGCCGCAGCAGCGCGTTGAGCGCCGTCGCCGTGGCCGTCGCGCCCGGCTCGGGCCACAGCCACACCACGATCGGCCAGTGCCACAGGTACAGCGAGAACGATCGCGTGCCGAGCCACTGCACCGGCGGCAGGCGAAGGCCGCGGGCGAGCCAGCTGCGTTCGTTGAGCGATGCCGCGATCAGCACCGACGTGGCGAGCGCCAGCACCAGGAAACCGCCTTCGAACAGAGCCTCGGAGGCTTCGTGCAGTTGCTGCATCGCCAGCACCACTTCGCAGCAGCGCCTGCACCAGCGAGACCAGCTGCCGCAGCTGCGCGCGCGCGGGCAGGGTCGGCCGCCGCGCGCCACGGGTGAGATGCACGCCAGCGCCGCGCCGACGAACAAGCCCATCACGTGCGTGTCCGAGCCCAGGTACGGCTGGGGTCGCCGCCTTCGGCCAGGCCTGGTGCAGCCAGGCCATCCAGCCGGTGCTCGCCAGCGCCGCCAGCACGCAGGTCGCGGCCAGCGCGGTGCGGCCGCGCCAATGCAGCACCGCAGCCAAGACCAGCGGCCACAGCAGGTAGAACTGCTCTTCGATGGCCAGCGACCCAGGTGCCGCAGCACCAGCGGCCGGCCGAGCGCCTCGAGTACGACTGCTGCAGTGGATCTGCCACCAGTTCGAGACGTACAGCAGCGCCGCCGGCGAATCGGCGCGCAGCGCCCTGCAGCGCTTCAGGCGCCACGAGCGTCCAGGCACCGCCAGCGCAATCATCGCCAGCGTCGGCGGCAACAGGCGCCGGGCGCGGCGGCCGCAGAACGCGAGCCAGTCGACGCGGCCGTTGCGCGCGTGCTCGCGCAGCAGCAGCGCGGTGATGATGAAGCCCGACAGCGTGAAGAAGATGTCCACGCCCAGGAACCCGGCCGGCAGCACGCCGGGCAGGTTCAGATGGAACAGGATGACCGCGACGACGGCAACGGCGCGCAGGCCGTCCAGCCCCGGCAGGCGTGCATCACGAACCGAGGCCGCGCTGCGCGACGCCTCCCCCTTCGTTCCCGGGCCGGTGCTTCTTTTCATGACTGGTTGTCGGCAGCGCCGCGCGGGATTGAAGCGGCGCCGCTGCCAACCCGATCGCGCCACCGCCGGTGTATCGACCGGGACTCAGTGGTCGGGACCCAGCGGCCAGGACTCGGCGACCGGGACTCAGCGCTTGCCTCTCGGCGTGACGACGGTGGCCAGCGCGCGCGCGCTCTGCGCGTAGCCTTCCGCGGTCAGGTGCACGAGGTCGGGCTGCATCAGGCGCGGCTCCATGCGCACCCAGCGCAACGCCGCTCCCGGCCCACCCATCGCGCGTTGCCAGTTCCAGAACGTGCACGAGAACTCGGCGGCGACGCGTTCCTGCACCGCCGACACCGTCGCATGCAGTTGCGACAGCCGGCGCGACTCGCCGGTGTTCACGCCGCGGCGGCTTCCAGAGCCGCGGTCCGGTGGGCCGATGACGACGCAGCGCGCGTGCGGCGCCACTTCGCGCAGCCGAGAAAGCGCCGAGCGCATCGAGCGCGCGAACTCGCCCGGCTCGAAGTCGTGCGCCAGCGCGTCGTTGGTGCCGTACTGGAACAGCACGAGGTCGTAATCCACCGGGTCGGCTTCGCGGCCGGCGAGGTAGCGCATGTCCACGTTGTGCCAGCCGGCGATCGTCGAGCCCGGCACGCTGAACACGTCCACCGTCGGCGCGGCGGGCGCGTCGTCGTAGGCCGGCGCCAGTCCCTCGATCGCGACCTGCCCGGCGACGAGGCGCAGATGCAGCGTCGCGATGGCCACGCCAGCGTTGCCGGAAGCCTCGGCCTGCACACGCAGCAGCGACACCTCACCGCCGTAGAGGAACACGAGCTGCTCGGCGCCGCCGTTGACGCGCAGCCCGAGCACGAGCGCGCGCGTCGCGTCGTCCTTCGAGAACACGATGTCGAGCCAGCGCAGCCGCGCGCCCGGTGCGGCGGCGCGGAAGTCGAAGCCGAGCGTGCTGCCCGAGGTTTCCGACGCCAGCGCCACCAGCCCCTTGGCCATGCGCATGGGTGGAGACGAAGAAGGAGCAGCTTTCCGGAAAGCCGTGCGCCAGCGCCATTGCCCGCTCACGCAGCTTTGCAGCCCGCGCAGCCGCACGTTGCGCTGCCCGAAGCTCGGCGGAATGAACGAGGGCCGGGTGCTGCCCGAAGGCAGGCCCCACGCTTCGAGCAGCGTCTCGACGAACGGGCCGGCGGCCGTGTGGCTGTCGCCCCAGATCGCGATGCGCGGCTTGCCGTGCACTGCATGGTCGCCGGACGGCAGAGGCTCGAGGGTCAAGCGCGGCTCGCTGCCCGCTGCGCCGCGCGCGTCGATGGCTTCTGCGCTGTCTTCGACGGGCAACGCCGCGAACGACGTCGCGTCGCACTGCAATGGCGAACCTTCTGCGGGCGCTGCTGACGCTGCCGGCGCGGCCACACGCACCAGCGCTGCCGCGTTCGCCGGCAAGGTGCGCTCTGCCGCGGCCGGGGCCCGCGAGAGGGCCAGCGCGCTCAGCAACACGAGCACCGCGATGGCCGGCCGGGCTGGGTCTTTCACTGAACGTCGATTCTCCTTGACGAGGGCCGACGTCTCGCTGCTTCGTCGAGAGCGAGTTGCACAGTTCACTCGGCCAGCGCACGTCTCCTCAAGGCGCGGCCATCGCTGCCGATAGCGGACGTGACCCGTGCCCTTCCGGCACGCTTAACGGAGAACAACACATGCGATTCGTCACCTATGCCGCACTGGCAGCCGTTGCCGTGGTGCTGACTGCGCCGCTCTCGCCCGCCGAGGCCAGGCCAGCCACGCGCAGCTCGACCACGACCTACTACAGCCAGGGCAAGCCAGTTGCTCGCTCGGTGACGCAAGGCAACACCACCCGCTACTACAGCCACGGCAAGCCCGTCGGCAAGGCGGTGACGAGCGGCGGCAGGACCACCGTCTACTCGCACGGCAAGCCGGTGACCCGCTCGGGCCGCCGCTGAGAAAAGCGCTCGTGCGCCTCGCACCAATGCGCTGCACACGAAGGCTCGCCGGCGGCCTGCTCGCAACGGCCGCTGCTGCGCTGCTCCTCGCCGCCGGCCCGGCCGCTGCCGAGCCGCGGCGCAGCGTCGCTCGCTCGGGCCCGCCGCGTGCCGTGCATGCGCTGGAGATCGAGCGATCGCGTCCGAGCAAGGGTCCGAGCAAGGTTGTGGTCGCCGTGAAGAAGATCCTGCGCGACATCGAACGGCGAGGATCGCGGCCACGCGTGTAGCGCCGCACGGTCACGGCTTCGTTGCGGCACCGGCCGCACACCCGCACCACCTCATCTGCATCAACATCGATCCGCGCCGCCTCGGGGTGTGCCCAGGCGGCCGGGAGGGAGAGACTCCTCATGCGCAACGTCACCTGCGCCCTCGTCCTCGGCGTCGCTGCGGCGACGGCCATGCCCGCCCTGGCACAGAAGGCCTTCGACGAAGGCCCCGACGTGACCGGCCTGCGTTCGCGCGGCGTGTACACGCCGCGGCAGCCGGTCGGCGAACGCGACGTGATGGCCGCCGACTACGGCAACGGCTACTTCTACTGCGGCGGCGCCAGCGGCCCTGGCACGGCGGCCTCGGGCTGACGCTGCTGCGCAAGGGCGCGAAGTCCGCGTGCGACAACGGGCCGCTCGTGCTGGCCGTGACCACGGACCGCAACAACGGCCGCAGCGTGCGCGTCGAGACGGCCATTGCGGCGCACGTGCCGCGCAACCACACGCTGGTGATGTTCGCCTGCGGCAGCTCGGCCGACGCCGCCATCGCCAAGGTCGAGGACAAGCCGCAACTGACGCGCATCGTCGCGGCCTGGAAGTACATCGACGGCGTGCTTGCGCCCGTGGGCAACCTGCGCAAGGTGCGCTGCACCAACGAGGGCTACGGCGTCCTGAGCTGCGGGCCGGCGGGGCCGGCCCGGCTTCGGCCACGCCGGGCCGGGAGCGCTACATGCCCTTAAACAGGTGCGCGTAGAGCCGGCTCACGACGAGCTTCTCGGGCCTGCCGCGCAACTGCAGCTGAACCTTGCCGGCCTCGTCGCGGTGCGCGGCCACGATGGCGTCGGCGCGCACGACGGTGCCGCGGTGCACCTGCCAGAACTTGGCCGCGTCCAGCTGCGGCAGCAGCTCGCGCAGCGACAGGCGGATCAGGTGCTCGCGTTCGGCCGTCACCACGCGCACGTACTTGTCGGCCGCTTCGAAGTAGACGACGTCGTCCACCGGCACCATGTGCACGGTGTTGCCGACCGCGGCCTGGATCACCTCCAGCCGCGCCGCGCCGGCAGCCGGCGCCGGGCTCGCCGCCGCGAGCAGCGCGCGCACCTGCGCGAGCGCCGCCTCGTCCAGCGGTGCCGGCCCCTTGGCCGCCAGCCGCTGCTGCAGCCGCTCGACGCAGCGCACGAGCCGCGCCGCCTGAACGGGCTTGACGATGTAGTCGGCCGCCTGCGCGTCGAAGGCCTCGACCGCGTACTGGTCGTAGGCGGTCACGAATACCAGCAGCGGGAACGGCCGGCCTTCGGGCCACTCCTCCGAGAGCTGTTGCGCGGCTTCGAGCCCGCTCGGGCCCGGCATGCGGATGTCGAGGAAGCACACGGTGGGCTCATGCGCGAGCGCCTGTTCGACGGCGGCATGGCCGTCGCCCACCATCGCGACGACGGCAAGCTCCGGCCAGGCGCGCGCGGGCTCGCTGCGCAACGCCGCCGCAAGCAGCGGCTCGTCTTCGGCGATCAGCGCGCTGGGCCGCGGCATCACGAGCGCATGTTGTCGATCGGCAGGCGCACGAGCGCCTCGGTGCCGCCTTCGGTGTCGGAGGCGCCGGCGAGCGTCAGCGAAGCCCGCTCGCCGTCGAGCGTACGCAGCCGTTCGCGCACCTGCGTCAGGCCGAAGCCGCCGCGCGGCGCGGCGTTGGCACCAAAGCCCGCTGCGGTCGTGGTGAGCGTTGTCTCGCCTGCCGGCAGCCCTTCGCCCGTGTCACGCACGACGAGCGCAAGCCGGTCGCCTTCGCGCCGCGCGCGCACCTCGATGCGCCCGCCCGCGGGCTTGGGTTCCAGGCCGTGCCGGACGCTGTTCTCCACCAGCGGCTGCAGCACGAGCGGCGGCACCGCGAGGCCGCGCAGTTCGTCGGGCAGGTCGAGCCGCACGGCGAGGCGCGGCCCCATGCGCACCGCGATCAAAGCCAGGTAGTCGTCGACGCGTGCGAACTCGTCGGCCAGCGTGTGCAGGCCGCTGCGCGAAGCGGCGAGGGTGGCGCGCAGGAAGGCGATCAAGTGGTCGAGCATGCGCTCGGCGGCCGGGGCGTCGGTGCCGATCAGCACGCGCAGGTTCGCCAGCGTGTTGAACAGCATGTGCGGTTCGAGCTGCGATTCCAGCAGCTTCAAGCGGCTCTCGGTGGCGGCGCGCGCGGCCGCTTCGGCCTTCGTCTCGGCCACGGCGACGCGGGCTCGGCTGTAGAAGAACCAGCTGCAGCCGGCGGCGATGATCAGCGTGATCGGGATCACCGGGCCCCATTCGTCGTGGCTCAGCCAGTGCAGCGGCTCGTCGATGCCGAGCAGGCGGCCGGCGAGCGTGCCGCCGATCGCATAGCCGGCGATCGACGAGCCCACGATCCACGGCGTCATCCAGCGCCAGCCCGGCCAGGCGCCGAACGGCTCGACGCCGGGCAGCGGCCAGCGGCGCGCCAGCGCGATCAAGCCGTAGCGGCCGACATCGACGAGCGCCTGGATCACGCCGCCGATGCAGATGGAGAACACGAAGTTCACCCAGAACGTCGTGCGGAAGGCGAGCGTGAAGAACACCGCCACGCCGAGCGCGATGACGAGCGCGGTGCGCACCTCGCGCCCCAGGGTGGCCAGCGGAGTGCGGCCAGCGGTGGATGCCGGATCCATGCGCATGATTGTGGGTGATGGCGCCGGCGTCACGTCGCACAGGCCGCCGCAGACCGCGCCGCAAGGCGCGCCCGCGAGCGGTGTCCGGCGAGAACCACGGGCGTGCCTTCAGAACGACCAGCCGGCATCGAGGACTGCCGTCGTTCGCGCCGGCAGTTGGCGGAAGACCGCTGCTGCGGGGCCCTCGCTGCGGCGCAAGGCCAGGACCGCCTTGGCGCGGTCGCCCTGCCAGCTGACACCCAAAGTGTGGAGGCGGCCGCGGTCCCCGGGCGCGTAGAGCGTGTCGAAGGCCAGCTCCCACGCGTCGTTGGCGCCGGGCCGCGCGCTCAGGCGCAGGAAGAGGTTCTGTCGCACGAGGCCGCTGCGGTCGAGCGCCCGCGCTTGCCAGGCGAGGTTGCCGGCCGCGAGCGCCGCAGGGACGCGCGGGCCCACGCTTGCCGCGACAGCGTCGTTGCGCTCGCGCCATTGCTGCCACTGCGCATGCGAGGGCGCGGTGCCGTCGAACCAGGCCTCGCAGAGCACGCCTTGCTTCGCCTCACCGGTCCATTGCAGCCCCACGAGCGCCTGCGTGGCGGCGCCATCGCGCTGCCAGCGGTAAGGGTCGCTCGTCACCGGCGCGAGGCTGGCCGCGGGGTCGGTGGCCCAGCCTTCGTGATGCTGCATGCGCCGCGCGGAACCGTGCAGCTCGAGTGCATCGCCGGCCACCCACGCGAATGCCGCACCGAGGCTGGTACCGGTGCGGTCGCCGTCGCGGGCGAAGAGGTACGCGTCGGCCGCGCCGAAGCGCCGGTAGGCGCGCGCGGCCCAGGCGGCTTCCTGATCGTCACGCGCCTGGAGCGCGGCGTCACCTGCGTGATTCGGGTTCACGCGCACGAGCGACCACGCGCTCTCGCCCGAGAACACTTCCGCCATCACCAGCGGATGGCCGGTGAGCGGCTCCGGCACCAGCGTGCGTCGGCGCTCCTGCTGCACGAGGTCGTTGGGCCGCAAGCCGAAGCCCACATCCCACGACACCACCTTGCGGCCGGCGCTCAACTGCCACGCACCGAGGTCGGCGGCGACGTGCAATTCCTCGGCGAGCGCGCGGCTCGCGGTGGGGCCGCCGTCGGGTCGGTCGGCTCCGGCCAGCGCGCGCACGCCGAGCGCCAGCGGCAAGCCGGCGGCCTTCGTTCGCCACGTGGCGGCGACTTCGGCCGTCGCGCTCCACTGCGCGGCGGGCGGTTCCACAAGGCTGGGTGCGAGCGCATCGGCCGTGCGCAGCGGGCCGACCAGCGCGGCGCGCGGTTCGGTGCGGCGCAGGTGCAGTTCGCCGTGTGGCGCATCGGGCGAGGTGGGCTGCGGTGCATCGGGCGCGGCGGCCGCGGCAACACCCACTGCGGCGAAGGCGCAGGCAAAGACCGGGGCACGCATCAGTCCAGCGCCGGGTTGCGGGCCAGGAACATCGGGTTGAACCACGCTTCGGGCACCGTGCGCGGCAGTCGCGCGAGGTAGCGCACGCGCGTCTCCTTGTTCGAGCCGAGGCGGTCGGTCAGCACCATCTCGCTCACCATCACCGGAGCGCCCGCCGCGCCCGGCGCGTTCTCGTAGACGAAGCGCGCGTTCTTGGCCAGCTTGTCCGACTGCACGTACAGCTCGGCGCGGATCGGCTCGTGGCGCACGGCGCCCAGCCACAGCTCAACGCGCGAGTAGGACAGGCCCTTGCGCGCGCCTTCGAGGCTCAGGTGCAGGCAGGGGCGGCCCGGGCCTTCTCCCTTGCCCGCGGCGGCGCTGCCTTCGTTGCCTTCGCAGCGCTCCTCGCCGACGACGCGGCCCTGGTAGTCGCCGGCCCAGCTCAACGTGGCGATGTCGCCGGTGGCGGCATCGCCGAGCAGTTTCTGCGTCGGCGTGATGCGGATCGGCCGCTGGCTCGCCGGCATCAGCAGCCAGAAGTCCTCGCCCAGCATCAGCACCTTCTGCCCGGCTTCGGCCGGCGAGCGCATCAGCACCAGCGAGCGGCGGTCGCCTTGCAGCAAGACGGTGTAGAGGCGCTCCTTGTCGAGCGAGCCGTCGGCCTTGACCACGGTGACGCGGGTCTGCACCTGCAGATGCTCGGCGTCACTGCGGAAGCGGTCGGCGGCACGCAGCAGCGAGGGCACGTCGGGCGTGCTGGGGGCGCTCGGCGCCGCGAAGGCGACGCTTTCCGCGGTGAGGGCGATCGAAGCGATGCAGGCGGCGACAGCATGCATGCGCAGCCCGCGGGCAAGGAAGGTGTTCATGTCGAGGTCCTGTCTGTACGGTTGTTCTCGGGTTCACGTGTGCGCAAGGGCATCGAAGATCGGCCGCCGCACCGTGCGCCGCGCCACGAGCGCCGAGGCGACGAGCGCGAGCAGCAGCATCGCCAGCGGCGTCGCGCCGTACAGCAGCGGGTCGATCGCCAGCGTCAGCGGGTAGCCGCGGCTGTAGCCGGGCGCGGGCGGCATCTCGATCGGGAAGACGAGCACCGCCACCGACACCGCCACCGCGACGGCAGCGCCCAGCGCCGCGCCGGCGCCGCCCAGCAAGAGCCCTTCGAGCGCGAAGCTGCGCGTCAGCTGTGCCGGCAGCGTGCCGAGCGCGCGCAGCGTGCCGATCTCGCGCGTGCGCTCGATCACCGCCATCGCCATCGCGCTGGCGACGATGAGCACGACGATCACGGCGATGATGAAACCCAAGGCGCCGAAGATGCGGTCGTAGAGCGCGCGCACGCTGCGGTAGAAGGTCGCCTGGTCGATCCACGTGCGCACGGTGAGGCCCGGCAGCGCCGCGCTCAGGCGCGCCTGCGCCGGCGCGGTGGCGTCCATGCGGTCGAGGTAGACGCCCAGCGTCGAGACGCGCTGCGTCACGAGCAGCTTCTGCGCGCTGGCGAGGTCGAGGTAGACGAGGCGGCGGTCGATGTCCTCGATGCCGGTGGAGACGATGCCGGCCACTTCCACGTCCACGGCGTTGAGCGCGCCTTCGGTGGTGGTGGCCAGCAGCGTCAGGCCGCTGCCGGGCTGCGCCTTGAGGCTCTTGGCCAGTGCCTCGCCGAGCATCACCGTGTTGGCCTGGCCGCTTGCGAGCAGGCGGCCGGCGACGAGGCGCAGGAACGGGCCCTTGATCGCGAACTCGGCGTCGGCGTCGATGCCGGCAGCGAGCGCGAGCGCCGTCTTGTCGCCGTTGCCGATGAGGCCGGTGAAGTCCACGCGCGGCAGCACCTGGCGCACGTGCGCGTCGGCGAGCAGCCGTGCACGCAGCGCCGCGGGGTCGTCGATGCCGTGCTGAAGCGGCGTGTCTTCTTCGCGCTCGAACTGCGCTGGCTTGCCGATGACGAGGTGGCCGCTCGTGCGCGCCGCCGATTGCGCCAGCGCCTCGTAGGTGGCGAAGGCGAAGCCGCCGGCGAGCAGGATGGCCGCGGTGCCGAGCGCCGCGAGGCCGACGGTGACGAGCGAACGACGGCGGTTGCGCAACGTGTTGGCGGCGGCGAAACGCAGCCAGCGCCAGGCGCCGTTGATCGTCGCGGTGGTTGCGGTGTTTACGGGGGTTGTGGTGGTGGCAGCGGTGGTGTTCATGTCGTGCCTTCGAGCATCGGTTGTGCGGCGGCCGAAGGAGCAGCAGGCGTTGTCGCGGCGGTCCGGCCTTCATCCGCGATGCGGCCATCGACGAGCGCAATCGAGCGGTCGCAGCGCGCCAGCGCCCGCGCGTCGTGCGTGGCCATGAGGAACGCGGCGCCCGAGGCGTGGCCTTGCTCGCGCATCAGGTCGAGCACTTGGGCGGCGGTGTGCGAATCGAGGCTCGCGGTCGGCTCGTCGGCGATCACCAGCAGCGGCCGCTTCACGAGCGCGCGCGCGATCGCCACGCGCTGGCGCTGGCCGCCCGAGAGCGCATCGGGCCGGTGGCGCGCGTGCGCGGCGAGCCCCACGGCCTCGAGCATCGCTGCGACGCGCTCTCGCCGCTCGGCACCGGCCACGCCGGCCAGGAAGAGCGGGTAGTCGACGTTCTCGGCCACCGTCATCACCGGCACCAGGTTGAAGCCCTGGAAGACGAAGCCGATGGCGTCGCGGCGCAGCAGCGTCGCCGCGTCGGCGCCGAGCGCGTGCACCGGCTCGCCTTGCAGGCGCACCTCGCCCGCGTCGGCGCCGTCGATCAGCCCGGCGATGTTGAGCAGCGTGCTCTTGCCGCTGCCCGAAGGCCCGGTGAGCGCGAGCATCTCGCCGCGCACGAGTTCGAGATCGACGCCGCTGAGCGCGCGCACGACGTGCTCGCCGAGGCGATAGGTCTTGTGCACGCCGCGCAGTGCGAGCAGCGGCGCAGACGTCGCGGGCTGCGCCGGCCCTCGCGGGAGAAGCGGCGGCATTGCGGCCGCGGAACCAGGAGCGGAACCAGGAGCGGAATCAGGAGCGGAATCAGGAGCGGAACCAGGAGCGGAATCAGGAGCGCAATCGCGGCCCATCTCACAGCTCCTTCAGGCGGCGCGCCGCCTCGGGCGCGGCCTTGCCGCCGTCCTGCGAAGCCTTGGTGAGCCACTGCCGCGCCTCCTGCGGCCGCTTCTGGTCGAGCGCGTGCGCCGCGGCGCCAGCCACACGGCACCGCGGAAGTCGGCCGGCGCGCCGGTCAGCAGCGGGCTTTGCGCCACCTCGGCCAGCAGCCGCTCGCCGCGCTCGCGGCGGTTGAACATCGAGGGCAGCGCGAGGAACGTGCTGGCGGCCGTGAAGCGCGTCGCCAGGCTCGCCGGCACGCCCTGGTAAGCCGGCGCGTCGTGCGCCGGCGTCAGCTGCGCCAGCGCCTTGTCCAGCAGCGCCAGGCCGTCCTCGGCGTGGCTCATCTTGCGCCACGGCAGCATCGTCGTGCGCGCGAGCATCGCGGTGGCCGAGCCGGCGTAGGCACGCAGCACCGGGTCGCCGGGCTCGGCCTCCGACAGCGCGCGCCAGCGTGCGGCGGCCGCTTCGACAGCGCCGCTGTCGCCGTTCAGCGCCTGCTGCAGCGTGCCGAAGGCGGCGGCGAACTGCTCGGGCGTGGCGGCGCTGGCCGGGCCGGCGGCGGCGAGCACGACGGCCGCTGCGCAGGCCGTTGCCGCGACGACAGCGGTGAGCGATGAGAGGCCGGTGCGGGGGTGGGTGTGGGTGCGCGCCATGTCGGGCTCCTCGCGTGTTGGGAGCCCTCATGGTCGAGATGTGCTTCGCCAGGCGCAGCCGTGCCGCGACGGAATGCGCCGCGGTGTCGCGAGCCGGCCCGGCCGCGGCGCGAAACGCCGATCAGGCGGCCGGCGCCAGCGGATTAAGCCATCGGAGCCCCTTCATGCGGGCGAAGTCCGCATCCGCCGAGTGCAGTTCGGCTGGTGCTCGATGGCCAGCGCGGCCAGTTGGATGTCGTGGTCAGTGTTGCCGGCCGTACCCATGCTCGGATGCGCACGAAGCCGAACAGCGCCACGTGTGCCAGCGCCAAGGGCGGGTCGCCGGCCAGCCGCTCGGCGAGCCAGGCCTTTGCTTGTGAGTGCTGCGGGAAGCTGCGGACCGTGGCGTAGAGCAGGTTCACGTCGCACAGGATCATCGGCCCCTCGACAGCTTCGCGGCGAGGGCGTCGTCCTCCAGTTCGTCGGCCAGCTTGTTGAAGCCGGCCGGGTCGAAGCCCGGGCGCAGCCGTGATGCGTAGACGCGGATCGTCGGCGGCCGGCGCTTGCTGCGCGACGAATCGAGTGACTTGCGCAACGCGGCGTTCAGCACATCGCGGAAAGGCACGCGCCGGCGGTGCGCCTCTTCCTTGAGGCGCTGCATCAGGTCGTCGTCGATGGTCAGGGTGGTGCGCATCGCGGCATCATGATACCGGCGCTGCGAGGCATCAAGATGCCGCCCTGCGGCGGCGCGCGCTGGCGGCCGCTACTGCGGCGCTTCCACCCGCTCCAGCTGCATGCGCGCCAGCGTCAGGTTGCCGGCGCTGGCCAGCAGCACGAGGTGCACGGCCACGCCGGGGTGGCCGGGGATCGGGCGCAGGAGGAGGTGGTGGCCGCTCGTGCTGAGCGCGAGTTCGGGCTGGCTGGAGCCGAGGCCGAGCGCGCGCGAGCCGTCCAGTGCCGAAGTGAGCAGGTTCGCGCCCTGGTGCGCCAGGCGCTCGGCCGATGGGGCGACACCGGCGTGCGCCAGCGGCTTGGCGCCGTGGATGTCGAACACGCAGCAGGCGACCGTGCCCTTGATCGCCATGCAGCGCTCGACGTAGTCCTGCCAGCTCGTGCCGCCGGGCGCGGGCATCGGGCGCGTGGCCGGCTGCAGCGCCGCGCCGACGATGGGTGAGCCGGCGATCGGCATCGAAGCATGCTGCGGCGCCGAGTGCAGCGGTGCTGTGGGCAGCGTGGGGTAGGGCGCCGTGCCGGCGGCGGCGTGGCTCCCTGGGTGTTCGCGCGGAAAAGCGGCCTGCACCGTGGGCGCGAAGCTCGCCGGCAGCGTCGGTGCGTCGTGCATCGGCTGCGTCGGCGCCGGGGCCACGCGCTCGATGTCGGCTTCCACCGAGCGCGCGTTGCCCGCAGCGCCGTTGAGCCGGTTCCAGGCGCCGGCGATGAAGGTCCAGATGTGCTTGGGCTTGATCGCCTGCGGCGTGATCTGCACCGCCACCGAAGAACCCGCCGACAGCGCCGAGGCCTGCGACGCCAGCGCCGCGCTCGAGCCGAGCGGCACGATCAGCAGTTCGCGGTTCTTCCACGGGCCGCGGGCGATGGCTTCGCGCAGCGGCTGCAACGCCACGGCCACCGCGTGCGGCGGCACCTCGCCGGTGACGAGCACGCCGAGCCGGCTGTGCGCCAGCAGCGTGCGCGCCAGCGCCTGCCGTGTGGGGCCGTCGGCGCTGGCCTCGGTGGAGTACACGCGCACCGAGCCGCCGGCCGACAGCGGCACCTCGACGAACTGCAGCACCGCCAGCGCCAGGCCGTAGCCCTGGCGGCGGATGGTGAGCTTCTGCACCGTGGCCTGCGCTGCGCTGGCCAGCCCCGCCAGCAGGCGCAGCGAAGCGCTGGCGCCGACGTCGTGCACGGCGATGAACTCGCTCGCGTGCTGTTCGATCTCGCGCTGCAGCGAAGGCGCCGCGTCGCCGGTGACGAAGAGCTCGATCTGGTCGTCGGAGATGCGCCGGCCCACGTCGTGCCGGCCCTGGCCGAGGTAGGTGTCGCGGTCGGCCACCACCTGCGTCGGCGGCGCCAGCAACTCCTCGCGCGACAGCGGCTCGGCGCTCTCGGCGCGAGGCTCGCTGCGACGCACGGTGTCGGGCCAGGGCTCGTCTTCGCGCACTCGGGTGTTCCTCGGCTGGTGCTTCCCCGGGCCCATCATAGGCGCCGCCCGCTGCGGCCGCGAAGAGGAGGGGTGCGGGGTCTCCCTAGAATCGGCAGCTTGTCGCTTCCCCAACACGCCTTGCACGCCGCACCAGGCGGCTCGCTACGTCGCGCAGCGGCGTAGAGCCGCCACGAGAGGGCGCCGAATCCGCCATGAACACAGGCACATCACCGGGCCCCGCGGCCGCAAGCGGCGCTGCCGAACAACCGGCCGAGCGCCCGGTGGTCGTCATCGGCGCCGGCTTGGCCGGCCTCGCCGTGGCGCTGCACCTGGCCGACCGCATGCCGGTGGTGGTGCTGGCCAAGCGCCAGCTCGACGAAGGCGCCACCGCGTGGGCGCAGGGCGGCATCGTCGGCGTGCTCGGCCGCGACGACAGCATCGACTCGCACGTGCACGACACGCTGGACGCCGGCGCCGGCCTCGTCGACGAGCAGACGGCGCGCTTCATCGCCGAGCGCAGCGCCGACGCCGTGCGCTGGCTGGTGGACATGGGCGTGCCGTTCTCGCCCGACCCCGAAGGGCCGCTCGGCCTGCACCTCACGCGCGAAGGCGGGCACGCGGTGCGCCGCATCGCCCACGCCGCCGACGCCACCGGCAAGGCCATCCACGACGCGCTGATCGAGCGCGCGCGCGCGCACCCCGGCATCACGCTGCGCGAGCGCTGGATGGCGGTGGACCTGGTGACGAGCCGGCACGTCAAGGACGGCGCCGGGGCCGCCGGCGGCGACGGTAAGCACGAGGCGAAGCCGGGCTTCGGCCACGCCAAGCCGCCGCCGCGCTGCTGGGGCGTGTACGCGCTGGACATCGACCGCAAGCGCGTCGAGACGCTGCCGGCGCGCGCCGTGGTGCTGGCCACCGGCGGCGTCGGCAAGGTCTACCGCTACACGAGCAACCCCGACACCGCCACCGGCGACGGCATCGCCATGGCCTGGCGCGCCGGCTGTCGCGTGGGCAACATGGAGTTCATCCAGTTCCACCCCACGTGCCTGTACCACCCGCAGGAACGCAGCTTCCTCATCACCGAGGCGCTGCGCGGCGAAGGGGCGAAGCTGCGCTTGCCGAGCACAGGCCCCGGCGACCCCGGAGGCCAGCGTTTCATGCCCGACCACGACGAGCGCGCCGAGCTGGCACCGCGCGACATCGTCGCCCGCGCCATCGACTTCGAGATGAAGAAGCACGGCCTGGACCACGTGTGGCTCGACGCCACGCACCTGGGCGAGGCGTTCCTGAAGGAGCATTTCCCCACCATCCACGCGCGCTGCCTGGCGCTGGGCATCGACATCGCTCGGCAGCCGATTCCCGTGGTGCCGGCGGCGCACTACACCTGCGGCGGCGTCGTCACCGACCTGGAAGGGCGCACGGACCTGCCTGGCCTCTTCGCCGTGGGCGAGACCACCTACACCGGGCTGCACGGCGCCAACCGCCTGGCCAGCAACTCGCTGCTCGAATGCGTGGTGCTGGGGCGCAGCTGTGCCGAGTCGATCCAGGGCGCGGCGGCGCCGCCGGCGCGCGTGCTGCCGCCGTGGGACGAAAGCCAGGTCGAGGACGCCGACGAGCAGGTCGTCATCGCCCACAACTGGGACGAGCTGCGGCTGGTGATGTGGAACTACGTCGGCATCGTGCGCACGACCAAGCGGCTGGAGCGGGCGCTGCACCGCATCGGCCTCTTGCGCGGCGAGATCGACGACTACTACGCCAACTTCCGCGTCACGCGCGACCTGCTGGAGCTGCGCAACCTGGTCGAATGCGCCGAGCTGATCGTGCAAAGCGCTCTGCACCGGCACGAGAGCCGAGGCCTGCACTACAGCCGCGACTTCCCGCAGACATTGCCGGTTAGCTTCCCGACGGTGCTGACGCGGATGGCGCGCAGCCGCGACGCCTGATACCAAGCAGCGCGATGCCGGTCGTGAACAACGGTGCGCTCTGGGCGATCTTCATGGCTGGAACAGCGGATGCCTGTGAGCGGGCGCCGCGCCGGGCGCAGCCTCAGGCCCGCGCGCGCATCGCCACTCTCGCCTGCACGAAGCCGAACGCGTAGTCCACCGCTTCGGCGAGGTGGCGTTCGCTGTCGTTGCGTTCGCGTTCGCTGAGGTAGAAGGAGAAGTCCACCTCGTGGCGGATGTAGCGCGGCGGCAGCCGGTTCAGCGCCACGCAGGCCACATCGGCGAGCAGGTCGGGGTCGTGCGCGATGCCCGGGTAGTGCGGGGCGGTCTTCAGCACGGCGTCGAAGACGGCGCGCTCGTTGTGGTTGCGCACGGTGGTGAATTGCGGGCTCGTCACGGGCGGCTCCTCATGGCTGCGTCATCGGCCGCAGCCCGCCCGACTTGAGCCTGCGGCCGCGGCGAGCCCGGCCGGAATCGGCGCCCGCTGTACCCCTATACCCGGCCGAGCACCCGCATCGAGAAGTCCACCGCCTTCACGTCCTTCGTCAGCCGTCCGACCGAGATGCGATCGACGCCGGTGGCGGCGATGTCGCGCAGCTGCGCCAGTTCGACGCTGCCGGAGACTTCGAGCTTGGCGCGGCCGCGGTTGAGTGCCACGGCTTTGCGCATGCGCGGCAGGTCGAAGTTGTCCAGCAGCACGCTCTGCGCGCCTTCGGCCAGCGCTTCTTCGAGCTGCGCCAGCGTCTCGACTTCGATCTGGATCTCGACGCCGGCCGCCAGCGCCTTCGCTGCCGCGAGCACGGGCCCGATGCCGCCGGCGGCAGCGATGTGGTTCTCCTTGACGAGGATGCCGTGCCACAGCGCCAGGCGCTGGTTCTGCCCGCCGCCCACGCGCACGGCGTACTTCTGCGCCTGGCGCAGGCCGGGGATCGTCTTGCGCGTGTCGAGGATGGCGCAGCCGTGCGGCAACGGCGACGCGCCGGCCACCGCGTCGACGTGCCGGCGCGTCAGCGTCGCCGTGGCGCTCAGGAGCTGGATGAAGTTGAGCGCCGGCCGCTCGGCGGCGAGCAGCGCGCGCGCCTGCCCTTCGATGAAGACCACCGGCGCATCGGGCTTCATCCAGCCGCCTTCGTCGACCTGCCAGTCGAGCGTGGCCTTCGCATCCAGCGCGTGAACGACGCCGTCGAACCACGCGCGGCCGCACAGCACCGCGGCTTCGCGGGCGATGACGCGGGCGCGAACGCGCTCATCCGCGGGCACGAGCAGGCCGGTCCAGTCGCAGGTGCCGATGTCCTCGGCCAGCGCGTCGCGGACGTTGCGCGCGCGTGCCGCTTCGAGCGTCTCGTCGTGCTCGGTGAAGGACACCGCGCCCGGCCGCGACGGCGCCATCACGCCGGCCCCACGTGGCGAACGAAGCCTGCGCCGCCGCCGGGCTGCGGCTGCGCGATGGCCGCCGGGTGTGCCTTCACGAAGTCGAGCATGCGCTCGATGCAGCCGAGCGCCTGGCTGCGCACCGGCTCGGGCACGAGCACTTCGCCGCTGCCATGCTCGAGGCACGCGACGACGCCCTGCAGCGCGTTCATCGCCATCCACGGGCAATGGGCGCAGCTCTTGCAGGTGGCGCTGTTGCCGGCAGTGGGCGCCTCGATCAGCGTCTTGCCCGGCGCCAGCTGGCGCATGCGGTGCATGAGGCCGTTGTCGGTGGCGACGATGTATTCCCTGGCCTTGCCGTCGACCACCGCCTTCAGCAGCTGCGAAGTGGATCCGACGACGTCGGCCTGCGCCACCACGCTTTGCGGCGACTCGGGGTGCACGAGGATCATCGCCTGCGGATGGTCCTTGCGCAGCAGGTCGAGCTCCAGCCCCTTGAACTCGTCGTGCACGATGCAGGCGGCCTGCCACAGCACCATGTCGGCGCCGGTCTGCTCCTGGATGTAGCGGCCCAGGTGGCGGTCGGGCGCCCAGAGGATCTTCTGCCCCGTGTCCTTCAGGTGCTGCACGATCGCCAAAGCGCACGAACTCGTCACCATCCAGTCGGCGCGCGCCTTCACCGCGGCGCTGGTGTTGGCGTAGACGACGACCTGGCGGTCGGGGTGCGCGTCGCAGAAGCGCGCGAAGTCCTCGGGCGGGCAGCCGAGGTCGAGCGAGCAAGTCGCTTCGAGGTCGGGCATCAGCACGCGCTTGTCGGGGCTCAGGATCTTCGCCGTCTCGCCCATGAAGCGCACCCCCGCGACGACGAGCGTCCTGGCCGCATGGTCGCGGCCGAAGCGCGCCATCTCCAGCGAATCGGCGACGCAGCCGCCGGTGGCCAGTGCCAGGTCCTGGACGTCGCCGTCGACGTAGTAGTGCGCCACGAGCACCGCGTCCTTCGCCTTCAGCAAAGCTGCGGCGCGTTCGCGCGCGGCGGCCTTCTCGGCCGGCTTCAACGGCGGCGGCACGCGCGCCCACGCGTGCTGCGTGCTGCAGGCGCCTGCGGCGTCCTGGCGGGTGTAGTCGTAGGTGACGGCGCTCATGATCGTTGCGGGATCGTAGCCGAGGTGCAAAGTGCCTATGGGGAGGCAGGCATCGGCAGGCCGCGAGAGACAGCACCCGACGGTGGCTCACCGCAGCCGCGCCGCAAGGCCGCCCGCGCCTTCATCGCCCGCCGCGATCAATTTATCCGCCGCGCCGCGTTGGCCGAGCGCGGCCGGCCTGACACGATTCGCCGCGGCGTCCCTGCCGACGGTGCGCGCAACGAAGGACCGACGAATGATCATCGACATCAGCTGCTACCCCACCGACCAGACAGACCTCGCCTGGTGGCACGACGGCGAGCCCTATTCGACCGAGCGGCTGCTGCAGACGATGGACGGCCCCTACTGGGTCAACGGCAAGCCGCGGCGCATCGACAAGGCCTTCGTGCAGCCGCCGCAGGGCAACACGATCTACACCTGGACCGACGGCGACCTCTCGGGCGAGGAGAGCATCGACAAGTACCACGCCTACGTGCTGAAGGCGGTGCAGCAGCACCCCGACCGGCTGATCGGCTGCTACGTCTACAACCCGCGCTGCGGCGTCAAGGCGGCGGTCGCTGCCATGGAGCGCTACGTCAAGCGGCATGGCTTCCGCATGGTGCAGATGCAGGCCAACATGCACGCCTACCGGCCCGACCGCGCGCTCGACTGGGTGCGCCCGGCGCTGGCGAAGGCGGCCGAGCTGAAGGTGCCGGTGAAGCTGCACACCGGCGACGGGCCCTACAGCATCCCCACCGAGTGGGTGCCGATGATCAAGGAGTTCCCGCAGGTGGACTTCATCATGGCCCACTTCGGCGTGCAGACCGGCGGCGTCTACGTCTTCGAGCCGTACCAGTGGGCGATGGAGCTGCCCAACGTCTACTGCGAATCGGGCTGGTGCCTGCAGTCGCGCATCGTCGAGTTCGCCAAGACGCTGCCCAAGCACAAGATCATCTTCGGCACCGATACGCCGCCCAACGAGCCGGGCATGTGGCTGCGCCTGCTCGAAGTGCTGTGCACGAACCCGCCGCAGGGGCTGAACCTCGACGAGGCGACGCTGGAGGACTACTTCGGCAACAACATCGCGCGCATGGTCGGCCTGGAGCCGACGCCGGCGCCGAAGACGTTCGAGGAAGCCTGCGCGCGCCTGGGTGACAAGGGCCGCGGGTTGAAGCCGCAGCCGGTGATCCCGCTGTACTGAGCCGAGCGCAACGACGAGCTTTCGACGAGCAAGCACCATGATCATCGACACCCACCTGCACCCCACCAACCTGGTCGACGAGGCCTGGCGCCACACCGGCACGCCGTTCAACGGCGAGCGCATGCTCAAGCTGATGGACGGCCCGTACATGATCAACGGCAAGCCGCGCCGCATCGACATGGGCTTCATCCAGCCGCCGCCGGGCAACACCGGGTATCGGGACGGCAACCGGCGCGGCCGCGAGGGCATCCGCGACTACATGGCCTACATCGCCGAGCTGACGCAGAAGTACCCCGACCGCTTCATCGGCAACTTCACCTACAACCCGCGCTGGGGCCCGGAGAACGGGGCGCTCGAGATCGAGCACCACCACAAGGAATACGGCTTCAAGATGATCAAGCTGCACGCCAACATGCATGGCTACCGGCCTGATCGCGCGCTCGACTGGCTGCGCCCGGCGATGAAGATGTGCGCCAAGTACAACATCGTCGTGCTCATCCACACCGGCGACGGGCCGTTCACGATCCCGACGATGTTCTATCCGATCATCCGCGAGTTCCCGATGGTGAACTTCATCATCGGCCACTTCGGCATCCAGACCGGCGGCAACTACAGCTTCGAAGCGTTCTGGATGGCGATGGACACGCCCAACGTCGTCTGCGAAAGCGGCTGGACCTTCCAGGCGCGCATCGCCGAGTTCGCCAAGGAGCTGCCGCGGCACAAGATCGTCTTCGGCACCGACAGCCCGCCCAACGAGCCGGGCATGTGGCTGCGGGAACTCGAGATGCTGTGCCGCCCGCCGCCGCACGGGAACGGCATCTCCGAGGACCACCTCGAGGACTACATGGGCAACAACATCGCGCGCCTGTGCGGCATCCGCACCTCGCCGCCGCCGCGCACGATGCAAGAAGCGCAGGCGCGGCTGACCGACAGCTACGCGATGCTCGACTGAACCCGGTCCGTCCTCTACGCACTTCTCGGGTCAGAGCGCGCATGCTAGAGCCCGTGCAACCCGTGCACGAAGCGCAGGACGCGCAGTCGTTCATCGAACGCTACCGCGAGGAACGGCCCGACGACGTGCGGGTGTTCGACACCGCCGTGTCGGCCAACCAGGAGATCAGCGCCGTCGCCGCGGCGCTTGAGCGCGAAGGGCGCCGGCCGCTCCTCCTGTTCCCGCGTGTCGAAGGTCTCGCCGGGCCGGCGGTGCCGGTGGCGACGAACCTCTTCGGCTCGCGCGAGCGCATCGCGCACTGGTTCGGCGTGCAGCCGGCTCAGCTGCACGAGGCCTACCAGGCGCGCGCCCGCCGCGCCTGCGCGCCGCGCGAAGTGGCATCAGGCCCGGTCACCGAAGTCGTGCACGACCGCGGCATCGACCTCGCGCGGCTGGTGCCGATGCTGCGCCACTTCGACTCCGACCGCGCGCCCTACATCACCAACGCCGTCATCGTCGCCGAGCACCCCGACACCGGCGCCGGCAACATGAGCTACCACCGCTCGATGCTCCATGCGCCCGACGCGCTCGCCACGAGCCTGCACTCGCGCGGCGACCTCTGGCGGCTGCTGCAACTCGCCGCCGAGCGCGGCCGGCCGCTGGCGGTGGCGATGGTGATCGGCATGCACCCGCTCGTGATGCTCGCGGCCTCGGCCCGGCTGCCGTTCGGCGCCGACGAACGCGAGGTGGCCGGCGGCCTGCTCGGCGCGCCGCTCGAAGTGGTCCGCACGCCGCGGCACGGCATCCGCGTGCCCGCCGGCGCCGAGTTCGTGCTCGAAGGTGTGATCGACCCTGCCGCGCGCGCCGACGAAGGACCGTTCGGCGAGTTCACCGGCTACTCCTCGAACCGCTCCACCAACAACCTCTTCCAGGTGCACACCGTGCTGCACCGTTCGCGGCCGATGCTCGTGGACGTGCTCGGCGGCAACGCGCCGGAGCACCTGAACCTCGCGCGCATCCCGCGCGAATCGGAGATGGTGGAGAAGATCAAGGCGCGCTTCCCGAGCGTCACCGCGCTGCATTACCCCAGCTCGGGCACGCACTTCCACGCTTATGTGGCGTTGAAGGCGATGCGCGACGGCGAGGCGCGTCAGGTGATGCTGGGGCTGCTCGGCTGGGACCCGTACGTGAAGACCGTCATCGCGGTGGACGCCGATGTCGACGTCACGCGCGACGAGCAGGTGCTGTGGGCGCTGGCCACGCACTTCCAGCCGCACCGCGACCTGCTGGTCATCGACGGGCTGCCGGGCAGCGCGCTCGACCCTTCGGCTTCCGGCGCCGGCACCACGTCACGCATGGGCCTCGACGCCACGCGCGGCAGCGGCTTCGACGGCGTGCTGGCGAAGCTGTCGCCCGCCGCGATGGAGCGCGCGCGCGAGCTGCTCGCCGCGCTGCCCGGGGCTGCTTCACCGAAGCGCTGACCACTCGCCGCTGGCACAGGCGCGTTCCACCTGCGCCGCGTACGGCGCGATGTCGTAGCCGTTGGCGGCGAGCCAGGCGTCGTTGTAGTAGGTGTCGAGGTAGCGCTCGCCGGGGTCGCAGGCGAGCGTGACGATCGAGCCCGCTTCGCCGCGCGCGGCCATCTCGCAGGCCAACTGCAGCGCGCCGTAGAAGTCGGTGCCGGTGGAGCCGCCGTAGCACCGGCCGATGAGCCGCTCGACGTGGCGCATCGCTGCGTACGAGGCGGCGTTGGGCACGCGGATCATGCGGTCGATGACGTCGGGCACGAACGAAGGTTCGACGCGCGGCCGCCCGATGCCTTCGATGTCGGAGCCGCGCGTGCTCGTCAGCGTCGCGTCGCGCGAGTCGAAGAAGTCGTGGAAGACGGAATGCTCGGGGTCGACGACGGCCAGCTGCGTGGCGTGGCGCTGGTAGCGCAGGTAGCGGCCGATCGTCGCCGAGGTGCCGCCGGTGCCGGCGCCGACGACGATCCAGCGCGGGATCGGGTGCGGCTCGCGCCTGAGCTGATGGAAGATCGACTCGGCGATGTTGTTGTTGCCGCGCCAGTCGGTAGCGCGCTCGGCGTAGGTGAACTGGTCCATGTAGTGGCCGCCGCACTGACCGCCGCATTCACGCGCCAGCCGCTCGGCTTCGACGTACACCTCGGCGCCGTTGGCCACGAAGTGGCAGCGGCCGCCGTAGAACTCGATCTGCGCCACCTTGGCCGGCGAGGTGCCGCGCGGCATCACCGCGACGAAGGGCAGGCCGAGCATGCGCGCGAAGTACGCTTCGGAGACGGCGGTGCTGCCCGAGGA
This sequence comes from Rubrivivax sp., assembly GCA_046348035.1. Classification (GTDB taxonomy): domain Bacteria; phylum Pseudomonadota; class Gammaproteobacteria; order Burkholderiales; family Burkholderiaceae_C; genus Rubrivivax. Next base: position 14,223 of record JAXMEZ010000029.1, on the reverse strand, counting down.
AGCCTCGATCACCGTCGTGCCTTCGCGGATCCAGCCGTTGCACAAGCCGTACAGGAACAGCGAGCGCGCCAGCCGGTGCTTCAGGCTGCCGGTGGGGTGCGTCGACTCGTCCTTCAGGTACAGCCGCACGTCGGGCAGCGCCGGCAGGTCGAGCAGGATCAGGTGCGTGTCGGAAGAGCGCTCGAAGTCGCGTTCGATGCGATCGATGGCTTGCAGCGTCCAGGCGTGCGGCACGGGGAGATCCTTCGCGGTGGGCAGGGGTGGCTGCGGCAGTGTTCCATCGGGCAGGCCCGGCGGCAAACGGATAATCGAGAAGGCCGGTTTCGCGGCAGACGAACGATGCGCGAACGATGCACCAACGATGCGATACGACCTCGTCGACCTAAAGCTCTTCGTCGCCGTTGCCGACGCCGGCAACGTCTCGCGCGGCGCCGCCGCGGCGTTCCTGGCGCCATCGTCGGCCAGCCTGCGCATCAAGCAGCTCGAAGACGCGCTCGGCGCGCGGCTGTTTACCCGGCACGCGCGCGGCGTGGTGCTGACGCGCGCCGGGCAGGTGATGCTCGAACATTGCCGGCGCTGTCTGGCCGAACTCGAGCAGATGCATGCCGACCTCGCGCCGCACGCGCGCGGCGTGAAGAGCCAGCTGACGCTGTTCGCCAACAGCACCGCGATCGCTTCGTACCTGCCGGACGACCTGGCCGGCTACTTCCGCCGTTTCCCCGGCGTGCGCGTCGTGCTCGAGGAACGCCTGAGCCACGACATCGTCGCCGCCGTCGCCGAGGGCCGCGCCGACATCGGCATCGTCACGGGCACTGGCGACCATCCGCAGCTCGTGTTCACGCCGTACCGCGAGGACGAACTGGTGGTGCTGGCGCCGCGCGCGGTCAAGCTCGGCCGCGGCGGCAAGGTCGGCTTCGAGGAGTGCCTGAAGCACCCGTTCATCTCGCTGCGCAGCGGCGCGGCGATCCACACCTTCCTCGTCGGCCGGGCGGCCGCACTCGGAGAGCACCTGGACGTGCGCGTGCAGGTGGCCGGCTTCAGCGCCGTGATCGACCTCGTGCGTTCGGGCGCCGGGTTGGCCATCGTTCCGCGCTCGGTGCTGCGCGAGCCGCCCGAGGGTGTGGCGGTGCTGCGGCTGGCCGAACCGTGGGCCGAACGCCGCCTGAGCGTGTGCGCGCGGCGCGACGCCTCGCTGCTGTCGGCGCACGCGCGGGCGTTGCTGGAGTTGCTGACGGCGCCACGCTGAGGGGCGGTGGGGAACGAGAAGATGAGCGTTCGGCGGTCGGCGGGGCCTCGCAGGCACCGACGTTGGCAGGCGACGAATCCTTTGGATGCCACTGTCGGTGCCGCAAAGGGCTGCGCGGGCAGGGCGTGGCGCGCACTTGCGGCGCCGAGCAGCGCAGCGCTCTTGGCCGCGCGTGTACTCACGCGCATCCACAACTGACTCGCGGCCACTGTTTGAGCGCAGCGAACGAAGTGAGCGAAGCGAGTTGGCCGCGGGCCAAGAGCGTGAGCAGCGCAGCGGAGTCGGGCCCCCAGGGCCCGACCGCCGCAAATAAGCGCCGCGCCTTGCTCGCGCAGACCTTTGCCTCCACGACAGTCGAATGCCGGGCCGACTCAAAGCCGTGTCACATCCGGCCGATCGATCGGCGCCACGCTCTCGAATGCGCGTGCGGCGCGCAGCACGATCGCGTCGCCGAACATAGGCCCGACGAACTGCACGCCGATCGGCAGGCCGTCGCGCGTCAAGCCGCAGGGAATCGTGCAGGCCGGCTGCTGCGTCAGGTTGAACGGGTAGCTGAACGGTGTCCAGCCGAGCATCGTCTCGGGCTCCATCGGTGCGTGGCCGGCCGGCTTGGCGTCGAAGGCGGGCACGGCGACGGTGGGCGTGACGAGCAGGTCCCAGCTTTGCATGAACTGGCGCATGTGCGAGCCGAGCATGCCGCGCCGCAGATGCAGCCGCTGCACTTCGAGCGCGCTCAGCTTCGAGCCGAGCGCCGCCTCGGCGGCGAAGTCGGGGTCGGTGCGCTGCTGCTGCTCGCGCGTGAGCGTGTTCCACAGTGTCCACGCGCCGACGAACCACAGGCCGGTGGTGATCTCGAGCGGGTCCTCGAAGCCGGGGTCCACCTGCTCGACGACGGCGCCGAGTTCGGCCAGGCGCTGCACCGCGCCGGCGCAGGCGGCGGCCACTTCGGGGTGCACGTTCTTCGCGTAGCCGAGCGTCGGCGACCAGGCCACGCGCAGGCCGCGGATGCCGTCTTCGAGGCCGACGGTGTAGTCGTGCGCGCCGCCGTGCGGCGTTTCCGGCGGCAGGCTCGTCCAGTCGCGCGCGTCGGGGCGCGTGATGAGGCTCATGACCAAGGCCGCGTCGCGCACGCTCATCGTGTGCGGGCCCAGGTGCGCCACGGTGCCGAACGGCGACAGCGGATACGCCGGCACGCGGCCGAAGCTCGGCTTCAGGCCGAAGTTGCCGCAGAAGGCCGCCGGGATGCGCACGCTGCCGGCGCCGTCGGTGCCGATCGACAGCGGCGCCATGCCCGCGGCCACCGCGGCGGCCGTGCCGCCCGAGCTGCCGCCGGGTGTCTTCAGCCGGTTCCACGGGTTGCGCGTGATGCCGGTCTTCGGTGAGTTGGTCTCGCCCTTGCAGCCGAACTCCGGCGTCGTCGTCTTGCCGATGAGCACCACGCCGCCTTCGCGCAGGCGTGCGGTGACGGGCGCGTCGACGTCCCACGGCTGGTTCGGGTCGACGGTGAGGCTGCCGCGCAGCGTCGGCCAGCCCTTGGTGAGGATGAGGTCCTTGATCGAGCACGGCACGCCGTCGAGCACCGAGCGCGGCTCGCCGCGCATCCAGCGCTCCTCGCTCGCCTGCGCTGCGGCGAGCGCTTCCTCGGGCGCGAGGTGGCAGAAGGCGTTCAGGCGCGGGTTCAGGCGGTCGATGCGCGCCAGCACCGCCTTCGTCGCTTCCACCGGCGAGAGGCTGCGCGCGTGGTACAGCGACACCAGTTCGGCAGCGGTGAACTCCGCCAGATCCGTGGCGCGCGGGCGGATGTCGCCGGTGAGCGTGGCCGTGCGCGTGGTGTGCGGCGGTGACGACGACTTCGGCGCCGGCGGCGAAGGAGAGCGGGGAGCGTTCATGCGCCGATGTTGATCCGCTGCCGCCGCGGCCGCGCCGGGGATTGCCCTACGCCGCGGCTGCGGACATAGGGACGCGCGCCGGCGTCAGCGCACGAAGCGGCCGTTCGCATCCACCATCGTCAGCTCGACGAAGCTGCGCCCGACGTGGTCGCCGGGGCCGAAGGTGACGAGGTCGCCGCTGCCGAGGTCGAAGCCGCGCAGCGAGCGCAGCCCCTCGGCGAGCCGCTCGCGCGTCAGGTCGCGGCCGGCGCGCTTCAGGCCTTCGACGAGGATGCGCGCCGAAACGTACCCTTCCATGCCCGGGTAGCCGCCGTTGGGCAGCCCTGCCGCCTGCATCAGCGCCCGGTATTCGACGGCGATGCGCGAGACCTGGCTCTGCGGCGAAGGGAACACCTGCGAGACGACGAGGCCGCGGATGCGCTCGCCCACGAGCTTGTGGATCGCCTCGACGCCGGCCACCGACCAGGTGAACACCTGCGGCGGCGGTGTGAGTTGCACGAGCTGCTTGTAGAACGCGGCGCCAGGGCCCGCGAGCGCCGTCAGCACCACCGCCTGCGGCGAAGCGGTGGCGAAGCCGGCGGTGAGCTTCGCTGCGTCTTCGGGCTTCGTCGACGACACCGCCAGCGGCTGGATGCCCACCGCCTTCAGCGCCGCCAGCGCGAGGGTGCGGCCTTCCTCGCCGGTGGGGTCGGGGCTGTAGACGAGCGCGACGCGGGTGATGTTGATCGTCTGCAGATGCTCGGCGATGCGCTTGAGCTCTTGCCCGTAGCTGGCCTTGTAATGGAAGAGCAGCGGGTTGAACGCCTGCACGCTGTCGGCGCCCGAGGTGGTGCCGATGAGCGGCACGCCGCGCTCGGCGAGCACCTTCATCGCCGCCACCGTCTGCGGCGTGCCGCTGTTGGCGAACATCACGAACACGTGCTCTTCGTCGACGAGGCGGCGCGTGTTCTCGGCCGCGCGCGCCGGGTCGTTGCCGTCGTCGACGTTGATGAGGCGCAGCTTCCGGCCGTGGATGCCGCCGGCCGCATTGACGGCGCCGAAGTAGGCCTCGATCGCCTGCGTCGCCGGCTTCATGCGCTCGGCGAGGCTGCCGGTGATGCCGGCGCTGCGGCCGATGACGATGGTGTTGTCGGTGACGCCGGGCGTCTGCGCATGCACCGCGGCCGCGGCAGCAAGTGCGGCGGCAAGCACTGCGCCGACGGCGGACGTGCGCAGCCAGCTTGCGGGGAACCTCGCGGGGAACTTCATGAGCGCGATTTTCCGCCTGCGGGCGCCCGGCGCTTGCGGCATCATCCCTTGGCACACGAAGGAGACACACCGCCATGCGACTCGTCATCGCGCAGATGAAGCACGAGACCAACACCTACTCGCCGGTGCCCACGCCGCTGGCGCGCTTCGCCACCGGCGCTGCCGTGCCGCCCGAGGGCGCGGCGGCCATCGCGGCGTACCGCGGCACGGGGTCGGCCATCGGCGCCTTCATCGAGCTGGCCGAGCAGGCCGGCGCCGAGATCGTCGTGCCCATCGCTGCGTCGGCCTGGCCGAGCGGGCCGGTGCACGACGCGGCGTTCGAGCACATCGCTGGGCGCATCTGCGAAGCCGTGGCCAAGGGCTGCGACGCGGTGCTCCTGGACCTGCACGGCGCCATGGTCACCGAGAGCCACGACGACGGCGAAGGCGAGCTGCTGCGGCGCATCCGCGCCATCGCGCCGTGGACGCGCGAGGTGCCCATCGGCGTGGCGCTGGACATGCACACGAACCTGTATGACGCGATGGGTGAGCACGCCACCGTCATCGCCGGCTACCAGACCTACCCGCACGTGGACATGCACGGCACCGGGCTGCGCGCCGGCCGCGCCATCCTGGCGAAACTCACCGGCAAGGCGCGGCCGACGATGGCCTGGGGCCGGCAGCCGATGCTGCCGCACGTGATGCGCCAGGGCAGCGACGACGAACCGAACCGCACGCTGCAGGCACGCTGCAAGGCGATGGAGGCCGAAGGCGCGCTGGCGGCGAGCGTCTTCGTCGGCTTCCCGAACGCCGACATCGGGTTCGCCGGGCTCTCGGCCGTGGTGGTCACCGACAACGACCCGGCACTGGCGCGGCGCTGGTGCGACGAGCTGCTGGAGATGGCGTGGCGCGAGCGCGCGAAGTTCGTCTACCGCATCGAGCCGCTGGCCGATTCGATGGCCCGCGCGCAGCGCCTGGCCGCGGACGCGCCTCCGGGAAGCGGTCCCGTGGTGCTGCTCGACCATAGCGACAACTGCGCCAGCGGCGGCACGATGGACACGATGACGGTGCTTGGCGCGATGCTCGACGCCGGCCTCACCGACGCCGCCGCCTTTGCGATCTTCGACCCGGAGGCCGCGCGCGCGATGGCCGCCGCCGGCATCGGCGCCGAGCTGACGCTGCCGCTCGGCGGCAAGCTCGACATGCCGTCGATCGGCCTCAAGGGCCAGCCGCGCACCGTGACCGGCCGCGTGCGCCGGCTCTCCGACGGCCGCTACCGCAACTTCGGCCCGATGGCGCGCGGCGAGGCCAACAACATGGGCCTGGCGGCGCTGTTCGAGGTCGCCGGCATCGAGGTGGCGGTGATCAGCGACCACGTCGAGCCGCACGACCTGGCGGCGTTCACGGCGCTCGGCATCGCGCCGCAGCAGAAGCGCTTCCTGATGCTGAAGAGCCGCGTGCACTGGCGCGCCGGCCTGAAGCCGCTGGCGCACGCGGTGGTCGAGTGCGCCGGCACCGGCGTGTGCACGTCGGACTACGACCTGCTCGCGTTCAAGAAGGTGCGGCGGCCGATCTACCCGCTCGACTCGATCTGAGCCCGGTTCGTCGCCGGCACGCGCTTTCCAACGCTGCTTCCAACGCTGCCGCCGTAGATTGGCGGCGCGGTGGAGCAGCTGAGGTTGCTCCGGCCCGCGCAACGGTTCGGTTAGCCAGGAGACGGTGATGAGCGAGACGTTCCACGCCGGCATGCGCACCTTGCAGGACCGCTTCGACACGCGGCGGCTCGCCGACCGCCTGGACGAGCGCCTGGGCCGCACGGCCTTCACCGACGACGACCGCGAGTTCATCGAGTCGCGGCCGCTCTTCTTCCTCGCCACGGCCGACGCCGAGGGCCGCCCCGACTGCTCGCACAAGGGCGGCGACCCCGGCTTCGTGCAGGTGAGCGGCCCCTCGGAGCTGGTGTTCCCCAGCTACGACGGCAACGGCATGTTCAGAAGCCTCGGCAACGTTCTCGCCAACCCCGGCGTCGGCCTGCTCTTCATCGACTTCCAGTCGCCGCGGCGGCTGCGCGTCAACGGCGTGGCGACGATCGAGGACGGGCCGGAATGGCTGGCCCGCTTCATCGGTGCGCAACTCGTCGTGCGCGTGCGCGCCGAGCGCATCTTCCCCAACTGCCCGCGCTACATCCACGTGGCCGGCGCGGCCGAGCCTTCGGTGTACGTGCCGCGCGCCGGCTGCACGCCGCCCGAACCGCTCTGGAAGTCGATGCCGATGGTGGCCGACGTGCTGCCGGGCAAGGGCGGAGCTTCGGGCCGGGGCTGATCCGCTCGGCGCCGCGCCAGCGCACTCAAGCGCTGCGCTTCAGCGCCGTCACCTCGATTTCGATGCGCATGCGCGGGTCGGCGAGGCCGGCGCTGATCATCATCGCCGCCGGTCGCACCTCACCGAACCAGCGCCGGAGCACCGGCCAGCATGGCGGGAAGTCGTCAGCGTCGGGCAGCACGTAGACCACGCGCACGACGTCGGCCATCGTGGCGCCCGCCTGTTCGAGCGCCGCGGCGATGTTCTTCAGGCACTGCTCGGCCTGCGCCTCGATGCCGTCGGCGATCGTCATCGTCGCGTAGTCGAAGCCGGTCGTGCCGGAGACGAACACCCACGGATCCTGGCGCACCGCGCGGCTGTAGCCGATCTGCGCCTCGAAGGTGGAGCCGGAGGTGATGAGCTGGCGAGGGGCGGGGTTGGGCATGTGTGGGGCTCCTGTGCGAACGGTAGCGCAGTTGACGATGAAGTGATGAGACGCGTTCGATGGTCTGCGCGGGCCGAGGAACCGGGTGGGCCCTGCGCTCCATGTCCCCGCGAGCGTGGGCCGGAGAACGTTCGCGCGAGCCGCGCGCCACGCTGAACAGGGCGGGGCCTTCGCCTACGACCTCTGCCGGTGGCTCTGGTCGTGCTTGTGGCTCTGGTGGTCCTTGTGGCGCTTGCGGCTCTTGTTGCATTCAGCGGCTCGCTGGCGGACGTGGCCATGCGCGGCGTTGCTGCGACTGTGGCTACGGTTGCGGCTGCGGCTGCTGTGGCTGCTGCTGCGGCTGCTGCGCCTGTGCCTTGGCGATGAGCGCCGCGCGCCGTTCGAGGCTTTCCTTCGGCCACATCTCCGAAGTCTTGTAGAACTCGGGCACTGCCGGCGTGCCGCGCGGCAGCACCACCCACGGCTGCTTCGAGTTGGTGAAGATGTGGATGTCGGGCGGCATCCGGTCGGGCTCGTCGAGCGTGCCCACGCGCACGAAGCGCACCGCGTCGCCGCCGCCGGCGTAGTTGCTCCACACCGCCACGCGGCAGCGCGGGCAGCGCCAGATCTTCTGGCCCTTGCCGCTTTGCGAAGGTGTGTTCACCGCCTCGGGCTCGCCTTCGAGCAGGAGCACGCGGTCGGCTTCGATCATCGCGTTCAGTGCGAAGGCGCTGCCGGTCTCGCGCTGGCACCAGCGGCAATGGCAGCAATGCACGAAGAGCGGGCGCGTCGTCAGGCGGTAGCGCACGTAGCGGCAGGTGCAGCCGCCTTCGTTCAGCGAGGTGTCGGTGTTCATCGCGGTTGTCTCCTGGTCATGGCCTCATGGCCCATATTGCCCTCATGGCCCTCATGGCCCTCATTGCGCGGCGGCGCTGGCGGGGCGCGCCGTCGTTTCGGTGGGCGCGGGCTCGCCCGGGAAGACCACCTGCACCGAGGTCGTCGTGCCGGCCGGCCAGAGCCGCTCCTTCACGAGCCAGGTGCGCACGAAGTCGCCCACCGAGCGCCGTGCCGCTTCGAGCGCCAGGCTCTTGTACCCTTCGGCGCGGCGGTCGAGTTCGGGCGTCATGCGGCGCTCGAGTTCGTCCAGGTTCTGATGCTTGTCGAAGCGGCCCCAGCCGCTGCGCGTTTCCTTCTCCAGCGTGGCGGTGTCGAAGGCGACCGGCAAGGTCGGCTTCACCTCGCCCGCCTCGACGACGGCGGCGGCGCCGCGGAAGCGGATCGGCCACTCCTTGGCCATCTCGATGTGATAGCGGTAGATGACCTTCACGCGCACCTGCGAGACGGTGTTGCCGAGGTCGATGCCGAGAAGCGTGCTCGGCGGTGCGTCGCGGCGGAAGATCTCGGTGGCGGTGACGGTGGCCACCTCGAGCCTGCCGCCCGAGGTGTGCATCACCACCGGCACGTCGGCCGAGGTCACGCTGACGCGGCCTTGCGGCTTGTCCTTCGGCCACAGCATCCAGCCGACGAGCAGGCCCGCCGCTGCGGCGGTTGCCACGGCAAGGCCGACCCTTTTCACGTCACCTCACGTCACGTCACTTCACTTCAATCCACTTCACGTCGCGGCACTTCGAGTCACGTCACTCGCGTCATGCCGGCGGCTGCTTCGCTGCCGCCGGACCCTCACCCCTGCCCGCTTGCGGAGAGGGCATGCCGCGGGGATGTCGAGCACGAGCTGCGTCTGCGTCACCACGGCGCAGAGCTTGCCTTCCGCGTTGCGCACCGATGTCTGCCAGACCATCGTCGTACGGCCGCGGTGCAGCGCCACGCATTCACCGCTGACGCGCGTGCCCACCTTGGCGCCGGCGATGAACTTGGTGCTCGAATCAGTGGTCGTCGTGCGCTGCTTCGCCGGGTCGAGGTTCAGGAACGTGCCCACCGCGCCCAGCGTGTCGGCGAAGGCCATGTAGGCGCCGCCGTGCAGCACGCCGCCGGTGGTGCACAGGTCGGGCCGCACGGTCATCTCGGCCAGCACGCGCGCCGGTTCGAGTTCGAGCAGCTTCATGCCCATCAAGCCCGGCAGCAGCGGGTCGAGCAGGGCTTGCAGCGAAGAGCGATCGGGCATGCTCATGGCGGATCCTGGCTGGCACGTTGGCGTTGCGGCGCGGCGGCGCGCAGGCGGCGCTCGAACGAATCGCGCTCCTGGAAGGCGACGATGCGGCGGCCGCGGTAGGCCGCGTACTCGTCGATGAACTCGCGCGTACTGGCGTAAGGGCCGGCGACGAAGCCCGGGCGCTTGGAATCGGCAAAGAAGTAGTGCCGGCCTTCGGACTCGTAGCTCACCAGCCAGTGCCGGCGCAACGTGTTGCCGGCGATGGTGACCGGGTCGAACTCGATCATCAGGTAGCTCGCCTTCGCGCCCGGGTCCACGGCGCGCAGCGTCTCGACGGCAAAGCGCGCGAGGTCGACGCACACGCCCGTGGGCCTGGCGAAGAACTCGGCCGGCGCAACGATGGGCAAGCGGCCGTTCTTCTGCCGCTGCGTTTCCGACAACAGCAGCGCGCGCGCCGGGTCGTAGGCGAAGCGCACGCCGATCCAGGCGTTGATCTGCTGGGCGTTGCGCCAGCGGCGAAGCGCTTCCTCGTACGAAGCGGCGTCGACGAGCGGCGCCGTCGCGGCGTGCGATCGCCCTCGGGTGCATCGGACAGCGGATCGGCCTTCGCGGCAGCGAGCGCATTGCTTGCGGCGACGCAGAGCATGAGAGCCGCAGCGGTCGCAGCAGCAGCAAGCGCGAAGGTGCGGGTGGTGCGCACGGGCGGGTCAGTGATGCGTGACTTGGCCGAAGAGTGCGGCCGGAGTATGCAGCGCGGCCGCCTTCGCTGCTGACTGCGCGCCGTTGCACCCACCCTCACCTCAACCCTCTCCCGCCCAAGCGGGAGAGGGGGCACGAACCAGCTCAGGGCCGCGTGCGCGTTCCCGCGGCCAGGCGCTGCCAGGGCAGGTCGCCGGGGTCGGCGGCCATCGGCCCGGCGGCCTTGGCGACGAGCACGTGGCTTGCGTTCGGCTGGAAGTCGGCGCGGAAGTGCACCGAGCTCTTCACGACAACGAGCCTCATGTGCTCGGCGTGGATGCCCACCATGCGCAAGAGCTCGCGGTCGAGCAGCTGCTTCTTGCCGCTCGTCACGGCGACGCGGATGCCGTCGATCTCCAGGCAGGCGCTCGGGCCGAGGGCGACGGTGAGGCCGGTCATCATCGGCCCCTTCAGCGTCACCTTGCCGTCGGCCAGCGCCAGCACCTTGAAGCGGCCGCGCACGGGCGCGTCGCTGCTGTGGCCGGTGAAGGTGGGTACGGCCTTGCCGAGCGCGAGGTCGATCTCGCTGCTGAGGCCCGCTTCGTGCGCGGCGCGCGCCGCGGCGGGGTCGAACAGCAGGCCGAGCGCGACGCGGCCCGGGAAGCGCCGCCCCGCCTCCTGCGCCAGTAGCGCGTGCAGCATGCCGGTGGTGTTGCTGTCGCCGCCGGCGCCGGGGTTGTCCTGCGTGTCGGCAACGACGACCGGCCGGCTCGCGTTCGTCGCGAGCGCCAGCGCCTGTGCCACGGCCTCGCGCGCCGGCAGCACGTCGATGCGCCATTGCGCCGGGTTGCCGGCGCGTTGCCACAGGCGCTCCACCGCGGCTTCGGCGCGCTCGCCGTGCGCCCACAGCACCGGGCCGCACTCGTCGAAGTCGGCGGCGGGGAAGCCGGGGCAGAAGCTGAGCACGGTGCCGAACTCGCGATCGATCGCCTTCAGCTCGTCGTACAGGCTCTTCGCCGGCTCGAGGAACGTGCTCTGCGCGTTCAGCGCGATGAGGTACGGGAAGCGCCGCACGTGCTGCGTCTCCTTGCGGCCGGCCTTGAGGCGGCGCGCCAGCAGCTCGGCCGCCAGCTCGCCGGTTTCGGCCATGTCCACGTGCGGGTACGTGCGGTACGACACCAGCGCGTCGGCCAGTTCGAGCATGCGCCGCGTGACGTTGGCGTGCAGGTCGAGGCTGGCGACGATGGGCACTTCGGCGCCGACGATGCCGCGCAGCCGCGCCAGCAGCTCGCCTTCGCTGTCCAGCGCGTGCTCGGCCGCCGCGGCGCCGTGCAGGTCGAGGTAGATCGCGTCGAGCCCGCCGCGCTCGCGCGCGCCGCGCACGTCTTCGCAGATGGCGCCGGCGATGCGCTCGAACGCATCTTCGGTGACGTACGAGGAGGGAATGGCGCCGGCCCACGCCGAAGGCACGAGCGTCCAGCCGCGCCGCCGCGCCGCTTCGATGAAGCCGGCCACCGGGATGTTGATGCCGGCCAGCGTGCGCGCCATCTCGTCGCCGCGCACGAAGGCGGGGAACGAGTCGCCGCGCGTGAACGCGGCCCAGTCCGCGAGGCTCGGTGCGAAGGTGTTGGTTTCGTGCTGGTAGCCGGCGATGAGGATGCGCGTCATGGTTCGCGCATTGTGGCCGTGCACGGCCGCATGGCCTGCTTCGGTCGCCGGCGCGGCCGGCAGCTCATGGAACGCCGACGCTCCCGTGCGCGACGAAGGCCGGCCGCGCCGACAGCCGCTCGTAGTAGGCGCGCACGGCGGGCAGCGCGGCATGCTCGATGGGCGTCATCGCCCAGCGGTGCACCGCGAGGCCGACGACGATGTCGGCGAGGGTGAAGCCGCGCGCCAGGATGTAGCTGGCCGAGCCGGCCGCGGCTTCACCGTTGCGCCGCAGCGCTTCGTCGAGGAAGCGCATCTGCCGGTTCCACCGGCGGTGCTGGCGGCGATGGCGGCCGGGTCCTGGTGCGCCGGGCTCGCGCGCACGAGGCCGAGGAAGGCGGTGCGCCAGGCGTTGTTGGTTTCTCGGTGCCCATCCAGTCCATCCACTGCTCCACCTCGGCGCGGCCGGCGGCGTCGGCGGGCAGCAGGTCGTGCCAGCGCTCGCGCGCGGCGAGGTAGCGGCAGATCGTGCTGCTCTCGCGCAGGACGAGGTCGCTGTCGCTGGCACTCGCTGGCACTCTCGCTGGCACTCTCGCTGGCACTCTCGCTGGCACTCTCGCTGGCACTCTCGCTGGCACTCTCGCTCTCACCCTCGCTCTCGCACAGCACCGGCACCAGGCCCATCGGATTGAGGGCGCGGAACTCGGCGCTCGCCAGCGATAGTCCGCCGCTGCCCCAGGGCACGTGCCGCACTTCGAGGCCAAGCTCGGCGCAGGTCCACAACACCTTGCGCACGTTGATGCTGGTCGCCCGGCCGAGCACTTCGAGCATGAAGTCGCGCTCCTCGGAGAACTTCGCAGAACTCCGCACGAGGCGGCGCAGCACGAGAGGCGCGGCCCCGGATCGGGGGGCATTCTGCCCCAGGGGTTGAGGGGGCCGCCCGCCGCGGAGGCGCCCGCACAATGCCGCCGTGCTTCCAGCCAATGGCGCGGAAGGCGCCCTGCCTGGCCGCGATGCGTTTGACCCCGGGACCCTGCGTTGCCCTGATGCTCCTGATGCCGATGACCCTTTCGCTTTCTCTGCCCGAAGTGCTGCCGGCCCGGCCCCGTGGCGGCGCCGCGGTGTTGCTGCGGCCGTGCCGGCGTGCGGCTGCCGCGCCGGCGCGGGCGCGGGCATAGGGGCGGCGCGGAGATGCGCATGCAACTGGTCAGGCTGGAAGACGCCCCGCGTTTCGAGCCGCCGAGCCGCAACGGGAACGGCAACGGGAACGGCAACGGGAACGGCAACGGGAACGGCAACGGAGGCGTCAACGGCGAAGCCGTCACCTATCGCGACCTGCTCGTCGGCCGCGAAGGCGCGCCCGACAACTTCGGCCTGCAGCTGCTGGAGGTAAGCGGCGGCTATCAGACCGGGCGCCACCGGCATAACTTCGAACAGGTGCGGGTGGTGCTGGAAGGCGCCTTCGGCTTCGGCAACGGCCTCGTGCAGCAGGCCGGCAGCGTCGGCTATTTCTGCGAAGGCACCTGGTACGTGCAGCAAGGCGCCGGCCGCAGCCTGACGCTGCTGCTGCAGGTGGGCGGCCCCTCGGGCGCGGGCTTCATGAGCCGGCGCCAGCTGCGCGAAGGGATCGCCGCGCTGCGCGGCAAGGGCGAGTTCCGCGGCGGCATGTTCACGTGGTACGACGTGCAGGGCATCAAGCACGACAAGGACAGCTACGAAGCGGTGTGGGAGCACGTGCACGGCCGCCCGATCCAGTACCCGAAGCCGCAGTACGCCGCGCCGGTGCTGATGGACCCCGAGCGTTTCGCCTGGGTGCCGATGCCGCACCGGCAGGGCGTGTGGCTGCGCACGCTCGGCCGCTTCAGCGAGCGGGGCCTGGGCATCACGCAGCTGCGGCTGGCGGCCGGTGCCGAACTGGTGCTGCCGCGCGGCGAGCAGGTGCTGCTGCTGGTGTGCGCGCAAGGCGCCGGGCATGTGGAGTCGCGCCCCTACGGGCGGCTGAGCGCGCTTCGGGTCGAGATCGGCGAAGGTCCCTGGCTGAAGGCGACGCAGGACTCGGTCTTCTACGGCTTCGAGCTGCCGCGGTTCGACTGAGAGCGAAGCCCGCGCCGGCGTGACGCTGCTGGCTTGCCGGCCCGGCGGAAGGCCTCACGTCCTGCGGGACTGCCTTGCGACCTATACTGCCCGCAGCCATTTCCGCAAGCCAACCGGTTGCCATGGGAACGACCACGCCGCATGAAGCGCTCGCCCTGCGCTGGGCCGAGTTGTGCGCCGATCCCTTGTTGCGCGGCTTGCCGGGGAAGATCGAACTCAATCGCTACGGGGTGATCGAGATGAGTCCGGCCAGCAACCGGCACGGCATGCGGCAAGCCGCGATCGCGCACGCGCTGACGCTGCAGCTTCCCGGCGGCACTTCGATGGTCGAGTGCTCCATCGCCACCAGCGACGGCGTGCGCGTGCCCGACGTCGCGTGGGCTTCGGCCGAGTTCCTTGCCCGCCACGGCGACGCGACGCCTTTCCCCTCGGCGCCCGAGATCTGCGTCGAGGTGCGATCGCCGTCGAATACCGATGCGGAGATGGAGTTCAAGACGCGCCTGTTCCTCGAGGCCGGGGCAGTGGAAGTGTGGATCGTCGGCGAGAGCGGCGGCTGGCAGGTCTTCGATGTCGAAGGCGCCAAGGGTGCGAGCCGCTACGGCGTACG
>JAXMEZ010000028.1:0-48735 GCA_046348035.1 Rubrivivax sp. | reverse complement strand
CGGCGCGCTGCACGAGTTCGAACTGCACCTGAGCGGCGCCGAGCTGATGGACGCCACGCTCGCCGAAGGGCGCGGCGCATTCCTGCTCGGCGCGCACATCGGCAGCTTCGAGGCGCTGCACGCGGTGGGGCAGAGCCGCCCCGGCATGCGCGTGGCGATGGTGATGTACCCCGACAACGCGCGCCTGATCCACGCCGTGCTGCAAAGCGTGGCGCCGCAGTTCGAACTCAACATCATTCCCATCGGCCGCGCCGGCAGCACGCTGGCCATCCGCGACTGGCTCGACGGCGGCGGCCTTGCGGGCCTGCTCGGCGACCGCTTCCTGCCCAGCGACCCGGCGCGCGCCGGCAGCGTGGCGCTGCCCTTCCTCGGCCGCATGGCGCACTTCGGCGACGGGCCGCTGCGCCTGGCACAGCTGCTGCGCCGGCGCGTCATCTTCATGGTCGGCCTGTACCGCGGCGGCCGCCGCTACGACGTGCGCTTCGAGCCGCTGGCCGACTTCCGCGAACGCGTGGACGATGCCGCCGAGCGCGAGCGCCTTGTGCACGAAGCGATGCGCGCCTACGTTGCGAAGCTCGAGGCGCTGGTGCGCGAGGCGCCGTACAACTGGTTCAACTTCCACGACTTCTGGCATGAAGGCTGAACGGGCAACGGCCGCTTCGCTGCCTGACGATGCGAAGGCCGCGGGCTGCACGATCGCTGCTGCCACCAACGGCGAGCGGCGCGCTTTCTTGCTCGCTGCCGCCTGCGCAGTGGCCGTTGTCGTGGCACCGACGATCGCGCGCGCACAGGCCGGCAAGCCGCTCAGCATCGACGCGCTGATGGTGCTGCTGGCGCAGCGCGGCAGCGGGCAGGCGCGCTTCACCGAAGAGCGCACCGTCGCCGGCTTCGAAGGCCCGCTGCGTTCGAGCGGCCTGCTCAGCTTCACCGCGCCCGACCGCTTCTCCCGCGAGACGCTCGAACCGCGGCGCGAGCGCATGGAAGTGGCCGGCAACCAGATTCGCCTGGAGCGCGGCGGCCGCGTGCGCGTGCTGACGCTGGACGCGGTGCCCGAGCTCGTGGCGCTGGTCGAAGGCCTGCGCGGCACGCTGTCGGGCAACGCGGCGCTGTTGCGCAAGCATTTCGAGCTGCGCCTCGAAGGCCAGGCGCGGCTGTGGACGCTGACGCTGCTGCCGCTGGACAGCACGCTCGCGTCGCAGGTGCGGCAGCTGCAGATCTCGGGCACGCAAGGCGACCTGCGCAGCGTCGACATGCAGATGGCCGGCCAGCAGCGCTCGCTGATGACGATCGAGCCGCTGTCGCCGGCGGCCGCGGGCACTGGCGCGGGAGCTTCGACTGCCGCGGCACCGGCCGCGGTTTCAGGCACGGCGGCAGCGGCCGCCGCTTCGGGCACGGCGCCGCGATGACCGCGGCCGGCGCGACCGGCGCGCTTGGCCGCGCGCAGCGCGCCGCGGTGCTCGGCCTGTGGCTGGCCGCGGTGGCGCTGGCGGCGTGGTTGGTGGCGCGCGCCAGCTACACCGCCGACCTCTCGGCATTCCTGCCCAAGAGCCCCGACGCGCGGCAGCAGCTCCTCATCGTGCAGTTGCAAAGCGGGCTGCCGTCGCGAACGCTGCTCATCGGCATCGAAGGCGGCTCGGTCGCGGCGCGCGCCGAGGCGTCGCGCTCTCTCGCGGCCGCTCTGCGCGAGAGCGGCCTCTTCGAGCAGGTGCAAAACGGCGAGCGCGCGGCGTTCGCCGATGTCGGCCGCTGGCTCTTCGACCACCGCTACCAGCTGAGCCCCGCGGTGAGCCCGCGCGCTTCACGGCCGTTGGGCTTCGCGAAGCGCTCGCCGACACGCTCGCGCTGCTGGGCACGCCGGCCGGCAGCGCGGCGCGCGAAGCGTTACCGCGCGACCCACCGGCGAGATGCAGCGCATCGTCGAATCGATGATCCCGGCCGAAGCGCCGCGGCTCGAAGGCGGCGTGTGGATGTCGCGCCAGGCCGCGCGCGCGGTGCTCCTGGCCAGCACGAAGGCCGAAGGCGCCGACCTCAATGCGCAGGAGGTAGCGGTTGAGCGCGTGCGCGCCGCATTCGCGGCGGTGCAGGCGTCGGCATCGGCATCGGCGTCGGCGTCGGCGTCGGCGTCGGGCCTGACGCTGCAAATCTCCGGCGCCCCGCTCTTCGCCGTGCAAAGCCGTGCCGTCATCCAGCGCGAGGTGCATTGGCTCGGCGTTGCCGGCACGGTCATCGTCGCCGTGCTGCTGCTGGCCGCGTTCGCGAGCCCGAAAGCGCTCGCCAGTGCGGTGCTGCCGGTGGCCAGCGGTGTGCTCGCCGGCATCGCCGCGGTGGCGCTCGGCTTCGGGCAGGTGCACGGCATGACGCTCGGTTTCGGCGCCACGCTGATCGGCGAGTCGGTGGACTACGCCATCTACTACCTCGTGCAGGCGCGGCGCGGCGCGGCGGGTACGGGTGCAGGTACAGGGGCAAGGGCGGCGCCAGCGGCGGCGCGAGCCCCGGCGCGCCAGCCAGCCCGGCTGGCGGCAATGGCTCGCCACCGGCTGGCCGACGGTGCGCCTGGGCTTGTGGACATCGCTGTGCGGTTTCGCCGCGCTCGTGTTCTCGGGCTTCCCGGGCCTGGCGCAACTGGGCGTGTTCTCGATCGCCGGGCTCGTGGGCGCGGCGCTCACCACGCGCTGGCTGCTGCCGGTGCTGTTGCCCGACGGCGCCCCGGGCACCGGCGTTCGCGCCGCGCTCGGCCGCGCCACCGGCGTTGCGGCCGCGGCGCTGCCGCGCTTGCGCTGGCCGGTGCTCGCGCTCGGGCGCGGCGGCACTGGCCATCCTTCTCGTGCGCGCCGACCTCTGGCGTGCCGACCTCACCGCACTGAGCCCGCTGTCGCGCGAGGCGCTGGCGCTCGACGCGGCGCTGCGCTCGGACCTCGGCGCCAGCGACGCGCACGCTGGTGGTGGTGCAAGGCGACGACATCGAGGCGACGCTCGTGCGCGCCGAGGCCGCGTCGGCCAAGCTCGAGGCACTCGTTGAGCGCGGCCAGCTCGGCGGCTTCGACACCGTGACGCGCTGGCTGCCGAGCCGCGCCACGCAGGAGCGCCGCCGCGCCGGCCTGCCCGAGCCGGCGGCGTTGCCGGCGCTCTTCGCGCAAGCCGCGCAAGGCACGCCGCTCGCGCCGCAGGCGCGACGCTGGCCGCCTCGTTCGCCAGCGAGATCGAACGTGCGCGCGCCGCGGCACCGCTGACGGCCGAAGCGGTGGCCGCTTCACCGGCGAAGCCGCTCGTCGATGCGCTGCTGCTGCGCCGCCGCGAATCGTGAAGGCAACCGCGACCGCGGCGGCGGCAGCAGCAGCAGCAGCAGCAGCGGCCCGGGCCTCTACACCGCACTGCTGCCGCTGCAAGCCGCACCGGCGGCCAATGGCGGCACAGCGGCCGGCGATCGCGGCATCGACGCCGCGGCGGTGACGGAAGCGCTCGCCGGCCTGCCCGGCACGCAGGTGCTCGACGTGAAGGCCGAGCTCGATCACCTGTACGAGCGCTACCTGCGCGAAGCGCTGTGGCAGGCGCTGCTCGGCGCCGCCGCGGTCGTGGCGCTGATGGCACTCGTGCTGCGCGATGCGCGGCGCACGCTCGCGGTGTGCCAGCCGCTGGCGCTGGCGGTGCTGCTGGTGCTGGCTGGCCTCGCGCTGTCCGGCGCAACGCTCGGCATCCTGCACCTCGTGGGCTTGCTGCTCGTGGTGGCCGTAGGCTCGAACTACGCGCTTTTCTTCGACCAGGTGGAGCACGCGGCTGACGCCGGCATCGACACCGACACGCTCGCTTCGCTGCTGCTGGCCAACCTCACCACGGTGGCCACGTTCGCGCTGCTGGCGTTCTCGCGCATCCCGGCGCTGGCAGCCATCGGCACTGTCGTCGCGCCCGGCGCGCTGCTGGCGCTGCTGCTGGCCGCGGTGTTCGCGCGGCCGGCGCGGCCCGGCATGGCGGCCGCCCGTCAGCCCGGTCCGTGAACCGGCAGCGCGTGAGCACCTGAAACGGTCGCAACGCCCTCGCGCAGCCCTTGTCGGACAGCGCCGAACAGCCCCGTGCGCTGTGCCAGAATTTTGACCAGCCTCCTCAGCATGTCTTCTTCCCGGCCGCGCGCATGAAGCTCGACGCCCTGCCCGCCCCTCGCGGCGGCAGGCCACTGCTTTCGGCGGCGGCGGGCCCTGCTCGGCAGCGGCAGGCCGCCTTCGGCGTCGCCGCGGCAGCGCCTGCAGCGGTGCCCACTCCCCTTCCCGCGACACCCGTGCCCACCGCGCCCTCCAACGCAGCATCGACCGCCGCAGCCAACGCCGCCTGGCGCGAACTGCGCGAGTGCGCCGAGCGCGCCGTATCGCGTCGCGGGCCGCTTCGCCTGGCATTTCGCGCGCGGCAAGCTCGGGCACGACCCGGTCTTCCGCGGCCTGCTGGAGCGCGGCGACCTCGGCGGCGGTGCGCGCTTCGTCGACATCGGCTGCGGCCAGGGGCTCCTGGCAGCGCTGCTGCAGGCCTGCGCCGACCTCGCCGCCAGCGGCGGCTGGCCCGCGGGCTGGCCGCCGCCGGCGCTCGCCAGCGGCTACCACGGCATCGAGTTGATGCCGCGCGACGTCGAGCGCGCCCGCACCGCCACCGCCGCGCTGGCGCTGGCGCCCACCTTCGAATGTGCCGACATGCGCGCCGCCGTGCTGCCGCCCTGCGAGCGCGTCGTCATCCTCGACTCGCTGCACTACGTCGATCACGCAGCGCAGTCGGCCCTGCTGACACGCGTGCGCGACGCACTGCTGCAAGGCCGCGCCGACATGCCGCGCCGGCTGCTGCTGCGCGTGGGCGACGCGGCCAGCGAGCGCGGCTTCGCGATCAGCCAGTGGGTCGACCGCGCCGTCACGTTCATGCGCGGCCACACCGCGCCGCCCACCTGGGGCCGGCCGCTGGCGGCGTGGATCGCGCTGCTGCGCGAACTCGGCTTCACCGTGCAGAGCGTGCCGATGAGCCACGGCACGCCGTTCGCGAACGTGCTGCTGGTGGCCGACGTCGTCGGCCGCGCCTGAAGGCGGCGTGACCGTGATGGGCAACGCAGCACCCGCCCACGGCCCGGCGGCCGGACTTCCCGCGGCCGCCACGTCCAGCGCGGCCGCCACGTCCACCGCCGCACCGCTGCGCCAGGCGCCTTGGCCGGTGACGGCCTGCACGCTCGTCACGGCAATGGGCCGCGGCGTCGAGCGCACCGCGGCGGCACTCGCTGCCGGCACGAGCGGCCTCGTGCGCCGCACCTTCGAGACCGCCACCGACATCGACACCTGGCTCGGCGTCATCGATGAACTCGAAGAGGCGCGGCTGCCCGCGCATCTGGCCGCCTTCGACTGCCGCAACAACCGCCTCGCCGAACTGGCCTTGGCCAGCGACGGTTTCGCCACCGCCGTGCGCGCGGCCGCGGCGCGGTACGGCGCGCATCGCGTCGGCGTCTTCCTCGGCACCAGCACCTCGGCGATCCTGTCCACCGAGATCGCCTACCGCCAGCGCGACGCGGCCAGCGGCGCGCTGCCGTCGTGGCTCGACTACGCGCGCACGCACAACACGTACTCGCTGGCGCGCTACGTGCGCGCCGCGCTCGCGCTCAGCGGCCCGGCGCAGGTGGTGAGCACCGCGTGTTCGTCCAGCGCCAAGGTGTTCGGCACCGCGGCGCGCTTCCTCGCCGCGGGGCTGGTCGATGCGGCGGTGGTCGGCGGCGTCGACACGCTGTGCATGACGACGCTGTACGGCTTCCGGGCGCTGGAGCTGGTGTCGCCCGGGATCTGCCGCCCATGGGACCTGCACCGGCGCGGCCTGTCGCTCGGCGAAGGCGCTGCCTTCGCGCTGCTCGAACGCGCGCCGCGCGGCGAGGTGCAGGCCGAACTGCTCTCCTGCGGCGAAAGCAGCGACGGCCACCACATGAGCGCGCCGCACCCCGAAGGCGCCGGCGCCGCGGCGGCGATGCGCGAAGCACTGGCGGCGGCCGCGCTCGCCCCCGGCGACATCGACTACCTCAACCTGCACGGCACCGCGACGCCGGGCAACGACGCCGCCGAGGACCACGCGGTGCTGAGCGTCTTCGGCGCCGCGGCGACGAGCACGCTCGCGTGCAGCAGCACCAAGGGCTACACCGGGCACGCGCTCGGTGCGGCCGGCGGTGTCGAGGCGGTGCTGGCGCTGCTGGCGCTGCGCGACGGGCTGCTGCCGCCGACGTTGAACCTGCGCGAGCCCGACCCGGCGCTGCGGCTGCCGGTGCTGCGCGAGGCGCGCCGGGCGCGGCCGCGCATCGTCGCCAGCAACTCGTTCGGCTTCGGCGGCAGCAACGCCTGCCTCGTCTTCGCGGCGCCCGGGGAGGTGCGGCGATGAGCGGCAGCGCCGGCATCGAACTGTGGCTGCGCGGCGTGGGCGTGCTCGGCCCGGGCCTGCCCGGCTGGCCCGCCGCCGCGGCAGTGCTGCGCGAGCCTGCAACGTGGCGGCGCGTCAACACCGTCGTGCCCGCGCCGAGCCGGCTCGCCGCGAACGAACGCCGGCGCGCCGGCACGGTGGTGAAAGCGGCGCTGGCGGTGGCCGACGAAGCGGTGGCGATGGCCGACGCCGACCCGGCGCATCTCGCCACCGTGTTCACCTCCTCGACCGGCGACCCCGCGAACTGTCACGCGCTGTGCGAAGCGCTGGCCGCCGCCGACCCCGCGGCGCGCATCGTGTCGCCCACGCGCTTCACGAACTCGGTGCACAACGTGCCGGCCGGCTACTGGCACATCGCCACGCACTCGATGTGCGCTTCGACGAGCCTGGCGGTGTACGACGCCAGCTTCGGCGCCGGCCTGCTCGAAGCCGCCGTCACCTGCCACGTCAAGGGCGACGATGTGCTGCTCGTCGCCTGCGACGTGCCGTACCCCGAGCCGCTGCATGCGCTGCGGCCGCTGCCCGACACGATGGCGGTGGCGCTGGTGCTGTCGCCGCGGTCGGGCGCTCGCCCTTCACCGCGCCGCGGGCCGTGGATGTTGCGCGTTAGCCTGCGGAACGAATTCGCATCGCCGACCCCCTGCGGCGATGCGCCGCTCGAAGCGCTGCGCGGCCAGATCCCGGCAGCACGCGCGCTGCCGTTGCTGGCTGCGATGGCCGCGTCGGAGGGGACGGGCAGAGCGAGCATGGTCCTCGATGCCGCCGACGGCTGCTCGCTCGAGGTGGCCGTGGAGCGCTGCTCGTGACGAGCCAGCAAGCCGCCGCCGCGGCACCGGCGACGCTGGACCACGCCGGCATCGCCGCGCGCGTGCCGCACAGCGGCGCGATGTGCCTGCTCGACCGGCTGCTGCGCTGGGACGCGAATGCGATCGAATGCAGCATCGCCGGCCACGCCGATGCGAGCCACCCGCTGCGCGAGAGAGAAGGCCATGGAGAAGGCAGCGGCGGCGCGCGTGACGCAGCGGCCGGCGAAGACCTCGGGCTGCCGGCCACCGCGGCAATCGAGTACGCCGCACAGGCGATGGCGTTGCACGCCACGCTCGCCGCGGGCGAGGGCGAACCGCCGACGCCGGGGTTCCTGGCCAGCGCGCGCGGCGTGCAACTGCACGTGCAGCGGCTGGACACCGCGAAGGGGCCGTTGTCGGTGCTGGCCGAGCGGCTGGCCGGCGACCAGCGGCAGGCGATGTACCGCTTCACGCTGCGCGACGCCGATGGCGGCGCGCTCGTCGAAGGCCGCGCGACGGTGGTGCTGAACAGCCCGCTGCCGTTGCCGCCTTCGCCCTTGCCTTCGCCCTCGCCTTCGCCCTTGCCTTCACCATCGACCGGTTCATCCGCCGACGTTCGCCCTCTTGCGCGCGGCGGGACCGTGCCAGGCTGAGGACTGCCCGATGGCCGCCGCCACCGCCGCGCCCTCGTCGTCGCTCGCCGGCCGCCGCGCACTCGTCACCGGCGCCAGCGGCGCCATCGGCAGCGCCATCGCGCGCCGGCTCGCCGCCGACGGCGCCACGGTGCTGCTGCACGGCCACTCGCGGCCCGAGTCGCTCGCCGCGCTCGCCGCCGAGATCACCGCTGCCGGGGGGCGCGCCGAGGCGGTGGTGTTCGACCTCGCCGACGATGCCGCCGTCGCTGCCGCCTGCGCTCGCCTGCTCGAAGGCGGGCCGGTGCAGATCGTCGTCAACAACGCCGGCACGCACGACGACGCGGTGTTCCCCGGCATGCGCGCGGCGCAATGGCACCGCGTCATCGACATCTCGCTCAACGGCTTCTTCCGCGTCACGCAGCCGCTGGTGCTGCCGATGCTGCGCACGCGCTGGGGCCGCATCATCAACATCAGCTCGGTGGCGGCGCTGGCGGGCAACCGCGGCCAGGTGAACTACGCCGCCGCGAAGGGGGCGCTGAACAGCGCCACCAAGGCGCTGGCCGTCGAGCTGGCCAGCCGCGGCGTGACGGTGAACGCGATCGCGCCGGGGATCATCGAGTCGCCGATGGCGACGGGGGGCGCCGCGGGCAGCGCGGCCGAAGGCGAAACCGGCCAAGCTGCCGCTGGCGCCCGGCCTTCCAGCGCGGCGGCCACAGCAGCCGCAGGCAAGCGCGGCGCCGCCTTCGACGCCGAGGCGATCCGCCGCATGGTGCCCGCGCAGCGCGCCGGCACGCCCGATGAAGTGGCCGCGCTGGCCGGCTTCCTCGCCAGCCCTGCGGCCGGCTACATCACCGGGCAGGTGATCTCGATCAACGGCGGTCTTTACTGCTGAGCCCGGCGCCATGCGGCCCGTCGCCGTGCGCGCGTTCAGCACCGTCTCGGCAGCGGGCGTGGGGCAGGCGGCGCTGCTGGCCGCCTTGCGCGACGGCCGCACGCGGCTCGGCCCTCACGCGAACGCGAACGCGAGCAGCGAACCGGCGCTGACCACGCCGCTGACCACGCCGCTGACCACGCCGCTGACCACGCCGCTGGTCACGCATGTCGGCCGCGTCGCCGCGCTCGACGACGAAGCGACCAGCGCACCCGACTCGAGCGCGAGCGCCAGCCCGAGCGCGGTCCTCCCGCCACAACTGGCCGAGCGCTGGGACGCGCGCGCCACGCGCCTCACGTGGCTCGGCCTGCACGCCGACGACTTCGCAGCACAAGCACGTTCGGCCGTGGCGCGGCACGGCGCCGCGCGCGTCGGCCTTGCGCTGGGGACATCGGCCTCGACGATCGGCGTCACCGAGGCCGCGTACCGGCAGCTCGCACGCGACGGCGGCTTCCCGCCGGCGATGCGGCATGCGCGCCTCAACACGCCGCACGCGCTGGCGATGTTCGCCGCCGAAGTGCTGGGCATCGCCGGCCCGGCGGTGACGGTGTCCACCGCCTGCTCGTCGAGCGCCAAGGTGTTCGCGCTCGCCGAACGCTGGCTGCGCCTGGGTCTCGTCGATGCCGTCGTCGCCGGCGGCATCGATGCGCTCGGCGCGAGCCTGCTGTGGGGCTTCGCGGCGCTCGGGCTGCTGTCGGCTCAACCGTGCCGGCCGTTCGACCGCCGCCGCGACGCTACATCAGCGTCGGCGAAGCGGCCGGCTTCGCGCTGCTCGAACGCGACGAGGAAGGCCCGCCGATGGCGTCAACCACGCGCCGCAGCGCTACCACTGCGCCTCATCGGCCACGGCGAGGCCAGCGACGCGTTCCACATGTCGAGCCCGCATCCCGAAGGGCTCGGCGCCCGACTCGCACTCGACGCCGCACTGGCGCGCGCCGGCGTCGCGGGCGACGCGGTGGACTACGTGAATCTGCACGGCACCGCGAGCGCGAAGAACGACGAGGTCGAAGCGGTGCTCGTCGCGCGCCGCTACGGGCCGCGCACGCTCGCCAGCGCCACCAAGGGCCTCACCGGGCACGCGATGGGCGCGGCCGGCATGCTCGAAGCGGCGGTGTGCCTGCTGGCGCTGCAGCACGCCCTGGTGCCCGGCACGACCGGCTGCGAAGAGCCCGACCCGGCGTGCGACGCGCGCCTTGTGCTGGCGCCGCGAGCGCATGCGGTCCGCATCGCCGCGAGCCACTCGTTCGGCTTCGGTGGCAGCAACGCGGTGCTGGTGTTCGGAGCGGCGGCATGACGGGCGCAAGCGCGTCGGATGCAGCGGCCGTTGCGATGAAACTCCGGCGGCGCTGAGCGCGTCGCGTTCATCGACGGCATCGCGCTCTGGACGCCGGCCTGGCCGAGCTGGGATGCAGCCGCGCGGGCGCTGCGCGGCGAGGTTGAAAGCGCGGCCGCGACGCTGACCGCAAGGACGACAGCGCCGCCTGCCGTGCCCGCCGCACCTGCCACGCCGGCACGCCCGCAGCCCGTGGGCCTGGCGTCGAACGAGCGCCGCCGCGCACCCGACTCGGTACTCGTTGCGCTGCTGGTGGCCGAGCAGGCGGTGGCGATGTCCGGCACGCACCATCAGCGCTGGCGAGCGTGTTCACCTCGGCGCACGGCGACCTGCCGATCGTCGATGCGCTGGCGCGCACGCTCGCCGCCGACCCGCGCCTGCTGTCGCCGACGCTTTCACCACCTCGGTGCACAACGCCGCCTTCGGGCTATTGGGCGATGGCCAGCGGCAGCCACGCGGCGAGCACGGCGCTCGCGGCCTTCGACCACAGCTTCGGCGCCGGGCTGCTCGAAGCGCTGGTGCAGGTGGCCGCGGACGACGCGCCGGTGCTGCTGGCCGGCTGCGACACCGAAGCGACCGGGCCGCTCGCCAGCGTCAACACGAGCCGCGGCCTGCTCGGCGTGGCGCTGGTGCTCGCGCCGCGTGCCGGGCCGCGCAGCCGTTTCGCGCTGCGCTGGACGCTGGCCGGCACGGCACGCGCAGAGCGAACGCGGCCGGCAGGCACCCGCGCGGCATGGTAGCGCGGCGCGAATGCCGCTGCCGCCGCGGCAACCACGGCGAACACCGCGACACGCTCCGCCGCGGCGCGTTCGCTCGCTGCCAACGCGCTGGCCGACGTGCTGCCGCTGGCCGAAGCGCTGGCGCATTGCGAAGGGCGGGCGCCGGTCGAAGCGGCGAGCCTCGAATTGCGCTGCGGCGCCGGCACGTTGCTGCGGCTCGCGCTGCAACCCTGCGCCGCGCCCGGTTGAAGACTGCGACCCGCACCGCAGCCGTGGCGCGGGCATCATCGGCAGCGGCGTTCAGGCACGGGAGGTCACTGGAGACAGCGATGCACGACGCGAACGACAACAACGACAACAGTGGCGACAGCAACGTGAGCGACGCCGACGTGCGCAACGGCGACCGCGCCGCCGCACAGCGCAGCGCCGTCGCCGCCAACGACAACCGCGCCGGCGACCTGCACGACGTGCTCATCATGGGCGGCGGCCTCGCAGGCCTGACGCTGGCGCTGCAGCTTCGCCGGCGCTTCGCCGACATCGACATCGTCGTCCTCGAACGCCGCCGCCACCCGGTGCCGCTGGCGCGGCACAAGGTCGGCGAGAGCACGGTGGAGATCGGCGCCCACTACTTCGCCGAGGTGCTGGGGCTGAAGGAACACCTCGAACGCTCGCAGCTTCGGAAGTTCGGCTTCCGCTTCTTCTTCAGCGAAGGCCGGCGCGACCTGGCCAACGTGGTCGAGCTCGGCGCCAGCCGGCCGCTGCCGTTCCCCGCGTACCAGATCGACCGCGGCCTGTTCGAGAACTTCCTCGCCGGGGAAGCGCAGCGGCGCGGCGTTCGCTTCGTCGACGGCGCGCGCATCCGCCACGCCGACCTCGGCCGCGGTGGCCGTGCGCCGCATGCGGTGCATTGGGACAGCGATGACGGCACCCAGCACACGAGCCGCGCCCGCTGGCTCATCGACGCCTGCGGCCGCGCCAATGTGCTCAAGCGCCGGCTCGGCCTGGCGCGCGCCAACGAACACCCGGTGCACGCGGTGTGGTTCCGCGTCGCGCGGCGCATCGACATCGACCGCTTCAGCGACGACGCCGCCTGGCGCGCGCGCACGACGACGCCGACGCGCTGGCTCTCGACCAACCACCTCGTCGGCGCCGGCTACTGGGTGTGGCTGATCCCGCTCGCCTCGGGCTCGCACTCGGTGGGCATCGTCGCCGACCCGCGCTTCCACCCGCTCGAACGCATGAGCACCTTCGAGCGCGCGATGGACTGGCTGGCCGAGTTCCAGCCGCTCGTCTTCGACGACCTCGACCCGCACCGCGACACGCTGCAGGACTTCGCCTTCCTGCGCCACTTCAGCCACGACTGCGCGCAGGTGTTCTCGGCCGAGCGCTGGGCGCTGGCCGGCGAGGCGGGCCGCTTCCTCGACCCCTTCTACTCGCCGGGCAGCGACTTCATCGGCATCGGCAACACCTACATCACCGAGCTCGTCGCGCGCGACCGCGCCGGCCTGCCGCTGGCGGCGCACGCGCAGGTCTACGAGCAGATCTTCAAGAGCTTCTACGACAGCACGATGGCGCTGTACGCCGGCCAGTACGGCATCTTCGGCGACGCCGAGGTGCTGCCGTGCAAGGTGATCTGGGACTACACGTACTACTGGGGCATCCTGGCGCAGCTCGCCTGCCAGCGGCGGCTGGCCGACGTGGCGACGCTGGCGCACCAGCGCGACGCGCTGGCGCTGTGCCAGGAGCTCAACGCCGGCGTGCAGGCACTGCTGCGCGAGTGGTCCGCGCGGCGCGGCTGGGGCCGCGCGCAGACGCGCGGCGCCGCGCCGGCGATGCTCGACCAGGCTTCGGTGCCGTGGTTCGTCGAGCTGAACCGCAGCCTCGGCGACACCCTGGACGACACGGCTTTCCGCGAGCGCATCGTGCAAGGCGCCGACCGGCTGCTGGCGCTGGCGGCGCAGTTGCTGGCGCGCGCCAACGGCGAGGCGCCGGGCCTCGAAGCGCGCGAGTTGCGCGCCGCGCTCGCCGGGCGGCGGCCAGCGGCGAGCTACCCGTCGATGTTGTTCGCGTCGCTGGCTGAAGGCGCGCCGGCCTGAGCGGCGCGCGGCGCATTCAGGCGTTCACCTGCTCACTCACGCCCACTCGCTCAGGGCTGGAACGGCGGCCGGTGCATGAGGCGCCGCGCGAGCAGCAACGGCAAGCGCAGCAGGAACTCGATCATCAGGCGCGCGTGCATCCACGTCAGCAGCGCGTTGTCGCGGCCGTAGCGGAAGTGCGAGACGCCGCCTTCCGCGGCGCTCAGGTACTTCACCGGCGCATCGAGGTTCACCGGCTTCACGCCGCGCCAGGCCAGGCGCACCGCGGCTTCGGTGTCGAAGTCGAAGCGGCGCATCCACGCCTGGCGGCGCATCACGGCCGCGAGCGCGGCCACCGGGTAGACGCGAAAGCCGTAGGGAATCGCCAATGCCGGCGCCGAGCGTCTCGAGGTTCGTCCAGCCGTTGGAGATGCGCCGGCCGCGCACGCGAATGAGCGGCGCGCTGGCATCGAAAACCGGGCGGCCGAGCACCATCGTCTCCGGCCGCGCCATCGACGCCTGCATGAACTGCGGAATCAGCGCCGCCGGATGCTGGCCGTCGGAGTCCATCGCGAGCGCATGCGTGTAGCCGCGCCGCTCGGCTTCCTGCAGGCCATGCAGCACTGCGCTGCCCTTGCCGCGGTTCTCGGGCAGCACGTGCACTTCGAGGCCGGGATCGGCCGCGGCCATTGCACGCAAGCCCTCGGCAGTGCCGTCGTCGCTGCCGTCGACGACCACCCACACCGGGCACCACTGCGCGCGCGCGGCGGCGACCGTCTCGTAGACCTTGGGGCCGGTGTTGTAGCTGGGGATGAGGACCAGGTGCGTGCGTGAGGCCTGAGGCTGTGGCTGGGCCGGCATTGCCCGAGCGGACGCGTTCATGCGGCGGTCTGCGCGGCACAGGGCTGTGCGGGCAGGGCGCGGCGCTTATTTGCCAGGCGGTTGGCTCGCTGCGCAGGCGCCAACCGCCCTGTGCCTGCTCGGCGCCGCAAGTGCGCGCCGCACCCTGCCCGCACAGCCCTTTGCTGCACCGTTCGCGGACTTCGTCGATGAATGCCACCGTCGGTTCCGGCAAGGCCGCGGGCGGGAGCCCGGCGGGGCGCACTTGCGGCGCCGAGCAGCACAGGGCTTCCGGCCGCGCGCGTACTCGCGCGCTTCGTAAACTGACTCGCGAACATTGTCCGAGCGGAGCGCGTTTGCGCGCGCGAGTTGTGAGCGAGCCCGGCCGAGCAGCGCAGGGCAGCTGGCCCGCGCAGCAGGCCAACTGCCGCAAATGAGCCCCGCCGGTCCCGCCCGCGGCCTTGCCCGCGCGGGCCGTCGAAGTCATACGGCCAACGGGCGCCCTCACGTCCGCCCCGCCGACGGCGCCTGCCCATCACCCCACTCGCGAAGTACGCCTCGATCTCCCGCGTCAACGCCTCGTGGTCCGCCTGCGGTTCGAAGCGCTGGCCGAGCCGAACAGAGAACACGATCGGCAACGGCGGCAGCCGCCACAGCGGCCAGCCCTTGCCGAGGTAAGGCGAGCCCGTATCGATGAACACCGTCTGGATCGGCACCTTCGCATGCTTGGCGATGAGCGCGAAGCCGGGCTGGAAGGCGTTCACCGGCGCGCGCGTCGTGCGCGTGCCTTCGGGAAACATCACGAGCTGGCCGCCTTCGCGCAGGTCGGCCACGGCGCGGCGCACCATGCCGTGCGCCGAGTCGTTGGGGATGTAGCGAGCGAGCAGCGCACCCGCGGCGAGGAACGGGTTGCGCAAGAGGCTCGCCTTCATCACGCAGGCGCTCCTCGGCAGGCGCGCCACCAGCATCATCGCGTCGAGCAGGCTCGGATGGTTGGCGATGATCACGAGGCCCGGCTCGTCGCGCAGCACGTCCAGCGCCTCGGCGTGCAGGCGCAAGAGGCCGAACGGCCGCGTGAAGCGCCAGTAGCCGCGGTAGCCGTTGGCGATGCCGGCGCGGCCGAGGCGGCGGCCGAGCGCGCGCGGCAACAGCGGATAGAGCACGAACGCGCCGACGTTGAACACCGCCGAAGCGAGCGCCAGCGCGAGCAGTTGCGCCTGCAGCGAAAGCCACGCCAGCGGCCTGAGCAGGAGTGGCACAGGTGCAGGCACAGGCACCGGCGCCGGTGGCGGCGCATCGGCGAGCGAGTTGTCGCGGCCGGCGCTCAATCGGGCACCCTCACGAGCACCGGCGAGCGGGCGAAGATCCACGACAGTGCGATGCCGGCCGACCAAGTCGTGCGCCGCGTGACGAGCGGGCTGCCGGCGAACACCGCGCCGCGGACGCTGTCGGCGCGCAGGAAGCCGCCCAGCCACAGCGACTCGAAGCGGCGCGAGGCACCGGCCGTCAGTTGCCACCCTGCGTACCCCGCGGCAGCGCGGTAGGCCGGCCGCGTGGCCGTGGCAAACTCGGGCGCCACGTCGTAGGTGTAGCCGTTGAAACGGCGGTCGCCCCACAGGCCGCCGGCGCGAACGCCGAGGTCCCAGCCGCGCTGCTGCCACTCGGCCGTGAGGTACGGCGCCGCGGTCCAGCCGATGGCGCGCGACTCGCGCTGCACCGTGAACGCGGCGCGCACGGGCATGCGCAGCTCCACCTTGCCTTCGGCGCTGCGCGCGAAGGTGAGCGTCGCGTTGGGGCCGAACTCCACCGTCGGCGCGAGGTCGGGCATGCCTTCGCGGGCGCGGTTGTCGCCGCTGCGCGCCGGCGCGCTGCCGGCCAGGCTCAGGTCGACCTCGACGGCGCTGCGTTCGAGCAGCACGGCGCGCGCGCCTTCGCGGTCGGCGCGCAGGAAGCGGCCGCGGTAGACGAAGTACGGCACCGGCAGCAGCCACGAATGCGATTGCTCGGAGCCGCGGTAGTGGGGCAGCCGCAGCGTTGCGATGCCGGCACCGAGCTCCCACAGCGGCGCGTCGTGATAGCGCACCGGCGGCCGCGCTGCAGCGCTCGCAGCGGTTTCGGCTGCAGCGGGGTCGATCGCCGGTGCCGAGGCAGCGGCAGGAGCAGCCGCAGCCGCCGCCGAACCCGTTCCTGCCAAAGCGAACAGCAGCGCCAGCGTCGCCGGCGCCAAGCCTTGCGTGACCGTCAACGCGGCCCCTTGCGCGCGCTGGCGGACATCACCGCCCCGGCACCATCACGTTCTCGCCCTTCAGTTCGCCGACATCGCGGATCAGCGAGCGGCGCTGCACCCACGCGCGCAGCGAGCGCGGCAGCATCACGAGCGAGGTGGTGTAGTAGAAGAACTTGAAGGCGAGCAGGCCGCGCCACAGCGGCGTGGTGCTGAAGATGTCGCCGGCCAGCACGCCGAGCACGGCCTCCTTGGCGCGCAGCACGTTGCGCGGGTGCATGAAGAGCTCGCGGATGGCCGGATTCGTCATGCGCACGATGAACCAGTTGAACACGCGCGGCCCCTTGCGCATGTGGGCCTCGAAGCGGCGGCGCTCGGCCGCGGCCGCTGCCGGGCCGGCAGCGAGCGTCTTCTGCACCACCGGCAGCGCGGCATACGAACTCGCCATCGCCAGATAGACGCCGGAAGAGAACACCGGGTCGATGAAGGCATAGGCGTCGCCCACCGAGACATAGCGTTCGCCGCTGGCGCGGTCGGCCGCGTAGGCGTAGTTGCCGGTGGCGTAGACGGCGTCGTCGACGAGTTCGGCGCCTTGCAGGCGTTCGGCCAGCGGCGCGGACATCGCCACCGTCTCGAGGAAGAAGTCCACGAGCGGCTTGTCGCGCGTCTTCAGGTAATGCGGCCAGCACACGGCGCCGACGCTCGTGGTGCCGTCGGCCAGCGGAATGAACCAGAACCAGCCGTGCTCGAACCAGAAGATCGTGATGCTGCCTTCCATCTTCCCGGGCAGCCGGCGGGCGCCGCGGAAGTGGCCGAACAGCGCCGCGCTGTTGTGCTTGGTGTGCTTGCGCTTGATGCCGAACTTGGTGGCCAGCATCGTGTCGCGGCCGGTGGCGTCGACGAAGTAGCGGGCGCGCAGGGTTTCCGGCGCGGCCGCCGCTCCCGATGCCGCGCGCTGCAGCGCCTGCACGGTGACGCCATCGGCGTCGAAGGTCACGTCACGCACCGCGCAGCCCTGGCGCACCTTCGCGCCGGCGCGTTCGGCGGCGCCGATGAGGATCTCGTCGAACTGCGAGCGGCGCACCTGCCATGCAAGCGGCATCGACTTGTCCATCGCATCGGCGAACTCGACGACGCTGGTGTGCCCGTGGTGCGGCGAGACGAACTCGGCGCCGAGCTTGACGATGCCGATGCGCTCGATCGCTTCGCGCACGCCGAGGTCGTCGAACAGGCGCACGTTGGCCGGCAGCAGCGACTCGCCGACGTGGAAGCGCGGATGGCGGTCCCTCTCGAGCAGCACCACCGAGCGGCCTTCGCGCGCCAGCAGCGCCGCCAGCGTGCTGCCGGCGGGGCCGCCGCCGGCGACGAGCACGTCGCAGTCGAAGCCGCTCGCGGCGCCCGCTGTCATCGCGGTTGCGACGGCACGGTGGCCGTGTACTCGGAGAAGATGCCGAGCTCGACGTGCCGCTTGACGTCGGTGAAGCCGGCGCGCTCCAGCGCCGCCATCACCAGCGGCGGCGCGATGCACGCTTCGATCGTGTCCCAGTAGTAGCGCCACAGCCGCCGCGTGCCGCTCCGCCGCGACACGAACCAGGCCAGCAGCGGCACCACCGAATGCATGTACGCCTTCAGCAGCGTGCGCGCGAAGGCGCCTTCGGGCCGCGTGATCTCGAGCACGAGCACGCGCGCGCCCGGACGCAGCACGCGCCGGAACTCGGCGAAGGAAGCGTCGACGTCGTCGACGTGGCGCAGCGCGTAGCCCATGACGAGGAAGTCGAAGCTGGCGTCGGGCCGCGGGATGGCCTCGGCGCGCCCTTCCACCATCGCCGCCGCGCCGCCGAGGTGCGCCTCGTTCATCATGCCCGGGCTCGGGTCGACGCCGAGCACCGAGCCGCGCTCGCCGACGATCGCCAGCGCCTCGCGCGTGACGAGGCCGGTGCCGCAACCGACATCGCACACCGCCATGCCGGACTTCAGCCCCGAGCGCAGCAGCGCTTCGCGCCGGTACCAGCGGCCGCGGCCCCAGGCCAGCAGCGACTCGACGCGGTCATAGTCGGCGGCCGTGTCGTCGAACACCTGGCGCAGGAAAGCGCGCCGCGGCGCGAGGCCCTCGCCGTAGTAGGCCGGCATCGCGGGGTGCGGCCGCAGCGCAGCGCGGGGGCCGGAGCCTGCCAGCGCCGGTTCGGCGGCGGCCGTTTCGGGGGACATGTCGGGGGACATTTCGGGGGACCTGCTGCTGCTGAACTGACTCGCGCCATGGCGCCCAGCGCGCCGACGGCGAAGGGGCATTATTGCGCCGCGGCAGTGCGCCGATTGCCGCGGAAGGCGCGAGCGACCGCCCGTTACCGAACGCGCGGCGACGCGTCCCTTCTCAGAGCCGCGCGCAGGGCGCTTCGTAGAATCGCCGGCCACTTTCGCAACGACATGAAACCGGCTTCGTCCCACCCCGCGCCGCGAAACGACAAGGAAAGCGCCGCCGAGCCGCGCAGCGGCCACAACTTCCTGCGCGCCGTCATCGAGCGCGACCTCGCGGCCGGCACCCACGACGGCCGCACCTTCGGCGGCGGCCCCGGCGACGCCGCGCACCACGCCGCCGGCGCGCCGGACCCGGCGCGCGTGCGCACGCGTTTCCCGCCGGAGCCCAACGGCTACCTGCACATCGGCCACGCCAAGAGCATCTGCCTGAACTTCGGCCTCGCCGAGGACTACGGCGGCGTGTGCCACCTGCGCTTCGACGACACCAACCCCGAGAAGGAGGAGCAGGAGTACGTCGACGCGATCATCGAAGCGGTACATTGGCTCGGCTTCGACTGGGAGACGCCGGGCGGCACGCAGGGCAAGACCTCGCACCTGTACTTCGCCAGCGACTACTTCGACTTCATGTACCGCGCCGCCGAGGCGCTCGTGCAGGCGGGCCTGGCCTACGTCGACGAGCAAAGCGCCGAGGAGATGCGCTTGAACCGCGGCGACTTCACGACGCCGGGCACGGCCAGCCCCTTCCGCAGCCGCACGCCCGAGCAGAACCTCGAACGCCTGCGCGAGATGCGCGACGGCCAGCACGCCGACGGCGCGATGGTGCTGCGCGCGAAGATCGACCTGGCATCGCCCAACATCAACCTGCGCGACCCGACGCTTTACCGCATCCGCCGCGCCACCCACCACAACACGGGCGACCGCTGGTGCATCTACCCGATGTACACCTATGCGCACCCGATCGAGGACGCGCTGGAGCGCATCACGCACAGCATCTGCACGCTGGAATTCGAGGACCAGCGGCCGTTCTACGACTGGCTGCTCGAGCACCTGGCCGACCTCGGCCTGCTGGCGCGGCCTTTGCCGAAGCAGTACGAGTTCGGGCGCCTGAATCTCTCCTACGTCATCACCAGCAAGCGCAAGCTGCGGGCGCTGGTGGAGGAGAAGATCGTCGAGGGCTGGGACGACCCGCGCATGCCCACCGTCTTCGGCATGCGCCGGCGCGGCTACACGGCGGCGAGCATCCGCGCGATGGCCGACGCCAGCGGCGCCAGCAAGACCAACATCTGGCTCGACTACGCTGTGCTCGACGGCTGCCTGCGCGCCGACCTCGAAGGCGAGGCGCCGCGCGCGATGGCAGTGCTCGACCCGCTGCCGCTGGCGCTGGTGAACTGGGCGGCGGTGTTCGGCAGCGCCGAGCACGTGGAGCCGTGCCAGGCGCCGGCGCACCCGCAGCGGCCGGAGCTCGGCGTGCGCCGCTTCGGCCTCGGCGCGGAACTGTGGATCGAGCGCGACGATTTCGCCGAGACGCCGCCGAAGGGCTTCTTCCGCCTCTTCCCCGGCAACCGCGTGCGGCTGAAGTACGGCTTCGTCGTCGAGTGCATCGGCTGCGAAAAGGACGCGAGCGGCCGCGTCACGCGCGTGCTGGCCGCCGTTGTGCCCGACACCAAGAGCGGCACGCCCGGCGCCGACGCGGTGAAGGTGAAGGGCACCATCACCTGGGTCGGCCGGCACGACGCGCTGCCAGCGCGCGTGAACCTGTACGACCGCCTCTTCAAGGAAGCGCAGCCCGAAGCCGGTGGACGTGACTTCCGCGAAGCGCTGAACCCCACGAGCCTCGTGGTCGTGCAAGGGTGGATCGAGCCGGGCCTGGCCACGGCAGCGCGCGAGCAGCGCTTCCAGTTCGAGCGCCACGGCTACTTCGTCGCCGACCGCGTGCTGCACAGCGCCGAGGCGCCGGTGTTCAACCGCATCACGACGTTGAAGGACAGCTGGGCGCACTCCGGCGCCGGCTGAGGAGCGTCGCCGAACGGCGATGCGGGCGACAAGGCGCGACATGCGGCGGCATGCGGCAAGCCCCGGCGAGACACCTATCTTTGCAGTCCGCACGCGCGCAAGGTCGGCGGCAGCGGCGTAGAGTTCTGCTGCGCGTTTCCACAGCAGTACTCATAGCGCCAATGCGCAGCTGAAGGCGCAGCCGCAAACACAGCCGCAAACGCAGTCGCAGTTGGCCGCTGACCGGGAGGTGTCACCATGTCGCACGCCATCCGCAACACGCTCCTCGCCGCCGCCCTGGCACTGCTTTCCGCCGCCGCGCTGGTGGCGCTGGCGCAGCCGGCCCGCGCTGCCGGCACGGCCGACGTCCGCTTCGTCGAGCCGGAGAAGTTCACCGACGCCGGGCGCACGTCGCACGAGCGCGACCGCACGCTCGCCACGCTCACCGCTCACCTGCGCCAGCTCGCGCAGCGCCTGCCCGAAGGACAGCGGCTGCGCGTGGAGTTCACCGACGTCGACCTCGCCGGCCACGAGCGCATGCGCGGCGCCACCGACCTGCGCGTGCTGCGCGGCAACGCCGACTGGCCGAAGCTGGCGCTGCGCTGGACGCTCGAGCAGGGCGGCGCCACCGTCAAGACCGGCGACGAGAAGCTCAGCGACCTCGGTTACCTC
Organism: Rubrivivax sp.; assembly: GCA_046348035.1. Lineage (GTDB taxonomy): Bacteria > Pseudomonadota > Gammaproteobacteria > Burkholderiales > Burkholderiaceae_C > Rubrivivax. The sequence goes on along the minus strand of JAXMEZ010000028.1, from coordinate 27,856 downwards.
TTCGGCAGCCGCCCGGCGGCCGCGAGCGAAGGCGAGCTGCCCTACGAGAAGCGCCTGCTGAGCGAGTGGTTCGCGCGCCAGTTCGAGGGCGCGCGCTAGCAGCCGCTCGGGTCGCTTCAGGGCCGCCAGGCCGAGAACACGAAGTCGTTGTCCTTCTTCGCCTGGTGGCACTGGAAGCAGGCGGTGGCCGCGTTCGCGCCGACCGCGCGCTCGGTCTTCGAGTCGCCCTTGAAGCCTTCGAAGCCCCAACCGCCGGTGGCGGCGTAGCGGCGCTTGTCCTTGACCATCACGCCCACGACCTTGCGCGCGCCTTCCTGACGTGGCGTTGTCGGCGCTCTTTGCTTCGAGCAGGTCGAACACGATCACCGAGCCGTCGGCGACTTGCCGCCGGCCTTGTAGCCGGCCAGCGCCTTGCCGTTGGCGTAGAGATGGTGGATGCCGCCGAAGGCTTCGGCCAGCGGGTGGCCGGGCTGATCACCATGGTCTTCACGTCCACCGGCGGTAGCCCTCGGGGTAGGCCACCGGCGGCGGTCGGCTGCCATCGCCGGTGCGGCGAAGAGGGCCGTCGCTGCCACCGCAACCGCGGCACCCACCGCGCTCGCCGCTGTGCGGGCAGCGAAGCTGCCGCGCGTTGTTGCCATCGGCAGCTCCGGAGTCTCGTTGCGCATCGTACTCCTAGAATCTGTGCACCCTGCCGGAAGCGGCGGCGCGTACTGCAGCATCGGGGCCCGGCGCTGAACAGCAGGCATGCGGTGCCCCGGGCACGAAACGGTGTCGATCGATGAAGAACGTGGCTCCAGCTCACAGACCGTCAGGGCGGATGCCGGAGTGGCGACGGGCCTCCACGGCTCCCACGGCCTCTTCCTCTCCGCACTCGGGTGCGCGCCCGCCGGTTGCGCGCATGGTCGAGGACATCGTCGGCCGTGCGGTCGCTGGCGGTCCTGGGGGCGGTGCGCCGCGGCGTGCACCGGCCGGGCGCGCTCGAGCATGCGATCGAAGGTCTGTCGAAGAAGGTGCTCAACGAGCGGCTGGCGAAGCTGGTGCGCTTCGGCATCCTCGACAAGCACAGCTTCGCCGAACTGCCGCCGCGCGTGGAATACCGGCTGACGGCCTTCGGCGCGCCCTGCGCTGCTCGACGGCATCGCTGCGTTGCAGCGCGAGCTGGGCCCCGGCGAGGGCGGCGGGGCGCGCGGCCGCCGGCTGGGTACCGCGGGCATGAAGACACCCGCCTCATCACTCGCCTCACCACTCGCCTCACCACTCGCCTCACCACTCGCCTCACCACGCCTCGCCTCACCACTCGCCTCACCACTCGCCTCATCACTCGCCTCATCGGCCTCATCACCCGCCGCATCCCTGCGCCACGCGCTCGCCGCCTGCGCTGTCGTTCTCGCGCCGCTCGGCGCTGCCTACGGCAGCAGACAGCCGCTTCGAATGACCCGCTCGCCGCGGCGGCCGCCGAGAAGGGCGCCGTCGTCACGCCGAGCGGCCTCGTGTACCTCGCGCTGAAGGAAGGCCAGGGCCCGAGTCCCGGCGCCACCGATACCGTGCGCGTGCACTACCGCGGCCGCTTCCCCGACGGGCGCGAATTCGACAGCTCCTACTCACGCGGGCAGCCGGCAAGCTTCCCGCTGAACCGCGTCATCCGCTGCTGGACCGAAGGTGCAGCGCATGAAGGTCGGCGGCAAGGCCAAGCTCACCTGCCCGCCGGCCATCGCCTACGGCGAGCGCGGGGCCGGCGGCGTGATCCCGCCGAACGCGACGCTGCAGTCCGAGGTGGAACTGCTGGGCGTGAGCACGGGCGCGAGCTGAGTTCGAACCGAGGCTCTCGCGCGGCCCTTGCCGGGCTGTGACGCGAGCGCGGGGGCGTTCGCTTCGGCGACGGATCAGGCAGCGGCTCCGGCGGTGGCGGCGTACCGGTGCACCGCAACGGCACGCACGCCGAAGCCGCCGCTCAACGCGCCGAGCACGCCGCTGACGGCGGCGATGAAGCCGGCCTCGTGAAGCAGCGGCAACCCGGCGCCGGCAGCGAAGCCGAGCACGAACTTGGCCGCGAAGATGGCCAGCAGCAGCATGAGCGGCACCTAGCTCCCCGGGATGCGCACCGAAGTGCCCGCGCGCGCCGCCGCGAGGCGCCAGATACCTCGCGCCGAACACCATGACGGCGGCGTAGCCCGTTGCCCACAGTAGCAGGGCCAGCGGCTGGGGCCGAAGGCGCTGACGATGCCGTAGAGCGAGAAGCCGAACATCGCCAGCGCGACGGCGGCCAGCATCGCCGGCTTGATCGTGCGCGGCACAGACTGCCGGTAGCCCAGCAGCACGAGCGCGATGAACACGGCGGGACCCAGACGGGATGGAAGCGTGGCGGAAGAAGGCACGGCAGTCTCCGGGTGTGCGTTTCGATGCGGAGACTGTGAAGCCGGGGCGCGGCTCGACCAGGGATCTGCGACAAGTTGCCGGCCAGCGGCGCGAAACGCGCCGAACGCGACGCTGCAATTCGAGGTCGAGCTGCTGGGCGTGAGCAAGGGCGGCAACTGAGGCAGCGGCAACGCGCCAGCGCGGAAATGACGCCGGCGCGTGCTCACCCAGGCCACAGAACCCTTCACCCGGCAGCCCCGCGGCGGCGCGCCAGCAGGCGCTGCACGGGCAGCCATAGCAACAGCAGCGCCGCCCCGACCGCCGCACCGAAGAGTCCCTCGGCCAGCGCCGTCACCACCGTGTCGGCCCAGCCGCCGAGACCCGCGGTCAGTCGTTCGATCGCGTGCGCCGCCCACGCCACGCCGTGCACGAGGATGTTGCCGCCGACGAGGAACATCGCCGCCGTGCCGGCCACCGACAGCGCCTTCATCAACCAGGGCGCGGCGCGCACGATCAGCGAACCGAGCGAGCGCGCCGCGGCATTGGCGCGCCGCGCCAGCCACAGGCCCGCGTCGTCGAGCTTGACGATGCCGGCGACGAGGCCGTAGACGCCCACCGTCATCAGCAGGGCGACCGCCACCAGCACGCCCACGCGAGTGGCCAGCGGCGCCTGGGCCACGGTGCCGAGTGCGATGACGATGATCTCGGCCGAGAGCACGAAGTCGGTGCGAACGGCGCCCTTGACCTTCTCGCGCTCCAGCACCATCAGGTCGGTCTTCGGGTCTTCGAGCGCGTGCTTCAGCTCCGCGTGGTGCGCGTCGTCCTCGGCGCGGCTGTGCAGCAGGCGGTGCGCGAGCTTCTCAACGCCTTCGAAGCACAGGAAGGCGCCGCCGAGCATCAGCAGCGGCACCACGAGCATCGGCGCGAAGGCGCTGATCGCCAGCGCTGCCGGCACGAGGACGGCCTTGTTGACGAGCGAGCCTCTCGCCACCGCCCACACCACCGGCAGCTCGCGCGCGCCGGCCACGCCGGTGACCTGCTGCGCGTTGAGCGCCAGGTCGTCGCCCAGCACGCCGGCGGTCTTCTTCGCCGCCACCTTGCTCAGGAGCGCCACGTCATCGAGGATGGTGGCGATGTCGTCGATCAGCGCGAGGAGGTTGCCGGCAGCCATGGCCGGCGATTGTCGTTGCGTCGTTGCGCGAGCGCTGCGCCCGGACCGGCTCGCGACTGGCCCGCCGCTCGGGGCCGGTTTCGACGCGCGGCTCAGTCGTCGGTGCGCATCACCGCCGGCGTGGCGAACTCGTGCCCGACGACGACGCGGGCGTAGAAGTAGTTGCGGCGCGCGCGCTCGGACAGTTCGTCCAGCGACACGTGGCCGTGCTCGTCGCACGGGAAGGCGAGGCCGCGGCCGGGGTCGAACAGCGATTCGAAGCGAAGCACGAATCGCGAGGCGTCGGAGGCGATGGCGTTCATGGCTGCGAAGGGGTTGCGCTCGATGCTTGACGTGAAGGGTAGGTCGGCATCGGCAGCGCGCCCATGACACCAAAGGGGCAAATCGCGTCGGGCCTTTGGTGGAGTCTGCGTCGGAATCCGCCTGACACGGGAGGGGGCCCTCCGGCGCGGGGGTCGCCGGCCGCGAACGACTGCGAGTCGCTGCCGCGAATCAAGTCACATCGGCGGCCCGCAAGGCGGTCGCCGCAGCGGCGATGCGATGATCCCGACAGCCATGCGTGAACTGTTCCTCCTCGACCCCGCTATCACCTTCCTCAACCACGGCTCGTTCGGCGCCACGCCGCGCGAGGTGCTGAGCGCGCTTGGCAGCACGGCTCGAGATGGAGCGCAATCCGGTGGCATTCTCGGCCGCGCTTCGGCGGCGAGGCTCGGCAAGCGCGCCGGCGGCGCTGGGCGATTTCGTCGGTGCGCGCGGCGAAGACCTCGTCTTCGTGCCGAACGCGACGACCGGCGTCAACACGGTGGCGCGCTCGCTGGCGCTGGCGCCGGGCGACGGGTGTGACCACCGACCACGAGTACGGTGCCTGCATACGCCGCCTGGCGCCGCCGCTGCGCCGAGACGGGCGCGGTGCTGCGCATCGTGGAGATCCGCTGCCGTTCGAGCCGGCGGCGTTCGTGGAACGAATGCTGGCCGCGGCCACGCCGCGCACGCGGCTCGTCTTCGCCAACCACATCGCCTCCACCACCGCCATCGTCTTTCCGGTGCAGGCCGTGTGCGAGGCGGCACGGCGGCGCGGCATCGCCACGCTCATCGACGGCGCGCACGCGCCAGGGCAAGGCCGCTGGACCTCACGCGCCTGGGCGCCGACTTCTACACCGGCAACTGCCACAAGTGGATGTGCGCCCCCAAGGGCAGCGGCTTCCTGCACGTGCGGCCCGAGGGTCGCCTGGGCCCGGCGCTGCTCGAAGCGCCGGTGGTGAGCTGGGGCTACGTGGCCGAGGAGGCGGCGGCGGAATCGGACGAGGCGAAGGCGGCGGCGGCGCGGCGCAGGCCGCCCGCACCGGCCACACCGGCTTCGACGCCTACACCGGGCGCAGCGCGCTCGAAGCGGCGGCGCTGCAATGGCGGGGCACGCGCGACCTCTCGGCGTTCCTCGCGGTGCCGGCGGCGATCGACTTCCTGGCGCGGCACGACTGGCCCTCGCTCGGCCGGCGCTGCCATGAGATGGCGCTGGAGTTGCAGCGCGAGGTGCTGAAGCGCGGCGGCCTCGCGCCGATCGCGCCGGACGGTGCGCTGGCGCAGATGGTGCCGATCCCCGTGCGCGTGAGCGCCGAGGGTGGCGCAGCCGAGGCGCTGCGGCGCTGGCTCTTCGACGAGCGGCGCATCGAAGTGCCGGTGACGCTGCATGCCGGCCGCGTGTTCGTGCGCGTCTCGGTCCCGGCCTACAACACGCGCGCGGATCTCGAAAGGCTGCGCGACGCACTGGCCGAAGCCGGCGTCTGACGTTGCGGCCCGCGGGGAACGCGAAGAACGCGAAGATCGCGAAGAGCGCGGGGCGGCGCGACGCGGCGCGGCCGCCGCCTACTTCACCTTCACCTTGCGCGGCGCCCCCACGCCCGGTCGCGGCGGCAGCCCGGTGTGCTGCGTCAGCACCGTGCCGCGGCGCACGGCAGTGGCGGTGCGCCGCTCGCCCGGCGCGGTGGAGTTCTTTCGCCGCGCACTCCGGTAGCCCTCGCCCGCGGCAGGCTGCCAGGCGGGAATGAGCTGGTGCTTGCCGTTGCCGATGAGGTCGGCGCGGCCCATGTCCTTCAGCGCCTCGCGCAGGAGCGGCCAGTTGGCCGGGTCGTGCCAGCGCAGGAACGCCTTGTGCAGCCTGCGGCGGCGCTCGCCGCGCACGATGTCCACGCGCTCGGCGCGGCCGCCGGGGCCGATGTCGCGGCTCAAGCCGCGCAGCGGGTTCAGGCCCGTGTGGTACATCGCCGTCGCGGTGGCCATCGGGCTCGGGTAGAAGGTCTGCACTTGGTCGGCCTTGAAGCCGTTCTTCTTCAGCCACAGCGCCAGGTTCATCATGTCCTCGTCGCTCGTGCCCGGGTGCGCGGCGATGAAGTACGGGATCAGGAACTGCTCCTTGCCGGCCGCGGCGCTGGCCTCGTCGAAGAGCTGCTTGAAGCGGTCGTAGGCGCCGATGCCCGGCTTCATCATCTTCGCGAGCGGCCCGCCCTCGGTGTGCTCGGGGGCGATCTTGAGATAACCGCCGACGTGATGGGCCGCGAGCTCCTTGACGTACTCGGGGCTGCGCACCGCGAGGTCGTAGCGCAGGCCCGAGCCGATGAGGATCTTCTTCACGCCGGAGAGCGCGCGCGCCTTGCGGTACAGCGCCACCAGCGGCGCGTGGTCGGTGACGAGGTTGCCGCAGATGCCGGGGTACACGCAGCTGGGCTTGCGGCACGCGGCTTCGATCTCGCGGCTCTTGCAGCCCAGGCGCCACATGTTGGCCGTGGGGCCGCCGAGGTCGCTGATGACGCCGGTGAAGCCGCGCACGCGGTCGCGGATGTCCTCGATCTCGGCCAGGATCGACGCCTCGCTGCGGCTCTGGATGATGCGGCCCTCGTGCTCGGTGATCGAGCAGAAGGTGCAGCCGCCGAAGCAGCCGCGCATGATGTTGACGCTGGTGCGGATCATCTCCCAGGCCGGGATCTTCGTCGGCCCGTCGTGGCCGCCGCGCTCGTCGGCGTAGCGCGGGTGCGGGCTGCGCGCATAGGGCAGGCCGAAGACGTGGTCCATCTCCGGCGTCGTCAGCGGCACCGGCGGCGGGTTGATCCACAGGTCGCGCGGCGCGCCGTGGAAGTCGTAGCGCTGCACGAGTGCGCGCGCGTTGCCGGGGTTCGTTTCCAGGTGCAGCACGCGGTTGGCGTGCGCGTAGAGCACGGGGTCGGCCTTGACCTGCTCGTAGGCGGGAAGGCGGATCACGGTCTTGTCGCGCGGCGGCAGCGCGACGGCGCCGGTCTTGCGCGACAGGGGCATGGCGATGGTTGCCAGCGCCGCCCCCTCACCCCTGCCCTCTCCCCCTCGCGGGGGCGAGGGAGAAACAGCCGCGGCATCGGCTCCCTCTCCCGCTTGCAGTTCGGCTCCCTCTCCCGCTTGCGGGAGAGGGTTGGGGTGAGGGCTCGTCGCGCCGCAGCCGGCCTCGCTCGCCGCCTTCTGCTGCGCGGCGCCGGCGAGGTACGGATGAATGTGTTCGTCGATGCGCCCGGGGCGGTCCACTTCCGTGCTGTCGATCTCGCTGAAGCCTTGCGGCTCGTGTCCGTGTCGCACCATGAAGGCGGTGCCGCGGATGCCGGTGAGCGCGTGGATTGGCTCGCGCCGCGCCAGCCGGTGCGCCACTTCGACGATGGCGCGCTCGGCGTTGCCGTAGACGAGCAGGTCGGCCTTGCTGTCGACGAGGATCGAGCGGCGCACCTTGTCCTGCCAGTAGTCGTAGTGCGCGATGCGGCGCAGGCTCGCCTCGATGCCGCCGATGACGACCGGAACTTCGGCGTAGGCCTCCTTGCAGCGCTGCGTGTAGACGAGCGTGGCGCGGTCGGGCCGCTTGTCGGCCGCGCCGCCGGGCGTGTAGGCGTCGTCGCTGCGGATCTTCCGGTCGGCGGTGTAGCGGTTGATCATCGAATCCATGTTCCCGGCCGCGACGCCGAAGAACAGGTTCGGCCGCCCGAGCGCCTTGAACGCTTCGGCCGAGGACCACTCGGGCTGCGCGACGATGCCGACGCGAAAGCCCTGCGCTTCGAGGACGCGGCCGATCACGGCCATGCCGAAGCTCGGGTGGTCGATGTAGGCGTCGCCGGTGACGATGACGATGTCGCAGCTGTCCCAGCCGAGCGCGTCCATCTCGGCGCGGCTGGTGGGCAGGAACGGCGCCGGGCCGAAACGCTTGGCCCAGAACGGCTTGTAGCCGGTGAGCGGCGGTGCGACGGGGACGGTGGAAGCTTCGGCACTCATGGCACGGATCACGAACCCTGGATTGTCCGTCGCATCGGGCCGACGCACGGGGCTCAAGCCCATCGGCCGAGAGGCCGAAACCGCGCCATGGGCATGCTGACCGCTGTGCTTTCCGTGGCCGGGGCTTTCCTCGTCTTCCTCGTGGCCGTGGCGATGACCGTCGCCGGCTGGGAGTGGCTGCGCCAGCGCGAACGGCTGGACGGCCTGCGGCGCGATCGCGCCCACCAGGCCGCCACGTCGCCGCTGCCGCTGATGGCCGTGCCGAAGCCGGCCGAGCGCGCGGTGACGAACCGCGCCGGCGCGCCGGCCGCGCCGACGTTCGGCCAGGCCGTGGCGCAGGAGGCGCGCCGCGACGGCAACTGGATCGAGACCCGGCCCATGGTGGTGAGCCACCTGCGCGCGGCTGAAGACCGCGTGCAGGAGCGGGAGGCCGTCGCCGTCGGCGAGCCCGACCTGCTCCTGGAGTGAAACCGCCCCCGTTCTGAGCCCGCGCGCGACAGGGCCCTCGCCGGACCGAGCCCGCTTCTATCGCGGGCTTCTATCGCGGGCCTCTACCGGCGGCTTCAAGCAGCGGCTTCACACGCTGGCTCCGATCGCCTGTCAGTCCCCGGCTTCCAGCGCCGGGCGGCGCGCGCCGGCAGGCACCGGCCCGGTGGCCGCCGGCTCGGCGGCGTCGGCCTCCTCGCCAAGGAAGCCGCCGCTCTGGTGCGCCCACAGCCGCGCATAGATGCCGCCTTGCGCCAAGAGGCTCGCGTGGTCGCCGGTCTCGACGATGCGGCCGTGGTCCATCACCACCAGCCGGTCCATCGCGGCGATGGTGGACAGGCGGTGCGCGATCGCCACCACCGTCTTGCCTTCCATCAGCGCGTAGAGGCTGCGCTGGATGGCCGCCTCGACTTCGCTGTCCAGCGCACTGGTGGCCTCGTCGAGCAACAGGATCGGCGCGTCCTTCAGCATCACGCGGGCGATGGCGATGCGCTGCCGCTGGCCGCCGGAGAGCTTGACGCCGCGCTCGCCCACATGCGCGTCGTAGGCCTGGCGGCCCTTCGGGTCGGTGAGGCCGACGACGAACTCATGCGCTTCCGCACGTTCGGCGGCGCTGCGCATCTGCTCGTCCGTGGCGTGCGGGCGGCCGTAGACGATGTTGTCGCGCACCGAGCGGTGCAGCAGCGACGTGTCCTGCGTCACCATGCCCACCTGCGCGCGCAGGCTCTCCTGCGTGACGGCGGCGATGTCCTGGCCGTCGACCAGGATGCGGCCCTTGTCGACGTCGTACAGCCGCAGCAGCAGGTTGACGATGGTGCTCTTGCCCGCGCCCGAGCGGCCGACGAGGCCGATCTTCTCGCCTGGGCGGATGGCGAGCGAGAAGTCGTCGACGACGTTCTTCTGGCCACCGTAGGCGAAGCTGACGTGCTCGAAGCGAACCTCGCCACGGCTCACCTTCAGCTCGCCCGCGCCGGCGCGGTCGACGACGCTGCGTGCCTTGGACAGCGTGCTCATGCCGTCCTGCACGGTGCCGATATGCTCGAACAGCGCCGCCATCTCCCACATGATCCAGTGCGAGATGCCGTTCAGGCGGAACGCCATTGCCGTGGCGGCGGCCACCGCGCCCACCGTCACCGTGCCCTGCGTCCAGCCCCACAGGCAGGCGCCGGCGGTGGCCGCCGCCAGCGCCACCGACAGTGCCTGGATGCAGACCTCGAAGCCGGTGACCATGCGCATCTGCTGATGCACGGTGACCATGAACTCCTGCATCGCGCCGCGTGCGAAGGCGGCTTCGCGGTGGCCGTGCGAGAAGAGCTTGACGGTGGCGATGTTGGTGTAGGCGTCGGTGACGCGGCCGGTCATCAGCGAACGCGCGTCGGCCTGCGCCTTGGCCACCTTGCCCAGGCGCGGCACGAAGTACCACAGGATCGCCACGTACAGCGCCAGCCAGCCGAGGAAGGGCAGCGTCAGCACGAGGTCGAAGGCGCCGACGATGCCCACCATCGTCACGAAGTAGATGACGACGTAGACGAGGATGTCGGTGACGATGAGCCAGGTGTCGCGCACGGCCAGCGAGGTCTGCATCACCTTGGTGGCGATGCGGCCGGCGAACTCGTCCTGGTAGAAGCTCATGCTCTGCTCGAGCAGCAGGCGGTGGAAGTTCCAGCGCAGCCGCATCGGGAAGTTGCCGTAGACGGCCTGGTACTTCAGCAAGGCCTGCATCGCCGCCAGGGCGATCGAGCCGAGCAGCACACCGGAGAGCAGCAGCAGCGTCGTACCTTCGTGTGCCCACAGCTCGCCCGGCTGCACCTTGGCCAGCACGTCGACCACGTGCGCCATCATGCTGAACAGCAGCGCCTCGAAGGCGCCGATGCCGGCAGTGAAGACGGTCACCCAGAAGAGGTACGGCCGCACGCCCGCGGCGCAGGCCCACAGGAACGCGAAGAAGGTCTTCGGCGGCGGCGCGGGCACGGCATCCGGGTACGGATGCACGAGGCGTTCGAAACGCTGGAACACGTGGAACACGGGAAGGGCCTCCCTCGGCCGCCGGTGGGCAGCACGACGTTCGGCGCGCGCAGCGCTCGTGGCGCAAGGGCGCGGTTGGGTTCTGGCTCGACTGGCGACGGGCTATCAAACAGCAACCCCTCCGCACCGTCGCCGGTGGGGAGGGGCGGGCGGCTTGCGCCACCGGGTGGGGCTCCGGAGATAAGGAGGTCCGGGGCTCCTGACGCGCGGGTATTGCGCCGTCGGTTTTGCCTGCGAGCAGGCGGTGCAAAGGATAGACCCGCGCGCGGCGTGGCGCAAGCGGCCCGCTTCGCTTGCTTGCGCCACCAAGCACGGCCACGGCCTGCCGCGCGTGGCTTCAGCGCGGCGGCGCCAGCAAGGCATCGGCAAGCGCGGCCATGCGCGCTTGCACTTCGCCATCCATCGCGATCGGGCGGCCCCACTCGCGCGCCGTCTCGCCCGGCCACTTGTTCGTGGCGTCCAGGCCCATCTTGCCGCCGAGGCCGCTCACCGGCGAGGCGAAGTCGAGGTAGTCGATCGGCGTGTGGTCCACGAGCGTGGTGTCGCGCACCGGATCCATGCGCGTCGTGATGGCCCAGACCACTTCCTTCCAGTCGCGGATGTCGATGTCGTCGTCGGTGACGACGATGAACTTCGTGTACATGAACTGGCGCAGGAAGCTCCACAGCCCGAACATCACCCGCTTGGCGTGGCCGGCGTAGGCCTTGCGGATCGACACCACCGCCAGGCGGTAGCTGCAGCCTTCGGGCGGCAGGTGGAAATCGGTGATCTCCGGAAACTGCCGGCGCAGGATCGGCACGAACACCTCGTTGAGCGCCACGCCGAGCACGGCCGGCTCGTCCGGCGGCTTGCCGGTGTAGGTGCTGTGGTAGATGGGGTTCGTGCGCTGCGTGAGGCGCCCGACGCGGAAGACCGGGAACCAGTCCTGCTCGTTGTAGTAGCCGGTGTGGTCGCCGAAGGGGCCTTCGAGCGCGTGCAGGTATCCGCCCCGTTCTTCCAGGCGCACGCCGAACTCGGAGGTGCCAGTGAAGCCAGGCGGGGCCGGCGGGATGTGCCCTTCGAGGACGATCTCGGCGCCGGCCGGCACCTGCAGCGGCGCGCCACCGTCGCCCAGCGCTTCGCCGACGCCGGTGTCGGCCACTTCGGTGCGACTGCCGCGCAGCAGGCCCGCGAACTGGTACTCGGAAAGCGTGTCGGGCACCGGCGTCACCGCGCCCAGCATCGTCGCCGGGTCGGCACCCAGCGCCACGGCCAGCGGGAACGGCTGGCCCGGGTTGGCGAGCGCGAACTCGCGGAAATCGAGCGCGCCGCCGCGATGCGCCAGCCAGCGCATGATGAGCTCGCGGCGGCCGATGAGCTGCTGGCGGTAGATGCCCAGGTTCTGGCGGCTGCGCGGCTTGGCCACCCGCTGCGGGCCGCGCGTGACGACCAGACCCCAGGTGATGAGCGGCCCGGCGTCGCCCGGCCAGCAGGTCTGGACCGGCAGCCGGGTCAGGTCGACGTCGCTGGCGCGCTGCTCTTCCTGCTGGCAGGGCGGGCGGCGGATGCGCTCGGGTTGCATCGACCACAGCGAACGCGCCATTTCCAGCAGCCGGCCGGCGTCCTTCAGCCCGCGCGGAGGTTCGGGCTCCTTCAGCGCCGCCAACAGTTCGCCGACGCCGCGCAACTCCGCAACCGACTGGGCTCCCATACCTAAAGCCACACGCCGGGGCGTGCCGAAGAGGTTGATCAGGCAGGGCATCGTGGCGCCGGCCGGCTTCTCGACCAGCAGCGCGGGGCCTTCAGCGCGAAGCAAGCGCTCGCCAAGTGCCGTCAGCTCGAGCTTCGGCGATACGGGCTCGGCGGTCCGGCGCAATTCGCCCTGGGCCTCCAGGCGTTCGAGGAAGTCGCGCAGGTCCCGGTACTTCATCGCCGAGTTCTCGTTCTTGGGGGTTCGCCGGGCCAGGTCGTCGCTTGGAGGGCTTCTAGAATCGCGCCGGCTTCGAAAGGCTAGGGTTAACCCGATAGACCCAGCCCGCGCCAAGCGAACCGGTCCGGGCACGCCATCTGCCCCCGGGCCGGCGAGCACTGATTCACAGGCATGCGCCTCGGGGGTCGCCGTGGCAGCCCCGCCGACCGACGATATCGCAAGGCTTCCCGCCGGCCCGACGTGGCCGCCGGGGACGGCCCGACGGGAGACAGAGAGGAATGAGACCGATCGACCTGCTGCAACGCGCGCGACGAGCCACCAGCCGCTCCGTGGGCGTGTTCGTTCGCGACGTCGGCGATGGCCTGCTCGAGGTCAGCCACAACACGCTGGCCCTGGTGGGCCTGGCGGCGGTGGCCGTGGCGGCCTTCGGTGCCAGCCGGCCCGAGCTGCGCCACCAGGCCGAAGTGATCGCCCTGGAGTGGCTGCAGGACCGCCACGAGCAGCGCGAGCTGGCCGCCGGCAACGTGCTGGTGGGCCTCAGCGAACCCGAAGCCGTGAGCCGCGCCACCGCCACCGACCCAGGCAGCCTCACCAAGGAGCAGGCGGCCGTGGCGCAATGGCTGGCCCGCCGCTACCGCGTGGCTGCCGAGCCGGTGGCCGCGCTCGTGCACGAATCGTGGGCCGTCGGGCGGCGCGCCGGCCTCGACCCGACGCTGATCCTGGCCGTCATCGCCATCGAGTCCAGCTTCAACCCGTTCGCGCAGAGCCCGGTGGGCGCGCAAGGCCTGATGCAGGTGATGACGCGCGTGCACGACGAGAAGTACGGCCCGTTCGGCGGCACGCACGCCGCCTTCGACCCCATCACCAACCTGCGCGTGGGCGTGCAGGTGCTCAAGGATTGCATCGCGCGCGCCGGCAGCGTCGCCGAGGGACTGCGCCATTACGTCGGCGCGGCGATGCAGGAGAACGACGGCGGCTACGCCGCCCGCGTGCTGGCCGAGCAGAATTTCCTGCAGGCCGTCGCCCAGGGCCAGCGCATCCCGGTGACGGTGCCTAACACCGGCGCGGCCTTGCCGGAGAAGGTGGCCGCCCTGCAACTGAGTGGGGCAGCTCGGTGATCCGACATCCGCGGCCTCCGCGGTTTTCGCCCGCGGCGCTAAACTGCCCGGCACCGCGCAACTGGCGATAGGGCAGGCCCCGGAGCAAGACGTCTCCGCCGCGCCGGCCCGAGGTGGGTCACCACCGGGGAGCGCGCGCTGTCGGCGACCGGCCGGCCTTCGCGGCCCGGCTTTCCCCCGCCAGCATCGGCCGTTCGCCTGGGCAGCCCTCGACGGCACCATGCCGCCCGGCGCCCTGCCGGCCGGCCGGGCGCCGCCACCGGCCCACCCACCGCCAAGACACAGGATCCCGCCCATGTTCGACCGCAGCCAATCGACGCTCGATCGCGTCGACCCCGAGATCTTCGCCGCCATCCAGGCCGAGAACCGCCGCCAGGAAGAGCACATCGAGCTCATCGCCAGCGAGAACTACACCTCGCCGGCCGTGATGGCCGCCCAGGGTTCGCAGCTCACCAACAAATACGCCGAGGGCTACCCGGGCAAGCGCTACTACGGCGGCTGCGAGAACGTCGACGTCGTCGAGACGCTCGCCATCGAGCGGCTGAAGAAGCTCTTCGGCGCGAATTTCGCCAACGTGCAGGCCAACTCGGGTTCGCAGGCCAACCAGTCGGTGCTGTTCGGCCTCTTGAACCCCGGCGACACGATCATGGGCATGAGCCTGGCCGAAGGCGGCCACCTCACGCACGGCATGGCGCTCAACATGAGCGGCAAGTGGTTCAAGGTGGTGAGCTACGGCCTCGATGCCAAGGAAGCCATCGACTACGAGGCGATGGAACGCCTGGCGCGTGAGCACAAGCCCAAGCTCATCATCGCCGGCGCCAGCGCCTACAGCCTGCACATCGACTTCGAGCGCTTCGCGCGCGTGGCCAAGGCCGTGGGCGCGTTCTTCATGGTCGACATGGCGCACTACGCCGGGCTCATCGCCGCCGGCGTGTACCCGAACCCCGTGCCGCACGCCGACGTCGTCACCAGCACCACGCACAAGAGCCTGCGCGGCCCGCGCGGCGGCATCGTGCTGATGAACGACGAAGGCATCGCCAAGAAGATCAACAGCGCCATCTTCCCCGGCATCCAGGGCGGGCCGCTGATGCACGTGATCGCGGCCAAGGCGGTGGCCTTCAAGGAGGCGCTGGAGCCCGGCTTCAAGGCCTACCAGCAGCAGGTGGTCGCCAACGCGAAGGCGCTCGCAGAGACGCTCATCGCGCGCGGCCTGCGCATCGTCAGCGGCGGCACGCAGAGCCACGTGATGCTCGTCGACCTGCGCCCCAAGGGCCTCACCGGCAAAGAGGCCGAAGCGGTGCTGGGCGAAGCGCACATGACCTGCAACAAGAACGGCATCCCGAACGACCCGCAGAAGCCCATGGTCACGAGCGGCATCCGCCTGGGCCCCCCGGCGATGACGACGCGCGGCTTCAGGGAAGGCGAGGCGCGGCAGACCGCGCACCTGATCGCCGACGTGCTGGACCGGCCGCGCGACGCCGCGCACATCGCCGCGGTGCGCGCCAAGGTGGCGGCGCTGACGCGCGACTTCCCGGTCTACCGCTAGAGGCACTTCGGCGGCCGCCGGCCCGCTGCCATGCGCTGCCCCTTCTGCAGCCACGCCGAGACGCTCGTCGTCGAGACGCGCGAGTCCGACGAAGGCGACGTGGTGCGCCGGCGCCGCCGCTGCGCGCACTGCGACAAGCGCTTCACCACCTACGAGCGCAGCGAGATCACGCTGCCGGCGGTGGTGAAGAAGGACGGCTCGCGCGTTGAGTTCCAGCCGGCCAAGCTGCGCGCCTCGATGACGCTGGCGCTGCGCAAGCGCCCGGTGAGCACCGAGCAGGTCGACGCCGCGCTCGAGCGCATCCAGGACAAGCTGCTCGCCAGCGGCGCGCGCGAAGTGCAAAGCGCGCGCCTGGGCGAACTGGTCATGCGCGAGCTCAAGCGGATCGACAAGGTCGCGTACGTCCGCTTCGCCTCGGTGTACCGCGAGTTCGAGGACGTCGACGCCTTCCGGCAGCTGATCCGCGAGATCTGAGCGCGAGGCCTCACCGGCCTCACCGGCCTCACCGCCCTCGCGCGGCCGGACGTGGCCGGACGCGGTGTGGCGCGGCCACAGGCGCGCGGCCGCGGCAATCGGGCTCCGATCCCCCTGCCGGGGGATCCCTTCCGGGGCCCTCGTGCGATGCCCGGCCGGGCCCGCGCGCGGGGGGCGCGCGCCGCCGGCGCGATTCCTACAGTGGCCTCCATCGCAACCCGCAGCGCCAAGGAGACCTCGATGAACCAGACCTCGATGAGCCGCACCGCCCGCACCGCCGCCGCCTTCCGCACCAACCGAGCGCAGCGTGGCTTCACCATCGTCGAAGGCCTGATCTGCGTCACCGTGATGCTCGTGGCCGTCAGCGCCGCGCTGCCCAGCTTCAGCACCGCTCGCGAGCAACGCCGTATCGAAGGCGCCGCCGCGCAGCTCGAAACCGACCTGCAGCTCACGCGCAGCCTGGCGGTGGCGCAGAACCGCACCGTGCGCTTCGACATCGGCGGCAGCGACAGCGGCACCTGCTACGTCGTGCACAACGGCGCCGCCGGCGACTGCACCTGCTCGCCGCAAGGCGCCGTCTGCACCGCCGGCGTGCAGGCACATCGCCACCAGCACTACAGCGCCGGCAGCGGCGTCACCGTGCAGGCCAACGTCGCCTCGATGGTGTTCGACCCGCTCAAGGGCACGGTGACACCGACCGCCGCGCTGCGCGTCGAAGGGCCGCGCTACGCCATCCGGCAGATCATCAACATCATGGGTCGCATCCGCTCATGCTCCCCCGACGGCGCCGTGCCCGGCTACAAGGCCTGCTGAGCCGGTCGCAAGCCGCAGCACCGCTTCTGCGCAACACCGCCATCCCTTGTCTGCGGGGCCGCGGCTCGGCGGCGGCCGATGACCAGTCGCCGGCCACGGACGAGCGGTTTGGCCGCCGGCGATGGGCCCGCGCAGAATGCCGGCCCATGAAGCAAGTCACATCGGGCGTCCGGCGCGGCTTCACCACGATCGAGCTGATGATCGCGCTGGTCATCCTCGCGGTCGTCCTGTCGCTGGCGTTCCCCAACTTCCAGGCTCGATGCGCAAGAGCCGCCGCACCGAGGCCTTCTCGGCGCTGAGCGCGGTGCAGCAGGCGCAGGAACGGCACCGCAGCACGAACGCCACCTTCACGACGCTGCTCACCGCGGCGCCGACGGCCACGCCGCCCGGCCTCGGCCTGCCGGCGACCCGCACGCCCACCGGCTACTACGACCTGGCCGTCAGCTCCGCCAACGCCACCACCTACGTCGCCACGGCCACAGCCGTCACGGGCACGTCGCAAGCCAACGACGGCGACTGCGCCGTGCTGGCGGTGCGCATGGAAGGCGGCAACGTCCGCTACGGCTCCGGCGCCAGCATCGACTGGTCCGGCACCAACACCGACCCGCAGCGCTGCTGGGCCCGCTGAAACCCGCCGGCGACGCACCTCTGAAGACAATGAACACGCCACGCCGCTCCCCGCGCCGCCACCTGCTGCGGCGGGCCTTCACACTCATCGAGATGATGGTGGTGATCGCGCTCGCCGGCGTGATCCTGCTGCTGGCGGCACCCAGCTTCACCGAGATGATCGGCATGCAGCGGCTGCGCGCGATCAACGATCAACTGGCCACGGACTTCCAGTACATGCGCACCGAGGCCGTGTCGCGAAACCAGTTCATGGGCATGGTCACGCGCAACCAGGCCGCCGAATCGATGTCCTGCTACGTGATGTTCTCGAGCTCGACCGACCCGCTGGACATCACCGGACTCGATCGAACGCAATGCAACTGCACGAACGCCGTCGGCTCCGCGTGTTCCGGTACGCAGCGTGAGCTTCGCACCGTGCAGGTTCCGCGCAGCCTGTCGATCGAGCTTCGGTTCCCGACCGATCAGTCCAACCTGCTCGTTGCCAGCCCGGTCAACGGTGGCATGCGCATCATGCCGTCGACGACCCTTGCGACCCAGGGCTACGAGTTCTGCATCGAGGTACGGCGAACACCCCGGGGACGCTTGCGCACCGGTATCGGCCTCAGCGGCCGCACCAGCGTCTGCTCTCCGGACGGGTCGGTGCCTGGCGTGCCCGTGTGCGCCGCATACGACGCGTCGATTCGCAATTGCAGGGCGGCTTCGTGATGCACCGTATCGGCAGCAATCCGATGGCTGCAAGTGGCGTTCCCGGCGGCCGCCGCGCCGCACGCGGCCTCTCGCTGGTCGAGTTGATGGTCGGCATCACGGTGGGCCTCTTCATCGTCGCAGCGGCCACCGTTCTCGTCTCCAGTCAACTGGGTGAGAACCGACGTTTGATGCTCGACACGCAGCTCCAGCAGGACCTGCGGGCGACGGCCGACATCATCACGCGCGAATTGCGGCGCGTCGGTGCCTGGCGCGCTGCGCAGAACGGCATCGCCTACCCCACCCTGGAGGCACAGGAGAATCCCTTCGCGTCCTCGATGGCGCCGTCAGCGTCGGGCGTTTATGGCGACGTGTCCTTCTTCTACGATCGCAGTGCGACCGAGCAGGGACCCTGGGGGTTTCGGCTCAACGGCGCAACCGGCGCCATCCAGACGAGGCTGGGGCCGAGCGTGGCCTGGCAGGACCTCACCGATCAGAACGTCATGGAGGTGACCGCGTTCACGATCGCAATCCAAAGGGAGCCCGAACAGGTTCTGCCTTGTCCGCGCCTGTGCCCCAGCGGCGACACGAGTTGCTGGCCCGCGCTTCAGGTGCGCAACTTCGTCATCGAGATCCGCGCTCGCTCGAGGGCCGACCCGTCCGTCACGCGCCGGATCCAGAGCGTGGCGCGGGCGCGCAATGACTGGGTGGAATTCCGCACCACCGGTACCCCGAAGCCCGCGTGTCCAAGTTGAGTGAGCCCTTGTCCGCCTGCCGGTTCGCCATGATTCGCCCGTCTTTGCCTCCCCCGGTCCGCGCCCAACGCGGCGCTGCGTCGCTGGTCGTGGTGATGGTGCTCTTCTTTGTCATCACGCTCGTCGCCGCATATACCAGCCGCAACCTGCTGTTCGAGCAGCGGACATCGGCCAACCAGTATCGCTCGACCTTGGCTTTCGAGACCGCCGAGGCAGGTGTCGAGTGGGCGCTGGCACGGCTGAACGACGCCCGCATGAACGACGACTGCACGCCGATCACGAGCCCCGGCGCCGTCGGCGCGCATGTTTCCTTCCGCGATCGCTACCTGACCATCGACGGCACGAATGGCGGCATCACCCCGGTCGCCGGCGGCATCGCCGGCTGCGTCTTCAATGGCAGCAACTGGGTCTGCGACTGCCCCGCACCCGGCAGCAACCCGAGTCCTGCGGTCACCTACACCGGCAACGGACCGTTCGCGGCCTTCTGGGTTCAGTTCGTCGAAGTCACGCCGGTGCCCGCCGGGGTGACGGGCATTGTGCGCATGCAAGTCAATGCGTGCACGCGGGTCGACGAGACTTGCCTGCGCTTCACCCCCGTGCGTGCAGCGCAGTCCGGCGACGGCTTGGCCACGGTGTGGGTCACGGTGGCCTTGCGCAGCGCGCTCAACACCGCGCCAGCGGCGGCGCTGACCGTGCGTGGCACCTTCGACAACGGCGGCAGAACGCCTACCGTCAGCAATACCGACCCGGTATCGGGCGGCATCACCATCCAGGGCGGCGGGGCTGTCGATGCCACGGGCATCACGCTCCTGACGGTCCCGGGTTCACCGCCGGCCCTCTCTGTGCTGCCCAACGAGGCTTCGTTGCAGCTTGCCGATCTCACCCTCACGCCGGCGACGCCTGCCAATTCGGGCACCAATCGCATGTTCAATTCGGTGTTCGGAATGTGGCCCACCACGTTCCTGGCCCAACCCGGGTTGGCCGAGGTCGATTGCACCAGCGATTGCACGGCAGCCGACGTCAACAACCAGGTGCTGCTCAAGCCTGGTCACCCGGTTTATGTGAGCGGCGGCGGCCGCCTGCGGGTCGGCGCGGACATCGGCACCGCAGCAGCGCCGGTGCTCATCGTCGCCGACGGGCAAGTGGAGTTCGATGCCGGCGTTCACACGCTCTACGGCGTCGTCTACAACCGGCGCGCGACCTGGGACTTCGATGGTGACGGCACGCTGCGCGGAGCGGGATCGCCGAGGGCAACTTCCACTTCGCCGACAACGACCTCTCGCTCGTCTACGACCGGGATGTGATCCTGCGTGTGCGCAACCGGACCGGCACCTTCGTCAAGGTGCCCGGCGGGTGGAGGGACTTCCAGCCATGAAGACCTCGACGGCAACATCCGTCACGCCGACCCGGAATCTGCGCCGCGGCGTCTCCCTGATCGAAGCGCTCGTCGCGATGGCCGTCATGGCCTTCGGGATGCTCGGCGTTCTGGGCATGCAGGCAACGCTGCGCGCCAATTCGGACCTTTCCAAGCAGCGCAGCGAGGCGACCCGGCTGGCGCAAGAGAAGATCGAGGCGTGGCGGTCTTTCTCGGTCCTGCCGGTGACCACGGGCGTGAAGTCGTATGCCGACATTTCGACTGCAAGCGTCGAGACGCTGAACAGCTTCATCAGCAACACGAGCTACAGCCGAACGGCGACGGTCACCGAGTCATCCCCAGTCGGGCACAAGACACTCGTTGTCGACGTTTCGTGGGCCGACAGGAGCGGCGTGCAGCACAACGTGCGGTTGTTCAGTGTGGCCGCTCGACTATCGCCAGACCTGGCTGCAACGATGGTGGTAGCACCGCAAGGCGCCGGCGGCATGCGCGAACCCGGCGGACGCCGGCGCGGCATCCCGCCGCAGGCCAAGAACTTCGGCGACGGCACCAGCGGCTTCCGGCCGCCGACCAACGCCACCGGCGTCACCTGGGTGTTCAACAACGTCAGCGGCCTCATCACGTCGGTCTGCACGACGTCGGCAGCGGACAACGCCACGCTGACGCTGGCCTCGCTGACGGGCTGCAACGCGACGCAGGCGTACCAGCTCATCAGCGGCTACATCCGCTTCCTGACTGGAACAGCGGGTGCACCAACCGTTCCGACGGCGGCGCTGATTGCCCAGCCGACCGACGCCCCTGGCACCACGCCCAACGCCGAGGTCGAGGTGGTGCAAACGGCACCGACCACCGGCACGCGCGACCGTGCCTCCGGCAACTGCTTCCACGGCAGCGCCGCCACCTACATCGAGTACTTCTGCGCCATCCCCGTGCAGTCGCCGACCCCTGCCACGTGGTCAGGGACGCTGCAGATCAAGGAGAGTTCGCTGGCGACGCCGAACGGCATCACGCTGTCCACCAGCCTTGCCGATACGGTCGTGATTGGCCGGCGCAAGGTCTGCCGCTACCGTGCGCTCGTCGATCCGGTGCCGAACCCGATCTACCAAAACGTCAACGTGCCACTTGCCAACGAGAACCTGGTCCTGATTCGCCCGGGCGACGGTACGGCGGCCTTCGCCTGCCCGAACCCGCCTTCGCGGGCGCACCAGCCGGCCACCTGATGGCTGCGCTGCGCCGCGCGGTCCTGCGCGGCGCCTGGCCCGGCGGAAGAAGCGCCCGGGCAACGCCGGGCGGCGGGCACGGCGCATAGACTGCGGCGCATGGCTGCGGTTTCGCAGGCTCTCACGCCCCTGGACCACCGGCGCCTCGCCGAGGCGCTGGTGCTCGCCGCTCAGGCCATCGGGCTGAGCGAGCCGAACCCGCGCGTCGGCTGCATCGTCGGCCTCGCCGACGGCACCGTCCTTGGCCGCGGCGCCACGCAACGCGCCGGCGAGGCGCATGCCGAGGTCATGGCGCTGCGCGACGCGGCAGCGCTTGGCCATGGCACGCGCGGCGCCACCGCCTGGGTCACGCTCGAGCCCTGCGCCCACCACGGCCGCACACCGCCTTGCAGCGAGGCGCTCGTCGCCGCCGGCATCGCGCGCGTCGTCGTTGCCGTTGCGGACCCGTTCCCCGAGGTCGACGGCCAGGGCCTCGCGCGCCTGCGCGCCGCCGGCGTCGAGGTGGCCCTGGCCGATGCGGGCGACGAGGTGGCGGTCGGCGCGCGCGAACTCAACATCGGCTTCTTCTCGCGCGTGCTGCGCAAGCGACCGTGGCTGCGCCTGAAGATCGCCGCGTCGCTCGATGGCCGCACGGCGCTGGCGAACGGCAAGAGTCCAGTGGATCACCGGCCCGCTGCGCGCGCCGACGGCCACGCCTGGCGCAAGCGGGCTTCCGCGGTACTCACCGGCATCGGCACCGTGCTGGAGGACGACCCGCGGCTCGATGTGCGCGAGGTGCCCACGACGCTGCAACCGCAGCGCGTCATCGTCGATTCGCGCCTGCAGACGCCGCCGGCGGCCGCATCCTGCAGCCCCCGGGCACGGTGTGGATCTACGCCGCTGAGGGCGCGGGCACCGGTGCGGTCGCCGCCGGCACCGCTACCACTACCACTACCGCTACCGCTACCGCTACCGCCACTGCCACCGGCAACGCCGGCACCCGCGCCGATGCAGCGAACCACCGCGCCGCGCTGCTCGCCACCGGCCAGGTCGACATCCGCTGCGTCGGCCGCACGGCCGGCGGCAAGGTCGATCTCGAAGCGATGCTCGCCGACCTCGCCGCGCGCGGCGTCAACGAGCTGCACGTCGAGGCCGGGCACAAGCTCAACGCCTCGCTGCTGCAAGCCGGCCTCGTCGACGAGCTGCTCGTGTACCTGGCGCCGCGCCTCATCGGCCTGGGGCGCGAGATGGCCGCCTTCGGGCCGCTCGCCGACCTCGGCGACGCGCTGCCCTTCAGCTTCATCGAGTGCGTGCGCGTCGGCGAAGACCTGCGGCTGCGCGCCCGCCCGCCCGGCCGCGAGAACTTCTAGCAGCCGCAACCGCAGGCGCCGCCCGATGCGCGCCGCACCTCGGGCAGCCGCGCCCCGGCCGCGTCCTGCCACCTCCGGCCGATGGGCCCACGCGGGCGGCCCGCGCAGCCCGCCACCTACAATCCGCGCATGCCCATCGCCACCGTTCCCGAGTTGGTGGCCGAGATCGCAGCCGGCCGCATGGTGATCCTCGTCGACGAGGAAGACCGTGAGAACGAGGGCGATGTCGTGCTCGCCGCCGAACACGTCACGCCCGAGGCCATCAACTTCATGGCCCGGCACGCGCGCGGCCTGATCTGCCTGACGCTGACGCGCGAGCGCTGCGAGCGCCTCAACCTGCCGCCGATGGCAGCGCGCAACGGCACCGTGCACGGCACCGCGTTCACGGTGTCGATCGAAGCGGCCAGCGGCGTCACCACCGGCATCTCGGCCGCCGATCGCGCCCGCACCGTCGCCGTGGCGGTGGCGCGCGGCGCCGCGCCGGCCGACCTCGTGCAGCCCGGCCACATCTTCCCGCTGCAGGCGCAGGACGGCGGCGTGCTCATGCGCGCCGGCCACACCGAGGCCGGCTGCGACCTCGCGGCGCTGGCCGGGCTCACGCCGGCGTCCGTCATCTGCGAGGTGATGAAGGACGACGGCACGATGGCGCGCCTGCCCGACCTCGAGGTCTTCGCGCGCGAGCACGGGCTGAAGATCGGCACCATCGCCGGCCTCATCGGCCACCGCCTGCGCCACGAGACGCTGATCGAATGCGTCGGCGAGCGCCGCTTCGACACGCCGCACGGCAGCTTCGCCGGCCGCATCTACCGCGACAAGGGCGGCGGCATGCACATCGCCCTCACGCACGGCCGCTGGTCGGCGGGCGACGAGGTGCCGGTGCGCGTGCACGAGCCGTTCACCGCACTCGACCTGCTCGACGCTGCCGGCTCCGGCACACCTGGCCGCTGCCGCGTGCGCTGGCCGCGCTGCGCGAGGGCGAGCGCGGCGTGGCGATCCTGCTCAACTGCGCGCCCGACGCGGCGGCGCTGTGGGCGCAGCTGCTGCCGGCCAGGCCCGCCAAGGGTCCGAAACCGCGGCCGCCGCGGCGCGCAAGCCGCCGCAGGATCTGCGCGTCTACGGCATCGGCGCGCAGATCCTGCGCGACCTCGGTATCCAGCGCATGCAGCTGCTGGGCAGCCCGCGCCGCATGCCCAGCATGGCCGGCTACGGCCTCGAAGTCACCGGCTACCGCGCCGCCGCGGCGGCCTGAGCGCGGCAAGCGCTGCGCGCAACGGCGGCCCGGAAGACGCAAGGCGCACAGAACCAGGAACCAGGCCGCCATCGGGCCGCAGGCCGGACCGACAGCCGAGCCGAAACCGAGCCGAAAGGGAGGACATTCCATGCAAGGAGCCGACAAGGGCAGCAGCGGTGAACTCGACGGCGCGGGCCTGCGCATCGGCCTCGTGCGCGCCCGCTTCAACGAGGCGGTCACCGGCACCATCGCCACGGCCTGCCTGGCCGAGCTGGAACGGCTGGAGGTCGAGGCCGCCGACATCAAGCATGTCACCGTGCCCGGCGCGCTCGAGATCCCCGTGGTGCTCAAGGTGATGGCCGACTCCGGCGACTACGACGCGCTGGTGGCGATCGGCTGCGTGATCCGCGGCGAGACGTACCACTTCGAGCTCGTCGCCAACGAAAGCAGCGCCGGCGTCACGCGCGTCGCGCTCGACCACGGCCTGCCGGTGGCCAACGCCATCCTCACCTGCGACACCGAGGAGCAGGCCTGGGCCCGCGCCGACGAGAAGGGTCGCGACGCGGCGCGCGTGGCGGTCGAGATGGCCAACCTGCTGGAAGAGTTGTCTTGAGCGATGCCGATGCACCCTCGGCCGCCGCGCCGCCGCGCAAGCCGCGCAGCACGGCACGCAACCCGCGCCGGCGGGCGCGCGAGTTCGCGGTGCGCGGGCTGTACCAGTGGCTCATCGCCGGCGGCAGCGCCAAGGACGTTCTCGCCTACCTGCGCGAACTCGAGGGCGACGACTTCGAGCGCGCCGACCGCGCCCACCTCGACGCGCTGGTGCACGGCGGCATCGAGGAGGTCGCGGCGCTGGACGCGGCGATCGGCGGCCACATCGACCGGCCGACCAAGCAGCTCTCGCCGGTGGAGCACGCCGTGCTGCTCGTCGGCGCGTACGAGCTGACGCACTGCCTGGACGTGCCCTACCGCGTCGTCATCAACGAGGCGGTGGAACTGGCCAAGAGCTTCGGCGGCACCGACGGTCACAAGTACGTCAACGGCGTGCTCGACAAGACCGCCGCCGACTTGCGGCCGGACGAAGTGGCTGCACGCCGAAGCGGCAGCAGCGCCGGCGGCAGCAAGCCATCGCGCGCCTGAGCCGCTTTCCCGTTTCCCTTTCCCGCATTCGACCGATGACCTTGCGCACCGCCGCGCGGCTCGAGCGCATCGAGCCCTTCTTCGTGATGGAGCTGGCCAAGGAGGCCAGCCGCATCGCCGCGAGTCCCGAGTGCGACCCGGCGCGCGGCGGCGAGCCGATGATCTTCCTCAACATCGGCGAGCCCGACTTCGGCGCACCCGACGCCACGCTGGCGCTGGCGGCACGCGTCCTCGCCGGCCGGGCGCTGCCCTACACGCAGGCCACCGGCCTGGCGCCGCTGCGCGAGCGCATCGCCGGCTGGTATGCCGAGCGCTTCGGCCTCGACATCGACCCGGCGCGCATCGTCGTCACGGCCGGCGCCTCGGGGGCGCTGCAGCTGGCGTGCCTGGCGCTCTTCCAGGCCGGCGACGAAGTGCTGCTGCCCGACCCGAGCTACCCGTGCAACCGCCACTTCGTCGCCGCCGCCGACGCGACGCCGCGGCTGATCCCGGCGGGGCCGGCACAGCGCTTCCAGCCGACCGTCGAAGACGTCGTTCGCCACTGGACGCCGGCCACGCGCGGCGTGCTGCTCGCCTCGCCGAGCAACCCCACCGGCACCAGCATCGCGCCCGAGGTGATGGGCCGCATCGTGCAAGAGGTGCGCCAGCGCGGCGGCGTCACGCTCGTCGACGAGATCTACCTCGGCCTCAGCTACGAAGCGCGCTACGGCACGAGCGCCCTCGCGCACGACCCCGAAGGCCGCGACGTCATCTCGATCAACAGCTTCTCGAAGTACTTCAGCATGACCGGCTGGCGGCTCGGCTGGCTGGTGTTGCCGCCGGCGCTGGTGGCGCCGCTGGAACGGCTGGCGCAGAACCTCTACATCTGCCCGAGCACGCTGGCGCAGCAGGCGGCGCTGGCGTGCTTCGAGCCCGAGGCGATCGCGCAGTGCGAACAGCGCCGCGGCGAGCTGCAGCGCCGGCGCGACTTCATCGTGCCGGCGCTCGGGCGGCTGGACATGCCGGTGCCGGTGCAGCCCGACGGCGCCTTCTACGCCTGGGCCGACACCTCGGCGCATTCACCCAGCAGCTGGGACTTCTGCCGCCAGGTGATGCAGCGCGCGCACGTGGCGCTGACGCCCGGGCGCGACTTCGGCCCGGCGACCGCCGAGCGCTACCTGCGCCTGTCGTTCGCCAGCTCGATGGCCGAGCTGCAGGCGGCCGTCGCCCGCCTGGAGCGCGAGCTGCGACGCTAGCGGTTGCGGGTTGCGGTTGCGATCGCGGCGCTTACCGGCCCTTGCGACGCGGCAATCCGGAGCGGCCGCCGCGCGGCGACAATGCACAGGTCGAAGGTGCCGCCACGCCTCATCCGACTCTCCACCTGCCGCGCGGGTGGACACCCGCATTCGCGGGGTTGCAGCTGCAAATGGCTGCCACCAAGGCCGGTTTGGCCGGGGCAAGGCGAATTGAAGGTGCCCTTGGTGCCCTGTTTTTTCGTAACCTTCACCCGCGCTGACGTTTAAGCTGCCACATCGTGGGAATCACCCTGTTCAAGCGTCCGGTTAGCCGCAAGGATCCCTCGGCGGACTCCGAGTTCGCGGCCACCGTGGCCACGTGGCCGCCGGGCGAGGAGGCCGCGGTCCCGTTGCCGCCGGCCGGCCGCGGCAGCGGCGGGCCCGACTCGCTGCCGCCCCCGGACTCGCAGATCGACTCGCAGCCTTTCGACTCGCAGCCGTTCGACGCCCAGGACTCGCAGCCGCCCGATTCATTGCCGCCCGAGGCGCTGGTACCGCCGGCCGCGAGCAACGGCGCACCGCCCAAGCCACCGCCCGGCCCGTTCGACCCGCATCCGCCGCAGGAGCTGCCGGCCTACCTCGGCGGCCAGCCGCCCCGCCCGGCCACGGCCGCGGCCCCCGAGCCGGCAGCCGAGGATTCGAGCGCGCTGCCGATGGCCGACCAGCCCACCATCGCGCAGGTGGGCCGCTATGCGCTGAAGCGCCACCTCGGCGTCGGCGGCCTCGGCCAGGTGCACGAGGCGTGGGACCCGCTGCTGTCGCGCACCGTGGCCATCAAGACGCTGCAGTTCGAAAGCGACCCGCGCACGCGCAATTCGCTCGACCGCCTGTTCCTCAACGAGGCGCGCGCCGTCGCCGGGCTCTCGCACCCGAACATCGTCACCGTCTACGACGCCGGCCTGTCGCCCTCGGGCGTCTACCTGGCGATGGAGCGGCTGCAGGGCAAGGACCTGCGCCAGCGCCTGTCCGAAGGCTGGAAGCCGGGCCCCGCCGTGGTGGCGCAGCTCGTGCGCCGCGTCGCCGATGCGCTGGCCTACGCGCACGCGCGCGGCGTCGTGCACTGCGACGTCAAGCCCGGCAATATCTTCATCACCGGCAGCGACAAGCCCAAGGTGCTCGATTTCGGCATCGCCCGCGTCGCCCACGGCCGCGCCGTCCCTCCTGCGCTGCAGGGCACGGTGGCCGGCTCGCCGCACTACCTGGCGCCCGAGCAGTTGCTGGGCAAGGAAGTCGACGCGCGCACCGACATCTATTCGCTGGGCGTCGTCTTCTACGAGTTGCTGTCGGGCCGGCGCGCCTTCGCCGGCGACTCGGTCGAGCAGATCACCACCGCGGTGCTGACGAACCACCCGGCACCGGCGCACTTGATCCGCGCCGGTGTGCCCGAGGCGCTGTCGGCGATCGCCGCGCGCGCGATGGCACGCGACCCCGAAGCGCGCTATGCCACCGCCAGCGAGATGGCCGCGGACATCCGCAACTGGTTCGAGCAGCCGCGCGCGGCGCCCGCGCCTTCGTCACGCGCCGAGCGCGCCGAGGCCAAGCGCGCCAGGCGCGCCGAGCAGGCGGTGATGCGCGGCACGACAACCGCGCCGCGTCGCTGGCCCTGGGCCGTGGGCGGCGCGTTGGCCGCGGTGCTCGCACTCGTCGGCGTCGGCCTTGTCCTCGTGCTGCGCCCGCCGCTGCAACCGGCCGTGCGCGTGGCCGCCGCGCCGGCGGGCACGGCCGGGCTCGCCGCAGCCAACCCGGCCGCGGCACAGCAAGCGGGCGCAGCCCGCGAAGGCGACGTGGTCCTGAGCGGCGGCGTGCCTGTCGCTGCCACTTCAACCACCGCGACGGCAGCTCCGCAAGGCAGCGCCACGCTCGCCGCGGCCGCCTCTGATTCCCCCGCCCAGGCCAACGCGGGTGCGCCGAACCACGCGGCCGGCCCCGCGGGCGCGTCTGTTGCCGCACCCGGCGGCACGACGCCAGCTCCAGCCGGAGCCGCCACGCCCCCCCCCCCTTCAGCCCACGATCCCGGCGCCGC
>JAXMEZ010000027.1:0-49901 GCA_046348035.1 Rubrivivax sp. | reverse complement strand
CAGTTCCATCGCCTTGCGGCGGCCGTGCTTGATGTACGCACGGCCCGTGTTCGCTGCGGGTGCCGGCAGCGTGAAGCGAGTGACGATCTCGCCCGGCGCCAGCACCGTCTTCCCCGGGCCGGTGAAGAACGCCTCGGCAGCGACCGAGCGCGCGCCCTGCGGGCCGTGGATGTGCACCGTGGCGCCGTCGGCCACCAGCGGCGGCAGCGTGTCGGCCGAAGGCGAGGCGCGGCACACGTTGCCGGCCAGCGTGGCGCGGTTGCGCACCTGGATCGAGCCGAGCTCGCGCGCCGCCTGCCACAAGCCGCGGTGGTGGCGCTGCACGAGAGGCGAAGTCTCGAGGTCGCGCACCTTCACGAGCGCGCCGATCTCGAGGCCGCGCTGCGGGTCGAAGGCCAGCGTCTCGAGCCCCGGGATCCGCTTCAGGTCGATCACGTGCCCGGGCTGGCGGATGTTCTCCTTCATCTCCACCAGCAGGTCGGTGCCGCCGGCGAAGAGGCTGGCGCCGGCGCCGAAGCGCGAAAGCAGCGCCACCGCTTCGTCCAGCGACGTGGGCGCACAGAACTCGAAAGGCCGCATCGCGGTGCAACTCCTCACGGCGCTTCACGCTCGGCGCGCCGTCGATGCGTTCATGCTCGCAGCGCGCCATTCATCGGGCAACGGCCCGGCGCGGATAAAGCAATCGCGAGACCCGATGGACTGCGTTGCTCCCTCTCGCGCAGGGCGGGTTCGCGCGAGCCAATCGTCCGTTCGCCCTGATCCTTCGACAGGCTCAGGACAGGGTACGCCTGACGGCGTATCGAAGGGCGGGCTTCGATACCTCAGTCCGAACGGGAAGCGTGTCCTTCGCTATCAGCCCCAGCCCTCCAGCCCCGCGAGCGTCGCGCGCTGGATGGCGATGGCATGGCCCAGCACGCTGCGCTGCCAGCCGAGCGAGGGCGGCGAGAAGGCCGCGAGCACCTGTTCGCGCAGCGCGCTGCGGCGCGGGTCGGTCGTGACGCCCTGGCCGAAGCGCAGGTAGCGGTCGGCCTGCAGCGCCCGCCGCGCATCGTCCGTGGGCACGGTGCCGAACTCGATGACCGCGCCGGTCACGTCGGCGTGCGCGGCGTAGCGCTGCACGCCGTGGAACAAGAGGCCGGTGTACTTCGGCCGCGCCGCGCCGCCGAACCCGGCCCGGGTCTCGACGCGCTCGCGCCCCCACCACGCGCAGGCGCGCTCCCAGCCCGCGCCGCCGGGTTCGTTGAAGCACAGGAAGAACGGCTCGCCGCGCTCGCCGAGCGCGGTGTGCCAGTCGATGAGCGCGATGCGCCGGGCCGTGGACAGGTGACGCCGGACGATCGCTTCGAGCGTCCGGTTCGACCACTCGGGCCCGTTGCCGCCGTAGTGCTGGCCGTCGGCGTGCGTGTACTGCCCACGGCCCGTCATGTCGACGAAGGCGTCCTGCCCATGGCGCTCGATCCAGGCCAGCCGCGCCGCATCGCAGGCGGCCAGGGCTTCGTTCGACCACACGCCGGGGGAGAGCGCCTCGTGCAGCTCGGCGTAGGCGGCGTTGGCCGGCGGGCCTGCCGACCAGTCGATGAAGTTGCGGTTCAGGTCGACGTTGTTCTCGGTGGTTCGCGTGACGTGCGCGAAGCCGTACGGGTTGATGGCGTGCACGAGCACGATGCGCACCGGCGGCAGCGGCGCGCCGCAGGCCGCCGCCTCGAGCAGCGAAACCTGCGCCGCCGAGCCGACGAAGCCTTCGGGCCCGTGCGTGCCGCTGACCACCATCAGCGCCGACGTCGCGTCCGCCGGCCCGAGCACGGCCACGTCCGTGGTCAGCGAGCCGCCGTCGGGCGCTGAGGCGCCGTCGTTGACGAAGACATCGACCCGCGCACCGGCACGCGCGGCAGCGGCCAGGAAGCGCGCCCGCGCGCTGGCGTAGTCGGGCGCGAAGGCGGCGCCGGCTGCCGCCTCGGAGACCGGGTGCGGGGCGAAGGCCATCGTCAAGCCTCGTACGTGTAGTGGAAGTCGCAGTGGCTCGCGCCTTCCATGAGCGTCTGCGTGCGCTCCAGCTTGAGCTTCGGGTCGTAGCCTTCGCAGAAGCTGCCGTCGCGCCGGCACGAGAGCAGGTGGCCGATTTCGCCCAGGCCCATCTCGCGGTACATCTCCGAGTAGCGGCAGCGCACGACGTCGAACCGGTACTCGGTGTCGGTCAGGAAATGCACCTTGCGTTCGAGCGCATCGTCCTTGCGCCACAGCTCGCCCATGGCCGCGAATTGCCTGAGCGAGGTGCCCTGCGGTGCCGCGGCGGCGAAGCGCTGCGCCTGCTCGATGGCCGAGCGGCGCACGGCGTCGCCGATCGCCTGCATCGCGGCCGCCTTGCCGTGGCTGGCCTTCAGCACCTCGTAGACATGGCCGAGGATCTCGGCCTCGATGCGGCGCTTGGCCAGCATCGACAGGTTCTCGGGATGTGCCGGCGCTGCGGGCCGGGGTTGCGGGGCATCGCTCATCGAACGTCTCCTTCGGCGAGGTTGGAATGCGAGGGCGCGGGGCGGCCCGCGGTGGCTGCGCACGCCGCTTCGGCAGCGACGCGCTCGGACCAGTGACGGCCCGGAATCGACTCCAGCAGCGCGCGCGTGTACTCGTGCGCGGGCCGCGTCAGAACCTGCGCCGCGGGGCCGGTCTCGACGACGCGGCCGTGCTGCATCACGGCGACGAAGTCGCAGATCTGCGCGGCCACTCGCAGGTCGTGGGTGACGAAGATCATCGACAGGCCCAGGCGCGACTTCAGGTCGGCGAGCAGCTGCAGCACCTGCGCCTGCACCGACACGTCGAGCGCCGACACCGGCTCGTCGGCGACCAGGATCTCCGGGCGCAGCGCCAGCGCCTTCAGCCCGATGCGCTGGCGCTGGCCGCCGGAGAACTCGTGCAGGAAGCGGTCGGCCGCGGCGGGATCGAGGCCGACCAGCGTGAACAGCTCGCATGCGCGCTGCAGCGCCTCGCGCCGCGGCACGCCGTGGGCCACCGGCCCCTGCGCCACCAGGTCGCCGGCGCGGCGGCGCGGATTGAGCGACGCGAACGGATCCTGGAACACCATCTGCACCCGCTGCCGCGTGTCGCGCAGCTTCCGGCGCGACAGCGCCGCCAGGTCGACCTCGCCGATGCGGATGCGCCCCGCGTCGGGGTCGAGCAGGCGCACGATGCAGCGCGCCAGCGTCGACTTGCCGGAGCCCGATTCGCCGACGACGCCCAGCGTCGCGCCCTTCGGCAGCACGAGCGACACGTCGTCGAGCGCGCGCGTGACGCGGGCGCCGCGTCCGAGCAGGCCGCCGCTGCGGTAGGACTTGCTCAGCCCCTCGACCACCAGCGCTGCCGGCGCATCGCCCACGGCGCGCGCGGGCGGCGGCGCCAGCGGCGGCACCGCCGCGATCAGCTGCCGCGTGTACGCGTGGCGCGGCGCTTCGAGCACCTGCCGCACCGGCCCCTGCTCGACCAGCACGCCGTGCTGCATCACGGCGACGCGGTCGGCGATCTCGGCCACGACGCCGAAGTCGTGCGTGATGAACAGCACCGCGGTGCCCTTGCGCCGCTGCAGGTCGCGGATCAAGGCCAGGATCTGCGCCTGCGTCGTCACGTCCAGCGCCGTGGTCGGTTCGTCGGCGATCAGCATGCGCGGCTCCAGCGCCAGCGCCATGGCGATCATCGCGCGCTGGCGCTGGCCGCCCGACAGCTCGTGCGGATAGGCGCGCGCCGAGGCCGCGGGGTCGGGAATGCGCACCTCGGCCAGCAGCGCCAGCACCTTGCTCGCGATGGCCGCCGCGTCGAGCCGCGTGTGGATGCGGAACATCTCGCCGATCTGGTCGCCCACCGTGCGCAGCGGGTTGAGCGCCGTCATCGGCTCCTGGAAGACCATCGCGATCTGCGCCCCGCGCACCTCGCGCATCTGCGGCTCGCTGAGCGCGAGCAGGTCGCGCCCGTCGAACTCGACCTGGCCGGCGGCCACTTTCACGCCGGGCGGCAGCAGCCGCATCAGCGCGCTGGCGGTCATCGACTTGCCCGAGCCCGATTCGCCGACCACGCACAGGATCTCGTTGGCCGCGAGCGCGAGGTCGAGGCCGCGGATCGCATGGGTGCGGTCGGCGCCCGGCGGCAAGGCGACGTCGAGCCCGCGCACGCGCAGCAGCGGCGGCGGCGCGCCGGCGCTCATCGCGACCTCAGGCGCGGGTTCAGCGCGTCGTTCAGGCCCTGGCCGACGAGCGACACCGCCAGCACCGTGAGCAGGATCGCGACGCCCGGAATCGCCGACACGTACCACTGCGTGCGCAGCACGCCGCGGCCCAGCCCGATGAGGTTGCCCCAGGAGGCCACGTTCGGATCCGACAGGTTGAGGAAGGCGAGCGCGCTTTCCATCAGGATCGCCAGCGCCATGACGACGCTGGCGTAGACGATGAGCGGCGGCATCGCGTTGGGCAGGATCTCGCGGAAGATGATGGCGCCGTCGCGCAGCCCGATGGTGCGGCAGGCCTGCACGAACTCGCGGTTGCGCAGCGTCAGGAACTCGGCGCGCGTCAGCCGCGCCGGCGCCGGCCACGAGACGAGGCCGATCGCCAGCATCACCGTCGTCAGGCTGGAGCCGAACACCGCCACCAGCACCAGAAGCAAGAGGAAGTTGGGCACCGTCTGGAACGCCTCGGTGATGCGCATCAGCAGGTTGTCGACCCAGCGGCCGTAGTAGCCGGCCACGGCACCGACGACGACGCCGAGCACGATCGCCACCAGCGTGGCGACGAAGCCGATCAGAAGCGAGATGCGCGCGCCGTGGAAGATCTGCGCCGCGATATCGCGGCCCGAGGCGTCGGTGCCGAGCACGAAGCGGTCGCTGGCGAGCGGCCACTGCAACGGCCGCCCGGCCAGCGCGAGCGGGTCGCGCGGGAACAGCCAGTCGGCACTGCCGGCCATCGCCAGCACCAGCACCAGCAGCACGAGGCCGATCACGGCTCCCGGATTGCGCGCGTACAGGCGGAGGAAGGCCATCTCAATGCGCGGCGCTGCCGATCCGCGGGTCGAGCCGGGCGTAGGCGAGGTCGACGATGAAGTTGATCACGATGACCAGCAACGCCGACACGAGCACGATGCCCAGGAGCGTGTTGAGGTCGCGCTGCACCACCGAGTCGTAGGCCAGCCGCCCGAGACCGGGCAGCGCGAACACGCTTTCGACGACCACCGAGCCGCCGAGCATCGCGCCGGCCTGCAGGCCGATCAGCGTGACCATCGGCAGCAGCGCGTTGCGCAGCACGTGGCGAACGACGACGCCGGTCTCGTCGAGCCCCTTGGCGCGCGCGGTGCGCACGAAGTCGAGCGTCAGCACTTCGAGCATCGCCGCGCGCATGATCCTCAGGTAGATCGCCAGGAAGATGAGCGCCAGCGTCACCGTGGGCAGCAGCAGGTGGCGCGCGATGTCGAGCACGCGCGCGATGCCGCTGTAGCCGGCGCCGATGGTCTCGAAGCCGCCCGGCGGCAGCCACGCCAGCCGCACCGCGAACACCACGATGCCCATCAAGCCGAACCAGAACGACGGCGTGGCGTAGAAGACGAGGCCGAGCGTCGAGATCGCGGTGTCGGGCCACTTGTTCACGCGGCGCGCCGCGATCACGCCCAGCGCCATGCCGGCGGCGAACGCCAGCGACAGCGCCGACACCATCAGCAGCAGCGTCGCCGGCAGCCGCTCGAGAATCACCTCGACCACCGGCTTGCTGTAGACCGCCGAGTGGCCGAGGTCGAAGGTGACCAGCCGCCAGAGGTAGTTGCTGAGGCGCACCGCCACCGGCAGGTCCAGGCCGTAGTGCCGGCGCAGCTGCTCGATCATCGCCGCGTCGCCGCCGCCCATCTGCGCCACCAGCGCGTCGACGGTGTCGCCGGGCGCCAGCTGCAAGAGCAGGAAGAGCCCGACGAGGATCAACAGCAGCGTCGGCAGGCTCGCCGCCAGCCGGCGCAACGTGAGCGTGAGGATCCTCACCTCAGTGCGGTCTCACGTCGCGTCGCACGTCGCGCTGCACGTCGCGTCAGGCCGCCAGCCACAGGTCGTGCCAGCTGCTGGAGATCCAGCGCGGCTGGTTGTGGTGGTTCTGCAGCTTCGTGTTCGTCACCGAGATCAGCAGCCGCTCGATCGCCATCCACAGCGGCGCTTCCTCGTTGACCCGCTTGACGAAGTCGGCGTAGAGCTGGCGGCGCCGGGCGGGGTCGATTTCGAAGGCGGCGGCGTCGATCAGCTTGTCGATCTCGGCCGACTGCCAGCCCCACTGGTTGGTCCACGGCGCGCCCTTCGGGCTGCCGGAGCGGTACCAGACGGTCGTCGAGACGGCCGGGTCGCCGCGGTACTGGTGCCAGCCGGTGGCGAGGTCGAAGTTCCAGTCCTTGTAGACGTTGCTGAGGAAGCCGGCCGCGTCGTGGCGGACGATCTCGATGCCGATGCCCACCTGCTGCAAAGACTGCTGCATGAAGGTCGTCCACAGCGTGATGTCCTCGCCCCACGGCGCGGGCACCAGCCGCAGCGTGAAGCGCTTGCCGTCGGCGCCCTTCTTGTAGCCGGCCTCGTCGAGCAGCGCTTCGGCCTTGCGCTTGTCGAACGGGTACTGCGGCGATTCCTTCGGATGGAAGCTCGGCGACGACGACGGGATCGGGCCGCTGGCCGGGCGCGCGAAACCGTAGAGGAAGTTGTCGCAGAAGAACTTCACGTCGAGCGCGCGCACGATGGCCTCGCGCACGCGGCGGTCGCTCAGCTCCTTGCGGCGGTGGTTGAACTCGATCGTGTTCATCACCGCGTTGCCTTCGTTGCCGCGGCTGGAGACCTCGAACTTCGGGTCCTTCTTCAGCCGGTCGAGGTCGGCCAGCGGCAGCCCGCCTTCGGCGCTCATCTGGATCTGGCCCGATTCGATCGCCGCCACGGCGGCGGCCGGGTCGGGGATGAAGCGCCAGACGATCTGGTCGAGGTAAGGAAAGCCCTTGCGCCAGTAGCTGTCGTTGCGCACGGCGATGACGTACTGGCCGCGCTCGTACTTGGAGAACTTGAACGGGCCGGTGCCGATGGGCGCCGCATTGGCCGGGTTCTCGAGCACGTTGGTGCCCTCGTAGACGTGCTTCGGCGCCACGTAGCCGAGGTCGGACATCGCGCGCAGCATCAGGTCCATCGGCATCGGGCGCGAATAGCGGAAGACGGCGGTGTGCGCGTCGGGCGTGTCGACGCCTTCGAGGTACAGCTGCAGCGCGGTGCTGTAGTTCAGGTGCTTCTTCCACATCTCCATGGCCGTGTACTGCACGTCGGCCGAGGTGAAGGGCTTGCCGTCGTGCCAGTTGACACCCTGGCGCAGCTTGAAGGTGATGGTCTTGCCGTCCTTGGACGCCTGCCACGAGGTGGCCAGCACCGGCGTCGGGGCGCCCTTGGCGTCGAGGTCGACCAGCGGCTCCATGATCTTGCCGCCGACGACGTAGACGCCGGTGGAGGCGCGCAGCGCCGGGTTCAGGATGCGCTGCTCGCCTTGCATGTGGACGGTGACGGTGCCGCCGCGGCGCGGCTCGCCCGCGCCCTGGGCCTGTGCCTGCAAGAGCGCCGGTGCGGCGCCGGCCAGTGCGAGGGCCGTTCCGGTCTTCAGTGCATCACGGCGGGTGTAGCTCATGTTCGCTCTCCTCTCGTTAGGACCATGGTGGCGCCGACGCTGCGCGGCGGCGTTCAGATCTCGCGTTTGTCGAGTTGCCGGTAGCGCAGCAGCAGCATCAGCGGCGCGGCGGCGCGCCGAGGTGTGCAGCGGCGGCGGCGCCGGCTCGCTCAGCGGCAGCGCCAGCTCCTTCTCGGGCGTTCCGCGCACGGCCTTGGCGAACTCGCCTCCCAACGCCATGGCCAGCGCCACCGCGCGGCCGTTACCTTCGGCCCAGGCCCAGGCGTCGGGGCCTGGTTGTGAAAGCGCGGCATGAAGTCGTCGGTCATGCCGACGTAGCCGTTCCACACGTGGTCGAAGCGCGGCTGGCCGATCTGCGGCCACAGGCGCCGCAGCCGCGCGCCGATCATCTCTTTCAGGCGCGGCACGCGCCGGTAAGGCAGGAGGATCGCGCCGCCGGTCACCAGCCGATTGCGGGCGTCCCAGCGCGCGAAGTGCAGGTCGCCGTGCGTGTCCGACATCGCCTGCCGGCCCGGGATGACGCTGCTGCGGACTGCGTCGGGCAGCGGCTCGGTCGCCACCTGCACGACAGGATCAGCACCACTTCGCGTGCAACGCGCCGCGGCGCCGAATGCGGGCGAGGGTGCCCGGTGTAGGCGTTGGTCGCCAGCACCAGGGCCCGTGCGCGCACCTGGCCGCGCGGCGTGCGAACGATCCACTGTTCGCCGGTGCGGGCGAAGTCGAGCGCCGGCGTGCCGCCGAAAGCCTGGCCGCCCGCCGCTGCAACGGCCGCTGCTGGGCCGCGCGCCAGCGCCAACCGGGTTGATGTGGCCGCCGCTGCGGTTCCAGAAGCCGCCGTGCCGAACACTCCAGGCCGAGCATGCGGCGGGCCTGGGCGGCATCGAGCAGTTCGACCGGCGCGCCGCGCCTGGACCATTGGCGCACGCGGCGCTCGGAAATGGCGATGCGGCCGGGCGTGTGCACCGGCTGCACCCAACCGGTCTGCTCGGCCTCGGCGGCAATGGCGTGCTTGCGCGCCGTATCGAAGAGCACGTTGGCGCAGTCGCGCAGCAGGGCGACGAAACGCACGCCGGTTTCGCCCCAGCGGGCCTCGATGTCGTCGGGCTCGACCCGCGTCGGCGTCGGGATGACCATGGCCGTTGTTGCGGCCCGGCCTTAGCCGGGCTCGGCCGCCTCGATAGCGGCCACGGCGGCGCCGGCCTTGCGCAGGGCGAGCGCCGTCGACAGGCCCGTGAAGCCGGCGCCGATGACGACGGTGTCGACGTCGATGCTGCTTTCGAGCATGGGGAATGCCGGCGCGGGCGGCGCGGTGGCGGCCCAGATCGATCCCTGCTCGGCGCAGGACAAGGAGGCGGCGGTCATCGTGCGTCCATGCTCGGGTTCGAGTTCGAGTTCGCGTGCGCGGCGCCGCCGGCGGCGGCGCGACCGTGCGGGAGGGCGAACCAGCGCGGCTGCTCGAAGTCGGCGTCCATTGGGCCGCGGTGTGCACTGTCCACCGGCTCGGGCTGCGCGGCCAGGATGCGTGCCGCCTGCTCGGGTAGCCGGCGAGCGCGGATTCAGGTTCGCTGTGGCGCTGCTGCGACCAGTTCATGCGGCCGTCGCGGTATGTGATGTCGCGCAGCGACATCGGCACCGGCCCGGCCCTGCGCGTCTTCCATAGCCCCGTCATCGGATCGAAGCGGTAGCGCAGCAGCAGCCGCCAGCCGTCGCTGGCCACCATCTCGACGGCGCGCAAATAGACCGAACACCGCCTCGCTGATGAAGTAGTTGAAGTTGACGCGCGTCCACCGGGCTTGATGCCCTCGCAGCCGCGGCGGGATCTCGCGCTCGAACGCGCGCGGCGCTCGGGTCGATGCCGAGCAGGCGATGCCCGTGCGGCCCCGCGCACGAGCAGCCGCCGCGCGCCTGGATGCCGA
The DNA here is from genome assembly GCA_046348035.1 of Rubrivivax sp. Lineage (GTDB taxonomy): Bacteria > Pseudomonadota > Gammaproteobacteria > Burkholderiales > Burkholderiaceae_C > Rubrivivax. The sequence continues at coordinate 40,330 of JAXMEZ010000027.1, read as the reverse complement.
AGAGGTCGTTCAGCAGCGCGACGACGTAGTTGTGGTGCAGATAGCGACGGCGGCCGTCGGGCGTGCCGGTGCCGGACGACGAACGAGACGATCGACAGCCGCTTCAGCGAACGGCTGCCGAGGATCTCGATGTCCGGGTGGCGGCCCCAGCGCTCGATGGCGCGGCGGATGAACGACTCCTCGCGCTCGCGGATCGCCTCGACGCCCACCGCCTCCTTGAGCTGGAACACGAGGCCGGCGCGGATCGACTCGACGATCGCCGGCGTGCGCGACTCGATGTCGGCCAGGTAGCGGTGCTCGGCGGGGTTGACGTAGGCGACCGTGCCTGCACCGGGCACGCTGGGGACGCAGTTGCGGAAAAGCTCGCGGCGGGCGACCAGCAGCCCCGGCGTGCCCGGGCCACCGATGAACTTGTGCGGCGAGACGAAGGCCGCGTCGAGGTAGGCGAGCGAGCCGCCGTGGCGCTGGCCCATGTCGATGCGCACGTAGGGCGCGGCCGCGGCGAAGTCCCAGAACGACAGCGCGCCGAAGCGGTGCAAGAGCGTCGCGATCGCCGGCACGTCGCTGATGACGCCGGTGACGTTGGAGGCGGCCGAGAACGAGCCGATCAGGCGGCCGATCGCGCCTTGCCTGGGTTCGCGTGCAGGCGGGCGAGGTCGATGCGCCCGTCGGCGTCTTCGGGGATGACGACCACCTCGGCGAGCGACTCGCGCCAGGGCAGCTCGTTGGAATGATGCTCGTAGGGCCCGATGAAGACCACCGGGCGCTCGTGCGGCGCGATGTGTGCCGCCAGGCGGTGCCGGTCGTCCAGCCCTGCCGGCAGCCTGATCTCGAGGCAGTCGATCAGCCGATCGATCGCGCCGGTCGAGCCCGAACCGGCAAACAGCACGACATGCTCGTCGCGGTTCGCGCCTACTGCCTCGCGGATGATCTCGCGCGCGTCGTCGCGAAAGCGCGTCGTCTGCAGCCCCGTGCCCGAGGATTCGGTGTGCGTGTTGGCGTACAGCGGCAGGACGGCGTCGCGCAGGTAGTCCTCGATGAACGCGAGCGAGCGGCCCGAGGCCGTGTAGTCGGCGTAGGTCACGCGGCGCAGCCCGAACGGGCCGGGCACGGCCTCGTCGGCGCCGATGACCGCGGCGCGGATCGTCTCGATGAGTGCTTCGGCGCCGTCCGGTTCCATGGCGCCGATTCTGCCGAGCGGCCCATGAACGGAATCTTCTCTTTCACTGCGGGTTTGCCTGTAGATTGGAGAAAATCATCCACCGGGCTAGCCGAGGCGAGGTGAAAGTTGGACACCACCGACAAGCGAATCCTCGAGATGCTGCAGCGCGACGCCGCGCTGGCCCTGACCGACATCGCCGCGCGCGTGCACCTGTCGCCTACCGCGTGCTGGAAAGCGCATCCACAAGCTCGAAGCGGCCGGCGTCATCCGCGGGCGCGTGGCGCTGCTCGACGCGGCGCGGCTCAACGTCGGCGTCACCGTGTTCGTGGCCATCAAGACCAACCAGCACAACGCCGCCTGGCTGGACAAGTTCGCCAAGGTCGTGGGCGCGATCCCCGAGGTGGTGGAGTTCTATCGCATGAGCGGCGACATCGACTACCTGCTGCGCATCGTCGTGCCCGACATCGCCGGCTACGACGCCGTCTACAAGCGCCTGATCCGCGGCACCGACCTGCTTCGACGTGAGTTCGAGCTTCGCGATGGAGCAGATCAAGTACACGACCGCGCTGCCGCTGGACTACGCCTGATCGACAGCGGGACACCTTCGCCCGGCCACCGGGGTGCGCTCACAGCCCGAAGATGCGCTGCGCGTTGGCGCTGAACACGTTGCGTGCCGTGCCTTGCGGCAACGCGGCCACGCGGGCGCGGCAGCCGGCCATGTCGCCGATGTTGTGCGGGTAGTCCGAGCCGAAGAGTACGCGCTCCGACGAACCGGCGGTGCGCAGGCACAGCTCGAGCGCGGCGGGGTCGTAGACGACGGTGTCGTACCAGATGCGCTGCAGGTAGCTGCTCGGCCTTTCCTTCGTGGCGCTGGCGCAGGCCGGGATCATCTCGTGGCAGCGGTCGAGCCGGCCGGCGAGGTACGGCAGCGCACCGCCGCCGTGCGAGGCGATCAGCTTCACCTGTGGGTACTTGTCGAGGAAGCCCGAGAGGATGATGCGCGCGAACGCGAGCGTGGTGTCGAACATGAAGCCGATCGGCGGCACGAGGCCGAACTCGTCCATGTGCATCTCGCGCACGCCCTGCGGCGCGGTGGGATGCACGAGCACCGGCAGGCCGCGCTGGTCGATCGCGCGCCACACCGGAGCGAAGGCGGGGTCGGTGAGATCCTGGCCGGCGATGTTGGCCAGCACCATCACGCCCACCGCGCCGTTGCGCAGCGAGCGTTCCAGCTCGGCCACCGCCGCGTCGGCATGCTGCCAGGGCAGCGAGGCGAACCAGCGGATGCGGCCGGGCCGCGCGCGCTGCTGTTCGGCCATCGAGTCGTTGACCATCACCGCGGTGGCGATGCTCGTCTCGCGGCTGCCCCAGTAGACGTTCGGGCAGGTGAGCGAGACGATGGCCAGGTCCACGCGCGCCTCGTCCATCGCGCGGATTCGCGCTTCGTAGTCCCACATGCCCGGCATCAGCGTCGTGAACGGCGCGCCGTAGAGGTGGATGGTGTCCTGGCCGGCGGCCGTCTTCTTCACCGTGTACTTCTCGCCGCCGTGCTGCCGCAAGGCCTCGATGTAGGGCAGCGGCATCATGTGCGTGTGGACGTCGATGACGGTGGTCATGGCTTCTCTCGTTGTCGGTTCGCTTGCAGGCTCAGTTCCAGAGGACGAAGCCCGCGCCGGTGCCGGTGCCGGCCTCGGAACGGTAGCAGGGTACGTAGTCGATGACCTCGGCTCGCAGGCCCGCCCCTTCGAGCGCGCCGGCGGCCGCGATCCAGTTCTTGCACTCGGAAGTGCCGGCCTGGAACCAGCTCTCGGGGTGGCGTGCCAGCGCCTCGTGGTCGCCGCGCACGAGCGCGCCGAGGAACTCGCGGTCGAACGTCTCGTCGATGACGAAGTGGCTCAGGCCGCCCGAGGCGAAGACCGCCACGCGCACGTCGGCGTCCCAGCTCGCGATGGCGCGGCCGAGCGAGCGCCCGAACGCGAGGCAGCGCGCGGCCGTCGGCTGGTTCGGCGGAAAAAAGGTGTTGATGATCACCGGCACGTTCGGCGGCACCTCGTCGCCCATCACCTGCCGGTAGATGAAGCCGAAGGCGTGCGGGATGCCGCTGGCGAAGCTGATGCGCTGGTCGGCTTCGCGGAGCCACTGCGACTGCGCGACATCGAAGCCTTCGGCGATGGCGCGCTCGATCAGGTGCCGCCCGAGCCGCGGCTCGCCCGGGTGCGTGAGCGGCTGCGGCGGCGCGTGGCCATGGTGGGCGAGGTGGATGCCCGCGGGCTTGCGCCGCACTTGGTCTTCGGTGGACGGCAGGTTCTGGATCTCCTTGCCCCAGAAGACGGTGAACGCCGGCATCAGGTCTTCGACGAACAACTCGTGCTGGTCGTTGCCGAGGATCACTGCGACATCAGGCCGCGTGGCGCGCCAGGCTTCGGCCAGTTTCGCCACCGCAGCGTTGGCGCGGGCGTGGCGCCGCTCGCGTTCGGCGGGCAGGGCCTGCGGCGCCAGGTTCTCACCGGCGCGCAGTGCGCACAGCGTTGTCCAGTCGTAGGCGATGCCGCGGAACCACAGCGCCTTGTTGCGCCGGTCGGCTTCGAGCCGCGCGTCCCACTGCGCCGGCGGGGTGTGCATCTGCGGCGTGTGCGCCAGCCCCATGCCGAGAACGATCCGTGCCATCGTGGCGCTCCGTTTCGCGTCGAATCGCTCGTGGACCTCAGCGCACGCCGGCCTTGCGGCGGTGCTCGGCCATCAGGTCGTCGATGCGCGCGTAGAGCGCTTCCTTCGGGAAGTCCATGAAGTAGCCGATGGCGCGGCGCACCGGGTCGCCCTGGTAGTAGCGCTCGTACACCACCTGCCGCCCGGCGAAGGCCGACATCGAAGCGTCGGCCGCCAGGCGCATCAGCTGGATGCGCTCGCGCGAAGTCTGGCCGGCGCTGGCGAAGTACTGCTCGACCATCTCGCCGATCTCGCCTTCGGTGTCGGCGTAGGAGGGCACGCCCACCAGGCCGCCGGCGCCGATGGTGCGCACGACATCGATCATGCGCGCGTAGCGCTCGTGGAAATTCAGCTGCGCGCTGTGCAGCGGCCAGCGGTTGGGCGCCAGCGTGCCGAACGGCGTCTTCGTCGCCTGCGCCTCGGCGCGCTCGACGAGCGAGCGCTGCACCTCGGCGAAGATCAGCAGTTCGGTGATCATGCCCTGCACGTTGGGGAAGCCGTCGACCTTGATGCTGCGCGCCATGTACGCCGCCAGCGCCGCCATGAATTCGGCCTTGGCGATGGTGCGCGACATCGTCTGGTGGGTGTAGTGCTCGCCGAGGTAGGTGAGCTTGTAGACGCGGCTGCACAGGTCCGGGTCGCGGTAGACGAACGTGCGCTCCCAGGGCACGAGGACGTTGTCGAACACGAGCACCGCGTCGCCTTCGTCGAACTGCTGCGACAGCGGGTTGTCGAGCCAATGGCCGGCGCCCACCGGCACCACCGACGGCCGGCTGATCATGCGCAGCCCTTTGGTCGCCATCGGCAACGCGAAGGCGAAGGCGTACTCGTCGCCCTTGCTGTCGTTGCTCGCCAGCACCGAGGGCATCACGACCACCTCGTTGGCGATCTGCGCCAGCGTGCCGACCCAGCGGCTGCCGTTGACGACGAAGCCGGCATCGGTCTCCTTGACGATCTTGAGCGCGATGTCGAGCTTCTGATCGAACACCGCCTTCGAGCGGTCGACCTGCGGGTTGACCTGGACGTGCGTCATCGTCAGGTCGTTGCGCTTGACGTGCTCGTGGTACGCGGCGACGTTGGCACCGAAGGCGCGGCCGCTGGCGCTGTCGTCGAAGATGTTGCGCGCCGCGGCGAGCGCGCAGATGCCGACGTTCATGAAGTCGGGCGTGCGCGCGAAGAGGCCGCAGGTGTGGTCGGCGACGCGCTTCAGCGCACGGCCGCGCGCGGCCAGCTGCTCGGGCGTGCGCGGCGCCAGGTGCGAGCGCGCGACGCGCTCGCCGCTGCCTTCGTCGATGGCGGTGAGGGTGTCCTGCGTCGCCGCCTGGTGCTGCAGGTCGTACAGCTCGGCCAGCGTGGCGGCGGCGCCGCGGAAGGCGGGGTCGGCGGTGACGTCGGCGACGCGGCGGCCGTCGATGTGGACGTCGCGGCCGTCGCGCAGGCTGTCGAGGTATTGGCGGCCGGTGCGGATGGGCATCATGGACCTTTCTGCCGTGGCGGGCGGCTCCGGCGTGCCCCGCGCCGCTGGCACGGTGTCACGCTATGCAAGTCACTGTCGCGGCATATGATACGAGCGCACAACCGCCCGGCGGCATGGCGACGGCGGCGCGATAGGGAAAGTCATGAACGCGAGGCGGCATGGGTTTCGATAGGCGCAACAAGGCGACCGGCGCCACGACCGGTGCGCCGACCAGCGCGACGACCAGCGCGACGACCAGCGCGGCGGTCAGCACGACCAGTGCGAACGACCCGGCAGCCGGCGCCGCCGGTGCGCCGGTGCGCAGCGTCGAAGCAGCGCTGCGCGTGCTGGAGCTGCTGGCGTGCAGCCTCGGCCCGCTGCGCGTGACCGACATCGCCGGGCGCCTGGACCTCGGCAAGCCGCGCGTGTGCCGCCACCTGGCCACGCTCGAAGCGATGGGGCTGGCGCGCCGCGTCGGCCGCCAGGGCTACACGTTCGGCGAGCGGCTGCGGGTGATGGCACACCACGTGCAGCGCGAGCGCACGCTGCTCGGCGACGTGGCGCAGCCGCTCTGGAAGCGCTGCGCGACGGTGTGCGCCACACCGTCGTGCTGTCGGCGCCGGGTGCCGACGGGGCCGTGGTGCTGGGCTGCGCTGCCGGCCCGCAGCCGGCGGGCATCGACGTTCGCGCCGGCACGTTGCTGCGCTACCCGCATTCGCCGGCGGCGCGTGGCGGTGGCGCTGGGCGCTGCGCCGGCGCGTGGCAAGGGCAAGAGCCGCAGCGACGGCGAGCTTGCGTCACAGGCGCCGGCGCGCGAGGCGCTGGCGCATTGGCGCGCGCTGGGCGTGGACTACGAAGAGCGCGACACCCAGGGCACGGGCCTCGGCGGTGTCGCCGCGCCCGTGTTCGCCGGCACGCTGCTCGTCGCCCTGGTGTCGGTGGTGGTGCCTTCGCGGCTCTTGCTGTCGCGGCCGCCGGCGCCGTTGGTGGCGGCGCTGCGGCTAACGTCGCGGCGATCAGGCGCGGCCTGCGCAACGCCGTACTCGGCGTGTAGTCGCTCGATGAAGCGCGCGCAGGCCATGGCGGCATCTTCTTCGGCGGCTCGGGCTGCAACGACGAGGTCGGCGCGACGATCGACACCACGCCCAGCAGCGAGCGGTGCTCGTCGAACAGCGCGGCCACGCGCCGACGCCGCGGCCGGTGTCGAGCTCGTATTCGCAGCCGGCTTGCGGCCAGTGCTGCAGCAGGCGCGCGGCTCGGGGGCTGGCACCGTGCTGCAGCGCCACCGAAAGGCGCCCGGCCAGGGAACTGGGCGAAGGCAGGAAGCCGGCGATGCGCACGGTCACCGGCGCCATGTCGCGGCTCTCGACGCAGGAGATCACCACCGCGCCGTCGGGGGCCGGCAGGCTCAGGATGACGGTGTGGTTGACCTCGTCGCGCAGCGCCTGCATGTGCGGCTTCGAAAGCTCCACCAGTGCCCGGTCGCGCACCGCGGCGCGGCCCAGCCGCAGCAGCTTCCAGCCGAACGTGTAGCCCTCCAGGCGCCCGCGCGCGACGAGGTCCAGCGCCAGCAGCGTCTGCATGTGGCGCGACACGCGCGCCTTGGTCATGCCGAGCTGGCGCGCCAGCTCGTTGACGCGCACGAGGCCGTCGTTGTCGGCGATGCCTTCGAGGATCTGCAGTGCCACTTCGACGCTCTGCACCGTGGCCGGTTTGCGCCCGCCGGCGGCGGCCTCGGGGTCGGCCGCCGTGGCGCGCTTCAGCGGGCGAACGGCAGCGGCAGAGGCGGGAGGCGAGGCCTTGGGGCCCGGCACGGCCTTGGCGGGCTTCGTGGGCGTAGGGGCCTTCGCGGCCTTCGCGTTCTTCGCCGCTGTTGCGGCCTTCGCAGCGGGGCGCGGCGCGGGCATGTCGATCATCCTCCTCGGGTTCCGGCACTCGCCGGACACGACTGATTTCGGAAAGCAAAGCGCCAGAGCGCGGCGCGGGCGGGAGAGTCCCTAGCCCGGATCGGGCCAGAGTGTCCTATATTACAAGACATTGTCACGGAGAACGAGACAGGAGCCCCCCGATGAAGCTCGGCACCATCCGCCTCGCCGGCAAACCCACCGTCATCGCCCGCGTCGAGGGCGACACCGCCGTCGCCGTGCCGGTGGCCGACATGGAGGAACTGATCCTCGCCGGCAACGCCGGGCTGGACAAGGCGGCCGGCGCCATCGAGGCCGCGCGCGCCGGCCGCGCGCCGGCGATCGATGTCTCGGCGGCCGACTGGATGGCGCCGAACCCGAAGGCCTCCAAGATCCTCGGCTGCGCGGTCAACAACAACGAGCTGAACCAGCGCGCCTGGCGGCCGATGAAGTCGCCGATGTTCTTCACCAAGGGCCGCTCGGCGCTCACCGGCCACCGCAAGCCCATCGTGCTGCTGCCGCGCCATGGCCGCTCGATCCCCGAGCCCGAGCCGGTGGTGGTGTTCGGCAAGATGGCCAAGGACGTGCCCGAGGAGCGCATCCTCGACCACGTGTTCGGCTACACGCTCACCAACGACGTCACCGCCAGCGGCATCAAGTTCGGCGAGGACTCGATCGCGCTGAACATGGACCCCAAGTTCACCGCGCCGCACCACTTCGCCTGGCGCGAGCGCTTCGGCGAGAAGGACAACTACCTCTACTTCATCTACCACGCGCGCTCCAAGGCGGCCGACACCTTCGCCGCGATGGGCCCGTGGCTGACGACGAAGGACGAAGTGCCCGACCCGAACAACCTGATGATCCGCGGCTACGTCGACGGCGACATGTACTGCGAGGACAGCACGGCGAACTACTTCTTCAGCGTCGAGCGCGTGCTGCACGAAGCCAACCTGTGGTTCACGATGGAGCCGGGCGACTGCGTGCACACCGGCACCGCGGCCAAGGGAACGCCGCGCCATCCGAAGGGCAACATCGGCACCTTCCTCTCGGAGTACAAGAACACCGAAGTCGAGGTCGATGGCCTGGGGCGGCTCTTCAACACCATCGAACTGCGGTCCTGAGGGGCGTCATCGAATCGCCCGGCGCAGCCGGCGCAAACTGCGCACCCTGCGTACCCCCGCGCACACCGGAGCGACCCGTGCAGATGAGTGCCGCGACGGCCAAGGTCGAGATCGACCGCATGACCTACCGCTACTGGCTGGAGCGGGAGCAGCGCGAGTTCGTCGCCTTCGCCGACGTGACGCTGCGCATCGCCGAGGGCGAGTTCGTCTGCATCTGCGGCCCCAGCGGCTGCGGCAAGACGACGCTGCTCAACGTGATGGCGGGGCTGCTCACCTACGACGAAGGCTCGCTGCGCGTGGGCGGCGTGCCGGTCAACGGGCCGGGTGTCAGCCGCTCGATGGTCTTCCAGCATGCGAGCCTGCTGCCGTGGCGCACGGTGGCCGGCAACGTGCGCTACGGCATGGAGATGCAGCGCCGCTTCGACGGCCGCACGATGGACGAGCGCACGGCGCATTTCATCAAGCTCGTCGGCCTCGCGGGCTTCGAGCACCGCTACCCGGCCGAGCTGTCCGGCGGCATGCAGCAGCGCGTGAACCTGGCGCGGGCGCTCGCCACCGACCCCGAAGTGCTGCTGATGGACGAGCCCTTCGCCGCGCTCGACGCGCAAACGCGCGAGTTCATGCAGGCCGAGCTGCTGAAGATCTGGTCGCGCGCCGGCAAGACGGTCGTCTTCATCACGCACCAGATCGACGAAGCGGTGTACCTCGCCGACCGCGTCGTCGTCATGGGCACGCGGCCGGGCCGCATCACCGGCGAGTTCGAGATTCCGCTCGAACGCCCGCGCACGCTGGCCGTCAAGCGCGACCCCGCGCTTCCTCGGACTGGGCGACCGCATCTGGTCGCTCATCGAACGCGAGGCCGGCCGCATCAACGTCGTGAGCACGCCATGAGCGCCGGCAGCAGCACCTGCGCTCGGCGCCGACGAAGAACGCGCCCGGCGGTACCGGTACCGCCCCGGCGCCGCTGGCGCGACGCATCGGCTTCTATCGCCGCCATGAAGGCACGGTGCTCGCCGCGGCGGGCATCGTTGCCGTGCTCGCGGTGTGGCGGCTCGTGTGGAGCCTCGGCTGGATCTCGCCGCTCTTCTTCAGCGGACCGTCGGCCATCGCGCGCAAGTTCGTCGAACTCGTGGCCAGCGGCGAGCTGCAGCGCAATGCGCTCTTCAGCGGCCGCAGCTTCCTCGCCGGCTTCGCGCTGGCGGTGGTCGCGGGGGTGCCGCTGGGCATCGTCATCGGCTGGTACCGGCGCCTGAACCTGGCGCTGAACCCGCTGATCAACGGCTTCTACGCCACGCCGCGCATCGCGCTGTACCCGCTCATCATCATCTGGTTCGGCATCGGCAGCGGCTCGGCGATCTTCCTGGTGTTCCTCGCCGCGACGATGCCGATCCTGCTCAACACGATCGCCGGCGTGCGCAACATCGACGCCGACCTGCTGCGCGCCGCGCGCGCCTTCTGTGCCACCGACCGGCAGATCTTCCGCACCGTGGCTTTGCCGTACTCGGTGCCGTTCATCCTCACCGGCGTGCGCCAGGCGGTGGCGCATGGGCTGATCGCGGTGATCATCGCCGAGCTGATGGCGGGCAACCAGGGCATCGGCTTCATGATCGCCTACGCCGGCCAGACCTTCGCCACCGACACGCTCTTGGTCGGCGTGCTGCTGACCTCGCTGGCCGGCATGCTGCTCGGCTGGCTGACCGAGCGGTTGCAGCGCTACTTCCAGCGCTGGCGCCCGAGCCACGAACTGACACCGGGCCGTGGCTGCGACGATGGACCGCGAGGCGCCGCTGCAGGCCATCGACGCGCGCGAGCTGCGCCAGGTGCTTTCCACGTTCGTCACCGGTGTGACCGTCGTCACCACCGTGGACCGCGAAGGCCGCCGGCATGGCATCGTACTCGTTCACCTCGGTGTCGCGCAAGGCGCCGCTGGTGCTGTGGAGCCAGGCGCTGAAGGCGTTCAGCCACCCGGCCTTCCGCGATGCCGGGCGCTTCGCCGTCAACATCCTCGCCGACGACCAGATCGCGCTGTCGAACCGCTTCGCCCGCGCCGGCGAGGACAAGTTCGGCGGCACGCCGGTGCGCGAGGGCCTGGGCGGCGTGCCGCTGATCGAAGGCGCTGCGCTGCGTACGCGAGTGCCGGCACCGTGGCGCACGAAGCCGGCGACCACATGATCTTCGTCGGCCACGTCGAACGCATGGCGCGCACCGGCCGCCGGCCGCTGGCCTTCGGCGGCGGGCGCTACCTCATCCGCTCAGCCGCACGACTTCGGCCGCCTCACGGCCGACGAGGCCAACGCGAACCGCGCCCGCCTGCAAGGCCGTGCGCCTGGCCACCTGCGCGGCCGTGGAGCTGGCCGCGCGCGTGGACGAGACGATCGGCGTCGCGGTGTGGAACGCATGGGCCCACGGTGCTGCACTGGGAGCCTTCGAGCCGCCCGGTGAGCATGAGCCTGCGCGCGGGCGCGGTGCTGCCGCTGCTGCGCTCGGCCACCGGGCGCGTCTTCGCGGCACCGGCTGCCGCGAGACGAGGTTCTGGCACCGTTCGTGGCCGCTGAAGCGGCTGCTTCCGGCGATGGCGGCGACGCCGGCACCGCGAGGCTGACAGCCGAAGTGCGCAGAGTGTGCGAGCGCGTGCGCCGCGACGGCGTCGCGGTGCTGGACGCCAGGTCTCGTCGTTTCCTCGATCACCAGCGCCGTCGCCGTGGCCGCGGCCAGCGTGCCGGTGTTCGACAGCGACGGCCGCATCCTGCTGGCGTTGACGGCGCTCGGCGAATCGGTACATCGACGTTTCGGCCGGCGCGCCGGTGCCGCGTGCGCTGGCGGCCTGTGCGAAGGAACTCGCGCGTTGGGCGAGCAGCGCAGCGGCCTGATACAACTTTGCGCTCGGCGATGCAAGTTCGCGCGGGCCAATCGTCCGTTCGCCCTGAGGTATCGAAGGGCAGACTACACCTCAGCCCGAGCGGGAAGAGGCTCCCGCAATACTGCTGCACCGCTTCGGCATCACTCCGGCGTCATGCCGGCAGCCTTCTACGACCTCGCCCCAGCGGACCGTCTCGGAGCGGATGTACGCGGCCAGCGCCTGCGGCGGCATCGTCGCCGGCTCGAAACCTTCGGCGAGCAGGCGGGCGCGTATCGCACGCTGGTTCATCACGCGCGCCAGCGCGCTCGCATACTTCGCCCTGCGTCCTCGGGCGTGCCGGCTGGAGCCACCAGGCTCTGCCAGGCCATCGCCAGGAAGCCGCTGGTGCCCGGCACCCCCGACTCGGCGATGGGCGCCACCTCCTGAATCGCCGGCTGCCGCTGCGCCGAAGTGACGGCGAGCGCGCGCAGCCGCCCCGAGCGCACGTGCGCCAGCACCGGCGGGATGTCGCTCAGCATCACCTGGATCTGCCCGGCCAGCAGGTCGCCCGGCCGGGCCGCTGCCGCGATAGGGCACATGTATGAGGCTGGCGCCGGTGGCCGCCTTGAGCATCTCGACGGCCAGGTGCTGCGGGCTGCCGTTGCCGGCCGACCCGTAGCTGAGCCGCTCGGGCTGCGACTTCGACAGCGCCACCAGCTCGCGCAGGTTCGCTGCCGGCACGGAAGGGTGCACCACCGCGAGCAAAGGCACCGCGCCGATCATGCCGACCGGCGCGAAGTCGCGCAGCGGGTCATAGCTCAGCCGCCTGTACAGCCACGGGTTGATGGCGAGCGTCGTGCTCGTGGCCACGAGCAACGTGTTGCCGTCGGCGGGGGCACGAGCGACGAACGATGCGCCGAGCCCGCTGCCGGCCCCCGGCTTGTTCTCGACGACCATCGTGCGGCCGAGCAGCGCGCCCATCTCGCGCGCCAGCAGGCGGCCGAGCAGGTCGGTCGTTCCGCCCGGCGCGTAGGGCACGACGATGGTGACGGGTTTGTCGGCCTGCGCGGCCGCGCCGCCCGCGACGAGAGGCAGCGCGGCAAGGCCGAAGAGTGCGCGGCGCCGTTGCATCGGAACGAGCCTGGAACGAGCCTAGAACGAGCCTAGAACGAGCCTGCCAGCTTGCGCTGCTCTTCGGCCGCAATGCCGGCACCGAAGAGCTTGCGGAACCAGCCGTCGGCCACGAGCTTGCGCACCGCGCCCATGTCGATGACCGAGCCGGCGTCGAAGGCCTTGATGGCGGGCAGGTCGTCGGCCATGCGGGTGATGGCCGAGTGCACCGCGGCCTTCGGCAGCAGCGGCACGCGGTCGAGCACGTCCTTGCTGCGGTAGATGTCGTACAGGCGCGAGACATCGGCCTCGTCCTGCGGGTCGAACGCGCGGTAGGCCTGCACCGCGGCGGCCTTGTCCTCGTAGAAGCGCTGGATCGCTTCGGCCTGCGCCATGATCAGCCGCGCCGGCAGCTCGGGGTTTTCTTTCACCCAGCTCTTCTTGAACACGTAGGCGGTGCTGACGAAGATGTCCGGGTGGTTGACCAGCAGGTCGACGACGTTGAAGCCCTGCGCCTCGAGCTTGAAGTAGGCCGGCGCCACGACGAGCGAGGCGTCGATCTGCCCGCCCTGCATCATCTTCACGCGGGCGCTGGCGTCGGTGCCGGTGGACACCCATTGCACGTCACGCGCGTTCATGCCGGCCTTCTGCAGCAGGTCCAGCGTGTAGACGTACAGCGTGTCGCCCAGGCGCCCGACGCCCACGCGCTGGCCCTTCAGGTCTTCCCACTTGCTGATGCCCTTGCGTGCCATCAGCGCGAAGTTGCCCTTGTTCAGCGAGCTGCCCATCATCACCAGCGAAGGGTCGCGCACCGAGGCGGCGAGGATCTGCTCGAGGCCGTAGTTCACCATCTGCGCCTGGCCGCTGACGAGCATCGCGACGCCGGCCGGGTGCACGCCGAACTCGAGCGTTACGTCGAGGCCGTGCTTCTGATACAGGCCCGCCTGCTTGGCCAGCCACAGCGGCCACGATGCGCCGGAGCGCGTGGGGTAGGCGATCGTCAGCTTCGTCGCGCCCTGGGCGCGCGCGGTACGCAAGGCCGGCGCGGCGATCAGCGCTGCGGCGGCCGCGGCCCGCAGCAGCGTGCGGCGCGGCACGGCGCCCGGATGTCCATGCGGTGCGGTCATGTCGTGCTCCCCGGTGTCTTGACGAGGCGGTTGCGCAGGCGGCCGATGCCTTCGACCTCGATCTCGACGACGTCGCCGTCTTCGAGGAAGCTCAGCGACTCGTAGCCGCAGCCGTTGCCCACGGTGCCCATCGCCAGCACCTCGCCGGGATGGAGGGTCTCCGACTGCGAAACGAAGGCGATGCAGCGCGCGATGTCGTGCTGCATGCCGCCCGAGACGGTCTCGGAGCGGACCTGCCCGTTCACCGACACGCGCATGTGCAGCGCATAGGGGTCGGCGATCTCGTCGCGGGTGACGATGCACGGCCCCATCGCGTTGCCGGTGTCGAAGTCCTTGCCCTTGGCCGGGCCCATGCGGAACGACGACTCCTGCGCCTGCACGTCGCGGGCGCTGAAGTCGTTGTAGATCGTGTAGCCGAAGACGGCCTGCATCGCCTCTTCGGGCGTCGCGTTCTTGACCTTGCGCCCGATGACCACGGCCAGTTCCATCTCGTAGTCCATGCGCCGCGCGAACGGCGGCCGTTCGATATCGGCATCGGGGCCGACGACGCTGAAGCGGTTGCACTTGTAGTACAGCGGCCGCTCGTACCAGACCGGCGGAATGGCGAACAGGCCGCTCGCCTGCAGCCGCTGCAGCGCCGCGGCCGGGTCGGGCTCGGCCATCGAGCGCAGGCGCATCGAGGAGGCCAGCGCCTGCCGCACGTGCAGTTCGTAGTTGGCGAAGTCGCGGATCTGCTCGGGCAGCGGCAGCGGTGCGCGCAGCTGCACCGCCGACAGCGGCAGCGTGGCGGCCGCGGCGCCGGCCTGCGCAACAAGGCGGCGGGCCTCGTCCAGCGCGGTCTCCCCGGCGCGCACGAGCGCGAGCATCGAGTCGAACGCCGCGGCGTGCGGCGAGCCGGCCGCATCGGCCAGCAGGCGCAGATCGGCGACGCGGTCGTTGCCGACGAGGACGCCGAGGCGGTCGCCGGGCCGGTCGCCGGTTGGGTTGCGGAAGGTGATCAGTTTCAAGAGCGTCTCGAGAGTGTCTCGGACTGTCGCGTATAGCGCGACACGTGACTCGGATATCGTAACGCTTGCCCGGATTCCAGCACCCGTACTTTCCCGGGCGAGAGGCCGGGTGTCGGCGCGCCCGCGGGCCAGGTGAAGCGCGCAGGGCTCGCGGTCGATTCCGTAGACTCGGCACAGCGACGGAACTCCTCGACCGATCATCGAACGGGCGATGCCCGTGGAGGCAGCATGAGCAGCAGCATTGCAACGGGCGGCATCGCCGTCATCACCGGCGCCGCTTCGGGCCTCGGACTGCAGGCCAGCCGCCTCGCCGCGCAGCGCGGCATGAAGGTGGTGATGGCCGACGTGCAGGCCGACGCGCTGGCGATCTCGCAGCACGAAGTCGAAGGGCTCGGTGCCGAAGTGCTGCCGTTCAGGCTCGACGTGTCGAAGGCGGCCGAGGTCGAGGCGCTGGCCGAGGCGACGCTTCAGCGCTTCGGCCCGCCGACGTTCGTGTTCAACAACGCCGGCGTCGCCCCCGGCGGCCTGGTGTGGGAGACGAGCGCGCGCGACTGGGAGTGGGTGCTCGGCGTCAACGTGATGGGCGCGGTGCACGGCGTGCGCGTCTTCACGCCGCTGATGCTGGCCGCCGCGAAGCGCGACCCGGCCTGGCAAGGCCACATCGTCAACACCGCCAGCATGGCCGGCCTCGTGAGCCCGCCGAACATGGGCGTGTACAACGTCAGCAAGCACGCGGTGGTGGCGCTGTCGGAGTCGCTGTACCAGGACCTGGCGCTCATCACCGACCAGGTGCACGCGCATGTGCTGTGCCCGTTCTTCGTGCCCACCGGCATCCACAAGAGCGAGCGCAACCGGCCCCCCGGCGCGCCCGCGGCGCCGCCGACGCAAAGCCAGTTGATCGCGCAGGCGATGAGCGAGAAGGCCGTCGGCAGCGGCAAGGTCACCGCCGCCGATGTGGCGGCCAAGGTCTTCGCCGCGATGGACGAGGACCGCTTCTACATCTACAGCCACCCGAAGGCGCTCGGCTCGGTGCAATCGCGAATGGAAGACCTGCTGATGCAGCGCAACCCGACCGACCCGTTCCGCGAACGCCCGGAAGTGGGCGAGGCGCTGAGGAAGCAGCTGCGTGCCGGCTGAGGAAGAAGCGATGCCGGCGCGGCACGTTGCGCCTGCGTCCTCCTGGCCTTCGGCAGCCGCCGTGCGCCGCGCCGCCGAGTTGCGCGCGCTGCTGCACCACCACGCGCACCGCTACTACGTGCTCGACGCGCCGGAGATCCCCGACGCCGAGTACGACCGCCTGTTCCAGGAGCTGCAGGCGCTGGAGGAGGCGCATCCCGCCCTGCGCACGCCCGATTCGCCGACGCAGCGCGTGCTCGGCCGCGTGCTCGAAGGGCTCATGCCGGTGCGGCACGCGCTGCCGATGCTCTCGATCCACACCGAGACCGACACCACCGCCGCCGGCGCCACGGCCTTCGACGCGCGCGTGCGCCGCGAGCTGGGACTGGCGGCCGACGCACCGCCGGTGGAATACGCCACCGAGCTGAAGTTCGACGGCCTGGCGATCAACCTGCGCTACGAGGCCGGCGTGCTGGTGCTCGCGGCCACGCGCGGCGACGGCGAGACCGGCGAGGACGTGACGCAGAACATCCGCACGATCGGCCAGATCCCGCTGCGCCTCGATGCGCAGCCGCCGCCGCCGGTGCTGGAAGTGCGCGGCGAGGTCTACATGCGGCGCGATGCCTTCGAGCGCCTGAACGAGCGCCAGCGCGAGAAAGGCGAGCGCACCTACATCAACCCGCGCAACACCGCCGCCGGCGCGGTGCGCCAACTCGACCCGGCGATCACGGCCTCGCGGCCGCTGTCGTTCTTCGCCTACGGGCTGGGCGAAGTGCAGGGCTGGGCCGTGCCGGCCACGCACGCCGCGATGCTCGACGCGCTTGCGGTCTTCGGGCTGCCCGTCTCGGCCGAGCGGCGCGTGGTGCAAGGCGCCGAGGGGCTCGTCGCCTTCCACCGCGACATCGAGGAGCGGCGCGACGCGCTGCCGTTCGACATCGACGGCGTCGTCTACAAGGTCAATTCGCTCGAGCTGCAGCGCCGGCTCGGCTTCAAGACGCGCGAGCCGCGCTGGGCCGTGGCGCACAAGTACCCGGCGCAGGAGCAGGTGACACGGCTCAACGGCATCGAGGTGCAGGTGGGCCGCACCGGCAAGCTGACGCCGGTGGCCAAGCTGGAGCCGGTGTTCGTGGGCGGCACGACGGTGAGCAACGCGACGCTGCACAACGTGTTCGAGCTGCGCCGCAAGGGCGTGCGCGTCGGCGACCGCGTCATCGTGCGCCGCGCCGGCGACGTGATTCCCGAGGTGGTGGGCCGCGTTGTCGAGGAGGTTGGCCAGGAAGGCAAGGAAGGCCACCGGGGCCGGCGCGCGCGCTACGTGCCCAACTTCCACATGCCGCGCCACTGCCCGGTGTGCGGCAGCGACGTGCAGCGCGAGAAGGGCGGCATCGACCACCGCTGCACCGGCGGCCTCTTCTGCGCCGCGCAGCGCAAGCAGGCGCTGCTGCACTTCGCCGGCCGGCGCGCGATGGACATCGAGGGGCTGGGCGACAAGCTCGTCGACCAGCTCGTCGATGCCGGGATCATCCGCACGCTGCCCGAGCTGTACAAGCTGGGCGTGGCCAAGCTCGCCGCACTCGAACGCATGGCCGACAAGAGCGCGGCCAACCTGGTGGCGGCGCTGGAGCACAGCAAGCAGACGACGCTGGCGCGCTTCCTCTACGCGCTCGGCATCCGGCATGTCGGCGAAGCGACGGCGAAGGACCTGGCGCGCCACTTCGGCGCGATGGACCGCGTGATGGCCGCCAGCGAGGACGAGCTGCTGCAGGTGAACGACGTGGGTCCCGTCGTCGCCGCGAGCATCCACACCTTCTTCGCGCAGCCGCATAACCGCGAAGTGGTGGAGCAGCTGCGCGCCGACGTGCACTGGCCCGAGCACGAAGGCACCGCGGCGTCCGCTGCCGGCGGTGGGGGTGGCGACCTGGCGGCGTTGCCGCTGGCCGGCAGGACGCTGGTGCTCACCGGCACGCTGCCCACGCTTTCGCGCGACGAGGCCAAGGAGCTCATCGAGGCGGCCGGCGGCAAGGTGGCCGGCTCGGTGTCGAAGAAGACGAGTTTCGTCGTTGCCGGCGAGGAGACCGGCAGCAAGCTGGACAAGGCGCGCGAACTCGGTGTGCCGGTGCTCGATGAGCAGGGGCTGCGGGCGTTGCTGGTCCAAGGCAGCGGCGCCGATTGAAGGAGGGCCGCCGCGGCGCGCCGGTGCCGGCCCGCGCCGGTGCCGGCAGGCCGCCCGCGCACCGCGGGCATACTGCGGTCGCGCCGGAAGACCACACCGAGGAGAACACCCCATGCGTATCGCACCGCTCGCTTCATCGATCTGCGCTGTTGCCTTGCTGCTGGGCAGCGCCGCCGGCGGCGCCGCCTGCTTGAGCGACGCCGAGGTCGTGGCCATGCACGAGGCCTATCTCGCCAAGCGCCCGGCCAACAACCCGAGGGCCTCTCGGCTGCCGATGGCGAATGCACGCGCGCCAAGTTCAACCGCCTGCTCGCGGTGCAGATGGGGCGGGTGGTCGGCTACAAGGCCGGCCTCACCAACCCGGCCGTGCAGAAGCGCTTCAACCACGACTCGCCGGTGTGGGGCACGCTGTACGAGTCGATGCTGCTGAAGGACGGCGCCGTTGTCGACGCCGCCTTCGGCGCGCGGCCGCTGTTCGAGGCCGACATGCTGGTGCGCGTCAGCGACGCGGCCATCAACCAGGCGCAAACGCCCGCCGACGTGCTGGCGGCCATCGACCAGGTGATCCCGTTCATCGAGCTGCCTGACCTCGTCGTGCAGGCGCCGCCCAAGCTGAACGGCGCCGCCGTCAACGCCATCAACGTCGGTGCGCGCCTCGGCGTAGTGGGCGCACCGATCGCCGTGCCGGCCACCCGCGCCGAACGTTTCGCGCTGCTCGACGCGCTGCGCGACATGGTGGTCATCGTCAGCGAAGGCGGCAAGGAGGTTGACCGCGGCAAGGGCAGCGACGTGCTCGACCACCCGCTGAACGCCGTCGTCTGGCTGGCCAAGGACATGGCGCGCAGCGGCGGCGGCGCGGTGATGAAGCCGGGCGACCTGATCAGCCTGGGCTCGTTCTCGCGCCTGATGCCGCCCAAGGCGGGGCAGGCGGTCGAGATCGTCTACTGGGGCCTGCCGGGGCGGCCGGCGGTGCGCGTCTCGTTCCGCTGAAGCTCTGCTGGCCTGCGACCGAACGACCAAACGACGAACGACCAACGACCAACGACCAAGAGCCCGGCATGGCCGTTCGCGAGATCCTGAAGATGGGCGACGCGCGCCTGCTGCGCGTGGCGCAGCCGGTGCGCGAATTCGGCACCGCCGAGCTGCGCGCGCTGGTGGCCGACATGTTCGAGACGATGGCCGCGGCCGACGGCGCCGGCCTGGCCGCTCCGCAGATCGGCGTCGATCTGCAACTCGTGATCTTCGGCTTCGAGCGCAACGACCGCTACCCCGATGCCCCGGCGGTGCCGCAGACCGTGCTCGTGAACCCGCTCGTCACACCGCTCGGCGACGAGCTGGTCGAAGGCTGGGAAGGGTGCCTCTCGGTACCCGGCCTGCGCGGCGTCGTGCCGCGCCACGCGCGCATCCGCTACCGCGGCTGGGACCGCGAAGGAAACCTCATCGAACGCGAAGCCGAAGGCTTCCATGCCCGCGTGGTGCAGCACGAATGCGACCACCTGATCGGCCGGCTCTATCCGACGCGGATGACCGACCTGACGAAGCTCGGGTTCACGAGCGTGCTGTTTCCGGAGCTGGGGGACGCAGCGGAGGACTGAAGCTTGATGGCGGGGAGCGGCGTGTCCCGATGGCGCGGCAGTCAGGCTTTGCCTGTTACCTCGATGCGCGTGACGGCCTGGACTGGCGAGACGATCGGAATACCCTCGAAGCCTGCAAGCGAGAGCAGATCGTTGTCGCCAGTGACGATCGGCCAACTCGGCCAGTAACGCCGGGCTGCTGACGAGGCTGAGCGCTCCGGCGCGCACGTGCCCGAGCAATGCATGCGGCGGCCCGCGCCACAGCAATGCCGCGACGAGCACGTTTGTATCAATGACCGCCCGCACGCTGACGCCGTTCCGCGCGCGCCGCCTTCACCTCGGCATTGATCTCTTCCATCGGCATTGGCGCGATCCCGGCGGTGGCCACTCGATCGGCGATCGACAGCAACGAGTCGGCCGCCTGCTGTCGCTTCAATGCATCGGTCAGCAGCCGATCCAGCGCCTGGGGTGTCAACAATCCTGCATCACGCGCGGCCTTGGCCGTCGCCTCCGGCAGTTCGATCTGAATCGTCGTCATCGTCGGAATTCCTGCGTGCCGCTGCTGTTCGTAGCCAATGCTACGCCGCGCGGCCGGGCGCGCGACGGCGGAGGTGATTGGGCGCATCAGGAGCGCGGCGATGCGTCCAGCAGCTTCTCCAGCTCCGCAATCAATGCCCGCGCCTCGTCGCCTTCGGGAATCGCGCGCCCGCTGTCGCGCCACTGCACCGCGCTCTTGAAGCCGTGCGCCTGCGCCTGGCGGCGGAACCACAGGCCTTCGGGGTTGTGGCGGGTGATGCCGTCGAAGAGTGTGGCGAACATCTGCGTCTGCTCCAGGCCCATCGTCAGCATCGCCTGGTTGACGACGAGCTTGTGCATCGCCAGGTGCGAGCGCGGCACGCCGGCGATGCGCCGCGCGAGCGTGAGCGTCGCTTCCTCGAGCTGCTCCGCGCTTGCGCTCGCGGTGGCCAGGCCCCACGCGGCGGCGGTGCGGCCGTCGATCATGTCGCCGGTGAACATCAGCTGCTTGGCGCGCATCGGCCCCAGGCGGTAGGTCCACATCGCTGTCGTCGGGCAGCCCCACACGCGCACCGGCGGGTAGCCGATCTTCGCCTCGTCGGCCATCACCAGCAGGTCGCAGCACATCGCGATGTCGCTGCCGCCGGCCAGAGCCACGCCGTGCACCATGGCGATGGTGGGCTTGCGGCAGCGCCACAGCGACATGAAGTCCTCGGTGTAGCGCTTCATCGCCGCGTAGTCTTCGGTCGGCTCCCACGGCTGCTTCTCCTGCTGGCAGGGGTGCTCGGCGAGGCCGCTGCCGAAGTCCTGCAGGTCGTAGCCGGCGCAGAACGCGCGCCCGGCGCCGGCGAGCACGATGACGTGCACGCCGTCGTCGGCCTCGGCCTGCTCGACGGCGCGGCGCAGTTCGCCGGGCAGCGCGGCGTTGATCGCGTTCAGCCGCTCGGGCCGGTTCAACGTGATGCGCGCGATGCGCGGCTCGCCGGGTTGCGCGGCGAGGATGAGCGTCTCGAATTCGCTGCGCGTGGGGCGGGTCAAGGTGGGCTCCTGCAGTTGTTGTTGCACGGATGGCGCGCCGAGGCGGGCGCATGCGTAGCGGCCCCGATGGCTCGGGCCGTGCAACAACACGGCCGCAGCAACACGGCTTTACACGGCGGCCCGAGCCTGCGTACCCCCGGCGGTCATCGGTCCCCGCCGGGAAGCCGTTGCCATGAACATGATGCCAGCTGATCCACGCTCGTCTGCCATCGCCCGGCCGCTATCCGGGCAGGCGCGCCGGCCTCGCAGCGCTCTTGACGCTGCTGTCGCTGCCGGCGCCGGGCTGGCCCAGGCGATGGGCCTGGCGGCGGCGCGCGCGGCCGAAGCAGGCGCTGCAGCGGCCGAGGAAGCCGCCGACAAGCCGGGCGCCCCGGCCACCGTGGTGACCGCCGCACCGGGCAGCGGCGGGCCTGCTGAAATCGACCGCCCACGGGCGCGTCGGCCGCATCGTCGAGTGCAGGCAACGTCTCGCGCTACGACGCCGAGGAAGGCCCGCTGGGACGACGCCGAGCAATCGGCCGCTGACCACCAGCGACCGCCTGTCCGCCGGCGGTGCGCGCGTCGATCTGCGCATCGGTTCGGCCGTGCTGCCTGGGCAGCGGCACCGAGCAGGTGCTGCGCCTGGACGACGAGCGCATGGCCTTCCAACTGCACAACGGCGAGCTGGCCGTGCGCGTGCCGCGAAGCGGCCGCCGAGCTGGAAGTGGTGACGCGCGAAGCGCGCCTGCTGCTGCTGCGCGCCATGCAACCGCATCGACCGCGTCGGCAACACCACCACCTGCAACTGCAACTGGCTGGCGGGCGACCTGCGTGGACGACGCGCGCCGCCTCACCGCAGGTACCGGGCAGCGGCTGGAGCTGTTCCGCGAGGCGCGCACCGGCGAGCTGCGCCACGTCTGGCGCGGCATCAGCAGCGACGACGCACCTTCGCGCGCTGGGCGGTCGCCGAGGACGATCGCGACGAGCGCCTCGCGTCTTCGGGCCATGTCTCGCCCGAGATGACCGGCGCCGAGGACCTCGACCGCTGGGGCCAGTGGAGCGCCGCCCCGACTACGGCGCGATCTGGTACCCGAGCACGGTGACGGCCGGCTGGGCGCCCTACCGCTACGGCCGCTGGGTCCCGTGGGTGCGCCCTGGGGCTGGACCTGGGTCGACGAGGCGCCGTGGGGCTTCGCGCCGTTTACTACGGGCGCTGGGTGCACTGGCACGGCCGCTGGTGCTGGGCGCCCGGCGGTTATATTGCGGCGGCCGGTGTACGCGCCGGCGCTGGTGGCGTGGGTCGGCGGGCCGGGCCTGGGGTTTCCATCAACCCGGGCCCCACCGTCGGCTGGGTACCGCTGGCACCGCGCCTGCGGCGCTGCATGCCCTACTACCGCGCGACGCCGGTGTGCGTGAACCGCGTGAACATCACCCGCGCTTCGCGCCACCGGCGCAGCGGGCGGGCATCCGCAGCCGGTGCCCACCGGGCCCATCGACCTACAGCAACCAGGGCGTGCCCGGCGGCGTGACCGTGGTGCCGCGCGACGCGCTCGGTGCGCCGCGAACCGGTGGGGCGCGCGATCGTGAACCTGCCGCCCAATGGCCACCGCGAGCCGGTGACCGTGGTGGCGCCACCGGCGCATGTGCCGGCACGAGGTCGGCGGCGGTGACGGGCCGCGCGATGGGCGTGACCCGGGCTGCGACGAGGCCGCGCGTGATCTCGACGCCGCCGCATGGCGGCGCCATCGGCGAGCCGCCGCGGCGCGATGTGCCGCCGCCGGCGACGGTGGCGCCGCAACCGCCGCGGCGCGACGGCACGGTCACCGTGCCCGATCGGCGCGACCGCCGCGATGGCCGCGATGCGCGTGACGGCCGCGACGGCCGCGACGGACGCGATCCGCGCGATGGACGCGATCGACGCGACGGCCGCGCTGCGGACCCGCGCCCCGGCCAGCGCCGGCTTCCCAGACGATCAGCCGTGGCACCGGTGCGGCCGGCCCAGTACGCACGCCCGCCGTGCAACCCGCGCCGCCGGCGCAGCGGACGCCGTCCGGCCCCGCCCGCTCAAGGCGGCTCGCCGACCCCACCCCCGCGTGCAACCCCAGCCACGCCGCCGCCGCGCCATTGCCGGCCACTGCACGCCGGCAGCGACAGCACCTCCGGCCACGGCGCCGCGCCGGGTTCACGCTCGGCGCGCGCCCCAAGGCGCGCGTGGCGGCAGCGACGACGACCGCCGCCGCGCCGCGCGACCGCGAGCGCGAGGCAGTGCGCTGAGACAGGGCCCCGCGGTGGAGCGCCTGGCGCCGCAACGGCCGGGCTCCAGTAAGATTCCTACCTCCCAATTCTTACCGGGAGCCCGAATGCTCGTGACCGAGAAGGGGCAGGTGACGATCCCCAAGCACATCCGCGCCGCCGCCGGTGTGGCGCCGGGCAGCGAAGTCACGTTCAGCCTGGAAGGCAGCAAGATCGTGATCACCCCCGTTGCCACAGGCGTGAAGAACGATCGGCGCGCCCAGCTGCGTGCGGCCGCCGCCAAGGTCCGCCGAAGCATGGACGCCGACTTCAGGCAGCTCGGCGCCGACGAGATCATGGCGTTCCTGCGCGGCGGCGAGAAGGGTTCGGCGCCGGCCAAGCGTGGCAAGCGCTAGCCTTGCGGCATACGACGGCAGTGCCGGTGTCCTCGTCGACACCAGCGTGTGGGTCGATTGCATCGACGAAGCGAGCCCGTGGCATGCCTGGGCGGCCGAGCAGCTGCAGGCTTGCAGCGAGCGCTGGCCCGTGCACATCAACCTGATCGTCTACACCGAACTGCTGGTTCCGGGGCCGGACATCGCGGCCCTCGATGCGTTGCTCGACGTCTACGAGACGCGACGCACGGCTTTGCCCTGGTCCTGTGCCGCGCTGGCCGCGCGTGCGTTCGCTCTCTATCGCAGCCGCGGTGGCGCGAAGTCGCTGCCGCTGCCCGATTTCTACATCGGCGCCCACGCGGCAGTCTCGAACTTCGCCCTCCTCACCCGCGATCGAGGCAACTACAAGACCTATTTCCCGCCGCTCAGGATCCTCGCGCCCTGAGGCAGCCGCCTGCGCGCGGCGCGGCCTGGCTGGCTAACGCAGCAACGGCTTCAACGCCGGCCACACGTTGCCGAGGATGCGCGGGTGCGCCTCGGCCCTCGGGTGGATGCGGTCGGGCTGGAACATCGCCTCGGCGTCGGCCGCGTCGGCGACGCCGGCCAGGATGAACGGCACCAGCGCCGTGCCTTCGGCCCTGGCCACCTTGGCGAACAAGGCCATGAACTGCTCGCCGTAGCTGCGGCCGTAGTTCGGCGGCACCGCCATGCCGGCCACGAGTACGCGCGCGCCGGCCGCCTTGCTCTGGCGCGCCATCTCGGCGAGGTTGGCTTCGGTCATCGAAAGCGGCAGGCCGCGCAGCGCGTCGTTGCCGCCGAGTTCCAGCACCACGACCTGCGGCCTGTGTTGGCGCAGCAGCGCCGGCAGTCGCGAGCGGCCGCCCGAAGTGGTGCCGCCGCTGACGCTGGCGTTCACCACCCTGTAGCCGATGCGTTCGTCGGCGAGGCGCTTCTCGAGCAAGGCCACCCAGCCCTGGCCGCGTGCGATGCCGTACTCGGCCGAGAGGCTGTCGCCGACGACGACGATGGTCTTGATCGGGGCGCTGCTGCGGGGCACCACCGTTCATGCCGGCGCTCGTGCCGCCGGCGGCGCCGCTTGACCCCTGGGCATGGGCGGCTGTGCTGCCGCCGATCCAGCCGGCCAGTGCCAGCACGCTACAGTGCGCGACCGCCGCGCGCAGCAGCCACCGCCGCCGGCCTGCGCGCCATGGCCGCGAGGCGCGGGCGCTGCGCAACAAGCCTTTCCGGCCCCGCGGCGCACCTTCCTCGCGCCGCAGAAGAACAAGCGATGTCCGAAGCCGCCTCTGTCGAACCCGTCGTCGAACCCGTCGAACCGATCATTGCCGTGCGCGCGGTCACCAAGCAGGTGGCCGATGCCACCGGAACGCTGACCATTCTCCACGAGATCGATTTCGCGCTCGCCCCGCGCGAGAGCGTGGCCATCGTCGGCGCTTCCGGCTCGGGCAAGAGCACGCTCTTGTCGATCATCGCCGGCCTCGACGTGCCCACCAGCGGCACCGTGCTGCTCGCCGGCGCCGACCTCTTCGCGCTCGACGAGGACGCGCGCGCCGAGCAGCGCGCGCGCAACGTCGGCTTCGTGTTCCAGAGCTTCCAGCTGCTCGGCAACCTCACGGCGCTGGAGAACGTGATGCTGCCGCTCGAACTGATGGGCCGCCACGACGCGCGCCGCCGCCACCGAGATGCTCACGCGCGTGGGCCTGGCCGAGCGGCTCTCGCACTACCCGAAGGTGCTTTCCGGCGGCGAGCAGCAGCGCGTGGCCCTGGCGCGCGCCTTCGTCGTGCACCCGCAGGTGCTGCTCGCCGACGAACCGACCGGCAGCCTCGACTACGCCACCGGCAGGCGGGTGATGGAGCTGCGAGTTCGCGATGAACCGCGGAAACCGGCCTCGACGCGCTGGTGCTGGTGACGCGCATGACCGGCGATCGCGGCGCGATGCGAGCTTGAAGGTTGCACATCGAGGCCAGGCGCATCGCGGGCGACACGGCACGCGACCTCGCCGGTTGAAGGCAGCACTTGGGTTTCAGCCCGCACGCTTGCGGTCACGTTGTTGGTCGAGGAAGCCGAGGAACGCCCGCACCGGCTTCACGGTCCGCGCCGCGTCTTCCTCCTGCGGCACATGCCCCAGGTCGTCGAAGATGACGAGCCGGCTGCCGAGAATCGTGCGCGCGAACTGCTCGCCCACCGTGAGCGGAATCAAGCGGTCGCGCCGGCCCCAGATGACGAGCGTGGGCGTGCGGACCGAGGCGATGCGCTCGGCGCCTTCGCCCGGGCGCCAGTCGCGCAGGCCCTCCATCAGCGCGCGCCGGTTGCCTTCGCGCAGCGCCAGCTCGAAGTAGCGGTCGACGAGTCCGGGCGTGATGCGCTTGCGGTCGCCGTAGCACATGGCCACGCCCTCGGCGACGATCGAGCGCGGCAGCAGCGATTCGAAGAGGCGGTTCAGCACCGGCACGCGCGCCAGCCGCCAGCCGAGCGGCAGCTCGGGCGGCACGAAGGCGGGGCCGGCGGCGTCGACGAGCACGAGCTGGTGCACGCGCTCGGGCGCGAGCGCCGCGACGCGCCAGGCGACGTCGCCGCCGAGCGAGTTGCCGCCGATGACGAAGCGGCCGACCTTCAGCTTGTCGGCCAGGTCGAGCACGAAGCGCGCGTAGTTGTCCCCGCGGTACGACTGGCCAGCATAGTGCCCCGTGAAAGGCCCGGTGAGGCCGAAGCCCGGCAGGTCGAAGGTGATGACGCGCCGCTCGCGCTTGAGCGCGCCGACCCAGCCTTCCCATGTGTGCAGGCTGGCCGACGTGCCGTGCAGCAGCAGCACCGGCAGCGGGTCGGTGCGCGGCCCTTCGTCGCGCACGTGCACGACCTGGCCTTGCACGTCGATGAAGTCCGAAGGCGGCGGCGCCCAGCGCGCCACCAGCGAATCGACGGTGCGATCGGGCGCGCGCGACATCGCCAGCGCGATCGCCGTCAGCACCATCAGCACGCCTAGAGCGCGCAGCAACCACCACAACATGGCGTGCGATTCTCAGGCAAAGCTCAAGCGAAACCGGCTGCCTAGAATGCCTGCATGAATGACAGCGTGAGTGCCGTGCTGCTCGCGAAGACGAGTCGAGATCAACCTGTGGACAACTCGGCGGCGGCCTTCGTGCACCTGCGTGTGCACAGCGAGTACTCGGTCGTCGACGGCACGCTGCGCATCGACGACGCCGCCGCGGCGGCGCGCGCCGAGCGCATGCCGGCGCTGGCCATCACCGACCTCGGCAACCTCTTCGGCGCCGTCAAGTTCTACAAGGCCTGCCGTGCCAAGGGCGTGAAGCCGATCATCGGTGTGGACGTGTGGATGGAGCCGCTTTGCGAAGCGCGCTTCGTCCAGTGCAGCGACCAGGCACCGAGCCGCCTCTTGCTGCTGGTGCAGGACCTGCGCGGCTGGCACCACCTGAGCGAGTTGCTCGCGCGCGCCTGGGTGGGCAACGTGCAGCGCAACCAGGCGCTCGTGAAGTGGCCGTGGCTCGAGGAGCTGGGCGGCGGGCTGATCGCGCTTTCCGGGGGCGACCTCGGTGCCATCGGCATGGCGCTGCTCGCCGGCGACGAAGCGCGCGCGCGCGCCGTCGCGGCCGAGCTGGCGCGCCTTTTCCCCGGACGCTTCTACGTCGAGCTGCAGCGCGCCGGGCTGCCGCAGCATGAAGCGCATGTGCGTGCGGCGGTGCCGCTGGCCGCGGCGATGGGGCTGCCGGTGGTGGCCACGCACCCGGTGCAGTTCCTCACCCCCGACGACCATGAAGCACACGAAGCGCGCGTGTGCATCGCCGAGGGCGACACGCTGGCTAACCCGCGGCGCAGCAAGCGCTTCACGCGCGAGCAGCACTTCAAGACCGCCGCGGCGATGGCGGCGCTGTTCGCCGACGTGCCCAGTGCGCTGGCCAACAGCGTGCACATCGCGCGCCGCTGCAACCTCGAGCTGACGCTCGGGAAGCCGCAGCTGCCCGACTTCCCCACGCCGCGCGGCGCCGACGGCGTGCCGATGCCGCTGACCGAGTTCTTCCGCCAGCAGGCGCAAGCCGGGCTGGACAAGCGCCTGGCCGCGCTCTACCCCGACGCCGCCGTGCGCGAACGCGAGGGGCCGCGCTACCAGGAGCGGCTTGCGTTCGAGCTGGCGACCATCGAGAAGATGGGCTTTGCCGGCTACTTCCTCATCGTCAGCGACTTCATCGTCTGGGCCAAGGAGCACGGCTGCCCGGTGGGCCCGGGGCGCGGCTCGGGCGCGGGTTCGCTGGTGGCCTACGCACTCGAGATCACCGACCTCGACCCGCTTGCCTACAAGCTGCTCTTCGAGCGCTTCCTGAACCCCGAGCGCGTGTCGATGCCCGACTTCGACATCGACTTCTGCCAGGCCAACCGCGACCGCGTCATCGAGTACGTGAAGGACAAGTACGGGCGCGACGCGGTGAGCCAGATCGCCACCTTCGGCACCATGGCCGCCAAGGCGGCGCTGCGCGACGTTGGCCGCGTGCTCGGCATGGGCTACGGGCATGTCGATTCGATCGCCAAGCTCATCCCTGCGCCGCCGGGCAAGACGGTGACGCTCGCCCCGGTGCCCGAAGGCTACGACCCCGACAAGGACGCGACGATCTACGCCCGCCGCGAGGCACCCGAGCTGAATCAGCGCGAGGCGGCCGAGGAGGAAGTGCGCGAACTGCTGGCGCTCGCCACGCGCGTGGAAGGCATCGTGCGCAACGTCGGCATGCACGCCGGCGGCGTGCTGATCGCGCCGGGCAAGATCACCGACTTCTGCCCGCTCTATCAGCAGCCGGGCAGCACCAGCGCGGTGAGCCAGTTCGACAAGGACGACGTCGAGGCGATCGGCCTCGTGAAGTTCGACTTCCTCGGCCTGGCGACGCTGACGATCCTCGAACTGGCCAAGGAGTTCATCCGCAGGAAGCCGGGGCAAGAGCAGTTTGCCTTCGAGCGGCTGCCGTTCGACGACCCGGCGGTCTACAAGCTCTTCACCGAAGGCCGCACCGAAGCGATCTTCCAGTTCGAATCGCGCGGCATGCAGGGCATGCTGCGCGACGCGAAGCCTTCGCGGCTGGAGGACCTGATCGCGCTCAACGCGATGTACCGGCCGGGGCCGATGGAGAACATCCCCAGCTTCTGCCGGCGCAAGAACGGCCAGGAGCCCATCGAGTACCCGCACCCGCTGCTGGCGCCGGTGCTCGAAGAGACCTACGGCATCTTCGTCTACCAGGAACAGGTGATGCAGGCCGCGCAGGTGCTCGGCCGCTACACGCTGGGCGGCGCCGACCTGCTGCGCCGCGCGATGGGCAAGAAGAAGGCCGAGGAGATGGCCAAGGAGCGCGGCAAGTTCCGCGCCGGCGCCGAGGGCCTGGGCATCGGGCAGGCCAAGGCCGACGAAGTGTTCGACCTGATGGAGAAGTTCGCCGGCTACGGCTTCAACAAGAGCCACGCGGCGGCTTACTCGGTGCTGGCCTACCACACGGCGTGGTTGAAGGTGCACCACCCGGCGGAGTTCTACGCCGCCAACATGACGATCGAAGCCGACAACACCGACAAGCTGCGCGTGCTGATGGCCGACGCGAAGCTGGCCGGCGTGACCTTCGAGCCGCCCGACATCAACCGCGGCGGCTGGCGCTTCGAGCCGGTGGGCGAACGCACGGTGCGCTACGGCCTGGGCGCGGTGAAGGGCACGGGGCAAGGCGCGATCGAAGCGATCGTCGCCGCGCGCGAAGGCGCCGGCGAGCGCGAAGGCGAGGGCGGCGGGCCGTTCAGGAGCCTCTTCGACTTCTGCGCCCGCGTCGACCGCCAGCGCGTCAACAAGCGCGTCGTCGAGGCGCTGATCAAGGCCGGCGCGTTCGATGCCCTCGATGCCAATGCCGGTTCAAGTGCCGGCGCCGGTGCCGAGCCGCGTTCGGCGCTGCTGGCCAGTGTCGGCCTCGCGTTCGACTGGGCCGAGACGCAGGCGGCCAACGTGCTGCAAGGCGGTCTCTTCGACTTCGACGGCGGCGACAGCCACGGCAGCAGCACGCAGGAGCCGGGCCTCGTGCACGCGGCACCGTGGGGCCTGCGCGAGCGCCTGATGAACGAGAAGGCAGCGCTCGGCTTCTACCTGAGCGGCCACCTCTTCGACGCCTGGTCCGACGAGGTGCGGCGCTTCGTGCGCCAGCCGATCGCCGCGCTCGTGGACAGCCGCGAGCCGCAGCTGCTGGCCGGCATCATCGCCGACCCGCGCACGGTGAACGGCCAGCGCGGCCGTGTCGTGCTGTTCCGCCTCGACGACGGCAGCGAGACGATCGAGGCGGTGGCCGGCGAGGAGCTGTTCGAAGGCCAGCGCGAGCTGGCGCAGGAGGACCAGCTCGTCGTCGTGCAAGGCCGCCTGCAGCCCGACCGCTTCAGCGGCGGCCTGCGCCTGACCGTGACGCAGGTGTGGGACCTGCCGGCGGCGCGTGCCCGCTTCGCCCGGCACCTGACGGTACAAGTGAACGGAGGCCTGCCGCCGGTGGGCGACGTGCTGAAGCTGTGGCCTTCGCGGCGCGTCGACACCGAGCACGGCGTGCTGCACCAGGGGCTGGCGGTGCGGCTGAAGCTGAAGCGCCGGCACGCGGTGGCCGAGATCGACCTCGGCGACGAGGCGCGCTTCTGGCCCTGCGACGAGGCGCTCGTGCGCTGGCGCAGCATCGCCGAGGGCGGCGAGGCGATAGTTGTGTACGAGTGAAACGGCGGCGTGCGGCTGCCGACGCGGCGGCATCATCGGGCGTTGTCTGCTCGTCCTCTTCTCCGAATCCGAGAGTCGCGATGAATCGCTCGTCCCCTG
This sequence comes from Rubrivivax sp., assembly GCA_046348035.1. Taxonomy (GTDB): domain Bacteria; phylum Pseudomonadota; class Gammaproteobacteria; order Burkholderiales; family Burkholderiaceae_C; genus Rubrivivax. The sequence continues at coordinate 10,033 of JAXMEZ010000027.1, read as the reverse complement.
TTCGCCTTCCACGCTGGCCCCGCCTGCGCCGTCTGCTGGCCGGTGGCCTGCTCGGGGCTTCCGTGCTCCCGGCCTTCGCGCTCGAGATCAAGCTGCCGCCGCCGCCGCCGATCGTCCTGCCCGGCCTGCCCGGGCGCGTCGACGTGAGCCGGCTGCCGGTGCCGCAGGTGGTGCTGCCCAACCCCGTGGTGATCGCGCCGCCGCCGATGCCGCCGGCCCCGCGTCCAGGTGTCGTGGTGGCACCGCCGCCGCGGCCGCAGCCGGTGTACATGTGGGTGCCGCCGGGGCACCGCAAGGACTGGGCGAAGCACTGCCAGAAGTACCAGGCCTGCGGCCACCCGGTCTACTTCGTTCGCGACGACTGGTACGACCGCCACGTGCACAAGGGCGCCAGGCATCGCGACGACGATGACCACGACCGCGGTCGCGGCCATGACCGCGGCCGTGGCGAAGGCCATGGCAACTCCGGCAAGGGCAAAGGCAAGGGCGACTGACGCGGCGCTGGCTTGCCAGTGGCGCGTCGTGGTGCGCTGAGGTCGCGGCCGTCGCGGTGCGTTGAGGTCGTGGCGCGCCAAGGCCGCCGGGTGCTCGGCTCCGCTCGTGTCCTCTTCGGCCGCCCGGCTCGCCAAAGCTCGCAGGGCGCCCGAATGCCCTCTACCTCGCAGAGCCGAGCACCCGGCGTCCTTGGCGTGACACCGGCGTTTGTCTTCGAAGACTGGGCATCGATGTTGGTCAGCGCGGGATTGGTCTTCTCGTCGAACGCCACCGTGGATGCCGGATCGGGACGGTGGGGTGCCCTGCTTCGTGAGGTAAAGGGGGCATTCGGGCGCCCTGCGGAGCTTGCGGAGCAGGGCGGCCGAAAGAGGACACGAACGAAGCAGGGCACCCCGCCGGCCCGATCCCGCCGCCACGCGTCGGAGTGCGGTCTTCGCCTCCTGTCCGTCGCGCGCCGCCCGCGTGAAGCCCCACGCGCAAAGCCACAATGCGGGCCCATGTACGAGACGCCGCTCACCGGCCTGGTCCTCAGCGGCGGCGGCGCGCGTGCCGCCTACCAGGTGGGCGTGTTGCGTGCGCTCGTGAAGATCCGGCGCGAAGTGATGGCCGCGGGCGCGCATGAACAACCCGTTCGGCGTCATCTGCGGCACGTCGGCCGGCGCCATCAACGCTGCGGCGCTGGCCGCGCACGCCGACCGCTTCGAGGCCGCCGTCGAGGTGATCGCCAAGGTCTGGCAGAACTTCACCGCCGATCAGGTCTACCGCTCCGATTCGCTGGGCGTCATCCGCACCGGCGCGCAGTGGCTGACGATGCTGTCGATCGGCTGGATCATCGCCCGCTGGCGGCGGGCGCGGCCGCGTTCGCTGCTGGACAACGAACCGCTGGCCGAGTTGCTGCAGCGCCTGGTGCCGCTGGAGCGCATTCCGCTCGTGCAGCAGCAGCGGCAGCTGCATGCGTTCGCCGTCACAGCATCCAGCTACACGAGCGGCGAGCACTACACCTTCTACAGCATGCTGCAGCCGGTGGACGCCTGGGTGCGCTCGCAGCGCGTCGCGGTGCCCTCGGAGATCTCGCAGAAGCACCTGCTCGCCTCGGCGGCGATCCCGTTCGTCTTCCCTTCGCAGCATCTCGATGTGCCCGGCGACCCCGGCTGGTTCGGCGACGGCTCGATGCGCAACACCGCGCCGCTGTCGCCGGCGATCCACCTCGGCGCCGAGCGGCTCCTGATCATCGGCGCCGGCCGCATGCAGGAGCCGAGCGGCCGGCAGATCGTGCAGACGGGCTACCCGAACCTGGCGCAGATCGCCGGCCATGCGCTTTCGAGCATCTTCCTCGATGCGCTGGCGGTGGACGTCGAGCGCATGAAGCGCATCAACCGCACGCTGGCGCTGCTGCCCGAGTCTGCACTGGCGGACACGCCGCTCAAGCCGATCGAAGCGCTGGTGATCGCCCCTTCGCAACGGCTGGACGACATCGCGGCGCGGCACTTGTCGAGCCTGCCCGGCCCCGTGCGCACGCTCCTGCGTGGCGCCGGCGTCAGCGGTGAAGGCGAGACGGCGCGCGGCACGGCGCTCGCGAGCTACCTGCTCTTCGAAGCGCCGTACACGCGCGAACTGATGTCGCTGGGCGAAGCCGACACGATGAGCCGCCGAGACGAGGTGATGCAGTTCTTCGGCTGGGACGCGCGGCAGCGGGCGCTGCGCGCACTGCGCGACCTGCCGCCGGGCGAGCAGGCCGCGCTGGACTTCGACGTGTCGCGGCCGATGCCGGACTTCGAGTTGCCCTGAGAGAAGGCTGGCCGCGTTCGTCGAGGCTTCAGGACGAAGCGGCGTCGGCCTTGCGCGCCGGCTTCGTCGCCGCGCCTTCGCTGCCCGTGGCCTTGCGCGTGCGCGTGGCCTTCGTCGGCGCCGGCATCTGGCTGGCGTCGAAGGCGTTGCCACCGACGGTGAGGCCGGCCTTCGAGAGCTTGCCCGCGCTGGCGGCGCCGACGCCGGGCACGCGCTTGACCATGTCGGCCCAGTCCTTGAACTCGCCGGCTTCGCGGGCCTTGATGATCTTGGCCGAGAGGCCGGGGCCGACGCCCTTGACGGTTTCGAGTTCGGCGCGGCTGGCGCGGTTGCCGTCGACCGCGGCGAAGGCGTTGAGAGCGACGGCGGCGACGAGAGCGGCGATGAGTTGGCGGAACATGGTGATCTCCTTGATCGATGCGAAAAGTTGATGTGGAACGAGGGGACGTGATGGCCCGGTTCGCTGCCGTCATCGGCTGCTTGTGCTGACGACGGCTCGCGTCGCGGGCTGCAGCGCATTCTTCGCACGGCGCGCTTCCGCGCATTCCCCCGCGGGCAGGCACGCGGGGGGGCACCACGGCGGGTGAGGCGCCGGCGGCGAGCGGCTTCCCCCGCCGGGGTGTCGGCGGGAACGTCAGCGCGGCTTTGGAGCGTCTTGCGCGAGATGCTCGCGCACCGCGGCCAGCACTTCGCTGCGCGCCGGCCAGCGGCCGCTGCCGCCGAGCAAGCGCACCTGCGGCCCCCAGGCGCGCCACTGCGCCGGGTCGGTGGGGCCGAGCACCGAGAGAAGCGGCGTGTCCACCGCGGCGGCGAGGTGGCCGGGGCCGGTGTCGTTGCTGATCATCAGCGCCGCATCGGCCAGCAGCGCCGCATAGGTGCCCAGGCCCACGCCTTCGAGGCAGAGCGCGCGCGGGAAGGCGCTCCGCGCCTGTGCTTCCTCGCCCGGCCCGGGGCACACCACCACACGCCGGCCCTGGCGCTCGGCGAGCGGCGCGAGGTCTTCGTGCACGAACGCGGCGAAGGCGGGCCAGGTCTTGTCGAGCTTGTCGAAGGTGCCGCCGGCGAAAGGGCAGATGAAGATCGCGCCTCCAGCGTTGCCCGCACCACCGATGCCGTGTCCGGCGCGCAGTTTCGCCGCGGCTTCGCGGTGCGCCGGTGCGAGCTTCAGCGCCAGCCGCTCGGGCAGCGGCGCGGCCTGGCCGAGCAGCGCATCGCCGAGTTCCCAGTACACCGCGAGTTCATGGCGGCCGCGCTGCAGCGGCAGCGCGCGCGCCAGCAGCAGGCTTCGCCCTTCGTGCGCATGGCCGAGCGCGCGCGCACCGGCGAGCCGGAACTCGAGCGCGCTGGAAAACGAGTAGGGCAGGCACAGGGCGTCGATGCGCCGCCGTGCGGCTCGTGCAGGCGCTGGCGGCGCTTGCGGCGCTGGCGGCGAATTCGCGGCGCCCTCTTCGCGCAGCCGCCGCAGCAAGCGCACGCGTTCGCCGAGCGTCTTCGGCAGCACCTCGACGGGCCAGCCGTGCCCGGCCAGCAGGTCGCGCGCCCAGCCCTTGCCCACGAGGCGAAGGTCGTAGCCCGCATCGGCCAGGCGCTGAAGCATCGGCAGGCCGAGCAGCACGTCGCCGACCCAGTTGCGCAGCCGCACGACGAGCGGGCCGGCGGCGCGGCCGCCCGGTCGCGGTGATTCGGCGGTCAGCACGCGCGGCCCATAATGCGCGCCGATTCTGCCAGCGCCTTTCATGTGCCCCAGCGGCCGGCGCGAGGCGGCACGACAAGAGACGAAACCCCCGCACCAGCCCGATGACGACGACGCAGCCCCTGCCGAGCGCCGCCGCGGTGGTGGCGCTGCACGACCAGCTCATCGCCGCGCCCGGCTGGCCGGCCACCGAACCGCCGGTGCGCGTGCCCGCAGGCGCCGGCAGCATCGGCCCCGACTTCTGGCGCTGGGTGCAGACCAACCACCTCTTCAACTGCCGCCTGTGGGCCGAGGAAGACCTGGCGCGGCGCACGACGGTGGCGCTGTCCGAGATCGCCGCCAACAAGCGCGCCATCGACGGCTTCAATCAGGCACGCAACGACGCCACCGAGCGCGTCGACGAGATCCTGCTCGTGGCGCTTCGCCTCGTTGATGCCGCCTCGGCGCGCACCGATTCGCCGCGCTCGACGGTGCGCGAGGGCGCGCGCCTGAACAGCGAGACCGCCGGCAGCATGATCGACCGCCTGTCGATCCTGGCGCTGAAGGTGAACGCGATGCGCGCGCAAGCCGAGCGCCGCGACGCCGACCAGGCGCACCGCGAAGCCAGTGCGGCCAAGCTCACGCGCCTGCAGCAGCAGCGCGGCGACCTCGCCGGCTGCCTCGACGCGCTGCTCGCCGACGCCGCGGCGGGGCGCGCCTACTTCAAGGTCTACCGCCAGTTCAAGATGTACAACGACCCGCGTTTCAACCCCGTGCTGGTCGCCGAGCAGGCGGCGGCGACGGCGGGCAAACGCCCGCCGCGGGGTTGAAGCCGCGATGCGCCTGCTGATCGTCAAGACCTCGTCGATGGGCGACGTCGTGCACGCGCTGCCGGTGGTGGCCGACGTGCTGCGCCACGACCCGGCGGCGACGATCGACTGGCTCGTCGAGGGCAGCTATGCGGCGATCCCGCAGATGCACCCGGGCGTCAAGCGCGTGCTGTCGATGTCGTGGCGCAAGTGGCGGCGCGCGTTGATGTCCGCGGCCACGTGGAAGGCGATGCGCGAACTCAGGGCCGAGCTGCAGCGCGAGCCCTACGACCTGGTGCTCGACCTGCAAGGCCTGGTGAAGAGCGCGCTGTGGGCGCGGCAGGCGCGCGGGCCGGTGGCCGGCTACGACCGCAAGAGCGCGCGCGAGCCGGCGGCCGCGTGGGCCTACGCGAAGCGCGCCGCGGTGCCGAAGGACCTGCACGCCGTGCAGCGCTGCCGCCTGCTCGCCGCCGCGCACCTGGGCTACACCGCGCCGGTCACGGCGCCGGCATTCGGCCTGCGCCCGCCGCCGCCGGGCTGGGGCCCGAAGGCACCCTATGCGGTGCTGATCCCCAACGCCAGCCGCAAGGAAAAGCGCTGGCCCGAGCGGCACTGGGTGTCGGTGGGCAAGCGGCTGCGCGAGCGCGGCCTGGTGCCGATCGTGCTGTGGGGCACCGACGACGAGCAGACGCTCGCCGAGCGCATCGCCGCCGACTGCGAAGGCGACGTGCCGCCGTTCCTGCGCGTAGGCGAGATGGCGGCGGTGCTGGGCGGCGCGCGCCAGGTGGTGGGGCTGGACACCGGCTTCACGCACCTCGCCGCGGCGCTCGGGCGGCCGACGCTCGGCATCTACTGCGACCACGAGCCGGGCCTGGCCGGCATCACCGGTCAGGGCGCGTGGCCAGCATCGGCGGCAAGTGGCAGGTGCCTTCGCGCAACGATGTGCTGGCCTTGCTGGAACAACAGCCGCGCTGAGGCTTCACCTGCAGCGCGTCGATGCGCTGCGGCGGATAGGCGTTCCAGCCGAGGCAGCCGGGGCATTGCCAGAAGTAGTGCTGCGCCTCGAAGCCGCAGGCAGCGCAGCGGTAGCGCTGCAACGGCCGCGCGGCGCGGGCGACGGTGTTGCGCAGCGCATCCAGGCCCGAGGGGCCCCCAGGTCTCGGGCGCGCCGGCCAGCAGCTGCTGAGCGGCGCTCAGGCTTGGCGCGCGCTGCAATTGCGCCACCCACCGTTCGCGCGTTAGCGCTGCGGAAGGCGCGCCAGGAACGGCTGTCGTGCCGGCGGCGGGCACGGAAGGCGCCACGCCCGCATCGAGAACATCGAGCGCCGAAACGAGTTCGGTCGCCGCGTGGCGGTCGAGCAGCGATTGCAGCGCCCCTTCGCCACCTCGGCGCGGCCGCAGGCGAGCGCGGCGCGGGCGTAGTCCTCGGCCACGAGCAGGAAGGCACCGCTGCCGGGCTGGCCGGGCTGCTCGCGCAGTTCGTCCCACGCGGCCATCGCCTCGGCGGCGCGGCCGGCTTTCGCGTGGCGAAGGCCGGCGAGAAGCAAGGGCCGCGCGGCACCGGGCGCGGCATGGCGCGCGCGGGCCAGTGCCGCCTCGGCCTCCGAAGTGCGCCCGGCGGCGTCGGCGGCCAGCGCCAGCTCGCACTCGTAGTGCGCGATGCGCGTGGCGAAGGCGCCCGCGTGGCGGGCGTCCAGGCGCGAAGCCACTTCGATGGCGCGCGGCCAGTCGCGCGAGCGTTCGGCCAGCGCCAGCTGCGCCAGCCGCGCTTCGTGGTCGAACGGCGTGCCTTCGAGCGCACGCCAGGCGGCTTCGGCGCGGTCGAACAGGCCCGCCTTCATGAAGTCCTGCGCCAGCGCGTGCTGGGCACGCTCGCGGTCGTGCGCCTTCAGGTCGCCGCGCGCGAGCAGGTGCTCGTGCACGCGTACGGCGCGCTCGAACTCGCCGCGGCGGCGGAACAGGTTGCCCAGGGCGAAGTGCAGCTCGGCCGTGTCGGGGTCGTGCTGCACCGCTTCGACGAAGGCGTCGATGGCCTTGTCCTGCTGTTCGTTGAGCAGGAAGTTCAGGCCCTTGAAATACGCGCTCGGGGTCTCGCGCCGCGCGCGTCCGAGCTGGCGCAGGTCCAGCCGCGAAGCGACCCAGCCGAGCGCAAAGGCGATCGGCAAGCCGATCAGCAGCCATTGGAAGTCGAACTCCATGTGCCTCTGGTGCTTCCTCGCCGCTGCGCCGTTGCTACAGGCCGACCCGCGGCGGGTACTCGGCGGTGCTGTCGGGCGCCGGCGGGCGCGTCGTTGCGCCGGTAGCACTCGCTGCGCTCGAAGCAGCGCCGGTGGTGCGAAACGGCGGTGCGAGCGCGCGGCGCGCGCGCCACCAGCTCGGCACCATCGCCAGCACGCCGAGCGCAGCGCCGGTGGCGAAGGCCAGCAGCACGACGACGACCAGCGGCGACTGCCACTGAAGCCCGAAGAACCAATGCACTGCCACCTCGTGCTGGTTGTTCAGCGCGAAGGCGAAGAGTGCGAAGAAGAGGAAGGCCCGAACCAGCCAGACGACGAGGCGCATGGTGCGCCGCGATTCTAGGAGGCGGGGTCGGGAGCCGGCCTCAGGCCGTGCGCCCTCGCAGCAGGACGCGCGCCGACGACGACGGCAGCCGCGCCGAGCGCGTTTCAGAAATGCTCGTTGCGCTCGGGCGGCCGCTCGGCGTCGACCGCTTCGCGCAAAGCCTTGCCCGGCTTGAAGTGCGGCACCAGCTTCTCGGGGATGGTGACCTGTGCGCCGCTGCGCGGGTTGCGGCCCAGGCGCGGCGGGCGGCGGTTGATCGAGAAGCTGCCGAAGCCGCGGATCTCGATGCGGTGGCCGCGCGCGAGCGCGTCGCTCATCGCGTCGAGGATGGTCTTGACGGCGAACTCGGTGTCGCGCTGCGTGAGCTGCTGGAAGCGCTCGGCCAGGCGCGCGACGAGGTCGGAGCGGGTCATGTCGGGTGCAGCTCGAGCCGGGCGACGGACACGGTGCGGGCGCGGGAACCTTGGGCCGGTGTCGCGGGCCTCGGGGCAAGGCGGCGCGCGCTGGCGCCACCCGCCCGTCCGGCCCGCGCGCCGGCTCTCAGTCGAGCGTCACTCGCGTCATTCGCTGCTGCCCTTGTCGAGCTTGGCGCGCAGCAGCGCCCCGAGGCTCGTCGTGCCGGCGGTCTCGCGCTCGTTGCTCTGCGCCAGGCGCTGCATCGCTTCCTGCTGGTCGGCCTGGTCCTTGGCCTTGATGGAAAGCTGGATGCTGCGCATCTTGCGGTCGACGTTGACGACCATCACGCTGACCTCGTCGCCTTCCTTCAGCACGTTGCGCGCGTCCTCGACGCGGTCGCGGCTGATTTCGGAAGCGCGCAGGTAGCCGGTGACATCGGCGTTGAGCTGGATCTCGGCGCCGCGCGGATCGACCGTCTTCACCTTGCCCGTGACGATGCTGCCGCGGTCGTTGAGCGTGGTGAAGCTCGTGAACGGGTCGACGTCGAGCTGCTTGATGCCGAGGCTGATGCGCTCGCGCTCGACGTCGATGGCCAGCACGATCGCCTCGACTTCCTGGCCCTTCTTGTAGTTGCGCACGGCGGTTTCGCCGGGCTCGTTCCACGAGAGGTCCGACAGGTGCACGAGGCCGTCGATGCCCGCCGACAGGCCGACGAAGACGCCGAAGTCGGTGATGCTCTTGACGGGGCCCTTGACGCGGTCGCCGCGCTTGACCGTGGAGCTGAACTCCTCCCACGGGTTGGCCTTGCATTGCTTCATGCCCAGGCTGATGCGGCGCTTGTCCTCGTCGATCTCGAGCACCATCACCTCGACCTCTTCGCCGAGCGTGACGACCTTCGACGGCGCGACATTCTTGTTCGTCCAGTCCATCTCCGACACGTGCACGAGGCCCTCGATGCCCGGCTCGATCTCGACGAAGGCGCCGTAGTCGGCGATGTTCGTCACCTTGCCGAAGAGGCGCGTGCCCTGCGGGTAGCGGCGCGAGACGCCCATCCACGGGTCGTCGCCGAGCTGCTTGATGCCGAGCGAGACGCGGTTCTTCTCGGCGTCGAACTTCAGCACCTTGGCGGTCAGCTCCTGGCCGACCTGCACCACCTCGCTCGGGTGGCGCACGCGGCGCCAGGCCATGTCGGTGATGTGCAGCAAGCCGTCGATGCCGCCGAGGTCGACGAAGGCGCCGTACTCGGTGATGTTCTTGACCACGCCGTTGACGATGGCGCCTTCGGTCAGCGTCTCGAGCAGCTTGGCGCGCTCCTCGCCCATGCTGGCCTCGACCACGGCACGGCGCGACAGCACGACGTTGTTGCGCTTGCGGTCGAGCTTGATGACCTTGAACTCCATCGTCTTGCCCTCGAAGGGCGTCATGTCCTTCACCGGGCGCGTGTCGAGCAGGCTGCCGGGCAGGAAGGCGCGGATGCCGTTGACCAGCACCGTGAGGCCGCCCTTGACCTTGCCGCTGACGGTGCCGGTGACGAACTCGCCGCTCTCGAGCGCGTTCTCGAGGCTCATCCACGAGGCCAGGCGCTTGGCCTTGTCGCGCGACAGGATGGTGTCGCCGTAGCCGTTCTCGACGGCCTCGACGGCGACGGCGACGAAGTCGCCGACCTGGACCTCGACTTCGCCCTGGTCGTTCTTGAACTCGTCGATCGGGATGTAGCTCTCGCTCTTGAGGCCGGCGTTCACCACCACGTGGTTGAAGTCGATGCGCACGACCTCGGCCGAGATGACCTCGCCGGGGCGCATGTCGCTGGACTTGATGGATTCCTCGAAGAGGGCGGCGAACGATTCCATGCCGACGGGGGCGGGTGCCGCCGCGGCGGTTTGGGTTGCGGACATTGGGTTCCTGGGTGCCCGGTGGGTTGGTTGAGGCGCAGAGCCGGGCGGTGCGTGCAGCGGGTGCTGCGGGTTGAGAGTCGAAACGACCACCGCGCCCGGACGTTGCTGCCCGGTCCTCGCGGCCGCGACGCCTGGGCGGCGAGCGGTGCGGTGGAGCCTGAGTTCCGCGCGCTTCAGGCGGGCCCCATGCGGGCGCGCGCCAAAGCGAACGGACAACGCTCCTGCCACCAAGCCAGCACCTGAGCCACCGATTGCTCGATGGTGAGGTCCGAGTTGTCCAGCAGGAACGCATCCCCGGCCGCCTTCAGGGGCGCGACGGCGCGGTTCTTGTCGCGTTCGTCGCGCGCCTCGAGGTCGGCGCGAAGACTGTCGATGTTAGCCTGAATTCCCTTTGAAATCAATTGCTTATAACGCCG
>JAXMEZ010000026.1:0-49943 GCA_046348035.1 Rubrivivax sp. | reverse complement strand
ACCTCGGTGTGGTGGCAGGTGCAGTCGCGCAACAAGCGCTCGATCGCGCTCGACCTGCGCAGCGCCGAGGGGCAGGACATCGCGCGCAAGCTCATCGCCCGCGCCGACGTGCTGGTGGAGAACTTCCGCCCCGGCACGCTCGAAGGCTGGGGCATGGGCTACGAAACGCTCGCCAAAACGAACCCGGGGCTCGTGATGCTGCGCATCTCGGGCTACGGCCAGACCGGCCCGTACCGCGACCTGCCCGGCTTCGGCGCCATCGGCGAGGCGATGGGCGGCCTGCGCCACCTCACCGGCGAGCCCGGGCGCGTGCCGGTGCGCTGCGGCGTCTCGATCGGCGACACGCTGGCGGCGCTGCACGGGACGATCGGCGTGCTGACGGCGCTGTACCACCGCAAGGTCAACGGCGGCCAGGGGCAGGTGATCGACGTCGCGCTGCACGAGGCGGTGTTCAACGTCATGGAAAGCCTCGTGCCCGAGTACAGCGCGTTCGGCGCCGTGCGCGAACCGGCCGGCTCGGCGCTGCCGGGCATCGCGCCTTCGAACGCCTACCGCTGCGGCGACGACGCGGTGGTGCTCATCGCCGGCAACGGCGACAGCATCTTCAAGCGGCGGATGAGCGCCATCGGCCGCGACGACCTGGGCAGCGACCCGGCGCTCGCGAACAACGCCGGGCGCGTGCAGCGCGTGGCCGAGATCGACGCGGCGATCGGCGCATGGACCGCGAAGCGCCCGTCGGCCGACGTGCTGGCGGTGCTCGGCGAAGCCAAGGTGCCGGCCGGGCGCGTGTACACCGCGAAGGACATCGTCGAAGACCCGCACTACCGTGCCCGCGACATGATCCTCACGCAGCCCACGCGCGACGGCTACGAGGTCGAGGTGCCCGGCATCGTGCCCAAGCTCATGGGCACGCCGGGGCGCCTGCGCAGCCCGGCGCCGGGGTTGGGTGACGACACCGACGCGGTGCTCGGCGAACTCGGCTACTCCGAGGCCGACATCGCGGCGCTGCGCGGCCGCAAGGTCGTGGCGTGAACAGCGGGCGCGGTCAGCCCGGCGCGCCCGCCCCGCTCACACGGCTTTGCGTTGGGCGATTCAGCGTTGTGTGAGCCAACTGTCCGTTCGCCCTGAGGTATCGAAGGGCGCTAGCGCGTGGGGCTTCGATACCTCAGCCCGAACGGTTCTTGTGCGATCGAATGCAAGACCGTATCAGACCTCGATCTTGAGCGCCCCACGCCGGATCTGGTCGCGTTCCATGCTCTCGAAGAGGGCCTTGAAGTTGCCCTCGCCGAAACCCTCGTCGGCCTTGCGCTGGATGAACTCGAAGAACACCGGCCCGAGCAGCGTCTCGCTGAAGATCTGCAAGAGGAGCTTCCTCTGCCCGCCGGCGGTGGAGCCATCGAGCAGGATGCCGCGCGTGGCCAGTTCCTTCACCGGCTCGCCGTGGCCGGGCAGGCGCTCGTCGAGCATCTCGTAATAGATGTCGTTGGGGGCGGTCATCAGCGGCACGCCGGCCATCTGCAACGCGTCGACGGTGGCGACGAGGTCGTCGGTCGCCAACGCGATGTGCTGGATGCCCTCGCCGTTGAACTTCATCAGGAACTCCTCGATCTGGCCCGAGCCGCCGCCGGCGCCCTTGCCCGACTCCTCGTTCAGCGGGATGCGGATCAAGCCGTCGGGCGCGGTCATCGCGCGGCTGGTGAGCCCGGTGTACTCGCCCTTGATGTCGAAGTAGCGGATCTCGCGGAAGTTGAACAGGCGCTCGTAGAACGCACCCCAGAACGCCATGCGGCCGCGGTACACGTTGTGCGTCAGGTGGTCGATCATGCGCAGCCCGTGCCCGCGCGGGTGACGCTTCGCCAGCGGCTGGAATTCGGGCAGGAACTCGAAGTCGATGTCGTAGATGCTTTTGCCGTCCTCGTAGCGGTCGATGAGGTACAGCGCCGCGCCGCCGATGCCCTTCACCGCCGGCAGGCGCAGCTCCATCGGGCCGGTGGGCACTTCGATCGGCTGCGCGCCGAGTTCGATGGCGCGCGCATACGCCTTGTGCGAATCCTTGACACGGAACGCCAGCGCGCACGCGCTCGGCCCGTGCTCGGCGGCGAAGTAGCCCGCGAGGCTCTTGGGCTCGCGGTTGACGATGAAGTTGATGTCGCCCTGGCGGTAGAGCAATACGTCCTTGCTGCGGTGGCGGGCGACGAGGCTGAAGCCCATCTTCTCGAACAGCGGCTCCAGCGTGTTCGGCACCGGCGAGGCGAACTCGACGAACTCGAAGCCGGCCAGGCCCATGGGGTTGTCGAAGAGATCAGGTACGTCAGCCCGCGGAAACGTTTCCGCCGCCGGCGCCGGCGGCACGGGGCGCGATTGTGCCGGCGAGCGCGCCGCGGTGCAGTGCCCGCCGCCTCGGGCACACTGGCAGCACGACAAGCGAACCGGAGGGTCCTTCGATGCTCGATGCCGCGCAGCACCTCGCGCTGGCCAAGGAACTGCAAACCGCCGAGCGCACGCGCGTGCAGGTGGAGCAGTTCTCCAAGCGCCACCCCGGCATGACGATGGCCGACAGCTATGCGATCCAGCGGCGATGCTGTCGAAGGCAAAGACGGCAAGCGCGTCATCGGCCACAAGATCGGCCCACGTCGCGCGCGATGCAGCAGGCTTCGCATCACCGAGCCCGACTACGGCACGCCTTCCTGGACAGCATGCCGCTTCGCGACGGCGGCGAAGTCGAGGCGGCGCTTCATCGTGCCGCGCTTCGAGGTCGAGTTCGCCTTCGTGCTGGCGCGGCCGCTCGAAGGCCCCGGCGTGACGCTCTTCGACGTGTTCAACGCCACCGACTACGTGGTGCCGGCGCTGGAGCTGATCGACGCGCGCATCGAGCCTTTCGACCGCGTGACGAAGGCGCCGCGCAAGGTGCTGGACATCATCGCCGACAACGCCGCCAACGCCGGCATCGTGCTCGGCGGCCGGCCGATGAAGCCCGAGCGCGCTCGACTGGCGCTGGGCCGGCGCGCTGTTGTACAAGAACGGCGTCATCGAGGAAATCGGCCTCGGCGCCGCCGTGCTGAACCACCCTGCGCAACGGCGCGTCGCGTGGCTCGCCAACAAGCTGATGCCGCACGGCGAATCGCTCGCCGCCGGCGAGATCGTGCTCGGCGGCTCGTTCACGCGGCCGGTGCCGTGCGCGCAGGCGACACGTTCCACGCCGACTACGGGCCGCTCGGGTCGATCTCCGTGCGCTTCGTCTGGCCCGCGCGGCGGCACTCGACATCCGGCATCCGGCACGACAAGGAAGAAGGCAAGCATGAAGAAGGTTGCATCGTCGGCGCCGGCGCGATCGGCGGCTTCATCGGCACCAAGCTCGCGGCCGCCGGCGCCGACGTGCTGGCGCGTGGCGGCACGCTCGCCGGGCGCTGGCGCACGCACGGCTGGCGGCTGCGAACGGCGGCGGGCGACCTTCGTGCAGGCGCCGGCGCGCGCGCCAGCGACAGCGCCGCCGAACTCGGCGTGCAGGACCTCGTGATCATCGCCGTCAAGGGCCCGGCGCTGACCTCGGTGGCGCGCGGCATCGCGCCGCTTCCTCGCGCCGCACACGGGCGTGATGCCGGCGATGAACGGCGTGCCGTGGTGGTTCTGCCAGAACGCCGGGCCGCGGCCGGCGGGCCGCTGGCGAGCGTTGACCCCGGCGGCGAGGTCGCGCGCGCGATCCTGTTCGAGAGCGTCATCGGCTGCGTCGTGCACGGCAGCACCTCGGTCGCCGAGCCCGGGCTCGTCGTGCACAAGGGCCAGGCCATCGTCGGTGAACTGCAGACAAGGGCCGGCAGCAGCGCGCAGGCCGGCGCTGCTCGCGCAGGCCGGCTTCGACGTCACGCCGAGCGAGGATGTGCGGCACGACATCTGGTACAAGCTGTGGGGCAACCTGACGATGAACCCGGTGAGCGCGATCACCGGCGCCACCATCGACCGCGTGCTCGCCGACCCGTTGCTGCGCGCGTTCTGCTCGGCGGCGATGCGGGAAGCGGCGGCCATCGGCGAGCGCATCGGCTGCCCGATCGCCCAGAGCCCCGAGGACCGGCACGCGATCACCGCCCGGCTCGGCGCCTTCAAGACCTCGATGCTGCAGGACGTGGAAGCCGGCCGCGCGATCGAGCTCGACGCGATCGTCGGCGCGGTGCACGAGATCGGCCAGCGCGTGGGCGTGCCGGCGCCGAACGTGGCGGCGCTGCTGGGGCTGGCGCGCTTGTTCGCGCGCGGGCGCGGGCTCTATCCGGCGGAGCAATCCGCGCTCTGAGCGGACTTTCACGCGCGGCGACAATGCCCGCGTGTCGCAGCTCTTCGAAGTCCACCCCGACAACCCGCAGCCGCGCCTCTTGAAGCAGGCGGCGCAGATCCTGCACGGCGGCGGCGTCGCGGCGATCCCCACCGATTCGAGCTACGCGCTCGTGTGCCACCTCGACGACAAGGCCGCCGTCGAGCACCTGCGGCGCATCCGCCAGGTCGACGAGAAGCACCACCTGACGCTGCTGTGCCGCGACCTCTCGGAACTCGCGAGCTACGCGCGCGTGGACAACCGGCAGTACCGCATCCTGAAGCTCGGCACGCCGGGGCCGTTCACCTTCATCCTCGAAGCGACGAAGGAAGTGCCGCGGCGCGTGTCGCACCCTTCGCGGCGCACCATCGGCCTGCGCGTGCCGACGCACCACGTGACGCAGCAGCTGCTGGAGATCCTCGGCGCGCCGCTGCTGGCGACGACCTTCATCCCGCCGGGTGAGCACCAGCCGCTGAACGACGCGCACGAGATCCGCGAGCGCTTCCAGAAGACGCTGCAGGCGGTGGTCGATGCCGGCGCCTGCCCGGCCGAGCCGACGACGGTGGTGGACCTGAGCGTCGAGCCGCCGCTGGTGTCGCGCGTGGGCCGGGGTGATCCGGCGCGGCTGGGCCTGGCGGCCCTGCCGTCACCGGCCGACTGAGCGCGGCGCGTCGGCTACATCGCGATCCCAGTCGCGGTCAGTGCCGATCAGCGCGATCAACACGCCGCTCCGCGGCAGCAATCGACGTTCAGCGCGTCGTGCGCGACGGACGGCCGCGCCTGTCCCTGCCACCGCCGGGCCACGGCCGCCGCCATTGCCGCCACGGCTGTTGCCGCCACGGCCGCCGCCGCCACTCGCGCCGCGGTCGATCGCGCGAGGATCCCCGCGAGGGCAGGTCGAGCAGCAGGTCGACCCGGCGGCCGCGGGCGCCGTGCGCTGCGGGCGCCGCGCCACGGGCTGTGCGCGAAGCTGGCGCGCCATGGCCGAAGCTGCGCGAGCCGTGCGCGCCGTGCGAGCCGTGAGGGCCGTGCCGGCCGCGAACCGCTGCGCTGCGCGCTGGCCCCGAAGGCCGGCCGAAGCCTGCGCCATGGGAGGTGAGCCGTGCCGCCACCGGCGCGCGCCCCGGCGCCGATCGTCATGCGGTGGCCGAGCACGATCGGCTCGGCGCTCGCCGGCCGGCGGCTCGAAGCCGGGCACCGGCACGCGCTTGATCGGCCGCTTGATCAGCCGCTCGATGTCGCGCAGGAAGTCCTCTTCGTCCAGGCACACGAGCGAGATCGCTTCGCCCGACGAGCCGGCGCGGCCGGTGCGGCCGATGCGGTGCACGTAGTCCTCGGGCACATTGGGGATCTCGTAGTTCACCACGTGCGGCAGCTCCGAGATGTCGATGCCGCGCGCGGCGATGTCGGTGGCCACGAGCACGCGCAGCTCGCCGCTCTTGAAGTCCGCCAGCGCCTTCGTGCGCGCGCTCTGGCTCTTGTTGCCGTGGATGGCGAGCGCACTGATGCGCTGGTCGTTGAGCCAGTCGCACAGCTTGTTGGCGCCGTGCTTGGTGCGCGTGAAGACGAGCACCTGGTGCCAGTCGCCGCACTCGATGAGGTGCTTGAGCAGGTCCTTCTTGCGGTCGCGGCCTACCGGGTGCGCCACCTGCGCCACGAGGTCGGCCGTGGCATTGCGCCGCGCCACTTCGATCAGCGCCGGCTGGTTGAGCAGCCGGTCGGCAAGCTCCTTGATCTCGTCGCTGAAGGTGGCGCTGAAGAGCAGGTTCTGGCGCTTGGGCGGAAGAATCGCCAGCACCTTCTTGATGTCGTGGATGAAGCCCATGTCGAGCATGCGATCGGCTTCGTCGAGCACGAAGAACTGCACGCCGGAAAGGTCGAGCGTGCCCTGCTGGTGGTGGTCGAGCAGGCGGCCGGGCGTGGCGACGAGGATGTCGACGCCGCGCCGCAGCTTGTCCACCTGCGGCTGCATGCCCACGCCGCCGAAGATGACCATGCTCTTCAGCGTCAGGTACTTGCCGTAGGTCTGCACGCTCTCTTCCACCTGCGCGGCGAGTTCGCGCGTGGGCGTGAGGATGAGCGCGCGGATCTTGATGCGGTTGGTGCGCGGGTCGCGCGCCGCCGGCTCGTGCGCCAGGCGGTGCAGCATCGGCAGCGTGAAGCCGGCCGTCTTGCCGGTGCCGGTCTGCGCGCCGGCGAGGAGGTCGCCGCCCTTGAGCACGGCGGGAATGGCTTGCGCCTGGATCGGCGTCGGGGTTTCGTAGCCCTGTTCGCGCACGGCGCGCAGGAGCGGCTCGGCCAGGCCGAGGTCGGTGAAGTTCATGAGGATCGATCAGGGCCCGGAACGGTGCCGGGCCGGATTCGCTGCCTGCCGCTCACCCGTTGCAGGTGAACCAGTCTCGTTAGGCGCGTTTGGGCGTACGGAGGTCGTACGAAAGGTCGGAAGCGACTGCGCCGCAATGACTGGGGCTGCGGCGCGGGGCGTAGTGTAACCGCCCTCCGTGAGGCGCCCCGCGGGACATGGGGCCTCTCGGTGGTGCACCCGTCGTGCATGCGCCTGGCATCAGCCTGCGTCGCCGGGCGCAGCGGCCGCGGCGCCCACCGCACCTCAGTCCGGCATCGGCCGGTGCGCGTTGAGCCGCAGCCAGCCGCGCGCGACGCGGTAGGTGGCCCACAGCCCGAGCACCATGAGCCCGAGCGCCCAGGTGCCGAAGCCGATCAGCACCAGCGTCAGCGGCGCCGAGACGAGGCCCACGATCACCGCCCACAGCAAGGCGAACCAGAAGGTGCGGATCTGCCAGCGGAAATGCGATTCCAGCCAGGTACCGCGCGCTTCGCCGCGCTTCAGGTAGCCGAGGATCACCGCGATGATCGAGGGCCACCCGAACAGGAACGTGCCGAGCACCGTGGCAGCGCCGAACGCACCGATGCAGATGCCGATGGCGTGCAGCGCGTAGATCAGGTGCGAAACACGCACGAGCGACACGGGCGCCTCCACCGTCATGGCCGTCGTTGGGCTCATTGTTTGCCTTCCTGGTCCGCTGGGGACCTGTTCCAACGCTCGCGCAAATGGGGTCCGCGCACCGGTTCCGCAAGGCCCGGGCAGGCAAGTCCCTGCAATCCCGGCGACCAGCACCTGCTGTCGCTGATCAATGACCTGCTCGACCTGGCGAGCGAGCCCGACCGGGCAGATCCGCCGCTGCCTGGGAGCGGGCGGCGCGGGATAATGCGCGGTTTCCGCTCGCACCGAGCGCACCGTATCCCTTCGAAAGCCGGCTCCCATGGCGCAGTATGTTTTCACGATGAATCGGGTGGGCAAGATCGTCCCGCCCAAGCGGCAGATCCTCAAGGACATCAGCCTGAGCTTCTTCCCCGGCGCCAAGATCGGCGTGCTCGGCGTCAACGGCAGCGGCAAGAGCACGCTCCTGAAGATCATGGCGGGCCTGGACAAGGAGATCGAAGGCGAAGCGGTGCCGATGCCGGGCCTGAAGATCGGCCACCTGCCGCAGGAGCCGCAACTCGACCCCGAGCAGACGGTGCGCGAAGCCGTCGAGCAGGGCATCGGCGGCGTGCTGGCCGCGAAGAAGCGGCTCGACGAGGTCTACGCCGCCTACGCCGAGCCCGATGCCGACTTCGACAAGCTCGCCTCCGAGCAGGCCGAGCTGGAAGCCATCATCGCCGCCGCAGGCAGCGAGAACACCGACCTGCAGCTCGAACTCGCAGCCGACGCGCTGCGCCTGCCGCCGTGGGACGCCAAGATCGGCCTGCTTTCCGGCGGCGAGAAGCGCCGCGTGGCGCTGTGCCGGCTGCTGCTCTCGAAGCCGGACATGCTGCTGCTCGACGAGCCCACCAACCACCTCGACGCCGAGTCGGTGGAGTGGCTCGAGCACTTCCTGCAGCGCTTCCCCGGCACCGTCGTGGCGATCACCCACGACCGCTACTTCCTCGACAACGCGGCCGAGTGGATCCTCGAACTCGATCGCGGCATGGGCATCCCGTGGAAGGGCAACTACAGCGAGTGGCTCGACCAGAAGGAGAAGCGCCTCGAGGTGGAGCAGAAGAAGGAAGACGCCCGCATCAAGGCGATGAAGGAGGAGCTGAAGTGGGTGCGCAGCAATGCCAAGGCGCGCCAGACGAAGAGCAAGGCGCGCCTGGCGCGCTTCGAGGAACTCTCCGACGTCGACTACCAGCGCCGCAACGAGACCAACGAGATCTTCATCCCGGTGGCCGAGCGGCTGGGCAACGAGGTCATCGAGTTCAAGAACGTCAGCAAGAGCTTCGGCGAGCGGCTGCTCATCGACAACCTCAGCTTCAAGGTGCCCGCCGGCGCCATCGTCGGCATCATCGGCCCCAACGGCGCTGGCAAGTCGACGCTCTTCCGCATGCTGCAAGGCATCGAGAAGCCCGACAGCGGTGAAGTCATCATCGGCAAGACCGCGCGGCTCGCCTTCGTCGACCAGAGCCGCCAGAGCCTGGACGACACGAAGACGGTGTGGGAAGACGTCTCCGGCGGCCTCGACAACATCACCGTCGGCCAGTTCGTCATGCCCAGCCGCGCCTACCTCGGGCGCTTCAACTTCAAGGGCAACGACCAGCAAAAGCGCGTCGGCAACCTCTCCGGCGGCGAGCGCGGCCGGCTGCACCTGGCCAAGACGCTGGCCCAGGGCGGCAACGTGCTGATGCTGGACGAGCCTTCGAACGACCTCGACGTCGAGACGCTGCGCGCGCTGGAGGAAGCGCTGCTCGAGTTCGCCGGCAGCGCGATGGTCATCAGCCACGACCGCTGGTTCCTCGACCGCATCTGCACCCACATCCTCGCCGCCGAAGGCGACAGCCAGTGGGTGTTCTTCCCCGGCAACTACCAGGAATACGAGGCCGACAAGGTGCGGCGCCTGGGCGAGGAAGGGGCGCGGCCGAAGCGGATGCGGTTCAAGCCGATCCACTGATACGGTTTCGCGTTCGACGATTCAAGTTCGCGCGAGCCAACTGTCCGGTCGCCCTGATCCTTCGACAAGCCTGTCCTGAGCTCGTCGAAGGGCTCAGGACAGGGTACGCCTGCCAGCGTATCGAAGGGCGGGCTTCGATACCTCAGCCCGAACGGGCCTTATGCGATTGAACGCAAGACCGTGTGAGGCCCTGACGTCCTGACGCCCACAGGCGCGGGCTACGCCGCCGGCAGCGGCGGCGCGCCCTCGTGCGCTCTTGCTCGCCGTAACGTCCCCGCGCCCCCGCCACGAGCGGCGTTGATCAACAATGGCCGCATCGCCCTGCGCCCGGGGCGCGAGTGAGCTGCCATGCGGCCGACCGCCTTGCCTTCGACTTCATCCGCCCCCGCTCACGCCCGCCGCGGCGCCGTTGCCGCCGCCGCTGTAGCCGCTGTAGCCGCCCTCGCCGGCTGCGCCGCCACTGCCCCCGACAAGGAACGCCCGGCGCAGACCGAAGCCCGCGTCGCCGACGCCCGCCCCGCCAGCCGCCCGCCAACACCCGGCCTGCCCGGGACCCAAGGCAACGGTGCCCCGGCGCTGCCACTCGCTCGCAGGGCTCCGCCTCGGCTCCAGGCGGCCTCCCAGGCCCCGCCGCGGCTGCCTCGGCGCCGGGCACCACCACCGCCAGCGGCCCTTCCGCCCCTTCGTCCAACGGCGGCCCGCCGCCGTTCATGAACGTCGTGCGTGAGGCCAAGCGCATCGACGGCCCGATCGTCATGTGGCAGAAGGACGAGAAGGTCTGGTTCGAGCTGACGCCGCAGGACTTCGGCCGAGCGTTCCTGCTGAGCCCCAAGATCAAGAGCGGCATCGGCGAAGCGTGGGTGCTCGGCGGCCTGATGGCCTACCCGGTGAACGGCGCCGGCGGCGCGCAGCTGGTCGAATTCGTGCGCGTGCACAACACCGTGCGCCTGCAGGCGCGCAACACCGACGTCATCGCCCCGCCCGGCACGCCCGAGGCGCGCGCCGTGGCCGACAGCTACTCCAACAGCCTGCTCGGCGTGGCGGGCGTCGCCAGCCAGCCGCACCCGGAGCGCAAGTCGATCCTCGTCGAGGCCAACAGCTACTTCATGAACGACATCGTCGGTGTCGGCATGATGCTGCAGCGCGCCTTCCGCCAGGGCTACAGCCTCGACCGCGGCAACAGCACGATCACCGCGGCGCGCAGCTCCAAGGAAGCGGTGATCCTCGAGACCTCGAACCACTTCTACACCGGCAGCATCGCGACGCTCGGCTTCGTCAACGTGCCGCTGGGCGGCAGCGGCCCCTCGGTGCCGCGCTTCCTGCCCGACGCGCGCAGCATGCTGGTCGGCCTGCACTACTCGCTGGCGCCGCTGCCTGAGAAGCCCATGGCCACGCGCGCCGCCGACCCGCGCCTGGGCCTGTTCACGAGCACCCGGCTGGACTTCGGCAACGACCTCGCGTTGTCGCCGCGGCAGCGCATGGTCAACCGCTGGCGGCTGGAGAAGAAGGACCCGGCGGCGGCACTGTCCGAGCCGGTCAAGCCGATCACGTTCTGGATCGACCGCAACGTGCCGCTCGCCTACCGCGACACGGTGCGCGCCGCGATCCTCGAATGGAACAAGGCCTTCGAGCGCATCGGCTTCAAGAACGCGCTCGTCGTGCAGCAGCAGAGCGACGACGCCACGTTCGACACGCTCGACTTCGGCGTCGCCTCGGTGCGCTGGATGATGAACGCCGAGCCGAGCTTCGGCGCCATCGGCCCGAGCCACGTCGACCCGCGCAGCGGCGAGATCCTCGACGCCGACATCGCGTTCGAGGGACTCTCGGCGCGCGCCGTGCGCGGCATCCGCACGCAGGTGCTGGGCGCGATGGCGGCCACCGCCGGCGGCGCATCGCTGGCCGGGCTCGGTCTGCCGGCATTGCCCGAGGCCGGCGCAACCAGCACCGCAGCGCCCGCTTCGTTCGCCGCGCCGTTCGCGCTGCCCGGCCTCGAGACGGCGATGACGACGGCACAGCACGACCACCGCCTGTGCCAGTACAGCACGCTGGCCGCCGAGCAGCTGGGCTACGCGCTCGACGTGCTCGAAGCGCGCGGCGACATCGACCCGGAAAGCGCCGAGGCGCAGCAGTTCGTGCTCGACTACGTCAAGGACGCGCTGATGCACGAGGTGGGCCACGCGCTCGGCCTGCGCCACAACTTCCGCGCCTCGCGCGTGTACACCGAAGAGCAGCTCTCCGACCCCGAGTTCACGCGCACGCACGGCACCACCGGCAGCGTCATGGAGTACAACGCCGTGAACCTGCCGCGCCCGGGCCAGCGCGGCGGCACGCCGTTCATGACCACGCTCGGCCCCTACGACTACTGGGCCGTCGAGTACGCCTACAAGCCGCCGGCACCGAACGCCACCGCCGCCCAGGAGCGCGAGATGCTGCAGGCGATCGCCGCGCGCAGCAACGAGCCGCTGCTGGCCTACGGCACCGACGAGGACGCCTGGTTCGGCATCGACCCCGAGACGATCCAGCTCGACCTCGGCAACGACCCCGTCGTCTTCGCCGCCAAGCGGGTGGAGATCGCGCGCGACCTCTTCCGCCGCCAGGAGACGCGCGAGCTCTCGCCGCAGCGCGACTACGCGGTGCTGCGGCGCTCGCTGAACTACGCGCTCGGCGACGCGGCGCGCGCGGTGGGCGTGCTGGTGCGCCAGATCGGCGGCGTGCGCACGCTGCGCGACTACCCCGGCAGCGGCCGCGACCCGCTGCTGCCGGTGCCGGCCTCGGTGCAACGCGCGGCGCTCGACACCATCGCCAACGCCGTTCTCGCCGCCGACGGCCTGAAGCTGTCGGCGCCGCTGCAGCGGCGGCTGGCGCCCGACTACATGGAGCGCGCCGAGATCGGCGCCCCCACCGACTACTCGCTGCCCGGGCGCCTGTTCGAGCTGCAGCGCGCCGTGCTCGCGTACCTGATGAGCGAGTGGATCGCGCAGCGCGTCCTCGACAGCGTGGGCAAGTTCGACCACCCGGCCGAGGCATTCCAGCTGCGCGAGCTGTACGACCGCCTGGCGCAGGACGTGTGGTCCGAGCTGAAGACCGGTGCACCGATCACGCCGGCGCGGCGCGAGCTGCAGCGCGAGCACCTGAACCGGCTCGCGCTCATGGCCCTGAGGCCCGCCAGCCGCGTCGATGCGCGCGCGGTGCTGCGCGACGAGGCGCGCACGCTGCTGCCGCGGCTCGATGCAGCAGCCAGGCGCCCGGGCCTGGACGCCGACACGCGCGCGCACCTGGCCGACAGCGCCGAGACGCTGCGCCGCGCGCTGGTGGCGCCGCTGCCGCGGCTGGGGCTGTAGCGTCCCGCTCCCTCTCCCCGCTGGCGGGAGGGGGTTGGGGTGAGGGCCTTTGCGGCGCGCGCGCCGCGCGGTCACTCGATTCCGGTCCCTCGTCGCACGCCGCATGGTGCGTCGGCACCAGCATTGCTATCGTGCAGCCACGATGACGCCGACGGCTCCCGGAAAGAACGCAGCCAGCGGCGCGACCTCGGCGCCGTCGCCGTCGTCGCCGGTGTCG
The DNA here is from genome assembly GCA_046348035.1 of Rubrivivax sp. Lineage (GTDB taxonomy): Bacteria > Pseudomonadota > Gammaproteobacteria > Burkholderiales > Burkholderiaceae_C > Rubrivivax. The sequence continues at coordinate 37,136 of JAXMEZ010000026.1, read as the reverse complement.
ATGAAGTCGCCGCCCTCCCCGTCGCGCCGCCTCGCCGCTTCGTTCAACGCCGGCAGCCTGGGCGTGGCGATCGGCTTCGGCGTCACGGCGGCGGTGATCTTCTCGCCGATCTTCGTGTCGTTCCCGGTGCTGCTCGGGCGCACGCTGTTCCTGGCGATGATCCTGCTGCTGACGTTCGTCGCCGCGCAGCACTTCGTGCCCGAGCGCTGGCTGCCGCGCTGGCTGCCGCGGTGGCTGTTCACGATGCTGGCGGTGGCGCTGGCCGCGCCGGGCGGCACCTTCGTCGTCTACCTCGCCTCGGTGGGCGGCGACCTCAACCTCTTCCTCGAAAGCGAACCGCGCATCCGCGGCTTCGTGATGCTGGCCAGCACCGGCCTCGTGCTCGGGCTCATCATCACCCTCACCGCGCAGGTGCGCGAGCGCGAAGCGCGTGCGCGCACGCTGGCGCTCGAGTTCGGCTCGAACGCAGCCGCCTCGAACGGCAGGCGCTCGACGCGCGGCTGGCGCTGCTGACGGCGCAGATCGAGCCGCACTTCCTCTTCAACACGCTGGCCAACGTGCAGGCGCTGGTCGAAAGCGGTTCGCCGCGCGCCGCGCCGGTGCTGCGAAGCCTCGCGGCCTACCTGCGCGCGGCGATGCCGCGGCTGCACGAGGGCGCCGCGACGCTCGGCCGCGAGCTGGCGCTCGTGCGCGCCTACCTCGAGCTGATGGCGATGCGCATGCCCGACCGCTTGCGCCACGCGATCCGCACCGACCCCGCGCTCGATGCCGAGCCATTCCCCGCGATGGCGCTGCTGACGCTCGTGGAGAACGCGGTGCGGCACGGCGTCGACCCGAGCGAGCACGGCGCCGACATCGAAGTGGGCACGCGGCGCGACGCGGTCACCGGCGCGCTGCACCTGTGGGTGGCGGACAGCGGACCGGGCCTGGCGGAGCACGCAGCGCCCGGCACAGGGCTGGCCAATCTGCGTGAGCGGTTGAAGGGCGTTTACGGCGAACGTGCGCGCCTCGAACTGAGCGAGAGCACGCCCGGCGGCGGCCTGCGCGCCGAGATCGTCATCCGGCCTGCATGAACAAGGCACGAGAAGAAGAAGCGATGAGCGCTGCCGACCCGCCCTCTGCAAAGTCACCACGACCTCCACCCTCGCCGCCGGCGCCGACCGCGCTGGTGGCCGACGACGAGCCGCTGCTGCGCGAGCGCCTCGTTGCGCACCTCGACCGGCTGTGGCCCGAACTCACCGTCGTCGCGCAGGCGAAGAGCGGCCGCGAGGCGGTGGATCTGTTCGACGAGCACCCATGCGACATCGTCTTCCTCGACATCCACATGCCGGGCCTCAACGGCCTCGATGCCGCGCGGGCGATCGGCAACCGCGCCCTCATCGTCTTCGTCACCGCGTTCGAACAGTACGCGCTCGATGCCTTCGAACGCGGCGCCCTGGACTACCTCGTCAAGCCGTTCGACGAAGCGCGCCTGAAGGCGACGCTCGAGCGGCTGCGAGGGCGGCTGGCTGAGCGCGCGCAGGCAAGAGCGCAGGCGACGGCAGCCGCTGGCACTGCCAACGCCGCGTCATCAGGCGCACGGGAAGCTTCAGGAGCCTCAGGCGCCGCAACGCCCACCGATGCCGCGCTGGCGACGCTGATCGAGCAACTCTCGCAGCAACTGCGCAGCCGCCCGGGCGCCGCACCGCCGCGCAGGCATCTGCAATGGATCAAGGCTTCTGTCGGCCCGAACCTGCGCCTGATCCCGGTGGACGAGGTGGCGTTCCTGCGCTCGGACGAGAAGTACACGCTGGTCGCGTGGGCCGGCGGCGAAGTGCTGATCCGCAAGACGATCCGCGAGCTCGCCGACGAACTCGACCCCGAGCGCTTCGTGCAGATCCACCGCTCGGTGATCGTCGCGCTGCCGCACGTGAGCCATGTCGTGCGCAGCGGCAACGAGACGGCCGAAGTGCACCTGCGCGGCCGCAGCGAAGTGCTACCCGTCAGCCGCAGCTGGCTGCACGTGTTCCGGCAGATGTAGCCGCTGCCCTGCTCGGCAGCGCGGCGGTCACATCGCCGCGGTGACCACCACCTCGATCTTCCACGGCGGCCTTGCGAGCTTGGCCTGCACGGTGGCGCGCGGCGGCGTGTGGCCGGGCACGACCCAGGCGTCCCACACCGCGTTCATCGCCGGGAAGTCGGCAAGGTCGGCGAGGAAGATCTGGCACATCACGATGCGGCTCTTGCTGGTGCCGGCGCGCGCGAGCAGCGCGTCCACCTGCGCGAGCACCTGGCGCGTCTGGCCGGCGATGTCCTGCGTGTCATCGGCGGCCACCTGGCCGGCGAGCCACACGGTGCCGTTGTGCACGGCCATCTCGGAAAGCCGGCTGCCGACGTCGAAGCGCTGGACCATGTTCGTCAATGTCCTTGCGGTGTGGTTTGGAAGAAGCGTGCGGGTGTGGCTTGCCGCCGCCGTGCTGCGCCTTGGCGCCGTGGTGGCCGCCGTGCCCGTGGCCTGCGTGGTGGCCGTGATCGGCGGCGTGGTGTTCGTGCCCCTTGCCCGCAGCACCCGCCGCAGTGGCTGCCGCAGCACCGCCCGCCTTCTGCCCCAGGCGCGACTCGGTGCCTGCGAGCAGCTTGCGGATGTTGCCTTCGTGCCGCCAAACGAGCAGCACGCTCATGATGGCGATGGCCAGCAGCGCCGGTTCGGCGCCCCAGATGAGCGCCTGGTAGAACGGCGCGAAGACGGCCGAGACGATCGACGCCAGCGACGAGTAGCGGAAGAACGCGGCGATGACGATCCAGGTGGCCAGCGTCGCCAGCCCCAGCCACGGGTTCAGTCCCAGCAGCGCGCCGGCCGCCGTCGCCACGCCCTTGCCGCCTTCGAAGCGGAAGAACACGGGCCACAGGTGGCCGAGGAACGCCGCCAGGCCGACGAACGCCGCCGTGCCCTCGCCGAGACCGAAGCGGGGACCGAACACGAGCGCCAGCACCACCGGCACGTAGCCCTTGAGCGCATCGAACGCGAGCGTGAGGATCGCTGCGGCCTTGTTGCCCGAGCGCAGCACGTTGGTGGCACCGGGGTTGCGCGATCCGTAGCTGCGCAGGTCGGCCAGGCCCATCACGCGGCTGATGATGACCGCGAACGAGGCGAGCCCACGAGGTAGGCGGCAACGATCGCCAGGGCGGCGATCAACGGCAGCGGAAGGTCGGCGGTCGTCATCGGCCGCTTCAGTGTAGGCGGGCCGGCCGCGGCCACCCATCGGGGCCGGCCCGGGCGCCGGTCCGCGCTGCGTTGCGCGCAACGTTTCGCGCTGCGTCGGGCGCTACATGGCGCCCAACACGCGCCGCCGCGTGGCTCAGGTGTTGGACCCCGGCCGCACCGCGGGCACGCGCGTGCCCAGCCGCTCGGCCGCCTCGACGAGTGCCTGTTCGGTGGCCGCCATCGTCGCGGCGAGAAAGCGGGCGCCCGGGTCGCCTGGAGGAATTCGAGGTAGCGCGCGAGGTCGGCGTCGGGCAGCGCGCTGTACGTCTCGGCGAAGAGCGAGCGCGACATGCCACGGTAGGCCTCGAGCATCTGCGGGCGCTGCGCCGCGAACGCCTGGCGCAGCTCGGTCACCGGCGGCGCCGGCAGGTCGGGCCGCACGCTGCCCATGCCGCGCTGCACGGCCACCGCGATGTTGATCGTCATGTTGGTGATGGCCTCGGCGGCGCGCGTGGCCTCGACGAGGCTGTCGATGAGCTTGCGGCGCTCTTCCGGCGCCGCCGCGAGGCGCGCGATGCCGGCGCGGATGACGCGGTCGGAATCGCGATCGGGCCGCGCCGCGGCCACTTCGAGCGCGGTGATGCGCCGGCCAGTTCGCCCGCCAGCCACGCTTCGAGCACCGGCACATGCGTCGGCACCACGCGCGCGGCCAATGCGCGGCGCACCGCGGCGCGCAGCGTGCCGGCCTCGAAAGCGGCGTCGGTGGCGCGCAGCAGGCGCTGCACTTCGTCGCTGCTGAGCGGCGTCAGCCCGTTGCGCGAAGCGGCCTCGATGCCGGCACGCGCGCCGGCCGCGGTGGCGCCGAGCTGTTCCCACAGGCCCGAAGCGCGCATCAGGCGCTCGGCGGCTGCCTCTTCGATCTGCGCTGCGGCAGGGGTCGGCGCCAAGGCGAGGGCGAGCGTGAACGCCACCATGAGCATGGCCGCCGCGGTGCTCACCGACGCCGCACCCAGCCGCCGCCGGACGGCAGCCAGCGTGCGGCGAAGCGATGCGAAGGTCATGGCGGGTGCCGCTCGCGCAGCCGTCGTTGCGCCGCGCTTCGCTTCTTCTCCAGAGCGCGCAGTGCACCGGCCGCGCGCCGAGCTTTTCGCGCAGCACCGCGGGCTCGACGCCGACGAGGAAGCCGCGCCGGCCGCCATTGATGTGGATGCGCGGCAGCTCGAGCACGCTCGCTTCCACGTACACCGGCATCGCCTTGCGCAGCGCGAACGGCGACGTGCCGCCCACGGGGTAGCCGCTGGCGCGCTGGGCCGCTTCGGGCGTGCACGGCTCGACGCTCTTGGCGCCGATGGCGCGGGCGAGGTTCTTCGTGCTCACCTGGCGGTCGCCGTGCATCAGCACCACCAGCGGTTCGGCGCGCTCGTTCTGCATCACGAGCGTCTTCACCACCGCGTGCTCATCGACGCCGAGCTGGCGCGCGCTCTCGGCCGTGCCGCCCCGCTCGACGTACTCGTAGGGGTGCTCGCTGAAGGCGATGCCGTGCTCGCGCAGCCAGGCCGTGGCCGGCGTCTCGCTGACGTGCTTGTCCTTGCGTGCCATCTCGATGATGTCGGTGGGGCGCCTCGAGCGGGCGCGCGCGTCAGTCGCCTTCCACCCACTCGACCTGCGCGCCGAGCATGCGGATGTTCTCGGCGAAGCGCGGGTGGGCGCGGCGGATCGGCGCGGCGTTCTTGATCAGCGACCTGCCCGGGATGCTCGCCGCCAGCATCAGGAGCGCAATGGCGACGCGGATGATGTAGGGGCTTTCCACCTCGGCCGGCGCGAGCGGCTTGCCGCCGAAGGTGATGATGCGGTGCGGGTCGGCCATGAAGGCGTGGGCGCCGAACTTCGACAGCTCCGAAGTCCAGCCCATCGCGCCTTCGTAGACCTTGTTCCAGAACATCGCGCTGCCCTCGGCGCGCGCGCCCAAGGCGACGAAGATCGGCAGCAGGTCCACCGGCAGGTAAGGCCAAGGCGCCGCCTCGATCTTCTGCAGGATGTTCTGCGTGAAAGGCGCCTTCACGCGCAGCGGCCCTTCGACGACCGTGTGCGACCAGCCGCCCTCGTGCACCACCTGCACGCCGAACTTCGCGAACGTGCGGTCGATGAGCGGGAACTGCTCGGGCGCCGAGTTCTTCACCGCCACCTGGCCGCCGGTGATGGCGCCGAGTGCCATGAAGGTGACGGCCTCGTGGAAGTCCTCGGCGAAGCGGAATTCGCCGCCGCCCAGGCGCGCCACGGCGTGCACCGTGAGCCGCGAGGTGCCGATGCCTTCGATCTGCACGCCGAGCATCGCCATGAAGCGGCAGAACTCCTGCACGTGCGGCTCGCTGGCGGCGTTCATCAGCGTGCTGGTGCCGCCGTGGCCGGTGGCCAGCGCCGCGCAAAGGACGAAGTTCTCGGTCGTCGTCACGCTGGCGTAGTCGAGCCAGTGGTCGTTGGCGTGCAGGCCGCCTTCGACGCGCATCACCAGCGCTTCGCGCCGGCGCTGCACGCGCGCGCCGAAGCGCTCCATCACCTCGACGTGCGGGTCGATCTCGCGCACGCCCAGCGTGCAGCCCTGGACGTCGTTCTCGATGCGCGCCACGCCGAAGCGGGCCAGCAATCCCGGCACCAGCATGATCGAGCTGCGCATCTCCTCGGGCAGGTGGTGGCGCTCGGGGTCGAAGTTCGTGGCGCGGTGCTGCACCTCGAGCACGCCCTGCGCGTAGTCCACCGCCACCGTGCTGCCGAGCGTGCGGAAGATCTCGACGATCTTCTTCACGTCGGTGATCTCGGGGATGCCGATGAGGCGCACCGGCTCGCGCGTGAGCAGCGTCGCGCACAGGATCGGCAGCACCGCGTTCTTGTTGGCCGAAGGGACGATGCGGCCGGAAAGCGGCGTGCCGCCGTTGACGAGGAGATTGGACATTGCAGCGCGGCGCGGCCGGGGGAAACGGGAACGGCCGCATTCTCACCTGCGGCAGTGCCCCCGTGACGGTGACGGCTTCCGCTCCGTTCGGGCTGAGGTACCGACCGTCCTGAAGGTATCGAAGGAAGCCCCGAGCCAGTCGCCCTTCGATACGCCGTCAGGCGTACCCTGTCCTGAGCCCTTCGACGCGCTCAGGACAGGCTTGTCGAAGGATCAGGGCGAACGGTCCTTCGCGCGCCGGCCGGCTGCGCCGTCTGCCCGGCGCCTCATTCCTTCTGGCGCGCGCGCTCCTCCTCGCGCAGCCGCAGCACGCGCCGCTGCACCTTGCCGGTGGTGGTCATCGGCAGCGCTTCGATGAACTCGATCTCCTTGGGGTACTCGTACGGCGCCAGGCGCGCGCGCACATGCGCCTGCAGTGCTTCCACGAGCGCGGCGTCGCCCTGGCGCCCCGGGGCGAGCACGACGTAGGCCTTCACCAGCGCGCCGCGCTCGGCGTCGGGCTTGGGCACCACGGCCGCGTTGGCCACCGCCGGATGCTTCACGAGGCAGTTCTCGATCTCGCTCGGGCCGATGCGGTAGCCGGCGCTCTTGAACATGTCGTCGCCGCGGCCCTGGTACCAGAGGTAGCCGCGCTCGTCGGCCACCGCCGTGTCGCCGGTTCTGCACCATTGCGCGGTGCGTACGTCGCTCGCGTCGCCGGTGTACTTGGCGCGCGTGGCGGCAACGTTGCGCCAGTAGCCGAGGAAGAAAACCGGGTCGGGGTCGCCGTGCCGGTCGAGCCGGTGCACGGCTACGTCGCCCGGTGTTCCCGGCGCGCACTCGCGGCCTTCCTCGTCGATCACGGCCACGCGGTGCCCGGGGTAGCCGCGGCCCATGCTGCCGGCGCGCGCCGGCCAGGCGGCGTGCCGGCGGCCATCGGCGCCGAGGTAGCTGCCGCAATTGCCGACGATGTAGTTGATCTCGGTCTGGCCGAACATCTCGTTGACGGTGACGCCGAGCGCCTCGCGGCACCAGTCGAACACCGTGTCGCCCACCGCTTCGCCGGCGCTCATGATGGCGCGCAAGTCGATGCGGTGCTTCGCGCGCGGCTCGGGCAGCGCCTTCATCATCGCCTTCAGCGCCGTGGGGAAGATGAAGCTGTGCGTCACGCGGTGGCGCTCCAGCAGTTCGAAGGCGCGCTCAGGCGAGAAGCGGCCTTGCCAGGCGACGATGCGGCGGCCGAAGAAGAGCGTGGGCAGGAGCGCGTCCATCAGGCCGCCGGTCCAGGCCCAGTCGGCCGGGCTCCAGAACACTTCGTCGCTGCGCTCGGGCGCACCGGCGCCGAACCAGTTCTGGCTGCACACGAAACCGGTGAGGTTGCCGATGAGCGCGCGGTGCGGCATCAGCGCGCCCTTCGGCGGGCCGGTGGTGCCGCTGGTGTAGATGAGAACGGCCGGGTCGGCGGCGGCGGTAGCCACCGGGGCGAACGCGGCCCCTTCGCGCTCCTCGCGCGCCAGCAGCGCGCTCCAGTCGGCGTCGCCGCCGCCTTGCGCCGCGCCCACGGCCAGCACCACTTCGAGGCCCGGGCATTCGCCGCGCGCCGCGCGCACGTTGGCCAGCGACGACTCGTCGGCGATCGCCACGCGCGCGCCGCTGTCGGCGAGCCGGTACGCCAGCGCCTCGGGGCCGAACAGCATCGACAGCGGCATCGCCACCGCGCCGAGCTGGTACACCGCGATGTGCGCGATGGCCGTCTCGGGCCGCTGCGGCATGACGATCGCGACGCGGTCGCCGCGCGCGACGCCCAGCCGCGCCAGCGCCGCGCTCAGGCGGTTCGCTTCGCGCTGCAATTGCGCGTAGCTCAGCGTGCCGCTGCCGCCGGCTTCGTTCTGCCAGGTGATGGCCACGTGCTGCTCGCTGCCGGCGCGGCGCGCCCAGCGGCCGCAGCACGCTTGGGCAATGTTGAACGCGGGCGGCACATGCCAACGAAAGCCCGCGTGCAGCGCCGCGTAGGCGTCGGCGCGGTCGTCATCGCTGCGGCGGCGACTCCCGGGCCTTGCCGACGCGACGGGCCCTTGCGGTGAACTCTTGCGCATGGAACGAGCTTAAGCCGCGGCGGCGGCCGCCGCAGCCCGGGCAAGCCCGCCGGGCCGCATCAGGCGCGCCGTGGCCGCGACCGGTGTGCGAGTCAAGTTTCGCGAATGCTTTGCCGAAACCGTGCCCAAGGGCGCCGTCCGTTCCTGGTCCGTGCCCGCAAGAGACACCACAGAAGAAGCCACGCCCGCCACCGCCGCAGCCGCCGTCACATGCAACTCGCCACCCTTGCCACCGTCAGGAACCGCATCCGCCCGGGCGAGCCGTTGCCTTTCGACGTGCGCGACGCCGACCGCACGCTGCTGCTGGCGCGCGGCCAGTTGCTGCAAAGCCAGGCGCAGCTCGACGCGCTGATGAACCGCGGTGCCCTGGTCGACCTCGCCCAGCTCCAGAGCGCGCGCGAACGCGCCCAGCGCGCGCCGCGCGAGGAGCTGCCGCAGATCTGGGCCGACACCGTGAACCGCATCGGCGAGGTGCTGGCCGAAGCGAAGACCGAGACCTTCGCCGCGGCGCTGGAGGACGGTGGCGCCGGCGCTGACGCTGGTCGAACGCGACCCGACCTCGCGCGATCTTCCAGGTGTTGAGCCAGGCCAGCGGCATGAGCACCGCCTACGGCGTGCGCCGCTCGCTGCATTCGGCCATCACCGCCTGCCTCGTGGCGCAGCGCCTGGCCTGGCAGCCCGCCGACGTGGAGCGCGCCTTCAAGGTGGCGCTGACGATGAACCTGTCGATGCTGGCGCTGCAAGGCGAACTGTCGCGCCAGCGCACGCCGCGGCCGCGAGGAACAGCGGCTGGCGCTGCAATCGCACCCGATGCGCAGCGTGCAGATGCTGCAGCGCGCCGGCGTGCGCGACGCCGAGAATGGCTGCGCGCGGTGCTGCAGCACCACGAGGTCGAGGACGGCAGCGGCTACCCCAGCGGCCGCAGCGACGTGTGCGAGCTGGCCTCGCTGGCCCGCCGCGCCGACGTCTACACCTCAAGCTCGCCGCGCGCGCAGCACGCGCGACGATGTACCGACGCCGCCGGCCGCCCTGATCTTCATGCAGGACCCTTCGCACCCGACCGGCGCAGGCGCTGGTCAAGGAGTTCGGCATCTACCCGCCCGGCTGCCTGGTGCGCCTGGGCTCGGGCGAGGCGGCCATCGTCGTGCAGCGCGGCCCGACCAGGCCACGCCTGTGGTGGCCTGCTTCACCGACATAGGCGACCAGTTGCTGGCGCGCCCGTACCGCGTCGCCCACTTCCCGAGCCGGGGCGCGGCATCGTCGCGCTGCGCAACCACCACCGCCGCGCCGGCCAGCGTGCTGGCCGCGCGGCGTGCAGGGCAGCTGAGGGCAAGGCGACTGGGCGAAGGCGGCACGCGCCGCGCCGACCGGCGCGTTGCCGGGCGGCGTCGCCGAGCGCTCAGCCGTAGCTGCTCAACCGTAGCGTTCGAGCGCGGCGCCCGGAGCCGGCAGATGCGCCAGATAGGGCAGCACCTGCGCGCCCATGCGCTCGTAGAAGCGGATCGCGCTCTCGTTCCAGTCGAGCACGCTCCACTCGAAGCGTCCGCAGCCGCGCGCCACCGCGAGTTCGGCCAGGTGCTCCAGCAACAGGCGCCCGAGGCCCAGGCTGCGGAACGCCGGCTGCACGTAGAGGTCCTCGAGGTGGATGCCGGGCTTGGCGAGGAAGGTGCTGAAGCTGGTGAAAAAGAGCGCGAAGCCGACGATGCGCGGCTCGCCTTCGAGTTCCAGTTCGGCCACCACCGCCTCGGCCGCCGGCTTCGGACCGAACAGATGCGGGTGCAGCGACTCCGGGGTCACCACCACCATGTGCTGCAAGCGCTCGTAGGCAGCGAGCTCGCCGATCAATCCGACGATCGCCGGCAGGTCCGCCGGTGCGGCCGCGCGCAGGCGCGGCGGCGACGGGTCCAGCGACATCGGCAAGGTGGGCATGGGCGGCGATTGTGGCGGCAGGCCCTGGCGCCGCGATTCGGACTCGCCCGGGTTTGGGTGTCTCGCCTACCTCGGGCGCTGGATGATGCGGCGCCCCGAACGCGCGCCCCGCGGCGCTGAGAATCCATCCAGTGAGGCGCCTGGGCTCGCGCCGAGGCGCCACACTTGCAGGGGCCACTCTCGCAGGCCTCCATCATTTCGCACCCCATGAATGGTCCGCAGCCCACGCTCTACCGGCCCCTCCGCCCGGCCTCGTCCCGGTTCGTGCGCGTGCGCGGCCTCGACTACCACGTGCTTGCCTGGGATGCACCGTCTTCCACCGGCGCGCCGCCGATCGTGCTGCTGCACGGCTGGATGGACGTGGGCGCATCTTTCCAGTTCGTCGTCGATGCGCTGCAAGGCACGGCGCTCGCCGGCCGCGCCGTCTTCGCGCCCGACTGGCGCGGCTTCGGCCTGACGCAGCCGCCGGAGCCCACCGACAGCTACTGGTTCCCGGACTACCTCGGCGACCTCGACGCACTGCTGCCGGCGCTGGCCGGCGACAGCAGCAGCGTCGACCTCGTCGGCCACAGCATGGGCGGCAACATCGTCATGAGCTACGCCGGCGTGCGGCCGGCGCGCGTGCGCCGCCTCGTCAACCTCGAGGGCTTCGGCATGCCGCGCACCGAGCCACGCCATGCGCCGAAGCGCCTCGTGCAGTGGCTCGATTCACTGGCCGAACCGCAGCGCCTGAAGGACTACGCGAGCCTCGATGAGGTGGCAGACCGGCTGCGCAAGAACAACCCGCGGCTGTCTGAGGACAAGGCGCGCTGGCTGGCGCCGCATTGGGCGGTGCGCCGCGATGGGGATGGCGATGGCAGGGACGGCAACGCCCGCTTCCACATCCTCGGCGACCCGGCGCACAAGCGGCCCAACCCGGTGCTGTATCGCGTCGACGAGATCCTCGAGACGTGGAAGCTCATCGCCGCGCCGACGCTGTGGGTCGAAGCGGCCGACTCGCAGCCCGAGCAATGGTGGGGCGGCCGCTACAGCCGCAGCGAGTTCCACGAGCGGCTGAACGTTGTGCCGAACGTGGAACGCCGCATCCTCACCGACTGCGGCCACATGCTGCACCACGACCAGCCGCAGGCGCTGGCCGAGGGGCTGGCGGCGTTCCTCGCTACAGAGGCTGAAAAAGAGCAAGGCCCTGGCGCAGCTGGGCCTCATTCGCCGCCAGGCGGCGTCCAGCCGGCGTCAACCGGCGTCGGCCGTTGCAGGCCCTCGGCGTGGCGCGCTCGATCAGCGCCGCGCAGTCCCGCCGCGCGCGGCGTGCCGTACTGCCGGTGGCCGGTGCCTTGCAGCCGCGAAGCGCAAAGGCGTCGGCCACCGCGGCGGGCGCATGCTGCACCAGCAGCGCCGCCTGGATCGCCAGCGCCATGCGGTCGACGACGTCGTCGCGCGGTACTCCATGTCGGCCAGAGTCCTTGAACTCGGCTTGCAGGGCTGCGGTAAAGCGGTCGAGCGCGGCATTGCCGCCGCGCGCCTTGGCCAATTCGGCGAAGAAGGTGCCCACCACCGCCGGCGTCTTCTGCATTGCGCGCAGCACGTCCAGGCACTGCACGTTGCCGCTGCCTTCCCAGATGGCGTTGACCGGCGCCTCGCGGTACAGGCGCGGGAAGGGGCCGTCTTCCATCACGCCGCTGCCGCCGATGCATTCCATCGCCTCGTAAGCATGCTGCGGCGTGCGCTTGCAGACCCAGTACTTGCCCACCGCCGTGACCAGGCGCGCCAGCGCGTCTTCATGCGCGCCTTGTGTGGGGTCGGCGCGCTGGTCCATCGCGCGCGCCATGCGCATCGTCAGCGCCAGCGAACCCTCGTGCTCCAGCACCAGGTCGGCCAGCACGTTCTGCATCAGGGGCTGCTGATTGAGCACGCGGCCGAAGGCCGAGCGCTGCGTGCAGTGGTGCAGCGCCAGCGAGACGGCCATGCGCTGGCCGGCGGCGGAGCCCACCATGCAGTCGAAACGCGTGCTGGCCACCATGTCGATGATGGTGCGCACGCCGCGGCCCTCGGCGCCGACCATCCACCCCAGCGCGCGCCGCGCAGCTCGGTCTCGCTGCTGGCGTTCGACGCGTTGCCCATCTTGCGCTTCAGGCGCAGCACCTGCAGCGGGTTCTTGCTGCCGTCGGGGCGCCAGCGCGGCACCAGGAAGCAGCTCAGGCCGCCCGGCGCCTGCGCCAGCACCAGGAAGGCGTCGCACATCGGCGCCGAGACGAAGTACTTGTGGCCGACCAGCTCGTAGGCCGCGCCGGGCCCGGTGGCAGCGCCGGTCGGGAAGGCGCGCGTGGTGTTCCTGCGCACGTCGGAGCCGCCCTGCTTCTCGGTCATCGCCATGCCGATGGTCAGGCCGGCCTTCTGCGCATCGGGCACGTTGCGCGGGTCGTAGACGGGGCTGAGGATCTTCGGCTCCCACAGCGCGGCCAGCGCCGGCGTGTTGCGCAGCGCCGGCACGGCCGCGAAGGTCATCGTCACCGGGCAGCCGTGGCCGGCCTCGACCTGGCTTTGCAGGTACATGCGCGCAGCGCGCGCCACGTGGGCGCCGGGGCGCGGGTCGGCGAACGGCGAAGCGTGGATGCCCTGCTCGATGGCCGTGCGCATGAGCTGGTGGTACGCGGGGTGGAAGCGCACCAGGTCGACGCGGCGGCCGAAGCGGTCGTGCGTGTCGAGTTCCGGCAGGTGCCTGTTGGCCAGTACGCCGAGTTCCAGGTAGTCCGCCGAGCCGGTGAGCAGGCCGAAGCGCCCGAGCGACTCGTCGGCCCAGGCCGCGCCTTCGCGATGCACGGCTTCCACGAGGGCGCGGTCCTCGCGGTACATGTCGTAGTCCACCAGCTCGCTGCCGAGGTTGAAAGGCTCGTGCGTCTCGGCCATGTGGATGTCGATCCGGGCGTCCATCGGCGCGGAGGCCGGCAGCAGTTTCTCGGGAGCGTTCATGGATAGGCCTTTCGCTTCAGCGTCATCGTATCTCGGCTCGTAGCCCTTGCGGGCGTCGCGCGCCGCGCCAGCCGAGCGGTGGCTGATGGGCGACGCTCGCCCTCGGTAAAATCCCGCGCCCGACGGAACGCACCATGGACACCGAAGAAATCAATGCCATCGGCACGCTGCTGGCCGACCTCTCCGAGCGCACGCAGCAACTCCGGGGGTATCTTTGACTACGACCGCAAGTCACTGCGGCTGAACGAGGTCAACGCCGCGCTCGAGAACCCGGCCGTCTGGAACGAGCCCAAGCGCGCCCAGGAACTGGGGCGCGAGAAGAAGTCGCTGGAGACGGTGGTGGGCACCATCGGCCACCTGCAGAGCAACCTCGCCGACAACCGCGAGCTGTACGAGATGAGCAAGGCCGAGGGCGACGAAGCCGGCCTCAAGCACATCCTCGAAGAAGCGCAGGCGCTGCGAGCCGAGGTCGAGCAGCTCGAGTTCCGGCGCATGTTCGCCAACCCGGCTGACCCGCTGAACTGCTTCATCGACATCCAGGCCGGCGCCGGCGGCACCGAGGCGATGGACTGGGCACAGATGCTGCTGCGCCAGTACCTCAAGTACTGCGAGCGCAAGGGCTTCAAGGCCGAGGTGATGGAGGAGACCGAAGGCGACGTGGCCGGCATCCGCAGCGCAACGCTGAAGGTCGAAGGCGACTACGCCTTCGGCCACCTGCGCACCGAGACCGGCGTGCACCGCCTGGTGCGCAAGAGCCCGTTCGATTCCGGCGGCGGCCGCCACACGAGCTTCGCGTCGCTCTTCGTCTACCCCGAGGTCGACGACTCGATCGAGATCGAGATCAACCCGGCCGACGTGCGCACCGACACCTTCCGCGCCAGCGGCGCGGGCGGCCAGCACATCAACAAGACCGACTCGGCGGTGCGGCTGACGCACATCCCCACCGGCATCGTCGTGCAGTGCCAGAACGACCGCAGCCAGCACCGCAACCGCGACGAGGCCTGGCAGATGCTCAGGAGCCGCCTGTACGAGCACGAGATGCGCAAGCAGCGCGAAGCGCAGCAGAAGCTCGAGGAGAGCAAGACCGACGTCGGCTGGGGACACCAGATTCGCAGTTATGTCCTCGACCAGAGCCGCATCAAGGACCTGCGCACCGGCGTGGAGATCAGCAACACGCAGAAGGTGCTCGACGGCGACCTCGATCCCTTCATCGAAGCGAGCCTGAAGCAGGGGCTGTAACCCGCGGCGCCGCCTGCCGCGAACCGCGGGCGACGGGCCATGGGCCGCGAGCGCCAACAACGACAAAGGAGACCCGCCGCATGCAGCGAGAAGCGACGAACACGCCGGTGCGGCGCGAGGACTACGCGCCGCCGCCGTTCTTCATCCGCGCCGTCGAGCTGACCTTCGACCTCGACGCGGCCAAGACGATCGTCGCCAGCCGCCTGCACATCGAGCGCAACGCTGCAGTGGCGCGCGCGCCGCTGGTGCTGCACGGCGAGGAGCTGACGGTCCTGCGCGTGCTGGTTGACGGCCAGGGCGTCTCGTTCCGGCACGACAACGGCAACGCCGCCGGCAACCTCGTCATCGACAACCCGCCCGAGGCCGAGCGCTTCACGCTCGAGTTGCGCAACACCTGCTGCCCCGAGAAGAACACGGCGCTGTCGGGGCTGTACACGAGCGGCGGCGGCTTCTTCACGCAGTGCGAGGCCGAAGGCTTCCGCCGCATCACGTATTTCCTCGACCGGCCCGACGTGATGGCCACCTACACCGTGACGCTGCGCGCCGACAAGCGCCGCTTCCCGGTGCTGCTCTCCAACGGCAACCTCGTCGAGGCAGGCTCGCTCGAGAACGGCCGCCACTACGCGAAGTGGCACGACCCGCATCCGAAACCCAGCTACCTCTTCGCGCTGGTGGCCGGCAACCTCGTCGCGCGCGAGCAGCGCGTGCGCTCGCGCAGCGGCCGCGACCACCTGCTGCAGGTGTACGTGCGCCCCGGCGACCTGGAGAAGACCGAGCACGCGATGCGCTCGCTGGTGGCCAGCGTCGCCTGGGACGAAGCGCGCTTCGGCCTCGCGCTGGACCTCGACCGCTTCATGGTGGTGGCGGTGGAGGACTACAACGGCGGCGCGATGGAGAACAAGGGCCTGAACCTGTTCAACACCAAGTACGTGCTGGCCAGCGCCGCCACCGCCACCGACGCCGACTTCTTCGGCATCGAGAGCGTCATCGGGCACGAGTACTTCCACAACTGGACCGGCAACCGCGTCACCTGCCGCGACTGGTTCCAGCTGTCGCTGAAGGAAGGTCTACGGTCTACCGCGATCAGGAGTTCAGCGCCGACATGGCCGCCGGCACCGCGGCCCCAGGAACCGGCGCCTTTGCGGGCCACTCGGGCCGCGCCGTGCAGCGCATCCAGGACGTTCGGCGGCTGCGCAGCATGCAGTTCCCCGAGGACGCCGGGCCGATGGCGCACCCGGTGCGGCCGGACGCGTACCTCGAGATCCAGAACTTCTACACCTCCACCGTCTACGAGAAGGGCGCCGAGGTCGTGCGCATGATGGCCACGCTCGTGGGCCGCGAAGGCTTCGCGCGCGGGCTGGCGCAGTACCTGCAACGCCACGACGGCCAGGCCGTCACCTGCGACGACTTCGCGCAGGCCATCGCCGACGCCAACCCCGGCAGCGCGCTCGCCGAGCGCCTGGCCGCCTTCAAGCGCTGGTACGCGCAGGCCGGCACGCCGAAGGTGAAGGCGCGCGGGCAGTGGGACGCTGCGGCGCAGACACACGCTGACGCTGGCGCAGAGCTGCGCGCCGACGCCGGGGCAGCCGGCGAAGCTGCCGTTCGTGATCCCCGTGCTCGCGGCGCTGTTGGCCGCCGACGGCCGCACGCTCGCCGGCGAACGGCTGCTCGTGCTCGAGGAAGCCGAGCAGAGCTTCGTCTTCGAGGGCATCACCGAGGCGCCGGTGCCTTCGCTGCTGCGCAGCTTCTCGGCGCCGGTGAAACTCGACGACGGCCTCGACGAGAGCGGGCGCCTTACGCTGCTGGCGCACGACAGCGATGCGTTCAACCGCTTCGAGGCCGGACAGCGGCTGATGCTCGACCGGTTGCTGGCGGCGATCCGCAACGACAGCAACGGCAGCGGCGAGGCGGTGCTCGACGACACGCTGGCCGCAGCGTTCCGGCGCCTGCTGCGCGCCGAGGATCTCGAAGCGCAGTTCAAGGCCGTGGCGCTGGCCGTTCCCGACGAGGCTTACCTCGCCGAGCAGCTGGCCGAGGTCGACCCGCAGCGCATCCACGCCGTGCGCGAGGCTGGCGGCGCAGCTTCGCCGCCAAGCTGCACGACGACTGGCGGTGGGCGTTCGAGCATCACCTCGTGCGCGAAGGCTACCGGCCGGTGCCGGCGCAGGCCGGCCGCCGGGCGCTGGCGAACCTGGCCTTGTCGTACCTCGTGCTGCACGCCGTGGAGCAAGGCGACGAGACCTGGCCGGGGCGCGCCTACCAGCGCTGCAAGGACGCGGGCAACATGACCGACCGCCTCGGCGCGATCCGCGGCGCTCGTCGATGCCCAGTCGCCGCTGGCGACGCTGGCGCTGGAGCGGCTGCGCCTCTCGCGCATGGCGATGCGCTCGTGCTCGACAAGTGGTTTGCGCTGCAAGCGACGAGCCCCGAGCCGCTGGGGCCGAGCGCCGGCAGCGCGTTCGCGCGCGCCAAGGCACTGCTGGCGCACCCGGACTTCTCGATGAAGAACCCCAACCGCGTGCGCAGCCTGCTGTTCAACCTGGCCGGCGGCAACCCGGGCGCCTTCCACCGCACCGACGCCGCGGGCTATGTGCTGTGGGCCGACCGGCTGCTCGAGCTGGACGCGCTGAATCCGCAACTCGCGGCGCGCTTCGCGCGCGTGATGGACCGCTGGCGTTCGCTGGCCGAGCCGTGGCGCAGTTCCGCGCGCGAGGCGATCGCCCGTGTCGCCGCCCGCACGGACCTCAGCAACGACGTGCGCGAGGTGGTCTCGCGCGCGCTCGACGGAGATCGGCCTAACGGCCTGCGACGGGGTTCTGGCGCAGGCGGAAGGCGTCGGGCATGTCCGACCCGAGCAGGCGCAGGTAAAGGCGGAAGGCGTCGGTCACGTCGGTGCCGCTGGCTGATGAACGCGTCGTCCATCGTGCGCGTCGCATCGGCCACCTCGGACAGCGGCAGCCTTCGTAGTCGACCAGTAGTAGCCGGTGCGCTTGATGGCCACCGAGCCGTCGCGCTGTTTCGTGCAGGCGAACTGGACCGCCTTCTCGCCCACCTGCTCGTTCAAGCCCGATGGTCGACATCGCTGACGCGGCTGATGGCCGCTGCAGGTAGCCGAAGGTGTCGCCGCGCGCTTGATCGCGAGCTTGCTCTTGATCTCCTCGCACAGAGGTCGGCCAGCGCGCCGGTGCCGGAAGAGCTGCACGTTGCCATGGGCATCGTGCTCCTTCTACTCGGCCAGCTGGGCCAGGATGGGCTGGCCCCGAGGCGTCGCGGATGCCCTCGAGACGGCGATCACGCAGCGGCCGTGCCGTTCATGCATCGCCTTCACATCGGCGAGGAAGCGCCCAGCACGAAAGTGCGCTCGGGCAGTGATCAGGTGCGGGCCGTCTTCCGGGAACTTCTTGCCGAGCGCCAGCCGCCGTCGAGCCGCGTGCCGCCCCATCACGACGGCCGTGTCGACACCGGGCAGCGCCGCGTTGTCGAGTTCCGGCGCCGGCGAAGGCTGGGCCGCGGCCGCGCCGCCGAGGGAAGCCCGGCGTGTGGTCGTTGCTGACCAGGTCGTTGTCGATCGTCTTGGATGTGGATGCAGCGCAGCGGGTAACTCGCCTTGGCCGCATCTTCGCTGACGATGCGAACGGTGTCGGACAGTCGTTGCCGCCGATGTAGAAGAAGTGCCCGATGCCGTGCGCCTGGAGCACCTTGAAGATCTCGTCGAGCAGGTCTGGCTTGTCGCGCGTCGAGCCAGGCGCCGACGACAGCGTGCCGGCGACGAGCCGAGGTTGTGGCTCGTCTCCTGCGTCGGGTCGAAGAAGTCTTCGTTGACGATGCCGAGCACACCCATGCCGCGCGCCGTAGACGAGACGCCGCGCTGGCGCGGCTCGAGACCACTGCCGCCATCGGCTGGTTGATCACCGCGGTGGGCCCGCCGCCCTGCGCCACGAGAACCTTGCCGATCGCCATGGAATGCCTCGCGATTGCGCTCAACGTCGGGCCGACGGGATGGGGATGAAGGGGTGCTGGAGGCGCGAAGCGGAGTCGAACCGCTCTAGACGGATTTGCAATCCGTTGCATAACCGCTTTGCTATCGCGCCGCACGTTCCAAGCAGAAGGGGAAGCAGCTGCTTCCCCTTTTACTGCCTTCAGAACCTGGAGCGGGAGACGAGTCTCGAACTCGCGACCTCAACCTTGGCAAGGTTGCGCTCTACCAACTGAGCTACTCCCGCGTGAGCCGCGCATTATAGCCATGGCTGGAGAGCATCCGGCCATGGCCTGCACGGGCGCGACAGATGTTGCCTCAGTGGCAGCCTCAGTGGCCGCATCAGTACCTTGTCAATGCGGGCGCCCGTCCCCCGAAGCCACGGCCGGCGCCGGAGCCGCCGTGCCGTGCACCGGCTTGGCACCGGTCTCGGGCACCACCGCGGCGGGCTCCTCGTCGGGCAGCGCCGCAGGGCTGCGTTCGAGGGCCAGTTCGAGCACCTGGTCGATCCACTTCACCGGCACGATCTCGAGCTTGTCCTTGGCGTTCTCCGGGATGTCCTGGAGGTCCTTGACGTTCTCTTCGGGGATCAGCACCTTCTTGACGCCGCCGCGGTGCGCCGCGAGCAGTTTCTCCTTCAGGCCGCCGATCGCCGTGACCTCGCCTCTGAGCGTGATCTCGCCGGTCATCGCCACGTCGGCGCGCACCGGGATGCCGGTGAGCGCGCTGACGAAAGCGGTCGTCATCGCGATGCCCGCGCTCGGGCCGTCCTTCGGCGTGGCGCCGTCGGGCACGTGGATGTGGATGTCGCGCTTCTCGAACAGCTCGTCCTTGATGCCCAAGCGCCGCGAGCGGCTGCGCACCACCGAGCGCGCCGCCTCGACCGACTCCTTCATCACGTCGCCGAGCGAGCCGGTGCGGATGATGTTGCCCTTGCCGTTCATCACCGCGGCTTCGATCGTCAGCAGGTCGCCGCCGACCTCGGTCCACGCGAGGCCGACCACCTGGCCGACCTGGTTCTTCTTTTCGGTGCGGCCGAAGTCGAACTTGCGCACGCCGAGGAAGTCGTTGAGATTCTCCTCGGTGACCGTGACCTTGCCTTCGTACTTCTTCAGCTGGTGGCCCTTGACGACCTTGCGGCAGACCTTGCTGATCTCGCGTTCGAGCGAGCGCACGCCGGCTTCGCGCGTGTAGTAGCGGATGATGCCGAGGATGCCGCTCTCGGTGAGCTCCAGCTCGCCAGCCTTGACGCCGTTGTTCTTCTCCTGCTTGGGGCAAAGGTAGCGGCGAGCGATGTTGAGCTTCTCGTCCTCGGTGTAGCCGGCGAGGCGAATGACTTCCATCCGGTCGAGCAGCGCCGGCGGGATGTTCATCGAGTTGCTCGTCGCCACGAACATCACGTCGGAGAGGTCGAAGTCGACCTCGACGTAGTGGTCGCTGAAGGTATGGTTCTGCTCGGGGTCGAGCACTTCCAGCAGCGCCGATGACGGGTCGCCGCGGAAGTCCATGCCGAGCTTGTCGATCTCGTCGAGCAGGAACAGCGGGTTGCGCGTGCCCACCTTGGTGAGCGACTGCAGCACCTTGCCCGGCATCGAGCCGATGTAGGTGCGGCGGTGGCCGCGGATCTCGGCCTCGTCTCGCATGCCGCCGAGCGCCATGCGCACGTACTTGCGCCCGGTGGCGCGCGCCACGCTCTGGCCGAGCGAGGTCTTGCCCACACCCGGGGGACCCACGAGGCACAGGATCGGCGCCTTCACCTTGTCCACGCGCTGCTGCACCGCGAGGTACTCGAGGATGCGGTCCTTGACCTTCTCCAGGCCGTAGTGGTCTTCGTTGAGCACCGTCTCGGCGAACGCGAGGTCGTGCTTGATCTTGGTCTTCTTCGCCCAGGGCAGGTTGACCAGGATGTCGATGTAGTTGCGCACCACCGTCGCTTCGGCGGACATCGGCGACATGAGCTTGAGCTTCTTCAGCTCGTTCTCGGCCTTCTTGCGAGCTTCCTTGCTCATCTTGGCGGCCTTGATCTTTTTGTCGAGATCTTCGAGGTCGGCGCCTTCCTCGCCGTCGCCGAGCTCCTTCTGGATCGCCTTGACCTGCTCGTTGAGGTAGTACTCGCGCTGGCTCTTCTCCATCTGGCGCTTCACGCGCCCGCGGATGCGCTTCTCGACCTGCAGGATGTCGACTTCGTGCTCGAGCAGCTCGAGCAGCTTCTCCAGCCGCTTGGCGACCGAGAAGAGGTCGAGCACCGACTGCTTCGCTTCGAGCTTGAGCGGCAGGTGCGCGGCGATCGTGTCGGCCAGGCGGCCGGCGTCGTCGATGCCGGCGATGCTGGTCAGGATCTCCGGCGGGATCTTCTTGTTGAGCTTGACGTACTGGTCGAAGTGCTGCGTCACGGCGCGGCGCAGCGCCTCCACTTCGGGCGTGGCTTCGGCGTCGAGCGGCACCGGCGTCACGGTGCCGGTGAAGTAGCCCTCGCCTTCGACGATGTCGCTCGTGTTGGCGCGTTGAAGGCCTTCGACGAGCACCTTCACGGTGCCGTCGGGCAGCTTCAGCATCTGCAGGATGCTGGAGACGCAGCCGACCTCGAACATGTCGTCGGCTTTCGGCTCGTCCTTGCCGGCGGCCTTCTGGGCCACGAGCATGATCTGGCGGCCGGCCTCCATGGCCGCTTCGAGCGCCTTGATCGATTTGGGCCTTCCGACGAAGAGCGGAATGACCATGTGCGGGAAGACGACCACGTCGCGCAACGGCAGCAGCGGCAGCGTGATGGGGTCGGCGGGCAGCGGGGTGTGACCGGACATCGGGAACCTCTCTTTCACCGGCCCATCTGGGGGCCGGCGGGGTGAATGCAAGCGAAGAGTCGGCCTGGGCAGCGCAGCGGGGGCGCGAGCCGCCGATAGACCCTCTTCAGGCGCTGGCCTTGTGCTCGCGGTACACGAGCAGCGGCTTGGCGCCGTCGTCGACGATGTGCTCGTCGATCACCACCTTGGCGACGCGGTCCATCGTCGGCAGGTCGAACATGGTGTCGATCAGCGCATGTTCCAGGATCGAACGCAGGCCGCGGGCGCCGGTCTTGCGCGCCAGCGCCTTGCGGGCGATGGCCGCCAGCGCCGAGGGGCGGATTTCTAGCTCGACGCCATCCATCGCGAACAGCTTCTGGTACTGCTTCACGAGCGCGTTCTTCGGCTCCGTGAGGATCTGGATCATCGCGTCCTCGGTGAGTTCACCGAGGGTGGCCACGACCGGCAGGCGGCCGACGAGTTCGGGGATGAGGCCGAACTTGATGAGATCTTCCGGCTCGACGACGCGGAAGAGGTCGGAGATCTTCTTCTGGCTCTTGCTGTGCACCGTGGCGGCGAAACCGATGCCCGACTTTTCGGTGCGGTTCTGGATCACTTTCTCCAGGCCGTCGAAGGCGCCGCCGCAGATGAAGAGGATGTTCGTCGTGTCGATCTGCAGGAAGTCCTGGTTCGGGTGCTTGCGCCCGCCCTGCGGCGGCACGCTCGCCATCGTGCCTTCGACCAGCTTCAGCAAAGCCTGCTGCACGCCTTCACCGGAGACGTCGCGCGTGATGCTCGGGTTGTCGGCCTTGCGGCTGATCTTGTCGATCTCGTCGATGTAGACGATGCCGCGCTGCGCGCGCTCGACGTCGTAGTTGCAGTTCTGCAAGAGCTTCTGGATGATGTTCTCGACGTCCTCGCCGACGTAGCCCGCCTCGGTGAGCGTGGTCGCGTCGGCGATGACGAAGGGCACGTTCAGGAGGCGCGCCAGCGTCTGCGCCAGCAGCGTCTTGCCGCTGCCGGTAGGACCGATGAGCAGGATGTTGCTCTTCGTCAGCTCGACGTCGTCCTTGGCGCTGCCGCCGGCGCCCATGTGCTTCAGGCGCTTGTAGTGGTTGTAGACGGCGACCGACAGCGTGCGCTTGGCCACTTCCTGGCCGATGACGTACTGGTCGAGGATCGACTTGATCTCGGTGGGCACCGGCAGGTCGCTCTTGCCGGCCTTGGCCGCCGGGGCATCCGCGGGCACCTCGTCGCGGATGATGTCGTTGCACAGCTCGATGCACTCGTCGCAGATGAACACCGACGGGCCGGCGATGAGCTTCTTCACCTCGTGCTGGCTCTTGCCGCAGAACGAGCAGTAGAGAACCTTCTCGCTGGAGGTGCCCTTCTTGTCGGCCATGTGTGTGCGTGTACGCGCGGCAGTGCCCTGGGGATGCAACGCATCATAGCCCAGCCCCCGCGGCGCCGCCCCGGGCCCAGCGAGGGGAAAAAGGGGTGAAACCCGGGCTTGTGAGAACCGCCGCGGCAGCCCTCGCGATGCTCAGACCCGCTTGTCGAGCACCTGGTCGATGAGGCCGTACTCCTTGGCCTCGGCCGGCGACATCCAGTAGTCGCGCTCCATGTCGGCGGCGATGCGCTCTTCCTTCTGGCCGGTGCGCTCGGCGTAGATGCGGTTGAGCTGCTCGCGCGTCTTGATGATCTCGCGCGCCTGGATCTCGATGTCGCTCGCCTGCCCCTGCGCGCCGCCGCTGGGCTGGTGGATCATGATGCGCGAGTTCGGCAGCGCGATGCGCTTGCCCTTGGCGCCCGCCATCAGCAGGAAGCTGCCCATGCTCGCGGCCATGCCCATGCACAGCGTGGAGACGTCGGGCTTGATCCAGTTCATCGTGTCGAAGATCGACAGCCCGGCGCTGACGCTGCCGCCCGGGCTGTTGATGTACAGGAAGATCTCCTTGTCCGGGTTCTCGCTCTCGAGGAAGAGCAGCTGCGCGCACACCACGTTGGCGGTGGCATCGCTCACCGGCCCGACGAGGAACACGATGCGCTCCTTCAGCAGCCGGCTGTAGATGTCGTAAGCGCGTTCGCCGCGCCCCGACTGCTCGATCACCATGGGGACGTAATTCAGGCCCACGGTCTCTGGCTGTCTCATCTGTCGCTCACTCCACTGCGGTCCGCGCGTGCCCATCTCAGGCGCCCGAGCTTCAGCTCGCCGCCATCAGCTCGTCGAACGGTAGCATCTTGTCGTTGACCTTCGCCCGGGCCAGCACGAATTCGGTCACGTTGTTCTCGATGACCACCGCCTCGACCTCGGCCATGCGCTGGCGGTCGCCGAGGTACCAGTTCATCACCTCGGCGGGCTTCTCGTAGCTCTGGCTCATCTCCTCGATGTGCGCGCGCAGCTGGTCGGGCTTGGCCTGCAGGTTGTTGGCACGCACGAGCTCTCCGACCACCAGCCCCAGGCGCACGCGACGCTCGGCCTGCGGCTTGAAGATGTCGGCCGGGATCTCGGCCTTGTCGGCGTCCTTGACGCCGCGCTGCTTCAGATCGGCGCGCGCGGCGGCGACGAGGCGCTCGGTCTCGCCTTCGACCAGCGCGTTGGGCAGCTCGAGCTCGGCCAGCTTCACCAGCGCTTCCATCACCGCGCCCTTGTTGCGCGCGACGATGCGGAACTTCACCTCGCGCTGGAGGTTCTTCTTCACGTCGTCGCGCAGGCCGGCGACGGTGGCTTCCTTGATGCCCAGCGACTTGGCGAACGCGTCGTCCACCGCCGGCAGGTGCGGCACCTCGATCTTCTTCACCGTGACGAGGAAGTCCGCTTCCTTGCCGGCCACGTCCTTGCCGGCGTAGTCGGCCGGGAACGTGAGCGGGAAGGTCTTGCTCTCGCCCACCTTCATGGCGCGCACGGATTGGTCGAACTGCTCGAGCATCTGCCCTTCGCCGATGATGAACTGGAACGCTTCGGCCTTGCCGCCGGCGAACGGCTCGCCGTCGATCTTGCCTTCGAAGTCGATCGTCACGCGGTCGCCTTCCGCTGCGCCTTCGGCAGCGGGCCGCTGCGCGAAGCTGCGCCGCTGCTTGCGCAGGATGTCGATGGTCTTGTCGATGGCCGCCTCGCTGACCTCGGTGGCGACGCGCTCGACTTCGGCCGTGCCGATGTCGCCCAGCTTCACCTCGGGGTAGACCTCGAACGTGGCGTCGAAGGCGAGCTGGCCCTCGGGCGCCTCGTCCTTCTGCGTGATGCGCGGCTGGCCGGCGACGCGCAGCTTGGCTTCCTGCGCCGCATCGGCGAAGGCCTGGCCGACCTTGTCGTTGACGACCTCGTACTGCACCGAGTAGCCGTAGCGCTGCGCCACCACGCTCATCGGCACCTTGCCCGGGCGGAAGCCGTCGGCGCGCACGGTGCGCGACAGCCGCTTCAGGCGCGACTCCACTTCGCCGTTGATGGACGCCGCCGGCAGCGTCAGCGTGATGCGGCGTTCGAGCTTCTCGAGGGTTTCGACTTGGACAGCCATGATGTGCTTGTGCTTCAGCGAAGGACGGGATGCGTTGGTGTTGCTGGCGTTGCCGGCTTCTTGGGAGTGGTGCGCGGGGCCGGACTCGAACCGGCACGCCTTTGAAGGGCGTCAGGACCTAAACCTGGTGCGTCTACCAATTTCGCCACCCGCGCGGGTGTGGGCGCCGGGCCGGTGCGCCTCGATGAGGCTTCGCGCCGGCCCGTGCCTGCAAGCCCGTCGCCAGCGGGCTTTGGCGAAGCGCGGATTCTAAAGGCCTGCGCGCCGGCCACCCGCAGGGCCCTCAGGCCGCGGGCGCCTCGCGCCGCACGCGGAACCATGCGGCGTACATCGCCGGCAGCGCCAGCAGCGTCAGCGCCGTGGCGACGATGAGCCCGCCCATGATCGCCACCGCCATCGGCCCCCAGAACACGCTGCGCGCCAGCGGCACCATCGCCAGCACCGCCGCGGCGGCGGTCAGCACGATCGGCCTGAAGCGGCGCACGGCCGCCTCGACGATGGCGTCCCACGTCGGCACGCCGCGCCGGCGGTCCTGCTCGATCTGGTCGATCAGGATCACCGAGTTGCGCATGATCATCCCGGTGAGCGCAATCACACCCAGCAGCGCGACGAAGCCGAACGGCTGGTTCAGCAGCAAGAGCGCCGCGGCGACGCCGGCGATGCCGAGCGGCCCGGTGAGGAACACCAGCATCGCGCGGCTGAAGCTGTGCAGTTGCAGCATCAGCAGCGTGAAGATGATGAACAGCATCACCGGCACGCCGGCAGCGATCGAGCCCTGGCCCTTGCTGCTCTCCTCCACCGCGCCGGCGATCTGGATGCGGTAGCCGGCGGGCATCTTCGCCGCCAGCGCCTGCATCGCCGGCCACACCTGCGCGGTGACGGTGGCGCCCTGCAGGCCCTCGACGACATCGCCTTGCACGGTGACGGCGAAGTCGCGCCCTTCCCGCCACAGCACGCCCGGCTCCCATGTGAAGCCGATCTTCGCCACCTGCGTCAGCGGCACGGCGCGCCCGCTGGCCGTGGGCAGGTAGGCGCTGCCGAGGTCGGTGATCGCGTTGCGCTCCTCCAGCGGCTGGCGCAGCACGATGTCGACGAGCTTGTCGCCCTCGCGGTACTGGCCGATCGTGCTGCCCGAGAGGATCGTTCGCGAAGCCTGCGCGATGCCCTGGCTGGTGACGCCGAGCGCGCGCGCCTTGTCCTGGTCGACCTCCAGGCGCAGCACCTTGATCGGCTCGTTCCAGTTGTCGTTGACGCCGCGCATGTTGGCGTTGGCGCGCAGGATCTCCTTGGCCTTGTCGGCCCAGGCGCGCACTTCCTTCGCGTCGGTGCCGACGACGCGGAACTGCACCGGATACGGCACCGGCGGCCCGTTGGGCAAGAGCTTCACGCGCCCGCGCACTTCGGGAAACTCGTTGGCGAGGATCTCGGGCAGGCGCACGCGCAGCGTCTCGCGCGTCGCCAGGTCCAAGGGCAGCACGATCGTCTGGCTGACGTTGGGCTGCGGGAAGATCTGGTCCAGCGGCAGGTAGAAGCGCGGCACGCCGGCGCCGATCCACGCGCTCACCGTCTCGACGCCCGGCTCGCGCATCATTCGCTGCTCGAAGCGGCGGGCGATCTCTTCGCTTTGCTGGATCGTCGAGCCCTCGGGCAGCCAGAGGTCGACGAGGATCTCCGGCCGGCTCGAATCCGGAAAGAACTGCTGCTGCACGCGGCCCATGCCGACGATACCGAGCGCGAACGTGAGCACGGTGACGGCGATGGTCACCCAGCGGTGCTTCACGCACCAGTTCACCGTGGCGCGGAAGCGGCTGTAGAACGGCGTGTCGAAGAGCTCGTGCGGCTTCTCGCCGTGCGCGCTATCGACGTGGCTGCGCGTGCGCAGCAACAGCGTGCCGAGGTAGGGCACGAAGTACACCGAGACGAGCCACGAGATCAGCAACGCCGCCGACGTGACGGCGAAGATGGCGAAGGTGTACTCGCCGGTCACGCTCTTGGCCAGGCCGATGGGCAGGAAGCCCGCGGCGGTAATCAGCGTGCCGGTGAGCATCGGCATCGAGGTCACCTCGTAGGCGAAGGTGGCGGCGCGCACCTTGTCGTAGCCCTCCTCGAGCTTGCGCACCATCATCTCGACGGCAATGATCGCGTCGTCGACGAGCAGGCCGAGGGCGATGATCAGGCTGCCGAGCGAGATCTTGTGCAGGCCGACGCCCCAGTAGAACATCGTCACGAAGGTGATCGCGAGCACGAGCGGGATCGTGATCGCCACCACCAGCCCCGGCCAGATGTCGATGCGGAACCACGGGAAGCCGCGCTTCAGGTGCAGGCCGAGGCTGAGGAAGCTGACGCCGAGCACGACGACAATGGCTTCCACCAGCACGCCCACGAACTCGCCCACCGAGCCGCTCACCGCCTGCGGCTGGTCCTGCACCTGCGACAGCTCCAGCCCCACCGGCAAATCGGCCTGAAGCTCCCTGGCCGCCGCCCGCAACGCCTGCCCGAGGGCGATGATGTCGCCGCCCTTGGCCATCGAGACGCCGAGCGCGATGACGTCCTTGCCCTGGTGGCGCACCTTGACGCTCGGCGGGTCGACGTAGTCGCGCCGCACGTCGGCGATGTCCGCCAGGCGCAGCGTGCTCGCCTGCCCCGTGGCCGGGTTGACGGCGCGGATCGGCAGCCGCTTCAGTTCCTCCACCGAGTTGAAGGCGCCGCCGATGCGCACCTGCAGGTTCTCGGCGCCGGCATTGAGGACGCCGGCACCCTCGACCGCGTTCTGCGCGCCGAGCTGCGCGATGACCTGGTTCATGTCCAGGCCGAGCTGCGCCAGGCGCTTCTGCGAGATCTCGACGAAGAGCTTCTCGGCCTGCACGCCGAAGATCTCGACCTTGGCCACGTCGGCCACGCGCAGCAGCCGCTGGCGCACGCGCTCGGCGTGCACGCGCAGTTCCTCGCGGCTGAAGCCGTCGGTCGAGAGCGCGAAGATCGAGCCGTAGACGTCGCCGAAGTCGTCGTTGAACACCGGGCCGAGCACGCCTTGCGGCAGCGTGCCGCGCATGTCGCCGATGCGCTTGCGCGCCTGGTACCAGCTCGCGGCCACATCCTTCGGCGGCGACGAGTCCTTGAGCTGCAGGAAGGTGAGGCTCTCGCCGGGCTTGGTGTAGCTGCGGATGATGTCGGCGTGCGGCACCTCCTGCAACGTGCGCTCGATCTTGTCGGTCACCTGCTCGGCCATCTGCTGCGCGCTGGCACCGGGCCAGAACGCCTGCACGACCATCGCGCGGAAGGTGAACGGCGGGTCTTCGTCCTGGCCGAGCTGGAAGTAGGCGGCGAAGCCGAGCACCAGCAGCACCACCATCAGGTAGCGCGTCAGCGCCGGGTGCTCGAGGGCCCAACGCGAGATGTTGAACTTCGAGCCCTCGGCGGCGGCGCCGGGGCGCGGCTCGCGCGCCTCTTGCGGCTCGCGCGATGGGGCAGGCGCGGCGGCAGCGTCCGCGGCGTTCATCGCGAGGCCGCCTTCGGCGCGCCGGCCGCGGCGACCGGCGGCCCGTCGGGCGCGGGCGCGCCGCCGTTCTCGCGGTAGAGCTTCACCTTCTGCCCCGGAGTCAGCACGTGCACGCCGGCCGTCACGACCCGCTGCCCTGGCTGCAGGCCCGAGGCGACGATGACGTCGTTGCCGTCGGCGCCGGCCACGCTCACCGGCTGCACCTTCACCGTCATCGATGCGGGGTCGACGAGCCACACGGCCGGGCGGCCCTGCTGCTGCATCACCGCGGTCAGCGGCAACCGGGTGATGCCCTCGCGGCGCGGCAGCGCGATCGACACGGTCAGCGTCTGGCCGAGCTGCACGGCGGCGGTGCCGAGATCGGCCTTGACCTGGAAGGTGCGCGTCGCGGCGTCGGCCGCCGCGGCCACTTCGCGCACCGTCGCTGGCAGCGAGCCCGCAGCGCCCCAGACGCGCACCTGCAACGCGCCCTTGCGGCCGAGCAAGGCGCGCACGGCAGCCACGCCGTCCTCGGGCACCGCGAAGACGGCATCGCGCGGCCCGTCGTGCGCCAGGCGCAGCACCGGCGTGCCGGCAGCGAGCACGGCTCCCGGCTCGGCCTCCACGGCGGTGACGACACCGTCGGCGGTGGCCGTGAGCGTGGCGGGAAGCCGGCCTGGTTGCGCTGCACCCCGGCCTGCGCGCGCGCCTGCTCCGCCTGCGCCTGCGTGGCTTTCAGCGCCGTCTCGCGCCGCTCCAGTTCCCAGGCGCTGATGAAGCCCTGCGCGCGCAGGTCCTGGAAGCGCTTGAACTCGGCCGCGGCCAACTCGTACTGCGTCGTCGCCGCCTGGGCCGCGGCGGCCGCCGCTTCCTGGCCCAGGCGCAGGTCACCCGCGTCCAGCCGTGACGCCTGCCCGGCGCGCACGCGCCGCCCCGCTTCGACGCTGCGGCTGACCATCTTGCCGGCAACGCGGAAGCCCAGGCGCGACTCGGTCCGCGGCCGCACTTCGGCGGCGAAGTCGTGCGTCCCGCCGGCCTCGCCGCTGGCCACCGTCATCGTGCGCACGGCCCGAACCGGTTCGGGCGCGGGCGGCGCCTTGGTGCAGGCGGCCAGCAGCGCGGCGGCAGCCATGGCGCACACGAGCGGCGCGACGGGTTGGTTCATGGCTTCTTCTCCTCGTGCGCGAGCGTGGCGTGGTCGGGACTTGCTGGCCGGCAAGGCCGGCGGAGAGCCTTCGGGACGGACGAGCCGCCGCAGTCCGGGGATTCACTACTGACTGACCGGTCAGTAATGTATTGAGCCGATCCCTGGCCTGTCAACCGCTTTCCCGGCTCCGGCGGAAGGCAGGGACGATGGCGCAGACCGGGATGGCCCGGCGGCGCTTGCCACAATGGACGGGTGGGCGTGGGTCACTACGAGAACTTCCCGGTCGCGTCGGCACTGTGCCCGCCGCGGCTGCGGCCCGCTGTCGCGGCCATCTACCACTTCGCGCGTACGGCCGACGACATCGCCGACGAAGGCGATGCGGTTCCCGAGGCGCGCCTGGCAACCTTGCACCGCTACCGCCTCATGCTCGAGCAGGCCTGCGGCGGCGCGCCGACCAAGGCGATCGACGCAGCGAAGCCGGACGCGATCGCCTCTGCGCCAACAAACGACAGCGCCCCGGCCGGCCCATGGCCGCACGTCTTCGATCCCCTCGCCGAGCAGATCCGCGCCTTCGCTTTGCCGCCGCGCTGGCTGCACGCCTTGCTCGACGCCTTCGAGCAGGACGTGCGCAACCCTGGGTCTACGCCGACCGGGCAGGCTTTGCTCGACTACTGCGCCCGCTCGGCGAACCCTGCGGGCCGCTTGCTCTTGCACCTGTACGGCCTCGACGATGCCGATTCGCTGGCGCGCTCGGATGCGATCTGCAGCGCGCTGCAGCTCATCAACTTCTGGCAGGACTGGAGCATCGACGGGCCCGCGCGGCCGCTGCTACGTACCCACCGCCGACCGCGAGCGCCACGGCGTCAGCGCCGACGACCTGCGCCAGGCGCGCGACAGCGCGCGCTCGCGCGCCCTCGTGCGCGAGCCCTGCGCTGGGCCGAAGCGCTGATGCGCTCGGGCGCGCCGCTGGCGCTGCGCGCGCCCGGCCGCGCCGGCTGGGAGCTGCGGCTCGTGGTGCAAGGCGGCCTGCGCGTGCTGGAGGAAGATCGCCGCCAGCGGCCATGCCAGCACCCCGCAACGGCCGCGCCTGACGCTGGCCGACGCCGCTGCTGTGGCGCGCCGCCGGCATGAGCGCCGCCAGTGCCACGCCTGCCGCCGAGGGCGTTCGCCCTTGATGCGGGTGAAACACGCGGACGCCCGTGACGCCAATGACGCCCCTGACGCCGGCCAGGCCCGTGACCCTGAGCAGTACGTGCAGGACAAGGCCGCCAAGAGCGGATCCTCCCTTCTACTACGCCTTCCTCTTCCTCGAGCCGCAGCGGCGCGCCGCGATCACCGCCTTCTACGCCTTCTGCCGCGAGGTCGACGATGTCGTCGACGAGGTCAGCGACCCCGGTGTCGCGGCGGCCAAGCTGGCGTGGTGGCGCAGCGAGGTGGCGGCCACCTTCGCCGGCGCGCCCACGCACCCGGCGACACGGCGCGCTGTGGCCGCACCACGAGCGCTTCGGCATCGGCGCGGAGCACCT
Source organism: Rubrivivax sp. (assembly GCA_046348035.1). GTDB lineage: Bacteria > Pseudomonadota > Gammaproteobacteria > Burkholderiales > Burkholderiaceae_C > Rubrivivax. The sequence goes on along the minus strand of JAXMEZ010000026.1, from coordinate 6,367 downwards.
GCTGGCGGTGATCGAAGGCTGCCAGATGGACCTCGAGCAGACGCGCTTCCTCGACTTCGCCGGCCTCGCGCGCTACTGCCACCTCGTCGCCGGCGTCGTCGGCGAAGTGGCGCAACATCTTCGGCCGCACACAGGAGGCGACGCTGCGCTACGCGCACCGCCTGGGCCTGGCAATGCAGCTCACCAACATCATCCGCGACGTCGGCGAGGACGCGCGCCGCGGCCGCATCTACCTGCCGCTGGACGAGCTGAAGCGGCCGGACGTCAAGCCGGCCGAGATCCTGGGGCAGCGCGCCCTGGGGGCTACAGCGACCGCTTCGAGGCGTTGATGCGCTACCAGGGCGAGCGAGCCGAAGCGACGTTCGCGGAGGCAATGGCCGAGTTGCCTGACGCCGACCGCGAGAGCCAGAAGCCGGGGCTGATGATGGCCAACATCTACCGCGCCCTGCTGGCCGAGATCGAGCGCGGCGGCTGGCGCGTGCTGCACCAGCGCACTTCGCTGACGCCTTTGCGCAAGCTGTGGATCGCGGCGCGCACGCACCTGCGCGCACGATGACGGGGCCGCGGCGCATCGCCGTCGTCGGCGGCGGCTGGGCTGGCTGGCTGCCGCGGTGCGCGCCGTCGAGGCCGGCCACCGCGTGACGCTGTTCGAGATGGCGCAGCAGCTCGGCGGCCGCGCCCGCTCGCCAGCCGTTTGCTCGCCGGTGCGGGCGTCGGCGCGGCCGGCAGCACCAACATCGACGCGCTGGACAACGGCCAGCACATCCTCATCTGGCGCCTACCGGCACACACTGGAGCTGCTGCGCACCGTCGGCGGCCGCGAGGAAGAACTGCCGCGCCGCCGGCCTCTGGAGCTGCGCTACGTGCCGATGGGCGCGGCTGACGCTACCGGCCGGCTCGGCGTGGATGGCCTCGTGCGCGGCGTCGCCGGCTGCACCGGCTGGACCTGGCGCGACAAGGCCGCGCCGTGCGCACCGCGGCGGGCTGGGCGCCTTGACCGCTTCCGTTATGACCCCGCACTGACCGTCGATGCGCTGTGCGGGAACAGCCTGCCGCCGGCCGTGCGCGAAATCCTGATCGACCCGCCGTGCGTCGCCGCGCCTGTCGGCAACCGGCGCGCGAAGCGAGCGCCGAGGTGCTGCTGCGCGTGCTGCGCGATGCGCTGTTCGGCACGCGGCGCCGCCGACCTGCTGCTGCCGCGGCGGCCGCTGGCTGAACTGCTGCCCGAACCGGCGGCACGCTGGCTCGGCGCGCGCACGGCGCCATCGTGCGCCTGGGGCAGCGCGTGGCCGAGCTGGGACGGGGCGCGTCAGGCAGCGGCAGCGGCAACGGCGCCGATGTCGATGTCGGCAGCGGCGACGTCGGCAACGCTCGCCCCGCCGGCGATGGCGGCCCGACGCCCACGTGGCGCATCGGCAACGAGCACTTCGAAGGCGTCGTGCTCGCGCGCACCCGCGGCCGAGGCGGCGCGGCTGGCGCTGCCGATCGCGCCGGCCTGGGCCGCGCAGGCGCAGGCGCTGCGCTACGAGCTGATCGCCACCGTGTACCTCGAATGCCGCGGCGCCTGCCTGCCCGCGCCGATGACGGCACTGGTGGAAAGCGCGGCCGCGCCGGCGCAGTCTGCTCGATCACGGCGCGCTCGGCGGCACAGCCGGGCGCTTCGCCTTCGTCGTCAGCGGCGCAGCACCGTGGGTCGAGCGCGGCTCCGGCGCACTCGCCGCGACGGTGCTCGACCAGGCGCGTTCGGCGATGCCCCAGGGCACCTGGCCCACGACGCCGCGCGTGCTGAAGGTGATCGTCGAGCGCCGGGCCACGTTCCGGCCGCAGCCGGCGCCGGCGCGGCCGCCGATGGCCATCGCGCCCGGACTGCTGGCCGCGGGCGACTACGTCGCCGGCCCCTACCCGGCCACGCTCGAAGGCGCGGTGCGCTCGGGCGAGCAGGCGGTCGAGGCGCTGACGCCGCAGCAGCCTCGCTGATCGCGCTCCGACCCTCAAGCCGGTCGGCATTCGGCCTTCCGGAATGCAATCCGCCTTTCCGCGATGCAGAATGGGCAACGGGCCGAATGACCGGCAGCGCGTTGGACAGAACAGGACGGCAGATGCACCATGAGCCGCAAGGATCCGCACACGCCCACCATCCAGGTGCTGGAGCGCGCGTTCGCGCTGCTGGACATGCTGGCGGCGCAGGCCGAGCCGGTGTCACTGAAGGAGATCAGCGAGCGCACAGGCTGCACCCGTCCACCGCGCACCGCATCCTCAACGACCTCGCCATCGGCCGCTTCGTCGACCGACCGCAGGCCGGCAGCTACCGCCTGGGCATGCGCCTGCTCGAACTGGGCAACCTCGTCAAGGCGCGCCTGGACGTGCGCGACGCGGCGATCGGCCCGATGCGCGAGTTGCACAAGCTGACGCACCAGCCGGTGAACCTGTCGGTGCGCCAGGGCGACGAGATCTACATCGAGCGCGCCTACAGCGAGCGCTCGGGCATGCAGGTGGTGCGCACCGTGGGCGGCCGCGCGCCGCTGCATTCGACCTCGGTGGGCAAGCTCTTCCTCGCCTACGACGACCCGGGTCGCGTGCGCAGCTACGCCGTGCGCACCGGCCTCACGGGCATACGCGCAACAGCATCACCGACCTGGCGCGGCTGGAGCGCGAACTGGCGCAGGTACGCAACAACGGCAGCGCCCGCGACGACGAGGAACTCGAGCTCGGCGTACGCTGCATGGCCTCGGGCGTGTTCGACGACCAGGGCAAGCTGGTGGCGGGGCTGTCGATCCCGGCGCCGGCCGACCGGCTCGAGGAGTCGTGGCTCGATCGCGTGAAGGCGACGGCAGCGCAGATCTCGGGGTCGCTCGGCTACCGCGCCGGCTGACGCTCGCCGGCGGTGGCGGCCGCGGCACGTCGGTGCTCGTCGACGCGGCTGCTGCTGCCGCTGCGACATCCGCGGCGGCCGGCAAGCGCGCGGTGCAGCGGCGCCGGCCAGCGTGGCCGGACCTGTTGCCGAGGCCGACTCGGTTGGCGTCGCGCTGGCCGCGCGCGCTGCGCCGAGCTGACCAGCCAGCGGCGCAGCCGTTCGGCGTCGCCGATGCGCGAATAGCGCCCTGCCGAATCGAGCAGCACCATGATGAGCTGGCGGCCCGCCATCTGCGCCTGCATCACCACGCAGCGGCCGGCCGCGGCGATGTAGCCGGTCTTCTGCACCGCGATCTCCCAATCGGGGCTGCGCACGAGGCCGTTGGTGTTGTGGAACTGCTGCTGCCGGCGGCCGCTGGCGACCACCGCGGCCGTGCTGGTGGAGTACTCGCGGATGATCGGGTGCTCGGCGGCGGCCCGCACCAGCCGCGCCAGGTCTTCAGCGCGCGCTGAGCGTTCTCGCTCGACAGCCCCGTCGGCTCGACATAGCGCGTGTCGCGCATGCCGAGTTCGCGCGCCTTGGCGTTCATCGCCGCAACGAAGGCGGAAAGCCCCGCCGGGTGGCTGCGCCCGAGCGCGTGCGCGGCACGATTCTCCGAAGCCATCAGCGCGAGTTGCAGCATCTCGCCGCGCGTCAGCTGCGTGCCCGCTGCGAGCGGGCGGCGGTTGCCGCCGGCGGTGGCCCGCACGTCGTCGGCGGTGACGGCCACCGGATCCGACAGCGGCGCACCGGACTCGACGACCACGAGCGCCGTCATCAGCTTGGTGATCGAGGCGATCGGCAGCACGGCACGTGCGTTCTTGCTGAACAGCACCTCGTCGGTTTCGCGATCAACGACCAGCGCCACAGCCGACTTCAGCGCCAGTTCGTCGTCGGTGGCGTGCAGGCCGCTTTGCTGGCCGACCGACGGCACGGCCGGAACGACCGGCGCCCGCGGGCGCGACACCGCCACCCTGCGCAAGCTCGTCGCCGAGCGGGCAACGACGGCCGGGGTGTTGGCTGCCTTGGCCGCTGCCGAGGCACGCTTGGCCTTGGCCGCGGCCGCAGTGCCTTGCGCCGGGGCAGCCTGGGCAAGGGTGCCGAGCAGCCCCATCACGAGGGCCGCCGCCAAGGCCGGCAACGCCGCGCAGCGACCTTGCCGCCGATTCGACCTGCTCCCGAACGCCTTGCCTTGCGCCACGCGGTTCCCCTCTGCGAGAGGCTCGCAGTGTACGAGGAACCCGCGCCGATAAGAAGAAAAAAATCAGGCACTTACGTGCCTGATCTCAAGTGAATTCTGAGTCGAATCGCCGATCGACGGCGAGAGGGCTGCATTTCAGGGATGCAGGCCTTGCTCCTCGGGCTCGTCGGTCGAGGTGGCGATGACGCTCGTGCGCTGGCCCTTGGCCTTGCGCCAGGCGTAGATCACGTAGCCGGAAAGGCCGTACAGGCAGAACATCCCGAACAGCACGATCGGCGGGTGCACGTTGACGAGCGCGATCAGCAGCGCAATGGCGACGATCACCGCGAACGGCACGGTGCGCTTCCCGCCCCAGACCTTGAAGCTGTAGAAGGGCGCGTTGGTCACCATCGTCAGCCCCGCGTAGAGCGTGACGCCGAAGGCGATCCACGCCAGCCAGGTCTCCTGCGAGACGTTTTTGAAGCCGGCGTCGTCCATCACCCAGATCAGCCCCACCACCAGCGCCGCGGCGGCCGGGCTTGGCAGGCCCTGGAAGTAGCGCTTGTCGACGATGCCGATGTTGGTGTTGAAGCGCGCCAGCCTGAGCGCCGCACCGGCACAGTAGACGAACGCGGCGATGAGCCCCGCCTTGCCCAGGCCCTTGAGCGCCCATTCGTAGACGATCAGCGCCGGCGCGGCGCCGAAGCCGACCATGTCGCAGAGGCTGTCCATCTGCTCGCCGAAGGCGCTTTGCGTGTGCGTCATGCGCGCCACGCGGCCGTCGAGGCTGTCGAGCACCGCGGCGCAGAAGATGGCGATGCAGGCGATCTCGAAGCGACCGTTCATCGCCATCACCACGGCGTAGAAGCCGGCGAACAACGCCGCCAGCGTGATGGCATTGGGCAGCACGTAGATGCCGCGCCGCTTCGGACGCGGCAGCTCGATGACCTCGGCGGCCACCTCGCCGCCGGGCGCCGCGGCAGCGGGCGTGCCGGCAGGCTCCACGGCGCGGGCGGGCTCGTTCATGCCCGGCAGCATACGCGCGCCGTCATGCCGCAAGCCGCGCAGCGAAGCATGGCCCTCGCGCCGCCTCAGTTGCGGCTGCGGTCGACGAGCTTGTTGGCCTTGATCCACGGCATCATCGCGCGCAGCTTCTCGCCCACGGTCTCGATGCTGTGCTCGGCCATCAGGCGCCGGCGGCTCATCAGCGTCGGTGCGCCGGCACGGTTCTCGAGGATGAAGCTCTTCGCGTACTCGCCGCTCTGGATGTCGGCGAGCATCCTCTTCATCGCCGCCTTCGTCTCGGCGGTGATGATCTTCGGGCCGCTGACGTACTCGCCGTACTCGGCGTTGTTGCTGATCGAGTAGTTCATGTTGGCGATGCCGCCCTCGTAGATGAGGTCGACGATCAGCTTCAGCTCGTGCAGGCACTCGAAGTAGGCCATCTCGGGCGCGTAGCCGGCTTCCACCAGCGTCTCGTAGCCGGCCTTGATGAGTTCGACCGTGCCGCCGCACAGCACCGCCTGCTCGCCGAAGAGGTCGGTCTCGGTCTCCTCGCGGAAGTTGGTCTCGATGATGCCGGCCTTGCCGCCGCCGTTGGCCGCCGCGTAGCTGAGCGCGAGGTCGCGCGCCTTGCCGCTCTTGTCCTGGTGCACGGCGATGAGGTGCGGCACGCCGCCGCCGCGGCTGTAGGTGTCGCGCACAGTGTGGCCCGGCGCCTTGGGCGCCACCATCCAGACGTCGATGTCGTCGCGCGGCACCACCTGCCCGAAGTGCACGTTGAAGCCGTGCGCGAAGGCGAGCGAGGCGCCTTTCTTCATGTGCGGCGCCACGTCGTTGGCGTAGACGCTGGCGATCTGCTCGTCGGGCAGCAGGATCATCACCACGTCGGCGTCCTTCACCGCGTCCTTCACCTCGGCCACCTTGAGGCCGGCCTTCTCCACCTTCGGCCAGCTGGCGCCGCCGCGGCGCAGGCCCACCGTCACCTTGACGCCGCTGTCGTTGAGGTTCTGCGCGTGCGCGTGGCCCTGCGAGCCGTAGCCGACGATGGTGACCTGCTTGCCCTTGATGAGGCTGAGGTCGGCGTCCTTGTCGTAGTAGACCTTCATGTGTGCTCTCTCTTGCTGTCTTCGCTCTGTGGCTGGGGGGTGGATGCGCGGCCGCCGCCGGCCGGGCCTTGGGAAATGCGCTGCTGTCAGACGCGCAGGATGCGCTCGCCGCGGCCGGCGCCGCTGGCGCCGGTGCGCACGGTTTCGAGGATCGCGGCGCGGTCGATGGCGAGCAGGAAGGCGTCC
>JAXMEZ010000025.1:0-55211 GCA_046348035.1 Rubrivivax sp. | reverse complement strand
CGACCACATCGCCGAGCACCGCGGCGCGGGCGGCGAGTGCGTGTGCGACGACATCGGGGTTCGCGAACGTGCGCTCCTCCGGCCGCGCAACCGCCGGCGCCAGGCGCGTCACGATCCAACGGCTGACCTCGTCCGCGCCGAGCCCGACGTTGTTGCCGGTGAGCACGAATAGCGTGTTCGTCGGCGCCTCTGCATCGCGCGTGGCACCGAGGATGCGCTGCTGAAAGACCGAACTGGTCATCGCTGCCGCAACGACCGCGCTGCGGAAGGTGCAGCCGTCAGTCAGGTTGTCGAAGCACACCATCGCGGGCGACCGAAGCAGCACCGACAGCAGCCTCTTCTGCGCTTCCGGCTCGTCGCCTTCAGGGAAGCTGCTGACGGGCATGTCCTGCCCCGTGAGCAAGATGTGAAGGCGCCGCGCCAGTGTCGTCTTGCCGCTCGACTGCGCCGACGCCAGCACGGCGAGCCCTGGCGCGGCGTCGAGTACGCGCCGCTGCACGCCGGTCAGCAGGCCGGCCAGCGCCACATCGGCGTCGAGCTGCGTGCTGAACTCGAAGCCCTCAAGGAACACGTCGCGCAGCCGCTGCAGGGCCGCTTGGGCCTCCGCTCGCGTGTACGGGCGCGCTGAGGGCACGAAGCCGGCGCCGCTGAGGAAGAGACCCGTCGGCGCGTGCAGGCCGTCAGAGGCAAGGATCACGCCGTTGTGAGGCAGCACGATGGGGTGCGTCACCAGGCCGGTCACCTTTGGCGCGGAGTGGTCCCTGCCGTTGACGAGGATCGCGATGACCTTATCCGGGACGGGCAGCACACGCGGCACACCGTCGACGGTCTCGACGAACATTGCCACCGCCTCCACCTTGCGCAGCATCGCCTCGGAATCGAGCGGTTCAATCTGAGGCACCGGTGGCGGCGGCGCCTCCGTGTCGTCGACCTGATGCGTGCATGGCAGCGCGCGCACGACGACGTGCGATAGCACCGAGCCAAAGGACACGCACTCTCCGGGCTTCGCCGCGGCAACGATTGCCCGCTCAACTTGGTCGGCTTGCTTTGCGCGCTCGTCCGGCCGGTACTCGATGACCTGGCGCTTGCCGGCCTTGGCGCGTACCGCGTCAGCGCGTCGCTGCGCAGACGCTGCCGATCGCGCGTCGGCGAGCGCGGCACGCAGCGGCCGCATGCCCACCTTCGTGATGCGCTGCACCTCGTCGAGCACTTCCTCGGCGGCATCGCGCTGCAGCAACTGTGCAAGGCCTGCCCACCGTTCGAGCACGGCCTCGCGCGATAGGGTGCGCAGGTAGTCGACGATCCCCCGCGCGCTGGGCGCGTTACGCATGCGCGCGAGCGCGGCTTCCGCCTCGGCTGCCACATCGATGCTGACCTCATCGAACTCTGCGATGACAGCCGCCTCGCGCAAGGCCCAGAGCCCCGTCGCCTGCATGAACTCGGTCGTCGTCGGCCGGCCGCACGACTGGTGGCGGCACTCGAACCCGCCGGCGGCGCGCCCGTTGAGCCCCGAGGGGAACCACGTCGTCGAAGAAGGTCCGCTGTCCGTGCTGTGCATGTCGCCGCGCGGGCATCGCACATCGACGGCGCCGTCATCGCGGTAGCCGGTGACCCAGCCCGCGGCTTCGAGGTGCGCGACCTCGGGATGCGATCGATCGACCGCCTGGCGCCGATGATCGATCGCGAGCGGCGCTCGGACCGCAACGGTTGGCCCCATCGCGTCAGCGGTGGGCGCCAGCGCGTACACGTCCAGCGGCGCGCCGTCGACAACGTGCACTTCATAGGGTGCGCCGGCGACGCGCCCGAAGTAGAAGGTCTGGCTCAGAACCCAGCTCTCGCTGGCCAGGCAGCCACCGAGCGCGCCGTTCAGTTGCGACACCAGCTCATGCCGTAGGGCGGGCGCCGCGGGTGCCGATAGGGGCACGATCACGCGCCAGCGGGGCTTCTCGGCTTTGTGGGAGGGAGTCGTGTAAATGATCGCGCGGATCCCGGCGAGACGCAGGCGCGCGGCCGCCTCGGCCGGACTCACTGTGCCTTCATCGTGGTCGCCCTCGACCCCGAAGATATCGGCGACGTTCCCGTCATGCCGCAGCGAGCCCTTGGCGTTCGCGTTGTCGCCGAAGGTCGCGGCCTTGAGGAGGGGGCAGGCCTTCTTGGACGCGTAGGTCTTGCCGCCGCCGTGGGCTATCACGCGGCAGAAGCCACCCCAGGTTGTGCCGCGCCGATCGCACTTGTCGATCGCAGAGACGCTGGCGAACACCGTGTAGGTGAATGGCACGCCGGCGGCCGTTGCCGCAGGCGCGTGCGTAGCGTCGGGCGTCATGCGTCGAGGTCCGCTTCGGCGCGCCGCACGAAGGCCACTGCAGCCGCGAGATCGCGCCGCTCTTGGCCGTCGAGCACAAAGGTGCACTCGCCATCCGGCGCGGTGCGCAACCGCAACACGACGCCAGCGTCGCGCGCGCGCTGTACCAGGTCCGCCAGCTCGGCCGCGGGGATGTCGGCGCGCTTCATGCTGCGGCTCCCTCGCGCGACTCCGCGAGTTCGGTCACTTCGTCGTCGTGCGCTTGTCGTCGTGCGTCGATCGGATTGAGCGGCAGCGGCGTCGCTGTCGACGTGCCGAGGATGCGGTCGATTGCCTCGGGCTCGATGCCCAACGCCGCGAGCCTGTCGCGCGGCGTCATCGGGCGCCCGCCTGCGTGGCGAGCCAGGCCTCATAGCGCGACTGGGAGATCAGCAGTCGCTTCCCCATGCGGACGCACGCGCTGGCGAGACCGTTGCGCGCCCGGTCACGCAACTGCCAACGCAACCCGGTGACGGTGAGAAGCTTCGGATGCGCGGCTGCGAGTTCCTCGACCGAATGGAGGTCGTCGAGGGGGATAGCTCCGGGGGCGGCAGGTTGCATGCTTGGGTCCTCAGTGCGTGGTGGGAAACCGGCGATCGGAAGTGTTCGACTCGCACCCGGTGTTGAGTGGCCGCTGCACCGCGCGCGGCGCTTGACAAAGCGAAAGGGGCGCCACTGGCGCCCCTCGTCAACTTTCCCCTTCGCAAGAGACCCGGCTACCGTGCGCTCCCTGCGAGCAGGCGCTGCGCGAGATGCACCGCGTCGTCGGCGACGAGGTGCTCGTAGCGCTTGAGCATCGCCAGCGTCTGGTGCCCGCTGACCGCGGCCGCTTGCGCCAGGTTGGCACCGCCGCGCAGCATGCGCGTTACCGCACTGTGGCGGGTCGTGTGCAACACGACGTGGTCGAGCGGGTCCTCCCGGTCCTTTAGCAAACCCGCGGCGCGCCGACAAGCCTCCCAGGCGGTCTTGATCGCCTTCGGCCGGGTCGGATCGCGCGGGTCGAAGAAGACGTAGTCCCCGCGCAGCGGCTTCACCTTCGCCGCTTCGGCGAGTGCCGCCCTGACATCCTCGACCAACGGCAGCGCCCGCGGGCGGCCGTTCTTGGTCCGCCCCAGAAGGGCGATCGAGTCTTCGAGCTGCACCTGTTGCCATCGCAGCTTGAGCACCTCGCTCTTGCGCGCCGCCGTCGTCAGGCACATCCGAACGAACAACGCCAGCATCGGCCAGGTGCTGGCGCGTGCCGCTTCCATGAGGCGCGCCTCCTCGTCGACCGTGAGGACGCGCCGGCGCGCGCGGCCGCTTTCGTCGAGCTTCCTAACCTTGCCGCCCTTCATCGGGTGCGCATCGATGAACTCATGGTCGAGCGCGTAGTTGAAGACCGACGAGAGTGAGGCCAGGTAGCGGTTGACCGTCGAGGGCGTCAGCCTGCGCGCGGTCGGCTGCGGGCCCCGCGTCGTGCTCCGCATGGCCGGCCGCGCCTGCAGGACCGCCACGGCGCGGTTGATGTCGCCGCGGGTGATGTCGCGGGCCGGTCGCGCGCCAAGTTGCTCGCGCCAGAACGCAAGGTGCTGCGCCGTCCAGTAGCGTGTTCCTTTGGTGGGCGACGCGTTGGCCAGCAGTTCGATCACCTGGGCCAGCGTGCGACCCGACGCCTGGCGCTCGCGCTCAAGTGCGGTTGCGCCTTCGTTGTCCCGCAGCCAGTTGCGCGCCTCAGTGCGCGTGCCACACACCTTGCTCTTGCTGGCGAAGCCAGTGCGCCGGACGTATGCGCGGAAGACCGTGATGGTCTTCCCCGTGGCGGGATCCACCCGCCTCTTCTCGGTGATCGAGCCCATGGATCCCTTCGGGCCGCTTCGACCTCCGACTACGCACGATTACGCACGGAAGGGAAAGTGACCTACGGGATCTTAGGTCCGCGACGGATTTTAAGTCCGCTGCGTCTACCGGTTTCGCCACCCGGGCGGCGGCGATTATGGGTGCCGCGCTCGTTCGCAGCGGCGAATCAGCGCCGGGGCACGTCGGCGCCCTCGCGCCTCAGCACGTTCGCTTCGCGCTTCAACCCTTTGCGCCCGCGCCCGCCTCCGGCGCGAGCGGGCCTTGCACGAGCCGCTCGACGAGGCGCCTGCGCACCTCGCGCTCGGCAGCGCTGCCCTGGCGGTGCAGCAGCGACTCGGCGACCTCGTAGCCGTAGGTGAGGAAAGCACGCGCGCGCGCTTCGTCGCCGGTGAAGCCGAGCGCGGCGAAGATGCGTTCGTGGTGCGCGAGGCGCGCCGCGTCGGCTTCGTCCACCGCGGCGCGCGCCATCTCGTCGCGCCGCGCCCAGGCGCGAATGGCCAGTTCGATGCGCGCAGCGTTCGCCGCCGCGCGGCCGCGGAAAGGCAGCGAAGCTGCGTCGTGCAGTTGCTCGCGCGCGTCGGGGCGCGCGCTTTCGAGCCGCTTGGTCAGCGCCACCGTCGCGCGGTCGCGCCACGCCTGAAGAACGCGCCGCAGGAGATCTTCGCGGTCGCGGAAATGCCAGTAGAAGCTGCCGCGCGTCACGCCCAGCTGCGTGGCCAGCACGTCGACGCGCACGTGGTCGATGCCCTGGTCGACGAGCACGTCGGTCGCCGCCTCGATCCACGTCTGCTGCGTCAGCGGCGCGCGCGCGGCTGCATCGGCCTCGCGCCCGCCGGCGCGGCGGCGCGGCTTGCGGTTCACGGTGCGGGCGGAGCTGCGGGCAGAGCTGGAGTTGGGTGAGGTCGGCATCTTCGCGACGGCGCGTTCGACGCTGAAGCAGCGCGCCCGGGGCGCGAGCATGAGGCCATACAGCAGTGTATGGCTTCGGGGGTAACCCGGATGCAGGCGCCGCCACCGTTGCCTAGCATCGCCGCCCACACACATACACATGTGTATGGAGCGTGCCGTGACCTTCTTCGACGACCCGGCCCTGCTCGCGCCGCGGCGCGCTGCGCGAAGACCTCGGCGGCGGCGCCTTCGTGCTGCGCTCGCCCGAGCCGCTCGGCCCCACCGCGCGCTGCGTCGGCGACTGGCTCGAGCACTGGGCCGAAGTAACGCCCACCGCCATCGCGTTCGCCGAACCCGCCGCGCCAAGCGCAACGACGGCGCAAGGCACCTGGCAGCGCCTGTCGTGGCTGGAATTGCGCCAGCGCGTCGGCGCGGTCGCGCAGGCGCTGCTCGATCTCAAATGCCCGCCGGCAAGCCGGTCGTCGTGCTCTCGGACAACTCGCTCGACCACCTCGTGCTCGAGCTGGCGTGCATGCACGTGGGCCGCGCCATCTGCCCGGTCACCAGCGGCTACAGCCGCCTGGCGCAAGGCGACTACACGCGCATCCACGGCATCCTCGCCACGCTCGACCCGGCGCTCGTCTACGCGCACGACGCCGCCACCTACGCGCCGGTGCTGGCGCGCGCGCCGGTCGCCGCGCGCGCGGTGTACTCGCACGGCGCCGACAGCGTGCCCGGCGCCGTGCCCTTCGCGCAGCTCCTTGCGACGCGCGAGACGCCCGCGGTCGCCGCCGCCTTCGCCACCGTCGCAGCGGACACGCACGCCAAGTACCTGCTGACCTCGGGCTCCACCGGCCACCCGAAGGTGGTGGTCAACACGCAGCGCATGCTCACCGCGAACCAGCAGATGCTGCGCCAGACGCTGCGCTTCCTTCAGCGCGAGAAGCCGGTGCTGCTCGACTGGCTGCCGTGGAGTCACACGTTCGGCGGCAACCACAACAAGTTCCTCGTGCTCGCCACCGGCGGCACGATGTACATCGACGACGGCCGGCCGATGCCCGGCCTCATCGACAAGACGATCGCGCACCTGCGCGACCCGGAAGTGCCGCAGCCGACGCTGCACTTCAACGTGCCCAAGGGCTACGACATGATGCTGCCGGCGCTGGAGGCCGACGCCGACCTCGCGCGCCGCTTCTTCGGCCGCCTGCGCATGGTGTTCTACGCCGGCGCCGGGATGCCGCAGTCCACCTGGCAGCGGCTGGAAGCGGTGGCAGCGAAGACGCGCGACGTTCGCACCGACCCGGTGTGGTTCACCACCAGCTGGGGCAGCACCGAGACGGCGCCGGCCAACACCTTCGCGCACTGGAAGCTCGACCGCGCCGGCGTCATCGGCCTGCCGATGCCCGGGGTCGAGATCAAGTTCGTGCCGAACGCGGGCAAGCTCGAGATGCGCCTGCGCGGCCCCAACATCTTCCCCGGCTACCGCGGCAACGAGGCAGCGACGAAGGAAGCGTTCGACGACGAGGGCTTCTATCGCATCGGCGACGCGGGGCATCTGCAGGACGACAGCGACCCGGCGAGCGGCATCGTCTTCAACGGCCGCGTCGCCGAGGACTTCAAGCTCACCAGCGGAACCTGGGTCTCCGTGGGCACGCTGCGGCTGCACCTCGTGGCGGCGCTGGCGCCGCTGGCGCAGGACGCGGTGATCACCGGCCACGACCGCAACGAAATCGGGGCGCTGGTCTTCCTCACCGAGGCGGCGCGCAAGATGCCGGCGGCCGACGTGCGCGCGTTCGTGGGAGCCGCGTTGCAGCGCATCCGCGCCGAAGGCGGCGGCTCGTCGCAGACGCCGGCGCGCGTGCTGCTGCTGCCCGACGCGCCGAGCATGGCCGCCGGCGAGATCACCGACAAGGGCTACATCAACCAGCGCCTGACGCTCGCCAGGCGCGCCGCCGACGTGGAGGCCCTGCACGCGCGGCCGGACGATGCGCGCGTCATCATCGGCTGAGCGGCGGCACCGCTTCCTTCCTCGCCGCCGCTGCTTCGTTCCTCACGCCTGAGCCATCCCCGATCTGACCATGGCCCCTGCCCATTCCTTCCAACCCTTCGCCGCCCCGCCAGGGCCCCTGGCTTCGCTGCCGCTCTTGCGCCTGGAACACGCCGGCCCCGTGCTGCACGTGCGCCTGGCCCGCCCGGCCAAGCGCAACTCCATCAGCGACGAACTGCTGGCGCAGGTGCACACCGCGTTCGCCAACGTGCCGAAGACCTTCCGCGTCGTCGTGCTGAGCGGTGAAGGCGACCACTTCTGCGCCGGGCTCGACTTGTCCGAAGTGCTCGAGCGCAGCACCTTCGACGGCGTGCTGCACTCGCGCAGCTGGCACGCCTGCTTCGACCAGGTGCAGTTCTGCGGCCTGCCCGTCATCGCCGTGCTGCACGGCGCTGTCGTCGGCGGCGGGCTCGAGCTGGCCGCCAGCGCGCACCTGCGCGTCGCCGAGGACAGCGCCTTCTACGCCCTGCCCGAAGGCACGCGCGGCATCTTCGTCGGCGGCGGCGCGGCGGTGCGCGTGCCGCGGCTCATCGGCGCGGCGCGCATGACCGACATGATGCTCACCGGCCGCGTCTTCGACGCCGACGAGGGGCAGGGCTTCGGCATCAGCAACTACCGCGTCGCCGACGGCCAGGGCCTGGCGAAGGCGCTGGCGCTGGCCGAGAAGATCGCCGGCAACGCGCCGCTTTCCAACTTCGCCATCACGCAGGCGCTGCCGCGCATCGCCGACATGCCGGCGCCGCAGGGCCTCTTCGTCGAGTCGCTGATGGCGGCCATCGCCGAGAGCGACGAGGCGGCCAAGGAACGCGTGCGCGCCTTCCTCGACAAGCGCGCCAACAAGGTGGCGAAGGCCCCGTGAAGCCCCGTGAAGCCCCTTGAGAAGGACGGCCTTTCCGCCCGCTGCTGGTTTGCCCCGATCGCGAGCCGACGCCACGACCGTTTGAATCCCGAGCCTGACCTGAATCCGCTCAGGCCTTCCCGCTGAACCGAACCCCGAAGGAGACCGAACCGTGAAGCGACCCACCCGCACGATCCTCAAGAGCCTCGTCGCCACTGCTGCCCTCGCCTTGCTCGGCGCCGGCCCGGCGCTGGCCGACGTCAACGTCGGCGTCAGCCTGTCGCTCACCGGGCCCGGCTCGGGCCTGGGCATCCCGATGCAGAACCAGATGAAGCTGTGGCCGGCGACGATCGGCGGCGAGAAGGTCAACCTCGTCATCCTCGACGACGCCAGCGACCCGGGCAAGGGCGTCACCAACGCCCGCCGCTTCATCACCGAGGACAAGGTCGATCTCATCATCGGCTCGTGCCTGACGCCGGTGGCCGCGGCCATCGCACCGGTGGCGGCGGAGGCCAAGACCGTGCAGCTGGCCGCCTCGCCCGTCGGCGGACCGAACATCCCCGAGGCCTTCCTGTTCCGCCTGCCGCAGGGCAACGACGTGATGGCGCACGCCATGGTCGAGCACATGAAGAAGCAGGGCGTGAAGACCGTCGGCTTCCTCGGCTACACCGACGCCTACGGCGAGCTTTGGCTGAAGGCCATCACCGCCGTGGGCGAGAAGGCCGGCATCAAGGTCGTCGCCGCCGAGCGCTTCGCCCGCACCGACACCAGCGTCACGCCGCAGGCGCTGAAGCTGGTGGCGTCGAACCCGGACGCGATGCTCGTCGTCGCCACCGGCTCGGGCGCGGCGATGCCCGAGATGGCGATCGTCGAGCGCGGCTACAAGGGCAAGATCTACCAGACGCACGCCGCGGCGACGCCCGACCTGGTGCGCATCGGCGGCAAGGCGGTCGAGGGCACGTTCGTCGTCAGCGGCCCGGCGATGGTGGGCGCGCAACTCGCCGACAGCCACCCGAGCAAGAAGGCGGCGATGGACTTCCTCGCCGGCTACGAGAAGGCCTACGGTGCCGGCAGCGCCAACCAGTTCGCCGGCCACAGCTACGACGCGCGCGTCGTGCTGGAGAAGGTCATCCCGGTGGCGCTGAAGAAGGGCAAGCCCGGCACGCCCGAGTTCCGCGCCGCGCTGAAAGACGCGGTGGAGACGATGGGCCGCACCGTCTTCAGCCACGGCGTGATGAACTGGACTGCGCAGGACCACTGGGGCTACACGAACGAGACCGGCGTGATGCTGAAGGTGGTGGACGGCAAGTTCGTGGTGGAGAAGTAGAGAGAGGTCGGGCCGCGGCGCGGCTTGCATCTCCTTCTCCCTCTCCCGCTTGCGGGAGAGGGCAGGGGTGAGGGCGCAACGAAGACCACGCCCTTTCCCCCCACCCTCACCCCTGCCCTCTCCCGCCCGAGCGGGAGAGGGAGAAATGCAAATGGACCTCTCGATCGCCGGCATCCTGGCCCTGGACGGCCTGACCAACGGCGCCATCTACGCGCTGCTGGCGCTGGCCACGGTGCTGGTGTTCGCCGTCACGCGGGTGATCTTCATCCCGCAAGGCGAGTTCGTCGCCTTCGGCGCGTTGACGCTCGCGTTGCTGCAGACAGGCAAAGTGCCGGGCACGGTGTGGTTCCTGCTCGTGCTGGCAGCGGGCACCGCGGTGTCGGACGTCTGGCACGGCGTTCGCCATCGCCACACCGCGCCGCGCATCGCCCGCCAGGTGGGCGCCACGCTCGGCTGGCCGGTGGCGGTTTCGTTGCTCGCCATCTGGCTGGCGCCGCTGAGGCTGCCGCTTTTGGCCCAGGCGGCGCTGACGCTGGCGCTGGTGACGCCGTTCGGCTCGCTGATCTACCGCCTCGCCTACGAGAAGCTCGCCGACGCCAGCGTGCTGGTGCTGCTGATCGTCTCGGTGGGCGTGCATTTCGCGCTCGTCGGCCTGGGTCTGTTCTTCTTCGGCGCCGAAGGTTTCCGCAATCCGACCTTCTGGGACCAGCGCTTCACGCTCGGGGCGCTGGCGCTGTCGGGGCAGACGGTGATCATCTTCGTCGCCTCGCTGGCGCTGATCGCTGCGCTGTGGTTGTTCTTCGAGCGTTCGCTGCACGGCAAGGCGCTGCGCGCCACAGCCGTCAATCGGCTCGGCGCGCGGCTGATGGGCATCTCCACCGTCGGCGCCGGCCGCATGAGCTTCACGATGGCCGCCTTCATCGGCGCGCTGTCGGGGCTGCTCATCGGGCCCAGCACCACCGTCTTCTACGACAGCGGCTTCCTCATCGGCCTCAAGGGCTTCGTCGCCGCGGTCTTCGCCGGGCTGTCGAGCTACCCGCTGGCGTTGGTGGGCGCTCTGGGCGTCGGCCTGCTCGAGAGCTTCGGCTCGTTCTGGGCCAGCGCGTTCAAGGAAGTCATCGTCTTCGGCTCGATCCTGCCGGTGCTCTTGTGGCGTTCGCTGCGCGACCCGCACGGCGAGGAGCACTGAGGCGATGGCCGCGCCTGAAGCTTCGGCACCCGCCACGGCACCCGCTACGGCGCCGGCCATGCCGGCCGGCAAGCGCGCCGCCGGCTGGGCAAGCCTGCTGCGCCGCTTCGCCTTCCCGGCCTTCGCTGCGTTGATGCTGCTGCTGCCGCTGGCGCCGGTGCCGGACTTCTGGATCACGCAGAGCAACTACATCGGCCTGTATTCGCTGGTCGCGCTCGGCCTCGTGCTGCTCACCGGCGTCGGCGGCCTCACGTCGTTCGGGCAGGCGGCGTTCGTCGGCGTCGGCGCCTACAGCTCGGCCTACCTGGCCACCGCCCACGGCATCTCGCCCTGGCTCGGGCTCTTCGTCGGCATCGCACTCGCCGTGGCCGTCGCCATCGTGCTCGGCGCGATCACGCTGCGCATGTCCGGCCATTACTTGCCATTGGCAACCATCGCCTGGGGCCTGGCGCTGAACTACACGATGGCCAACATGGACTGGCTCGGCAAGTTCGACGGTCTGCAGGGCATCCCGACATTCAGCGCGTTCGGCTTCGACCTCGGCACCGGGCGCGGCCTGCATGACCTCATCTGGGCCATCGCGCTGCTGGCGGCGCTGGCCGTCATCCACCTGCTCGATTCGCGGCCCGGGCGCGCGATCCGCTCGCTCAAGAGCGGCTCGACGATGGCCGAGGCGATGGGCATCTCCACCTTCCGCTACAAGCTCGTCGCCTTCGTCGTCGCGGCGGTGCTGGCGGCGCTGTCGGGCTGGCTGTTCGCGCACTTCCAGCGCAGCGTCAACCCGACGCCGTTCTCGCTGGCCAAGGGCATCGAGTACCTCTTCATGGCCGTGCTCGGCGGCATCGGCAACGTCTGGGGCGCCTTCGTCGGCTCGGCCGTCGTGCGCATCGTCGAAGACCAGCTGCAGGTGCTGCTGCCCAAGCTCATCGGCACCAGCGGCAACTTCGAGACCATCGTCTTCGGCATCGTCCTCGTCGCGGTGCTGAAGTACGCACCCGAGGGGCTGTGGACCTTCTTCGGCCGCCTGGTGCCGCCGGCGCAGCGCGAGCCCGACTGGCACGGCGCCGCCACGCTGCCCGCGCGCAGCAAGCCTCAGCCGGGCGAGCTGCTGCTGGACGTGCAGGCCGTGCGCAAGCAGTTCGGCGGCCTCGTCGCCGTGAACGACGTGAGCTTCCAGATCCGCGCCGGCGACATCGTCGGCTTGATCGGCCCCAACGGCGCGGGCAAGAGCACCACCTTCAACCTCGTCACCGGCGTGCTCACGCTCACCGGCGGCAGCGTCACCTTCCGCGGCGAAGCGATCGGCGGCATGCCCAGCCGCGAGATCGCGCGCCGCGGCATCAGCCGCACCTTCCAGCACGTGAAGCTGGTGCCCGAGATGACGGTGCTGGAGAACGTGGCCCTCGGCGGCTACCTGCGCAGCACCAGCGGCACCGTGCGCGCGATGCTGCGCCTGGACCGCGCCGAAGAGCGCAGTCTCTTCGCCGAGGCCGAACGGCGGCTGGCGCGCATCGGCATGGCCGACAAGATGCATGAACTCGCCGGCAACCTGGCGCTCGGGCCGCAGCGGCTGGTGGAGATCGCGCGCGCGCTCGCCACCGACCCGGCGCTCTTGCTGCTCGACGAGCCGGCCGCCGGCCTGCGCCACAAGGAGAAGCGCGCGCGCTCGGCGACGTGCTGCGCCAGCTCAAGGCCGAGGGCATGAGCATCCTCCTCGTCGAGCACGACATGGAATTCGTCATGGGCCTCACCGACCGCATCGTCGTGATGGAGTTCGGAACGCGTTTGATGGAGGGCACGCCGGCCGAAGTGCAGGCGAGCCCGCTCGTGCGCGCGGCGTACCTGGGCACGGAGCACTGACGTGACAACGGCGCTGCTCGAAGTACGCGGCCTGCACGCCGGCTATGGCCGCGCCGAGGTGCTGACGGGTCTCGATCTGCACCTCGACAAGGGGCACGTGGTCACCGTCATCGGCCCCAACGGCGCGGGAAAAAGCACGACGCTGAACGCGCTGATGGGGATCCTGCCTTCGCGCGGCCAGGTCACCTTCGACGGCGTCGACCTCGCCGAGGCGACGCTCGAAGACCGCGTGATGCTGGGCTTGGCGCTCGTGCCCGAGAAGCGCGAGCTGTTCCCGACGATGCCGGTGGAAGACAACCTCGTGCTCGGCGGCTACCGCGCGATGAAGCAGCGGGTGCCGAACTGGCGCGGCGCGCTGGAGCGCGTCTACGGTCTTTTCCCGCGGTTGAAGGAACGGCGCACGCAGCTGGCCGGCACGCTCTCGGGCGGCGAGCGGCAGATGCTCGCGGTGGGCCGCGCGCTGATGAGCAACCCGAAGCTCCTGATGCTCGACGAGCCGAGCCTCGGCCTCGCGCCGCTGGTCGTGCGCGACATCTTCGCCACCATCGAACGGCTGCGCCGCGAGGGCGTCTCGATCCTGCTCGTCGAACAGAACGCGCGCGCCGCGCTGCAGGTGGCCGATCACGGCTATGTGCTGGAGACGGGTGAGATCGTCCTCGACGGCCCCGCCGCGGCGCTGGCCGAGGACGCGCGCGTCATCGAGACTTATCTCGGCGCGCAGCGCGACAAGCACTGAAGCGGCACGCCACTCCAAGGACAACAGCATGAAGGTCGAAGGACAAGCAGCCCTCGTCACCGGCGGCGGCTCGGGCCTGGGCGAAGCGGTGGCACGTGAACTCGCGCGGCTGGGCGCAAAGGTGGCGGTGCTCGACGTCAACGCAGCGAATGCGCAGCGCGTGGCCGGCGAGATCGGCGGCAAGGCGCTCGCGGCCGACATCTGCGACAGCGCTGCTCTCGCTGCCGCGCTCGACGCCGCCGAAGCCGCGCACGGCGGCCCGGCGCGCATCGTCATGAACATCGCCGGCATCGGCACCGCCAAGCGCGTCGTCGGCAAGGACGGCCAGCCGGCGCCGCTTGAAGACTTCGAGCGCGTCGTGCGCATCAACCTCATCGGCACCTACAACGTCGTGCGGCTGGCCGCCGCGCGCATCGCGAAGCTGCCCGCGCTCGAAGGCGGCGAGCGCGGCGTGATGCTGATGACGGCCTCGGTGGCCGCATTCGACGGCCAGGTCGGCCAGGAAGCGTACTCGGCCAGCAAGGCGGCGCTGGTGGGCATGACGCTGCCGCTGGCGCGCGACCTGGCGCAGCACGGCATCCGTGTCTGCACCGTGGCGCCGGGCCTTTTCGAGACGCCGCTGATGAAGCAGTTGCCCGAAGCGGTGCAGCAGTCGCTGGCGGCTTCGATCCCGTTCCCGCCGCGGCTGGGCAAGCCTTCGGAGTTCGCCGAGCTGGCGGTGCACATCGTCACCAACGCGCACCTGAACGGCGAGACGATCCGCCTCGACGGCGCGCTGCGGATGGCGCCGCGCTGAACGGCGGCGCGGGGCGCGGTTCGGCATGGCGGGCCAAGAACCCTTCGACGCGGGGCCTTCGACAAGCTCAGTCCCCTGCTCAGGGCGAACGGCTGAGGGTCCTCGCTAAGCAAGTCTGCGCATGCCTTACGAGTACGTCGCGCCGCTGGCCGACATGCGTTTCGTCATCGAGCGCGTGCTCGAAGCGCCGCGTTCGTGGTCGCGTTGCGCCGCGTTTGCCGACGTGGACAGCGACACCGCGAACGCGGTGCTCGAAGGCGCAGCGACCTTCGCGCGCGAGGTGCTGCAGCCCATCAACGCCAGCGGCGACCTCGAAGGCTGCACGCTCGATGCTGCTGGCAACGTGCGCACGCCGGCAGGCTACCGCGCCGCCTATCAAGCCTTCGTCGAAGGCGGCTGGCCGGCGCTGCCGTGCGACTCCGCTTGGGGTAGCGGCGGCCAGGGCCTGCCGCTCATCCTCGACGCGGCGATGCGCGAGATGCTCTCGGCGTGCAACCACGGCTGGAACATGTACGCCGACTTGTTGCACGGCGCCGCCGCGACGCTGGCGGCGCACGGCAGCGAAGCGCTGAAGCAGCGCTACCTCGGCCGCATCACGAGCGGCGAGTGGCTGGCCGCAATGGCGCTCACCGAGCCGCAGGCCGGCAGCGACCTCGGCGCGCTGCGCACGAAGGCGATGCCGCGCGCCGACGGCAGCGTCGCCGTCAGCGGCCAGAAGATCTTCATCTCCGGCGCCGACCACGACCTCACCGACAACATCGTCCACCTCGTGCTCGTGCGCCTGCTCGAGGCCCCTGCGGGGAGCAAGGGCCTGTCTCTGGCGCTGGTGCCCAAGTGGCTCGACGACGGCACGCGCAACGCCTGGGTCGTCGACGCCATCGAGAAGAAGATGGGCATCAAGGGCAGCGCCACCTGCAGCGTGCGCTACGAAGGCGCCACCGGCTGGCTCGTCGGCGAGCCGAACCGGGGCCTCGCGGCGATGTTCGTGATGATGAACTCGGCCCGCCTGCACGTCGGGCTGCAGGGCCTCGGGCACCAGGAGATGGCGACGCAGAACGCGCTTCGTTACGCGCACGAGCGCTGTCAGTTCCGCGCGCCCATCGCGACCATGCCGGCGATGCGCCACCTGCTGCTGCGCCTGCAAGCGCTGACCGAAGGCCAGCGCGTCATCGCCTACCGCGCGGCGCTGGCCATCGACGAAGCGCACCACCATGACGATCCCGCTGCGCGCCAGCGCGCCGCCGGCCAGGCCGCGCTGCTGACGCCGGTGGTGAAGGCGTTCTGCACGCACCACGGCTTCCACGGCACCGCCGCCGCGCAGCAGGTCTTCGGCGGCCACGGCTACGTGCACGCGAACGGCATCGAGCAAAGCGTTCGCGACGCGCGCATCGCGATGGTCTACGAAGGCACCAACGAGATCCAGGCGATCGACCTCCTGCAACGCAAGGTGCTCGGCGACGGCGGCCAGGCGCTCGCGACGTTGCTCGAAGACTGCGAAGCGGAAGCAGCGCGGGTCGAGGCGGCCGGGCCGGCCCTCGCCGAGTTCGCCGGCGCGCTGCGCGGCCAGATCGCCGCGACACGCGAAAGCACCGCGGCCATCGTCGCCGCAGCGGCGGCCGATGCCGAAGCACCATTGCGCGCCGCCGACGACTACCTCTTCGGAATCGCGCACCTGCTGTTGGCGTGGGCCTGGGCAGCCGGTGCGCGCGCCGCGGCGGCCGAGCCGCCTTCGGCCTTCAGCGAGCGCAAGCTCGAACGGCTCGGCTACGGCGTTCGCCACCTGCTGCCGCAAGCCGCGGTTCACTGGCGGCGCGCGAGCGCCTGCGGCGAACCGCTGCCTTCGCTCTGAGCCGGGCCCCGGCGGCCGTCAGCGCATCAGCCAGGCGTTGAGCGCCGCGAGATAGGCACAGCCCGCGGCCCACAGCAGCACACCGAAGGCGACGCTGCGCCGCGTGAGCAGGCGCGGCGCGGGCACGCCGAAGGTCGTCGCGGCCACTGCGACGGGCAGCGTCCAGATCGCGACCGAGGCGCTCAGCGCCCAGGCGAAGACGCCGGCCACCACGATGACGACCGGCGCGATGCCGAACGGTCCGGCGGCGACGATGGGCACGGCCAGGCCCACGCCGATCATCGGATGCAAGCCGAGCTGGCCCAGCGCCACGAGCACCGCCACCATCAGCACCAGCAGCGGCGCACCCGACACGAGGGTGGGCAGCAGTTCCTGCGCCCATTGCCTCACTTCGGGGACCGCGGCGACCGCGATGCCCATGAGCTGTGCGCCGACGATGATCAACAGCTCGTCGGACAGCCTCGCGAAGTGAGCGAAGGTCGAGCGCGCGGCAGCGCCTGTCGCCCCGGCGCCGGCGCGGACCAGGTAGGCACCGCAGGCCAGCGGCAGCCACAGGGCCACGGCCTGCAGGCCCGTGAACCCGAGCGCCACCAGCACCAGCACGCCGCCGATAACCACCACCATCGGCGCCGCCAGCGGCCCGAGGGCGCGGACGCTGCGTTGTGCGTCGCGCGCCCGCAAGCCCGGGATGAACAGCGCCTGCGCCAGCGCCAGCGCCAGCACGGCCAGGCCGCCGCCCGTGGCCATGGCCTGCCACAGCGGCACGCCCGGCACCAGCTGGCTCGTGAAGGCCATTGCGACGAAGAAGGGCGACCACATGATGGCCGCGCCGACGCCCTTGGCCGCACAACCGGCCAGTTCGGCCCGCGTGGCCTCGTCGGCCCCCCGCGCGACCACCGGCGCCAGCATCGCCATCGCGCCGACGTTGAGCACCGAGCCCAGGCCCGCACAGCCCACGAGGGTCCAGTGACGCGCCTGCAGCGCGGTCAGCGCTTGCATGCCCTGCTGCAGACGCTGGCTGCGCGGGCTGGCCTGCACGGTGGCACGCATCATCAGCACCGAGGGCAGGAAGGCCCCGAAGACCTGCACCTGCCGCAGGCCCTCGCGCAGCGCGTCGGCATGTCCCTGCCAGACGGACAGGCCCACCGCCACGCCGCACACGGCCACGAACAGCCAGCGGATGTGCCCGCTGGCGCGCAGCAGCGCGAGCCCGAGGAAGAGCACCAGGCCGGCCCTGGCCGCGGCCGACAACACGGCCGAGCGCAGCACCAGATGGCCGAGCTCGGCCGCCCAAACGCCGGCCAGCACTGCCGCCGAGGCGGTGGCGGCGCCGGCCCTCCAGCTGCCGGCCGGCGCAGGGCTCAGGCCTGCATGCCCCATTTCTGCACGGTCGCCTTCTCGAGGCTGCGGAAGATGAGGCCCTCGACGACCAGGCCGATCAGGATCACCGTGAAAAGGCCGGCAAACACGGCCGGGATGTCCAGCACGTTCTTGTTCTCGTAAATGAACCAGCCGAGCCCGCCGGACTGCGAGGTGGTGCCGAACACGAGTTCGGCGGCGATCAGCGTGCGCCACGCAAAGGCCCAGCCGACCTTGAGACCGGCGAGGATGCTCGGGAACGCCGCCGGTACGAGGATCTGCAGCACGTAGCGCGGCCCCGTCAGGCCGTAGTTGCGGCCGACCATCCGCAGCGTGTTCGAGACGGCCTGAAAGCCGCTGTACGTATTCAGCGCCACCGGCCACATCACCGAGTGCACGAGCACGAAGACGATGCTCGGCTCGCCGAGCCCGAGCCACATCAGCGCCAGCGGCAGCAGGGCGATGGCCGGCAGCGGGTTGAGCATGGCCGTCAGCGTCTCCAGCAGGTCCTGGCCCAGCCGCGTGGTCGTGGCCAGGATGCTCAGCAGCAGCGCGCCGGCCAGCCCGATGGCGTAGCCCTTGAGCAGCACGGTGATCGATACCGCCGCCTTGCCCACCATCTCGCCGCTGAGCGTTCGTTGCATGAACGCCTTCAGCGTCTCGGCGAACGTCGGCAACACGAGCGGATTGCCGAGCCAGGCGGCGTAGGCCTGCCAGGCCGCGGCCAGCAGCGCCAGCAGCAGCAGCTTGCGCACGGCGGAGTGGCCGGCCAGGCGCTCCCAGCCGGTGAGCGGCTGCGCGACGACGCCGAAGTCGCGCTCGGCCACCGTGTCGCGCACGAACTCCGGCCGCCGCGGCGGGACGGGGCGCTCAGGCATGCGCGGCCTCGGCCGGCGCCCTGCCGCCCGGATCGGACCCGGTCGCCTCGCCGAACAGCATGCCGTGGATGCGGTCGGACAGCCGCCGCCCGGTGGCGCGATCGGCCGCGTCGCTGCCGTCGCTGTCCAGCTCGGCCTTCACCTGCCCGGGGTGCGGCGACAGCAGCAGGATGCGGTTGCCGATGCGCACCGCCTCGGGGATCGAGTGGGTGACGAAGAGGACGGTGAAGTGCGTGTCCTGCCACAGTTGCAGCAGTTCGTCCTGCATCTGGCGGCGCGTGAGCGCGTCCAACGCGGCGAAGGGCTCGTCCATCAGCAGCACGTCGGGCTCCATCGCCATGCCGCGCGCGATGGCCACGCGCTGCTTCATGCCGCCTGAGAGGGTGTGCGGATGCCGGTCCGCGAACTGGGCCAGCCGCACCTTCTCGATGTAGTGCATGGCGCGATCGCGCGCTGCCTTTCCCTTCAGGCGCCCCGAGGCCTCGAGTGCGAAGACGACGTTCTGCAGCACCGTCTTCCACGGCAGCAGCTGGTCGAACTCCTGGAAGACCATCATGCGGTCGGGCCCCGGGCGCGTGATCCGCCGCCCCTTCAGCCGCATCTCGCCTTCCACCGGGGCCAGGTAGCCGCCGGCCGCCTTCAGCAGCGTGGACTTGCCGCAACCCGAAGGCCCCAGCAGGACGAAGCGGTCGCCCGGGTAGACGTCGAAGCTCACGCGGTAGGTGGCAGTGACGAGGTGCTCGCGCGTCTTGTATTGCAGCGTCACCCCGGCGGCCTGCAGCAGCGCGGCGGCCGCGGCGCTCACCGGCGGGCCGTCGCGCGGCGCACTGGTGTTCGCCCCCGGGGCGTACAGGTGGGTTCAAGCCGGCCTCGCGCTCGTGCAACGACTGCGGACTCCGCCGGGAGCCCGGCTCAGCTCCCCGGCAACTCGTGCACCTCGGGAAAGAAGAGATCCTTCCACGAGGCCGGCCGGTTCTTCAGCGTGCCCACCTGATGCATGAACTGCGCATAGGGCAGCAGGCGCTCGGGCGCCATCGTGAAGCGCACCTGCGGGTCGCTCATGATGGCCAGGATGCCCTCCACGCTTTCCTTGCCGCCGCCCTCGGCCACGTACTGCTCGGCCGCCTTGCGCTTGTTGGCGTTGATCATCTCGGTGGCCTCGCGCAGCGCGTCGACCATCGACTTGTAGCTGAGCGGGTTCTCGCTGCGGAACCTGGCCGTCGACCACACCATCAGGAAGGTGTTGGGCCCGCCCATGACGTCGTAGGAGTTCAGCACCACGCGCGCCCCGGCCTCCAGGGCCCGGTTCTGGAACGGCGGCGAGGTGAACTGCGACTGGATCTCGCCGCTGCCCGACAGCAGCGCGCGCAGCCCCTCGGGATGCGAGAGGTTCACCATCAGCGGGTTCAGCTTCTTGAAGTTGTCGACGCCGTACTCCTTGGCCACGGCCATCTGCAGGTAGGTCGTCTGCACCGACGAGCCGGCACCGGCCATCGCGATGCGGTCCTTCTCGGTGAAGTCCTTGATCGTCTTGATCGCCGGGTTGCGCGTCACGAGAAGGTTGGGCATCGACGACAGTGCGGCGACGCCGCGCACGTCGACGTTGCCGCGCGTGCGGTCCCACAGGATGAGCGCCGGCCCGGTGCCGCCGGCAGCGAAATGCAGGTTGCCCGACAGCAGCGCGTCGTTGGCGGCGGCGCCCGCGCCGAGCGTGGCCCAGGTGACCTTGGTGTTCGGCAGCCCGTTGCGCGCCAGGTGCTTCTCGACCAGCTTCTCGGCCTTGATCACGGTCAGCTGCATGTAGCCGATGCCGTATTGCGACATCAGCTTCAGTTCGCCGACCTCGGCATTGGCCGAGGACCCGGCGAACACCATCGCGGCGATAGCCCACAGCCGCTTCCGGCCCAGGTTCATCATGGCTTGTCTCCTTGTGGTGCGGAATCCGCTGCCGGCGGCGGCTGGCAGCGGTGCTCGCGGGGCGTCGACACGAAAGCTGCTCACGGCCGCACACCGAAGCGGGGCTTTGGCCCCAGCGTCGCCAGCGCGCGCCCGCGCGCCACCTCGATGAAGCGGCACAGCACGGCGCGCGTCTCGCGCGGGTCGATGATTTCCTCGACGCCGAACGCCTCGGCGGTGCGGAACGGCGAAGCCGAGGCGCGCAGCATCGCCTCGATCTCGGCCTCGCGCGCCTTGGGGTCGGGCGCGGCCTCGATCTCGCGCCGGAAGGCCGCGGCCACGCCGCCCTCGATGGGCAGCGAGCCCCACTCGGCCGAGGGCCAGGCGATCTTGAAGTCGAGGCCGTTCTTGTCGGTGGTGCCCATGCCGGCCATGCCGTAGCACTTGCGGATGACGACGGTGATGATCGGAACCGTCGCCTGCAGGCCGACGTAGACGCTGCGCATGCCCTCGCGCAGCGTCGCCGCGGCCTCGGCCTCCTTGCCGACCAGGAAGCCGGGCACGTCGACGAGGAAGACGAGCGGGATGTGGAAGCAGTCGCACAGGTCGATGAAGTGCGTCTGCTTGCGCGCCGCCTTCACGTCCATCGCCCCACCGTTGACCATCGGGTTGTTGGCGACGATGCCCACCACGTGCCCGTGCATCCGCGCCAGGCAGGTGATGAGGGCCTTGCCGAACAGAGGCTGGATCTCGAACACCGAGCCGGCGTCGGCGACGAGGCCGATGAGGCGGCGCATGTCGTAGGGACGGCGGCGGTTCTCGGGAACGATGTGACGCAGCTCGTCGGCAACGCGGTCCGGTGGATCGCTGCGCTCGCCCAGCGGCGGCAGCTCCCAGACGTTGCGCGGCATGTACGAGAGGTAGCGGCGGATCATCTCGAAGCACGCCTGTTCGCTGGCTGCCACGTTGTCGATCGTGCCGGCCGTCCTCACGGCCATCGCCGGCCCGCCGAGTTCCTCCTTCGTGACCTTCTGGCCGAGCGAGCGTTCCACCACCGGCGGCCCGGCGGCGAAGACGTGGCTGGTGTCGTTCACCATCACCGACCAGTGCGACAGGATCGCGCGCCCCGCGGGCCCGCCGGCGGCCGTGCCCATGACGGCGCACACCACCGGTACCTCGCCGAGCAGCTGCACGCTGCGCTCGAAGCCGTGCACGCCCGGGAAGACCGAGTGCCCGCGTCGCGTGATCGAGGTGACGCTGCCGCCGGCACCGTCGATGAGGTTGACGAGCGGGATGCGGTACTGGTGGGCGAGGTCCTCGACGAAGCCGCCCTGCCCGCCCTTCTTGCGGTCGCCGCTCCAGCTGGTGCCGCCGCGCACGGTGAAGTCCTCGCCGCCGACGGCCACCGGGCGGCCGTCGATGCGCGCCAGGCCCATCACATAGGGCGCCGGCGTCATGCCAGCGAGCCGGCCCGCTTCATAGCGCCCCTGGCCGGTGAGCGTGCCCACCTCGCTGAACGAACCGTCGTCGACGAGGCCGCCGATGCGCTCGCGGATGGTCAGCCGGCCCTGGGCGTGATGCCTGGCGACCGCCTCCGCGCCCCCGAGCCCCGCGGCGAAGGCGCGGCGCTGCGCCAGTTCGTCGAGTGCCGCGGCCCAGGGCTCGGCCGGCGCCGCGGCCGCGGCCAGCGGCGAACCAGGGGCCGAGGCCAACGCCTCGGGGGCGGAGGCCGGCGGGTTCACGGCACGACCACCGCCACCGCCTGGCCTTCGGCGACCGACTCGCCCTCGGCCACCAGCAGTTCCACCAGCGTGCCGCCGTCCTCGCACAGCACCGGGATCTCCATCTTCATCGACTCCAGCACCATCACGGTGTCGCCCGGCACCAAGCGCTGGCCCGGCTGCGCGGTGATCTGCCAGACGGATCCGGTGACTTCGGAGTTCAGTTCTTGTCTCGACATCGCGTGGCTCGCTTCCGGTGGCGTTGCGTGGGCATCAGAAACTCGTCGGCCAGGCCCGCATCAGGTGCTGGCCGACACCGCGGGTCATGCGCAGCTCGTGCACGTCGAGCATGCGGATGAGGT
The DNA here is from genome assembly GCA_046348035.1 of Rubrivivax sp. Lineage (GTDB taxonomy): Bacteria > Pseudomonadota > Gammaproteobacteria > Burkholderiales > Burkholderiaceae_C > Rubrivivax. Next base: position 33,288 of record JAXMEZ010000025.1, on the reverse strand, counting down.
AGTCGCGCGTGTGCTCCGGCAGCACCACGGTCTGCGCCGCGTACACCGAAGCGATGTCCCAGACTTCGCTCGCGCGGTCCATGCTGGCGCGGGCCGCGTCGAAGCCCTCGTCGCCGGGACTCAGGCCGTGCACGACCTTGACCGCGAACTGCGGGTCCATGAAGCTGATCTCGGCCGTCGGCCAGGCCGCCATCTCGTCGGAGTTGCGGCCGCCGCCCATGTTCAGGTAGGCCTGGCCGTAGCTCTTGCGCAGCACCACCGACAGCTTGGGCACGGTCACGAGCGACAGCGCGTTCATGAAGTTCATGATCCTGCCGGGCGCGCGCTTGCGCTCGGGCTCGGTGCCGATGACGAAGCCCGGCGTGTCCACCAGCATCACCAAGGGGATGTTGAAGGAGTCGCACAGCACGAGGAAGCTGGTGATCTTTTCGCAGGCGTCGGTGTCCAGCGCGCCGCCCTTGGACAACGGGTTGTTGGCGACGATGCCCACGGTGCGGCCGCCCAGGCGTGCCAGCCCGGTGACGGCGACCTTGCCGAAGCGCGCCTTGAGCTCGAAGAAGCTGTCGCGGTCGACGATGGCGCGGACGATCTTGCGCACGTCGTAGACCTGCGTGCGCGAAGAGGGCAGCAGCCCGAGGATGTCGCGCATCGCCTCGCCCGAGCCGCCGGGCACGGCGGCCACCGGCGGCGCCTCGTTGCGGTGGCTGGGGAGGTAGGCCAGGAAGCGGCGGATCGCATCGACGGCCTCCTCGTCGGTGTCGACCACGAGGTCGGCGAAGCCGGTCACTTCGGCGTGCAGCTTCCAGCCGCCGAGCTCCTGCGCATCGACCTCCTCCCCCACCGCCATCGACGCCAGCAGCGCGCTCGAAACGGCGAGCACGGCGCCCTTGCGCATGACGCTGAAGTCGGACATCACCGCATACCACGACGACGAGCCGTACGACAACCCGAGCGTCGCCGAGGCCCACGGCGTCTCGCGCAGGCGCTGGTACTGCGCACCGTCGTTGCCCAGCTGCAGGCCCATGCCGCGCGAGCCCATGTGGTCGGGCATGCGCGCGCCCGACGATTCGCCGAGGAATACGAGCGGCATGCCGCGCTGCGTGGCGACGCGCTTGATGTGGCCCATCTTGCGCGCGTTGGTGGTGGCGCTGGAGGCGCCCATGACGGTGAAGTCGTTGGCGACGACGGCCGCCTCGCGGCCCTCGACCTTGCCGAAGCCGGCGATCTTGCCGTCGGCCGGCGAGCGGTCGCGGTCTTCCGGCGCGGCCGAGGTGGCGAAGAGCCCCGACTCGATGAACGTGCCGGGGTCGAAGAGCCGGTCGATGCGCTCGCGCGCGTTCAGCAGGCCCTGCTCGCGCCGCCGCGCCAGCTTGGCCGGCCCGCCCATCGCGAGCGCGCGCTGGCGCCTGGCCTCGAATTCGGCGCGCATCGCTTCGGCGCGGGCCGCGGCGTCGCCGTTGGCCGCGCGGGCGGTGGTGGGGGATTCGTGCACGGCGATTCAGTCCTTGGCTCGAGAGGTTGCGCCGATCACGCCGGCCGCCTCCAGCGCGTCGAGCGCGGCGCCGTCCAGGCCCAGCCGTTCCTGCAGCACGCGGCGCGTGTCGTGCCCGGGCTGGTGGCCGGCATGGCGCACGCTGCCCGGCGTGGCCGACAGGCGCGGCACGACGTTGGCCATTGCCACCGAGCCGAGCTGCTCGTCGGGCGCCTGCACGATGGCGCCGCGCGCCCGGTAGTGCGGGTCGCCGAAGATGTCGGCGATCGTGTAGATGCGCATGGCCGGCACCGCGGCGGCCTGAAGCGTGCGCTCGACCTCGGCCAGCGGGCGCGACGAGGTCCAGCGCGCGATGAGGTCGTCCAGCTCGTCGGCATGCGCCGAGCGGTCGACGGCCTTCGCGAAGCGTGCGTCGCTGGCCAGCCCCGGTTCGCCCATCGCCTCGACGACGAGGCGGCGGAACACCGCGTCGCCCATCGCCGTGACATGGATGAACTGCGCGTCGGCCGTGGGGTAGAGGTTGTTGGGCGTCGACTCGGGCAGACGCGGCCCGCAGCGGTTGGCGACGAACCCGGTCTTCTCGAAGGCCGGGATCCACGGCTCCATGAAGCTGAAGGCGCTTTCGTACAGGGCGGCGTCGACGACCTGCCCGCGGCCCGTGCGCTGGCGCGCGAAGAGCGCCATCGTGGCGCCGAAGGCCGCATACAGGCCGGTGATGTAGTCGGTCATCGACACCGCCACGCGCGCCGGCGGCCGGTCGGGGTCGCCGGTGAGGTGGCGCAGGCCGCTCAGAGCCTCGCCGATGACGCCGTAGCCGGCGCGCTGGCTGTAGGGGCCGTCCTGGCCGAAACCGCTGATGCGTACCATCACCAGACCGGGGCTGCGCCGCGCCAGCACGTCGGGGCCGAGCCCCCAGGCCTCCAGCGCGCCCGGGCGGAAGTTCTCGATGAGCACGTCGCTGCCCGCGGCCAGCTCCGCAGCCAGCTCGCGGCCGCGCTGCTTGCGCAGGTCCAGCGAGACGAGCGCCTTGTTGCGGAAGATGCTCGCCGCGTAGAGCGACTTGCCGTGGAAGCGCTTGCCCATCGTGCGCACCGGGTCGCCCTCGGGCGCCTCGATCTTGACGACCTCGGCGCCGAAGTCGGCGAGCAGGCGGCCGCAGAAAGGGCCGGCCACCGTGGAGCCCATCTCGAGCACGCGCATGCCCGCCAGCGGCCCGGCATCGGGCCCGGGTTCGTGCGATCCGGCGGCCACGTCGGCAGCGCTCACAGCAGGTACTTCTGGTAGCGCGCCGCGACCGCCTTGGCGCTGCGCATGGTCTCGCGCCGCAGCGCCTCGGCACGGTCGGCGTCGCCGGCGCACATCGCTTCGAGCACCGCGGTGTGCAGCGCCAGCCCCTGCTCGGCGCGCCCGGGCAGGATGATGATGCGGCGGATCAGCATCTGCGTGCGCTCGAGGATGCTGTCCAGCATCTGCACGAGCACGGGGTTGGCGGCGGCCTCGATCATCTCGCGCCGGAAGGCCTCGTAGTCGGTGATGTAGCGGTCGAGATCGCCCGCGGCGACCTGGCGCACCATCGGCCCTTTGAAGTGGGCGAGCGACTTCTTCCACCGCGCCGCCGGGCCGTTGACGGTGGCCAGGCGCGCGCACAAGCCCTCGAGCACCTCGCGCACGTCATACAACTGCGCCACCTGCGACCATTCGAGCCGCATGACGACGGCGCCGCGGTTCGGGACGCGTTCGACCAGGCCGCGCTGCTCAAGCACCGCGAGCGCCTCGCGCACGCGCGTGCGCGGCACGCCGAACTCGTGTGCGAGCTCGGTCTCGGCGAGCTTGGCGCCAGGCGGCAGGTCGTGCGAGGCGATGCGCTTGCGCAGCACGGCCGCGAGGTCGGGCTTGGCCGCGGCACCCCGACGCGCCTTCGCGACGGACGCGGCTTCCTTCGCCGCAGCCACGGCGCGCACGGGCCGTTCGCGGCCGCGCGGCGATTCGACGAGGACGAGCGGGCAGGCATGCGACGAAAAGCAGGAACCTGATTGCAATCAGAAGCGTCAACAAAACTGCTGACATTCTGGGGCGCACAAGACCACCTCGACAGCCCCGGGGAAACCCCGTGCTGCTGAGCGGCGAGTCCCGCCGCGAGGACGGCGCCCCGTTCGTCCACCGCCGCCGAGACGATGAGGCGAGGGTCGCGAGTGCCAGCCCGTGCCGCACGACGCGGCGCCCGAGACAGGTGCCGTGGTCGTGCGGTTGTCAGTCCCCGTCCGCGCTGCATCATCGGCGCGGCGGGTCGAGACGATCCGCAAGGCCGCCCGAGAGGTTGCAGCGTGTCCGATCGCCCGAAGTTCTGTTCCGCCTGCGGCGCCCCGGTCAGCCCGCCCGACGCGGTGTTCTGCGGCCGCTGCGGGGCGCGCATCGGCGTGGCCGGCGCTGCTGGCCAAGCTGCGCCGGCCGCAAGCAGCGGCTCGGCGATGCAGGCGCTGGTCAACCGCATCACCGACACGGTCGGCCTCGAGCGGCTCGAAGGCTTCAGCATCAAGACGCTGTTCTCCGAGACGCTGCGCCACCGCGAGCCCGAGGAGATGGAGCGTTATCTCGGCGTCGGCACGCCCGACACGACGCCGCCGCTCACCGCCGAGATGGGCCAGTGGCCGCGGCCGTGGCTCTTCCTGCGCACGCTCGTCTTCGCGCTCGTCGCCTACGGCCTGCTGCTGCTGACGTGGAAGGAGTTCGGCAACATCAACGTCGTGCCGGCGCTGATCATCGTCGGCTCGTTCGCGGTGCCGATGGCGACGCTGATCCTCTTCTTCGAGCTGAACACGCCGCGCAACGTGTCGATCCTGCGCGTGGTGCAGCTCGTCATCCTCGGCGGCGTCGTCTCGATCGGCATCTCGCTGGTGCTGTTCCGCGTCACCAACCTGAGCAGTGTGCTCGGGCCGCCGGCAGCCGCCTTCGTCGAGGAGATCGGCAAGCTCGCGGCGCTCTTGGTGCTGGCGCGTTTCGCGCAGCAGGAGCGCTATTCGTTCGCGCTCAACGGCCTCCTGTTCGGCGCCGCGGTCGGCGCCGGTTTCGCGGCGTTCGAGTCGGCCGGCTACGCGCTGCGCATCGGCCTGCGCAGCGCCGACGACATGCTCTCGAACATCACGCTGCGCGGCCTGCTGTCGCCGTTTGCGCACATCGCCTGGACGGCGATCGCTGCCTGCGCCGTGTGGCGCGTGCGCGCCGACGGCGTGCCGCTGCCGCAGGCGCTGTTCCAGCGCAAGTTCCTGCTGCTCTTCGCGGTGCCGGTGGCGCTGCACTTCACCTGGAACTCGTCGTTCCAGTTGCCGCTGATGGGCAAGTTCATCGTCCTGGGCTTCCTCGCCTACGTGGTGATCTTCAGCCTCGTGCAAGGCGGCCTGAAGGAAGTGCGGCGCACCGCGTCGCCCGACACGCTGGACCTCGAAGCGCCCGATCCGGTGACGATGCTGCGCACGCTGGTGATGCGGCGCACCGTCGCGCAAGCACCGCCGCAGCAGCCGGCACCGCCACCCGTCGCGCAACCCGCGGTGCACCCCGCGGCGCAACCGGCCGCGCAGCCTGTACCGCATCATCGGCCGCCGCCGTGGCCGCAGCCGCAAGCCGCTGCCGGCTTCGGCGCTGCCGATGCGTCGCAGGCCGACTCACCGCTGGCCGGCATTCCGACTGCACCGCCGGCGGCCGACATCGACCTCGGTCCGCACGGCTCGCATGGTGCGCACGGTTCGCATGGCGCGAATGGCTCACACGGCTCGCACGGTTCGCCGTTGCCGCCGACGCGCAAGTTCCCCTGACCGCTCGTCCTCTTCTCGAAAGCCGCCGATGCCCGCGCCGACCACCGTCATCCTCCCCGGTCGCGCCAAGCCGCGCGGCGCCTATCCGCACCTCAGGCGCGCCGGGCCGTTCCTCTTCGTCTCGGGCACGAGCTCGCGGCGCTCGGACAACACGATCGCCGGTGCCAGCACCGACGCGCTCGGCACGGCGCAGTTCGACGTCGCCGCGCAGACGCGCGCCGTGATCGAGAACATCCGCGACATCCTCGCCACGGCCGGTGCGCGCCTCGAAGACGTGGTGGAGATCTGCACCTACCTCGTCGACATGGCTGACTTCGCGGCCTACAACGACGCCTACGCCGAGTACTTCAGCGCCGAGACCGGGCCCGCGCGCACGACCGTCGCGGTGCACGCGCTGCCGCACCCGCTGTTGCGCATCGAGATCAAGGCCGTCGCCTACAAGCCCTGAGAACCTGCTGCGCGGCGGTTCTCTCGCGCGTCGCGAGCGGCCGGCCGCTACGGTAGCTTCGGCCGCAGCACCGCCCTGCCCTTCACCTTCCCCGAGCGCAAGTCGTCCAGCGCCTGCGAAGCCTCATCCAGCGGCCGCGTCGCCACTGGCATTGCCGGCAGCTGCCCGGCGCGTGCCAGCGCCAGCAACTCGCGCAGTTCGGCGAGGCTCCCGACGTACGAGCCGACGATCGAGATCGCCTTCATCGACACGAGCGTCGGCATCACCGGCGTGCTGCCGCCGAAGAGGCCCACGCAGACGAGCCGGCCGCCCTTGCGCAGCGCGTTGAAGCCGAAGCTGAAGGTCGATGCCGCACCGACGAAGTCCACCCCAGCGGCGACACCGCCGCCCGTGGACTGGAAGAGGTTGCGCGCCGCGCCGTCCTCGCTCGGGTCGAAGCAGCTCGCCGCTCGCGCTTCGCGCGCGATGTCCCACGTGCCGCGGTCGATCTCGGCGACGATGGGCGCCACGCCGAGCACCTGGCGCGCGAGGCGGATGCCCGACAACCCCACGCCACCGGCGCCGATGATGAGCACCGCATCGCCGGCAGCCGCGTCCGGCCGCGGCACCTTCTTCAGCGCGCTGTAGGCGGTGAGGCCCGAGCAGGCGAGCGTGCACGCTTCCTCCTCGCGCAACGGCTCGTATTCGAGCAGCACGCGCGGGTGCGGCGCGACGACGTGGCTGGCGAAGCCGCCGTCGCGGTTGCAGCCGATCACCTGCGGCGCGCCGCACAGGTGTTCTTCGCCGCGCGCGCAGGTGCTGCACCGGCCGCAGCCGATCCACGGGTAGACGACGCGCCGGTCGCCCACGCGCACGCCGTCGGAGGCCTTGACCTCGGGCCCGAGCGCGACCACGGTGCCGGCGATCTCGTGGCCCAGCGTGCGCGGCGGGCGCATCGGCTTCGTCATGTCGATCTTGTTGCCCTCGCCCAGGTCGAAGTAGCCGTCCTGCATGTGCAGGTCGCTGTGGCACACGCCGCAGCTTCCCACCTGCAGCAGCACCTCGGTGCCTTGCGGCTGCGGCGTGTCGCGCAGCACGCGCGCCAAGGGGCGCCCGAAAGTCTCGACCTGATAGCTCAGCATGGTTCGTGGCTCGCTCGTGAATGCGCGGGGGCATCAAGCCCCTTGCGAAGCCCGCGGAACGCCCGCGGGGCTCTGGTGTGCGGCGGTGCCTTCGCTTCGTCCGCTTCGTTCCCGAGGCCGGGCTCAAAGGCCCTGCGTCTCGCGCAGGAACGCGGCCACCGCGTCGATCACTCTACCCGGCTGATCGCGATGCGGCGAGTGGCCGCACTGCGGGATTTCGATGAGCCGCGTGTCGCGCACGCGACGCGCGATGCCGCGCACCTGCTCGAGCGTGCCGTACTCGTCGTCCAGGCCCTGCATCGCCAGCACCGGGCAGCGCACGGCGGCGATCTCTTCCTCGATCGACCAGTGCCTGAACTTGGGCGCAAGCCAGATGTCGTTCCAGCCCCAGAACGGCGAATCGGGGTCGTCGTGGTGCTTCGCCAGTCGCGCGCGCAGGTCGGTGTCGAGGTACGCCTCGCGCGCCTTGGCGATGCTTAGCACCGAGATGTCTTCGACGAGGATGTGCGGCGCCAGCAGCACGAGGCCGGCGAAGGGAAACGCCGCCAGCGGCGCGAACCCCTGCGCCTGCGCCGCCGCGGCCAGCAGCGCGATGCTGCCGCCGTCGCTGTGCCCGAAGAGCCACAGCGGCTGGCCCTCGGCGATGCTGCCTTCGCGCGCCAGCGCAGCCAGCAGCGCCGGCAGCACTTCGCGCGCCTGCCGGTGCATGAAGTCCGGCGCCCAGCGTTCGCCCTTCGCGCGCGGCGTGCTGCGGCCGTAGCCCGGGCGCGAGAAGACGAGGCCGCGTGCGCCGACGCTGCTGCACAGGCGCTCGGGAAAGTCGCGCCACATCGACACCGAGCCGAGGCCTTCGTGCAGGAAGACGATGAGGGGCGCCGCGGGCGCCGCGTCGGCGCCGACCCAGGCCAGTTCGATGCGCGTCCGCGCGCCGCGCCAGTCGATCTCGACGAAGGTGCTGCTCAAGGCGTTGCGCGAGGAGATCAGGCGGCGCCAATGCCGAGCCACAACCGAACGCCCGCTTCGACTTCGGCAAGCTGCGCCGGCGACAGCGCTCCGAGACGGCGGACAAGCCTGACCAGGGGCACCGTGACGATGCCTTGTGCATCGAAGGCGCCAGCCTGCAGGAAGCGAACGCTCGATGGCACTTCGAAGCGTGAACCCCGGATGCTCGTCGTGTGAGGAATCAGCGTCACGAGCGAGCGATCACCGTCGCTCGGCGGAACACTGAGGACCAAGGCTGGCCGAACCTTGGCGGCAAGGCCGAGGTCGACAAGCCAGACCTCCCCGCGAGGAGGTGCCTTCACGAGGACTTCTCGGCCTTGTCGAGCTCGAGGAACACGGCCTCGGCGGCGAGCACGAGTTCCTCGTCGCTTGGTGCGGAGTACTCGGCCTCGATGGGCAGGCGCAGCAGCGTGATCAACACGTCGTGCTGGTCACTCTGAGGGAGCGCCTTGAACGAGCGCAGGAAGTCTTGCGCAGCCTTGGTCATGCGTTTCAGTCTACAGCAGCAAGTGCAAATGCCGCCTGCTGCTTGCGCGTTGCCCCGCAGCGCGAACTGTCCTACTTCGCCTGCTCCCTCTCGCGCAACCTGAACCGCTGGATCTTCCCCGTTGCCGTCTTCGGCAGTTCTTCGACGAACTCGATCTGGCGCGGGTACTTGTATGGCGCCAGGCGGTCCTTGACGAAGGTTTTCAGCTCGTCCTCGTCGGCGCGCGCGCCGGGCTTCAGCACGACGAAGGCCTTGGTCTTCGTCAGGCCCTCGGCGTCGGGGACGCCGATCACCGCCGCTTCGAGCACCGAGGCGTGCTGCACCAGCGTCGCTTCCACTTCGAACGGGCTGACGTAGATGCCGCTCACCTTCAGCATGTCGTCGCTGCGGCCGCTGTAGGTGTAGCTGCCGTCTGAGTTGCGCACGTACTTGTCGCCGGCCTTGGTCCAGCCGCCCTGGAACGTCTCGCGCGTCTTCTGCCGGTTGCCCCAGTACATCAGCGCCGCGCTCGGGCCGGCGATGTAGAGGTCGCCGGGTTCGCCGTCGGGCACCGGCGCGCCGCCTTCGCCGCGCAGCGCGATCTCGTAGCCCGGCACGGGCCAGCCGGTGCTGCCGTAGCGCACGCGGTCGGGCGCATTGCTGATGAAGATGTGCAGCATCTCGGTCGAGCCGATGCCGTCGATGATGTGCACGCCGCCGAAGTGCGCGGTGAAGCGCTCGCCGATCTCGGCCGGCAGCGCCTCGCCGGCGCTGGAGGCCAGCCGCAGCGCGGTGTCGCCGTGGCGCGGCAAGGCAGGGTGCGCCAGCATGCCCGCATAGCCGGTGGGTGCGCCGAAGAAGACGGTGGGCTTGAGGTTCGCGACGCCGCCGGTCCAGCGCTTGAACACCGCTTCGGGCGTCGGCCGCTCGGGCATCAAGAGCGTCGTCGCGCCGACGCTCATCGGGAAGCTGAGCGCATTGCCGAGACCATAGGCGAAGAAGAGCTTGGCGGCGCTGAAGCAGACATCGCTCTCGCGCAGGCCGAGCACGCCTTTGCCGTAGAGCTCCGCGGTCCAGTACGGGTTGGCGTGCGAGTGCACGGTGCCTTTCGGGCGGCCTGTGGAGCCGGACGAATAGAGCCAGAACGCCGGGTCGTCGGCGCCGGTCGCCGCGGGCTGTGCCATCGGCTCCTGCGTGCCGAGGAAGGCCTCGAACTCGACCTCGGCCGGTAGCTGCACGCCCGGCAGCGTGGCGCCGCGCAGCGAAGACAGCGGGCGCGAGACGACGACCTTCTGCACTTCATGGTCGGCCTTCGTCAGCGCCGCTTGCAGCGCGGGCAGCAGCGCGCCGGAGACGAACGCGGCCTGCGCGCGCGAGTGCTCCAGCATGTAGGCGTAGTCGTCGGCGGTGAGCAGCGTGTTCACCGCCACCGGCACGCAGCCCGCGTAGAGGCTGCCGAGAAAGGCCGCCGGCCAGTCGGTGGTGTCGAGCATCAGCAGCAGCACGCGCTCCTCGCGCTTGAGGCCCTGCGCGCGCAGCGCCGCGGCGAAGCGGCGCACGCGCTCGTCGAGCTGGCCGTAGGTAACGGTGCCGTTGTCGTCGACGAAGGCAGCCTTGCCGGGGCGGCCGCTGTTCAGCGCCAGCAGGTGCGCGGCGAAGTTGAAGCGATCGGGCGGGGCCGGCACATTGGCGGCGGCGGCAGCGGACAGGGACTCGGGTGCGGTGGTCATGACCTCAGTCTCCTCAGATGATCTCCGGCCGGCTGAACTGGATTGCAGCTCAGGACTGCATGCCTCCCTTGCCAGCCCGCGGTTGATGCAGTATTGTGCCTGAACGAGGCTAGCGACGGACCTCCCGAATGTCAAGCACTATATTGCATGCACGCCGATCGGCGGCGACCGTGACCAGCCGCCCCGGCCGGCGCAAGGGGGCGCGCGGCAGCCACCCGGTGAAGCCGCGGCAACCGGCGCGTTCTGCAGTGGCCGCTGCTGTGGCCGCGGCGCGGCCGAAGCCGAAGCCGCCGAGACCGCGCGCAGCGGCGACATCCTCTCGTTGCGCTGCGCGCGCGCGCTGCGTTCGCGCCGCGGCATCACGCGCAAGGCGCTGGCCGCCGGCGCGACGTTTCCGAGCGGCACTTGGCGAACCTCGAATACGGCCTCGGCAACGCGTCGATCCTCATCCTGCTGCAGGTGACGAAGGCGTTGCAGTGCTCGCTGGCCGAACTCATCGGCGATGCGACGACGAGTTCGCCTGAATGGCCAGCGCCGCGCGAGCTGCTCGAAGGCCGGCGACGAAGCGACGTTGCGCCGCAGCGTGAGCGTCGGCGAGCTGCTCGGCACCGGCGGCGCGCACCGGCCGCGACGGCGCGGCCGCCGCGCGTGGCGCTGATCGGCCTGCGCGGCGCCGGGCAAGAGCACGCTCGGCCAGGCACTCGCCGACGACCTCGGCTTCCTCGTTCATCGAGCTGTCGCGCAGATCGAGCAGTTCGCCGGCCGCACGATCAGCGAGATCCAGGCGCTGTACGGGCAGAACGCCTATTGCCGCTACGAGCGCCGGCGCCTGAGGAAGTGATCCAGATCTACCCCGAGGCGGTGATCGCCACGCCCGGCGGCCTCGTTTCCGACTCCGGCCACGTTCAACCTCTTGCTCGCGCACTGCACCACTTCAGGTTGCAGGCCGACCCCGAAGACCACATGAAGCGCGTCATCGCGCAAGGCGACATGCGGCCGAGGCGGCGCCGCCAGGGCACCGCGCGAAAGCGGAAGCAAGGGCAGGAACGGCAAGAACGACAGGAATGCGCCGCCGCGGCGGGCAACATCGTGGCGAGCAAGGAAGCGATGGACGACCTGAAAAAGCATCCTCGCCGGCCGTGCCGCCTTCTACCTCGAAGGCCGACTTCGTCGACACCAGCGCCCAGCCGCTGGCCGAGACGCAGGCCGCACTGCGCCGCCTGGTGCGCCGGGCGCGCTCAAGATGCCGGCTTGATGCCCGCCTTGACGCCGGCCGAACAACATGCAAGCGTGCGCTTGACGATCCGCCCAGACAAGCACTACATGCATTCGCCTGCCGCACTTCGCAGTACTTTCGTGCATCCACCCCATGCACCCGACGATCCAGGAGCGCCCCGTGAACACCGCCGCCACGCCGACAACGCCGCCGTGCCGCCGCGCATCGACTACCAGACCGACCTGTCCCGCTACCGCCACTGGAAGCTGGAAGTTCGAAGGCCCGGTCGCCACGCTCGCAGCCGACTTCGACGAGAACGCGGGCCTGCGCCTGGAAGCAAGCTCAAGCTCAACAGCTACGACTCGGCGTCGATACATCGAACTCGCCGACGCCGTCAACCGCATCCGCTTCGAGCACCCCGAGGTGCGCGCACCGTCGTCGTCACCAGCGCCAAGGAGAAGGTGGTGCTCGGCCTTGCCGACATCTTCATGCTCGGCGTCACCGGCCAGGTGGAAGGTGAACTTCGCAAGTTCACTCAACGAGATGCGCACCAGCTCGAAGACAGCAGCAAGGGCAGCGGCCTGAAGTTCCTCGCCGCCGTCAACGGCGCCTGTGCCGGCGGCGGCTACGAACTGGCGCTGGCCTGCGACGAGATCCTGCTCGTCGACGACCGCAACAGCGCCGTCAGCCTGCTGAAGTGCTGCTCCTGGGCGTGCTGCCGGGCACCGGCGGCCTCACGCGCGTCACCGACAAGCGGCACGCGGCACGACCTCGCCGACATCTTCTGCACCACCACCGAAGGCGTGCGCGCGCCAGAAGGCCAAGGACTGGGCGGCTGGTGGACGACATCGCCAAGCCGGCGCAGTTCGCCGCCAAGGTGCAGGAGCGCGCGCTCGAACTGGCCAAGGGCAGCGACTGGCCGGCGAATGGCGCGTGCCGCTGCTGCCGATCGCGCGCACGGTCGAGGCCGACGCACTGCGCTACCCCCACGTCACCGTCGAGATCGACCGCGCGCGGCGCACCACATTCACGGTTAGCTCGCCGAGCGGCGCGTGCAGCCGGCCGACATCGCCGCCATCGAGGCGGCCGGCGCTGCCTGGTACCTGCTGGCGCTGGCGCGCGAGCTCGACGACGCGATCCTGTCGATGCGCACCAACGAGCTGGACATCGGCACTTGGCTCATCCGCACGCGCGGCGACGCCGGCGCGGTGCTGGCGATGGACCGCGTGCTGCTGGCGAACCGCAACCACTGGCTCGTGCGCGAGGACATCGGCGCGCTGCGCTGCACGCTGGCGCGGCTGGATGCGAGCAGCCGCAGCCTCTTCGCGCCGATCGATGAAGGCTCGTGCTTCGCCGGCACGTTCCTCGAACTCGCACTCGCCTGCGACCGCAGCTACGCCTGCGCTGCTCGACGACGCCGCCAAGGCGCCGAAGATCTACGCGGTGGGCGAAGCGAACTTCGGGCTCTATCCGATGGTCACCGGCCAGAGCCGCCTGGCCGCCGCTTCTACGACGAGCAGCCGGCGCTCGATGCGGTGCGCGCGGTGTCGCAAGACACCGAAAGGCGCCTGGTGGGCCAGGCGCTCGACGCCGAGGCGCCGCCTTCGCGCTCGGCCTCGTGACGAGCGCGCCCGACGACATCGACTGGGCCGACGAGACGCGCATCGCCATCGAGGAGCGCGTCGCGATGAGCCCCCGACGGCCTTCATCGGCATGGAAGCGAACTGCGCTTCAACGGCCCGGAGAACATGTTCACGCGCGCCTCGGCCGCCTCACTGCGTGGCAGAACTGGATCTTCCAGCGCCCCAACGCGGTGGGCGACAAGGGCGCGCTGAAGGTCTACGGCAAGGGCGACAAGGCCGCGTTCGACTGGAACCGGGTCTGAACGCCATTCCCCTGTTCGGGCTGAGCCTGTCGAAGCCCCGCAGCACACCACCGCCCTTCGACAAGCTCAGGGCGAACGGACGACGAGAAGCACAGCATGAGCACGATCAATTACACCGAGAAGATCCCCAACAACGTCAACTTCGCGAAGACCGCATTGCAGCGCGCGCTCGAGCAGTGGCAGCCTAACTACCTTCTTCGTGGTGGTCCGACATGGCCCCGAGGGCTCGCCGAACTACGACGTCTACTTGCGCACCGCGGTCAGCGTCGACCCGCAGGGCTGGGCGCAGTTCGGCTACGTGAAGATGCCCGAGCACCGCTGGGGCATCTTCCTGAACCCGGCCGAGAAGGACCGCAAGATCCACTTCGGCGACCACGGCAAGGCGAAGCCGCGTGGCGGTGACGTGCCCGGCGAGTACCGCGCCAACCTGCGCCGCATCATCGACGCAGGGCGACACCGAGCCTGCCAGCGTCGAGCAGCAACGCCATCTTCTCGGCCTCACCGCGCCGAGCCTGTACGACCTGCGCAACCTCTTCCAGGTGAACGTCGAGGAAGGCCGCCACCTGTGGGCGATGGTGTACCTCTTGCACAAGTACTTCGGCCGCGACGGCCGCGAGGAAGGCGAAGCGCTGCTCGAGCGGCGCAGCGGCCAGCAGGACAACCTGCGCATCCTGCAGGCGGCGTTCAACGAGAAGACGCCCGACTGGCCTGCCCTTCTTCATGCGTTCACCTACTTTACCGACCGCGACGGCAAGTTCCAGTTTGCGCACTCGCCGAGAGCAGCTTCGACGCTGGCGCGCACGACGAAGTTCAAGGGCGACCGAAGAGGCGCACCACATGTTCGTCGGCGAGAGCGGCGTCTCGCGCGTCATCCAGCGCACCTGCCAGGTGATGAACGAGCTGAAGACCGACGATTCGAAGAAGCTGCGCGCGGCAGGCCATCGACCTGCCGACGATCCAGCGCTACCTCAAATCTCCATTTCCAGCGTCAATGATCGACCCTCGGTGCCGACGAGAGCAGCAATGCCGCGACGTTCTACTCCACGGGCCTCAAGGATGCTTCGGCGAAGGCAAGCGCACCGACGACTACCAGCCGCGCGGCCAGACCTACCGCGTGCAGCAGGCCAAGGACGGCAAGCTCGTCGAGAAGGACGTGCCGATGCCGCAACGCGCTGAACGAAGTGCTGCGCGACGACTACATCAAGGACAGCATCGGCGGCATCGAGCGCTGGAACAAGGTGATCGAGAAGGCCGGCATCCCTTCCGCCTGAAGGCGCCTCTACAAGGCGTTCCACCGCAACATCGGCGGGCTGGCGGGCGTGAAGGTCTCGCCTGGAAGGCCAGGTGGTGAGCGAAGCCGAAGTGGAAGGCGCGCGAGCCGAGTGGCTGCCCAGGCGCCGAAGACCGCGCCTTCGTGCAGGGCCTGATGGGCCGCGTCGTGCAGCCGCGTTCGCCAACTGATCGCGCCGCCGGCGCTGGGCATCAACCGGCAGCCGGTCGATTTCGAGTACGTGCGTTTCGGCTGATGTCCCCTCTCCCCGCGGGCGGGAGAGGGTTGGGTGAGGGTGGGCGCTCGAGACTATCTCTGCCCTCTCCCGCACGCGATGGCGAAGCCTCGGCTCCGCGGGCGGGAGAGGGAGTACAACCGATGCGGAGATCTGTGCGGCGACATGGCCGAAGCCACCGTCATCATCAAGCAGCACCTGATCGACCCCGAGATCTGCATCCGCCGCAACACTTGCGAGCCGATCTGCCTGCGCGGCGCCATCACGCACGACTCGCGCAACTACGTGGTGGACGCGGCCAAGTGCGCCTGTGCATGGCCTGCATCTCGCCCTGCCCCACCGGCAGCATCGACAACTGGCGCAGCATGCCGCGCGCGCGCGCCTACACGGTCGAAGAGCAGCTCGGCTGGACAGCCTGCCGGCCGAACTGAGCGCAGAGGAGCTGGTTGCAGCCGGCGGCATCGTCGCCGCTGACGCAGCAGCCGACGCTGCCGCGGCCGCTGCTTCCGACGCCACGCTGCAAGCCACTTCGTCGCTGCGGCCACCGCTGCCGCAGCCGCCGCCGAACCCGCGGTCAAGCCCTTCGCCAGCGCGCAGTACAGCGCCATGTTGCCGCCGTGGTCGGCGGCGCACGCTACGTGAACCTCGGCGGCCGCGGGCCAGCGAGAAGACCGTCACCGCCACCGTCAGCGGCAACGTGCGCGTCACCGCGGTGGGCCGTGACTACGACACGCACCACATCGTGCTCGACTTCGGCGCGATGCCCTTCCCGGTGCTCGAAGGCCAGCATCGGCATCGTCCTGCTGGGCACAGGTACTGATGGCCGGCCGCACCACCCGCGCCAGTACAGCATCGCCGCCTGCGCAACGGCGAGAGCGGCCCGGCTACAACAACCTGTCGCTCACGATCAAGCGCGTGCTCGAGGACTACCAGGGCAACCTGCGCGCGGCGTTGCCAGCAACTACATGTGACCTGAAGGTCGGCGACAAGGTGCAGGTGATCGGGCCCTTCGGCACCAGCTTCCCGGATGCCCAACTACCCGAAGAGCGCGATCGTGATGATCTGCACCGGCACCGGCAGCGCGCCGATGCGCGCGATGACCGAGTGGCGCCGGCGCCTGCGCACCAGCGGCAAGTTCGAAGGCGGCAAGCTGATGCTGTTCTTCGGCGCGAGAACGAAAGAGGAACTGCCCTACTTCGGCCCGTTGCAGAACCTGCCCAAGGACTTCATCGACATCAATCCTCGCCAAGTTCAGCCGCATCGCCGCCCGGCCAGCCGAAGGCTTATGTGCAGGACCGCATGCGCGAACGCGGCGCCGACCTGGCACTGCTGCTGAAGGATCCCCAACGCGTTCTTCTACGTGCGGCCTGAAGGCGATGGAAGAAGGCGTGGTGCTGGCGCTGCGCGACGTGGCCAACGAGGCCAGCCTCGACTGGGAGCAGGTGGCGCCTTCGGCGCTGAAGCGCGAAGGCCGGTTGCACCTGGAGACGTACCGAGGATCGCCTCTGCACTCCGTGGGCCGATCCGCCGGCAGGCCGCGCTCCGGCACGGACGCCTTGACAATCGCCCGATGAGCAGCATCTACGCCACTTTGCGCATCGAGCGCGCCGGCGGCATCGCGCAGGTCACGATGGCGGCCGGTGTCTTCAACGCCTTCGACGAGGCGATGATCGCCGAGCTCGACGCCGCCTTCGCTGCCCTCGAAGCCGACGCCTCGGTGCGCGTGGTCGTGCTCGCCGGTGCCGGCAAGCACTTCAGCGCCGGCGCCGACCTGCAATGGATGCAGCGCGCCAGCCAGCCACGCGCTGAACGGAACGTGGCCGACGCGCGGCGCTTCGCCGCCATGCTGGCGCGCATCGAGGCGTGCGCCAAGCCCACCGTCGCACGCAAGTGCGCGGCGCTCGGCGGTGGCGTCGGCCTCACGGCGGCATGCGATATCGCCATCGCCGCCGCCGACAACGCTTCGTTCTCGGTCAGCGAGGCGAAGTTCGTATCCTGCTCGCGGTCATCGGCCCGCAGCCGTGGTGAACGCGGCGGGCAAGCGGCAGCGTTGCAGGCCGCCTTGACCACCGAGCGCATCGGCGCGGCCGACGCGCTGGCCATCGGCCTCGTGCAGCGCGTCGTGCTGCTCGACGACCTCGATGCCGCGGTCGAGGCGGTCGCCGCGCAGCTCGTCGAAGGCGGCCTGCAGGCGCAACGCGAGATCAAGCAGCTCTTCGCGCGGTTGCAGCCGGGGCCGATCACGGCCGACGTGCGCGAGCTGACGGCGCAGACGATCGCCCGCGTGCGCGGCACCGACGAGGCGCGCGAAGGCTTCGCGGCCTTCCTCGGCAAGCGGCCTGCTGCCTGGGTTCCGAAGCGCGAGCCTGATACGGATTCGCCATCAATCGCATAGGAGTCCGTTCGGGCTGAGCCTCGACGAGCTCAGGACAGGCTTGTCGAAGCCCTTCCGGCCTCGTCAACGGGCAGGCGCTTCGACAAGCTCAGCGCGAACGGCCTTCAGCGCGCGAATCCGCGATAATCTTTCCATGGACCTTCGCAACACACCGGTGCTCGGTCGGCGCCGGGCATCATGGGCGCTGGCGGTCATGGCGGGCGTGGCGCGGCCAGCCGCGTAGCTCTTCTTCGAGCACGCTGCTGGCGCTGCCGTCGAGGCGAAGGCGAAGCTCGCCGCGACGCTCGAAGGCCGGTCGCCAAGGGCAAGCTCGAAGCGGCGGCGGCCACGGCCGCGGTGGCGCGCATCACGCCCGTCGCCGACTTCGAAGAGGCGGCCGATGCGCAACTCGTCGTCGAAGTGGTCGGGAGAAGCCGACGTCAAGCGCGGCCTCTTCCGGCAGCTCGAAGGCATCGTCGCCTTCGTGCGTGCTCGCCACCAACACTCGTCGATCTCGGTGACGGCGACGTTGGCTCAGCACCCCGCGCGTCTCGCCGGCATGCACTTCTTCAATCCGGTGCCAGTTGATGAAGCTGGTCGAGGTGGTGTCGGGGCTGCAACCGGACGCCGCCGTCGCCGCGGCGATCTTCGACCTTGAGCAAGGCCTGGGGCAAGGTGCCGGCATCGGCGAAGAGCACGCCCGGTCATCGTCAACACCGCATCGCGCGGCCTTATTACGCCGAGACGCTGGCGCTGCTCTTGAGCGCGCTGCCGAGCCGCACGCGCGGACGACGCCCGCCTGAAGGCCGCGGGGCTTCCGCATGGGGCCGTGCGAGCTGATGGACTCGATCGGCCACGACACCAACTTCGCCGTCACGCAGTCGTGGTGCACGAGGCGAACTTCTACGACAAGCGCTATCAGCCGTCGCTCGTGCAGCGCGAGATGGTCGATGGCGGCCTCTTCGGGCGCAAGAGCGCGCGGGTTCTATCGCTACGAAGTGCGGAAGGCGGCGGCGTGCCGGCACCGGCGGTGGCCACGCCAGCGCAGCCTGCGGGCGCGCACGAGGTCACCGTGCACGGCGCGGCCGATCGCCGACATGCGCTCGAAGCGGCCGCGACGCAGCTCGCCGCACAAGGCTTGCGCGTGCAGCGGCATGACCCGCGGCAGCGCTCGACGGGCCGCGCATCGACGGCGCGCCTGGCGCTGACCGACGGCTGCACGGCAGCAGGTGGCCGCAGCAGGACGGGCCGACGTGGCCGTGTTCGACCGCCCGCTGCTGGCCGAGGCGCGACAGCCCTCGCTGCCCTCGGCACCGTGCCCGCGCGCTTCGCCTTCGCCGTAGCGCCGCAAGCCGGCGAGGCCTGGCGCGCGCGTGTCCTCGCGGTGGCTGGCGGCGCTCGCCTACGCCGGTAGCGCTGGCCGATTCGCTGGCCTCGTCGTCGCCCGCACCGTCGCGATGCTCATCAACGAAGGTGCCGACGCGGTGCTGCAAGGCGTGTGCACGCCCGAGGGCGCTGATGCGCGATGAAGCTCGGCGTGGCCTACCCGCGGGCCGTTCGAGTGGCTGGCGCGCTGGGCGCCGATGGCGTGGCCGGCGCGGCCGATGTCGGCGTGATCGGCGTCCTCGAAGCGCTCGACGCGCACTACCGCGGCGAGCGCTACCGCGTGAGCCCGTGGCTGCGCCGAAGCGCAAGGCGCGGCGCGCCGACAGTCTGGCATTGACGCATGACGCGCCGAGCCCAGGCAATAACGCTACGCATGAAGTTCGCTGATTTCCACGCCGGCCAGCCATCGAGGCCGGCCTGCACGCGGTGAGTGAAGAAGAGATCGTGCGCTTCGCCGATGCCTTCGACTCCGGCAGTGGTTTCACACCGACAAAGCGTCGCCGAGCACGGCCGTTTCCCAGGGCCTTCATCGCTCAGCGGCTGGCACACCTGCGCCATCGCGATGGCTCGCGGTCGCCGGCGCGCTGGCGGCAGCGAGAACTTCGCTCGCCGGGCGCCAGCTACGTCTGCTGGACAGCTGAACTCGTGCGCCTGGGCGACCGGCTGTCGCTGAAAGCCACCGTCATCGAGACGCGCCGAAGCCTGCGCGCCAGGCTACGCTCGGCCTGTTGCGCTGGCGCTGGCAGCTCTTCAACCAGCGCGGCATCGAAGTGCTCGCGCGGACACCGAGGTGACGAGCCTGTTCGACCTGCCGGCTTGCAAGGCCACTGATCCACCGATCGATCCTTCGCACTCGAGGAAGTCCCCACCATGAGCACCGCCGCCTTCATCTGCGACGCCATCCGCACGCCCATCGGCCGCTACGGCGCGCAATACACTGCGCGCACCGACGACCTCGGCGCCATCCCGCCGAAGGCGCTGATGGCGCGCAAATCCGAAGCTGTCGACCTGGGCCGCGGTGACCGACGTGCTCTTCGGCTGCGCCAACCAGGCCGGCGAGGATGTCCGTGTCGTCGCCCGCATGGCACTGCTGCTGGCCGGGCTGCCGAAGGAAGTGCCCGGGGCGACGATCAACTGCCTGTGCGGCAGCGCCTCGACGCGGTGGGCACGGCAGCGCGCGCCATCAAGGCCGGAGAAGCGCAGTTGATGATCGCCGGCGGCGTGGAGAGCATGAGCGCGCGCCGTTCGTGATGCCGAAGGCCGATAGCGCTTCAGCCGCGCCAACGCCGTCTACGACACCACCATCGGCTGGCGCTTCGTCAACAAGCTGATGGGCGAGATGGACGGCATCGACTCGATGCCCGAGACGGCTGAGAACGGCCGCCGAGTACTTCCCGCATCGAGCGCGAGGTATGCAGGACTGCATGCAGCTCGCCAGCCAGTTGAAGGCGGTGGCGGCGCAGAAGGCCGGCTTCGACGCCGAGATCACGCCGGTCACGATCGCGCAGAAGAAAGGGCGACCCGGTCGTCGTCTCGAAGGGGATGAGCATCCGCGCGAGACGAGCCTCAGCGCCGCTTCAAGGCGTGGTCAAGCCCGAAGGCACTGTCACGCCGGGCACTAGCGGTGTGAACGATGGCGCCTGCGCGCTCATCGTCGCCAGCGAGGCGGCCGCCAAGCGCCACGGCCTGACCCCGCGCGCACGCGTCGTCGGCATGGCTACCGGCCTGGCGCCGCGCATCAGCGCGGCATGGGCCCGGCGCCGGCGACGCGCAAGGCGCTGGAACTCGCCGGCCTGACGCTGGCGCAGATGGACGATCGAATTGAACGCGAAGCCTTCGCCGCGGTGGCCTCGCCGTGCTGCGTGACCTCGGCCTCGCCGACGACGACCTGCGCGTCAACCCGAACGGCGGCGCCATCGCGCTGGGCCACCCGCTCGGCGCCAGCGGCGCGCGGCTGGCGACGACGGCGGTGAACCAGTTGCAGCGAACGGGTGGCCGCTATGGGCTGTGCACGATGTGCATCGGCGTCGGCCAGGGGATCGCTGTCGTGCTCGAGCGCGTCTGAGGACCTGGGCGCCCTGCCGGTTCAGCCTGGCGCGCGGCTTGCGCGAACTGGCTCCGGCCCACGCTCGCGGTCGTGGCGCACGTTGTCCTCACAGGTCGGCGCCGTCATCACCGTCGCGGCAGGCAACTCGCCCCTTGATCGAGCAACAACTGCATCTGCGTGCGCTCCTCGATGCTCAGGCTGCCGTACTGAATCCGCATCCCGGCAACTCGTTCCTTGTGGGCCGGAGAACGAAGGCGACGCCACCGCCTTGCCGCAGCGATACCGACCTGGCGAGTGCCGGCCACGCATCACGGGCGAATCAGCTCAGTTCCCCTCGAACACCGGCTTCTGCTTCGCCGCGAACGCGTGATACGCGCGCTCGAAGTCCTTGGTCTGCATGCAGATGGCCTGCGCCTGCGCTTCGGCTTCGATGCATTCGCCGAGACCCGCGCTCCACTCCTGCCACAGCATCGTCTTCGTCATCGCGTGGCCGAAGGTCGGGCCTTCGGCGAGGTCCTTCGCGTACGCGGCGGCTTCAGTGGCCAGCGCTTCAGGCGCGATGAGGCGGTTGTAGAAGCCGAAGCGCTCGGCTTCCTCGGCGCCGACGGTGCGGCCGCTGTAGAGCAGGTCGGCGGCGCGCGAGAGGCCGATGAGGCGCGGCAGCAGCGTGCAGGCGCCCATGTCGGCACCGGCCAGGCCCACGCGCACGAAGAGGAACGCGATCTTGGCGCGCGGCGTGGCGAAGCGCAGGTCCGAGCCGCAGGCGAGCATCGCGCCGGCGCCCGTGCAGATGCCGTCGATCGCCGCGACGATGGGCTGCGGGCAGGCGCGCATCGCCTTGACGACGTCGCCGGTCATGCGCGTGAACGCGAGCAGCTCGGGCATCTCCATCTTCACCAGCGGGCCGATGATCTCGTGCACGTCGCCGCCGGAGCAGAAGTTGCCGCCGGCGCCCGTGAGCACGATGGCCTTGATGTCGGTGGCGTAGTTCATCTCGCGGAACAGGTCGCGCAGCTCGCCGTAGGAATCGAACGTCAGCGGGTTCTTGCGCTCGGGGCGGTTCAGCGTGATGGTGGCCACCTTGCCGGCCACCGAGTAGCCGAAGTGGCGGGCCTCGTAGCGCGCGAGGGTCGTTTGCTTCATGGGTGGGCTCCGTTGGGGTCTGTCTGCGGTCTGAGGGCCAGAGTGACTGGGCCGTAGAATTCTTCGCGTCGCAGCGAAGGAAGGTCAATGAGCAAGACGACGACGATGAACGTCGAGATCCGTTTCGGCGACTGCGATCCGGCGGGCATCGTCTTCTTCCCGCGCTACCACCGCTGGATGGACGCGGCCTCGCTGCACTTCTTCATGAGCAACGGCGTGCCGCCCTGGCACGTGCTCGAGCACGAGACCGGCATCATCGGCACGCCGCTCCTGGAGCACCACGCGCGCTTCGTCAAGAGCGCCACCTACGGCGAGAAGATCCTCATCACCACGTCGATCCAGGAGTGGCGCGCCAAGGTCTTCCTGCAGAAGCATGTCATCACGCGCGGCGACGACCTCATCTGCGAGAGCGTGGAGACGCGCATCTTCTGCAAGCGCGACACCGCCGACCGGCGCCGCATCTACGGCGTGCCGGTGCCCGAGGACATCCGCCGCAAGTGCGAGTGAGGCGCGTGAGCCGAGTGAGCCGAGTCGGGCGCGTGAGGCGCAGATCTCGGCAAGCATGGGTTCGCGCACGCTGCGTCAGCCCCCGCGGTGCGGGTCGGCCGCCCACGGCGCCGAAGGCCGCTTCGTGCGCGCCAGCCAGTCGTCCAGCGCCTGCACGTGCTCGGTCTCCTCGGCCGCGAACTCCGCGGCCAGCCGCTTGACCTCCTCGTCGCTGGAGGTGATGCCGGCGTCGCTGTAGTACTGCATCGCGCGCAGCTCGTTCTCGCGCGCGTAGCGCAGCGCGTCGTAGGCGTTGAGCGACGGGTCGAACGCCTCCTCGCCGCCGGCTTCGGGCGGGTGCCGCCAGGCGTAGTCCCACGGCCCCATCTGCGGCAAAGAGATGCCCTCGGCGCGCTCGACGATCGAGTCGTGGTGCAGGCGCGATGGCGCACCATGTCGCGGAAGAGCGAAGCCACCTCGTCGTTGCGGTGCGCCTCCATCATGTCGGCGAGCTCGAGGTAGCGCTCGGCGGCCTCGCGCTCCAGCGCGATGGCGTGGGCGAGGAACTGCGCGAGGGTGTAGTCCATGGTCTTGCTTGCCTTGCGTGCCTTGCGCCGGGGATTCTCGGCTCTTCTCGTCGCGGAATGCGCGCGCCTCAGCCGGCCATCGTCAGGCCGCCGCTGACGCTCAGCACCTGGCCGGTGACGTAGCCGGCGCCGTCGCCGGCGAAGAACAGTACCGCGTCGGCCACTTCCTCGGGGCGCCGAGGCGGCGCATCGGGATCGCCTTCTTCAGCGCCTCGGTCACCTTCTCGGGCACCGCGGCCATCAGCGGCGTGTCGGTGGGCCCCGGGCAGACGCAGTTGACGCCGATGCCGTAGCGCGCCACTTCGCGCGCGAGCGACTTGGTGAAGGCGATGAGGCCGCCCTTGGCGCCGGAGTACACCGTCTCGCCGAGGCTGCCCACGCGCCCGGCGTCGCTGGCGATGTTGACGATGCGGCCACCACTGCCAGCACTACCGCGCTGGATCATCGCCGGGATGAACGCCTTGGTCAGGCGCATCGGGCCGACGAAGTTGAGGCTGATGATCTTGTCCCACAGCTCGGGCGAGCCTTCCCAGAACGGGTGCGTCGTGCCCCAGCCGGCGCCGTTGACGAGCACGTCGGGCGTGCCGAAGCGCGCCTGCACGTCGGCGGCGAAGGCAGCGATCGACGCGGCGTCGGTCATGTCCACGCGCACGAACTGCGCCTTGCGGCCGGCGGCGCGCAGCGTGGCGGCGCGGCTTTCGCCGGCGTCGGCCTGGATGTCGGCAACGATGACCGTCGCGCCGGCTTCGGCCAGCTTGGCGGCGATGGCCGCGCCGATGCCGGAGGCGGCGCCGGTGACGACGGCGAGTTTGTCTGCGAGGCTCATGCAGGTGTTTCCTTGGGGTTGGCGGCGCCGCGCTGGACGGACTTGTCGGCGGGCTTGTCGACAGGTTTATCGAGCGACTTGTCGAGGAAGGCCGACACGCGGCGCCTGGTTTCCGGGTCTTGATAGAGCCGCCGCGTCGCTTCGATCTCGGCAGCGAAGCCGGCGCCGCCGGGCACGCCGGCCAGCGCGATGCAGCGCTTGTTCTCGGCAAACGCCACGCGCGGCATCGCGCCGTAGCGGCGCGCCAGCGCCGCGGCTTCTTCGGCCAGCCGCTCGCGCGGCACGGCCCATTGCACGAGGCCCAGGCGCTCGGCCTCGGCGGCCTTGGGCGTCTCGGCGCCGAGGATCAAACGCCTTGCCAGGCCGTGGCCCACGAGGCGCGTCAGGCGCTGCGTGCCGCCGGCGGCGGCGAGCAGGCCGAGCCCCGCTTCGGGCAGGCCCACGCGCACGTCGAAGGCGGCGATGCGCAGGTCGCAGGCGAGCGCGAGTTCGAAGCCGCCACCGAGTGCGGCGCCGCCGATCTCGGCCAGCGTCACGCACTCCAGCGCCTCGATGCGCGCGAACACGCGCTGCATGCGCCGCACGGTGCCGAGCATCGCCTCGCGGCCCTGCGCGGTGGCCACGCACGAGCGGATCAGCGCCAGGTCGGCGCCGGCCGAGAACACCTTGCAGGCGCTGCGCAGGTGCAGCACCGCGAGCGTGTCGTCGGCCTCGACCTCGTCGAGCACGGCTTCGAGTTGCGCGAGCAGCTCGTCGTTGATCGCGTTCACCGGCGCGCGCTGGAGCGTCAGCACGAGGACTTCGCCGGTGCGCTCGGCGCGCACGAGTTGGCTCTGCGTCTCGGTGGCGAGCGAGCCCGGCGCCGCGCCCATCGGCTCAACCGCGGCGCGTGCGGCGCCCACCGCGGTTTGCGTCCCGGCGGCGATCATCGCTGTTCGCCTTGCTGCCGATGCAGCTCGACCAGCTTGCGCCGCAGCAGCTTGCCGGTGGGCCCGCGCGGGAAGCTGTCGATCGCGTGCAACCAGCGCGGGCGCTGGTACGGCGGCAGCGTCGCGGCCACTTGTTCGAGCGCGGCGCGCGCCCTTTCGCCGTCGCTGGTGACGTAGAAGTACGCCACCGCATCGACACCGTCGGCGTCGGGCACGCACACCGCCGCGCCGTCGTTCACGCCACCGGCTTGCGCGGTGAGCTTCTCGGCCAGCTCGACGAGGTTGACCCAGCGGCCGCGGATCTTCACCAGCGAGTCTTCGCGCCCCGCGAACTGCCAGAAGCCGCCTGCGGTGCGCTGCCACAGGTCTGCCGGGCAGAACGCGCCGTCGCGGAACGACTCGGCCTGCGCGATCGGGCGGTCGTAGTAGCCCGAGGCCAGCGTCGCGCAGCGCACGAGCAGCCGCGTCGGCGTGTCCACAGCAGACTCGTCGAGGGCGCGGATCTCGACGCCGGGCGACGGCACGAAGCCGCGCTCGTCGTGCGCCTGCATCACGAGCACCAGCGTTTCCGAAGCGCCGTAGCCGTCGATGATCGGCAGGCCGCTCCCGGCCACCCAGCGCCGCCTGACCTGCGCCGGCAACGCTTCGCCGGCGGACACGCACAAGCGCACGCCGGCCGCGGCGATGCCGCCGGCCGCGCTCTCGTTCAACAAGTCGCGGTAGAGCGACGGCACGCTGAACAGCACCGTCGGCCGCATGCGCGCCACGTTGGCGGCGACGCCCTTCGCGGTGGGCCACTGCGCATCGAGCAGCAGCGTCGCGCCCAGGCGGAGGCCCGCGAGCAGCAGGTTCGTCAGCGGGTAGGCGAAGAACAGGCGCGAGCTCGCCAACAGGCGATCGCCCGGCGCGATGCCGAAGCGCTCGGCCGAGATGCGGCCGATCTCGCGCACGCAGCGGTGCGTGTGCACCACCGCCTTCGGCTTGCCCGACGTGCCGGAAGAGTGCACCCAGAAAGCCGGCGCCTCCTCGGGCATCGGCACGGCCGGCATCGGCGCGGTAGCGGTGACCTCGGCGCGCGCTTCGTCGACGAGGCTGACGCGCGAATGCCAAGGCGGCGGCGTGTCTTCGGCCGACTCGGCGACGATGACGTCGAAGCCGGCTTCCTCGAGAATGAACTGCCATTCCGGCGCCGGGATGCGCGGGTTGACGCCCACGGCCACGCCGCCGGCCCAGATGGCGCCGAGCCACGCGACGACCCAATCGAAGCCGTCGGGCAGCTTGACGGCGACGCGATCACCGGGCAAGCCGCGCTGGCGCCACAGCGCACCGGCACGCGCCACGCGGTCGCGCAGCTCGCCGTAGCTCATGCGCTTGCCTTCGCACTCGATGGCCGTCGTTGCGGCGTCGTGGCCGGCGAGCAGCAGCTCGGCGCCGTTGAGCAGCGCCGTCGCAGCAGCGCCTTCGGCTTTCTCGCCCGCACGCTCAGCGCCGCGCGCATGCCAGCGCGACAGCTCGGCATCGAGCATGCGCTCGTGTTCACGCTCCTCGGCCGTCAGCTCCTCGTACAAGCGCTGCTCGGCCGAGCCCGGGGCCGCAGCGGCAGCGCTGGCCGCGAACGTGGCGGCGGCGCGCTGCTCGAAGCCGATGGCGATGCGCAGCAGGTCCGAAGGGTCGCCGATCAGGCGGTCGATGCCGGCGAAGACCACTGCCGTCTGCAGCGAAGCCAGCGGCGGGTCGGGCACGTCGATGCCGTAGCGCCGCGCCAGCGCCTCCATGTGCTCGCCTTCCATCACTGCGAAGCGGCGGAACAGCTCGCGCAGCGTGGCGTCGGCGCAGTCGAGTGCGGCGCGCTGGTAGAAGGCGCGGCCGCCGAGCTCGATCTCGAAGGCGGTGCGCACCGCCGCGAGGGCGCCGCTGCTTCGTCGCCCGCGGCCGCTGCATCACCGGCCGCGGCCGGCGCCGCGGCACTGCCTTGCTGCACGAGCACGCCGCCGCACTGCGGGCAGCGGCCCCACGGAAAAGCGAACCCCTCGCTGACCTCGCCGCAGCCGGCACACTGCCACTGGCAAAGCATCGTCGGGTGCTCCTCGTCGCTCGGTCCCGGGTTCGCGCGAAACGCGCAGGCTCGGGTGCACGACGGCAGGCCCCAGCGTCGGTGCATTCTGGTACCCGAATGCCGCAATGAACTCGACCTGGTTCATGCTTCGCGCGGCGACCCCGGCCGACCCGGGGCCGACCCGAAGGCAGCGATGCTCCGCGGCGCAGCACGCGCTGCGGCAGCGCGCGCCGGCGTGACACGCCTGCTTACCTGGCGTGCTTGCGGAAGTCGGGCGCGCGCTTCTCGTTGAACGCGCGCACGCCCTCCTTCGACTCGTCGGTCTCGTAGTACAGCTTCAGCGCATACAAACCCATGCCGGCGATGCCGGCCTGGTGCGCGGTGTCCATGCTTGAAGCTGCGCTTGGCAATGGCGATGGCGGTCGGGCTCTTGGCGGCGATCTCGTCGCACCACTGCTGCACCACGGTGTCGAGTTCTCCATGCGGCACGACTTCGTTGACGAGGCCCATCGCCAGCGCCTGCGCGGCGCTGTAGCGGCGGCACAGGTACCACATCTCGCGCGCCTTCTTCTCGCCGACCGCGCGCGCCAAGAGCGCCGTGCCGTAGCCCGGGTCCACCGAACCCACCTTCGGGCCGACCTGGCCGAACTGCGCCTTCTCGCTGGCGATGGTGATGTCGGCCAGCGTGCACAGCACGTTGCCGCCGCCGATGGCGTAGCCTTGCACGCGCGCGATCACGGGCTTGGGCACGTCGCGGATCGCCGCGTGCAGTTCCTCGATCGGCAAGCCGATGGTGCCGCGGCCGTCGTACTGCCCTTCGTGCGCGCTCTGGTCGCCGCCGGTGCAGAAGGCGCGCTCGCCGGCACCGGCGAGCACGATGCAGGCGATGTCCCTGTCGTAGCCGGCGCGTGTGATGGCGTGGATCAGCTCGTCGCAGGTGCGGCCGCGGAACGCGTTCATCTTGTCCGGCCGGTTGATCGTGACCCACGCGGCGGCGCCGCGCACTTCGTAGAGGATGTCCTGGTAGTCCATGGTCGGTCGAGCCTCGTGTCGGTGGAAGAACGGTTGCAGGGTTTGCGCGACCGGCCGCTTCGGTAACGTGGTCACTTCAACGATCGTGATCGCCGCCGGGCCGCCACGCCGGCAGCCGGTAGCCGGTCCAGAGCGCGGCGGCGCGCAGCGCGCTCGCACTCGCCGCGCCGGCGACCAGCGCCGCTTCGTCGGCGCTCCCGAAGCGCGTTGCCAGCACTGTCACCCAGCCACCGGCGAAAGCGCACAGCGCATACGGCCGGTGGTCGCTGAAGGCGCGCGGCACTTCGTTGCAGACGATGTCGCGCAGCACACCGCCGAAGACCGCCGTGACCATGCCCATCAGCACCGCGGCCAGCGGCGGCAGGTTCGACGCCAGCGCCACCTGCGTGCCGCCGGCGCAGAACAGGCCCAGGCCCAGCGCGTCGGGCCACTGCATGGCGCGCTCGGTGGGTGCGAAGTGGCGCGCACGCATGAAGAGCATCGCCGCGATGCAAATTGCCAGCACCAACCACAGCCACAGCGCGTGCTGCACCCAGAAGAACGGCCGCCGGTCGAGCAGCACGTCGCGCAGCGTGCCGCCGCCGAAGGCCGTCAAGCCCGCGACGACGACGACGCCCACGGCATCGAGCCGCTTGCGCGCCGCCTCGATGAGGCCCGACAAAGCGAAGGCCACCGTCGCGACGACTTCGACGATCGATTGCGCCAGCGAGAGCGACGGCAGCGGGATCACGGCAAGCGCATCGTCTTCGTCGCGCGCGGTACAGGCAGCGCTCGTGCGCCGCGCCGCGAGTTCGCCCGCATCGCTATTGCCCTGCCGGCTCGCTGGGCGCGCGGCTCAGCTCGTTGTTCGCCTTCACCAGCGTGCGCAGCATGCGCATGAACTCGGCCCGCTCGGCCGCGGGCAGCGGCGCCAGCATGCGTTCCTGCGCCCGCAACATGCCCGGCACCACCTGGGCCAGCATCGCGCGGCCTTCGTCGGTAAGGACGAGCAGGCGCACGCGGCGGTCGGCCGGCGACGCCTGCCGGCGCAGCAGGCCGCGCGCTTCGAGGCGGTCGATGACGCCGGCGATCGTGCTCGTGTCGAAGCCGATGATGCGCGCCAGCGTGCGCTGGTCGATCGACGGCGCGCCCGGCGGCTGGTCGGCCACCGCCTGCAGCGCCGCGTACTGCACCGGCGTGATGCCGGTCGCCTCGGTCTCCTGCAGGAAGATCGCCACGGCGATCTGCTGCAGGCGGCGGATGAAGTGGCCGGGAAGGGCTTCGAGGTCCAAGGGCGGCAGCGCTCGCTCGCGGCGTGCGCGTTGTGTGCACGTGGGGCGCGGCATTGTCGCCGACGGGCTCATCGGGTCTATCCTCGGCGGCATCCTTGCTTCGCTGGCCGCTGCCTCGAGCCGCTGTCCGACGAGAACAACGCGATGAACCCCGACACCGCCCTCCTCCGCACCGCCTTCGCGCCCGGCGGCAAGCTGCGCGCCTCGATCAACCTCGGCAACCCGATCCTCGCCCACCGCAACGCCGCCTCCGGTGCGGTGGGCGCGGCCGGCGGCGTGTCGGTGGACCTGGCGCACGAGCTCGGCAAGCGGCTGGGGCTCGCCGTCGAGCTCGTCGTCTTCGACACTGCCGGCAAGTCGGTCGAGGCGGTGGCCGAGGAGCGCGCCGACATCGGCTTCTTCGCCATCGACCCGGCGCGCGGCGCCTCGATCGCCTTTACGGCGCCGTACGTGCTGATCGAAGGCTGCTACCTGGTGCGCGAGGCTTCGCCGCTGCGGACGAACGACGAGGTCGACCGCGCCGGCCACACCGTCGTCGTCGGCAAGGGCAGCGCCTACGACCTCTACCTCACGCGCGAACTGAAGCACGCGGCGATCGAGCGCGCGCCGAGTTCACCGGCCGTCGTCGAGACCTTCGTCGGCGGCAGCGCCGATGTCGCGGCCGGCGTCAAGCAGCAGCTCGAAGCCGACGCGAAGCGCCTGGGCGGCCTGCGCCTCCTGCCCGGGCACTTCATGGTCATCCGGCAGGCGATGGGCTTACCGAAGACCCGCGGTGCGGCGGCAGCGGCGTTCCTGGCCGCGTTCGTCGAGGAGATGAAGGCGAGCGGCTTCGTCAGCGCGGCGCTGGCGCGGCACGGCGTGCAGGAGCATCGGTCGCGCCGCCGGCGTGAGTACCGCGTCGATTCGCCTCTTCGTCGCACTGTGGCCGGACGCCGCCGCGCGCGCCGCGCTGCCGCGCGCCGCGATGCGGTTCCCTGGCCCGCGGCACGCGCCCGACGCCTGACGACAAGCTGCACATCACGCTGCACTTCATCGGCTCGTGGCCCGCGGCAGCGTTGCCGCGGCTCGAAGAGGCGCTCAGCGACGAGCCGCCGGCGCCGCGTTTCGAACTGGAACTCGAGATCGTCGCGGCGTGGCCGAACGGCCTCGTCGTGCTGCTGGCGCGCCACGTGCCGCCGCCGCTGGCCGAACTGCACGCGCGCCTCGCAACGGCCTTGCAGTCGCTCGGCATCGAGATCGACCGCCGCCGCCTGCGCCCGCACGTCACGCTCGCGCGGCATTGCCCGCACCGCTTCGATCCGCCAGCGTTCGAGCCGTTGCGCTGGCCGGTGCGCGGCTTTGCGCTCGTGCAGTCGGTGCCCGGCAGCGGCTACCGCAACGTGCGGCGATACGGAGGTTAGTCAGCCAGCAGGGTCACACCACGGGCTGGCTGCCGCGGCTGGCGTGCCAGAAGGCCAGCACCTTGAGTTCGCTGGCGTCCGCACGGTAGTAAACGAAGTAGCCAAGGCGCGAAAGGTACAGCCGACGCACGCCGGGCGTCCTCGCTCCCTCGTACTTGGCGCCGATACCCGGCTGCTCTGCGAGCAGCGCTACGGCTTCGGCGAAGTCGATGGCCACAGCGCCAGGGGCCGCGGATCGGTTGGCGAGCCACCATTCAGCAGCCCGGCGAACCTCGCCCGCTGCACGCGCAGAGATCTTGACCCGGCGGGCGACACTCACTCGCCGGACGGCAACGTTGCGACGAGTTCCTCGAGCGACAGGAACTGTCCGCGCTCGATCTCGGCGAGCGACTCCAGCAGCTCGTCTTCCTGAGCCGCGCTCAGCGCGAAGCTCTCATCCGCGCCGCGGGCAACGACGGTGACCTTCGTTCCCTCGGCGAGGGGCACGCCTTCGAGGACGATCTTGCCGTTCACGACGGTACCGGTGGCAACTTGCATGGATCGATGGTACTCCGGGGCCCTTGCGCTCTCGCGTCCGGCCACACGGAACTGCTTCGGCGCGCTTCCCCCTCACCGCTGCGGCATGTCCTTCGCGCTGTAGCCCAGGCTCACCGTCGCGTCGGCCGGCACCGGCGGCATCGATGCTTCCCACGCTTCGTAGGCGGCGCGCATCGCTTGCAGCCGCTCGGGTTCGTACGGCGCGCGGTTGGCGCGTTCGCGCTCGTCGGCGTCGATGTCGAAGAGGTAGTCGTGGCCGTCCACGCGCAGGTACTTCCAGCGGCCGTCGCGGTGGGCGCGCTGGCCGCGGTGGTTCATGCGCCAGAACATCGGCCGCGCGATGTGCTCGACGTCGCCGCGCAGCACCGGCATCAGGTCGATGCCGTCCAGCGGATGCGCGGCATCGGGCGTGGCGCCGCCGGCGTGGATCATCGTGGCGCTGAAGTCCATCGTCAGGCAGTGCTGAGCCGTCACGCCGCCGGCGGGAATCACGCGCGGCCAATGCGCCACCCAGGGCACGCGGATGCCGCCTTCGGTGAGGTCCATCTTGCCGCCCACCAGCGGCCAGTTGTCGCTGAAGCGCTCGCCGCCGTTGTCGCTGGTGAAAACGACGAGCGTGTCGTCGAGCGCGCCCGCGTCGCCCAGCGCCGCGACGATGGCGCCGATGCCCTCGTCCATGTGGTGGATCATGCGACGGTAGGTCTCGATGTTGCCGCCGCCGAGGTGGAAGAGGTTGCGGCTGACCTCGCTGGACATCGCCACGTCGCGGTCGGCGCGGCTCTCCCACGGCCAGTGCGGGGCCGTGTAGTGCACGCTGATGAAGAACGGCGCCGCGCCCTTGGCCAGGCGCTGCACCACCTCCACCGTGCGCCGGCTGATGAGGTCGGTGAGGTAGCCCTGGTTGCGGCTTTCGCCCTCGCCTTCCCACAGGTCGTGCTCGCCGTTGGTGGCGGCGTGGGTGAAGTAGTCGACGCCGCCGGACATCGGGCCGAAGAACTCGTCGTAGCCCGAGCGCAGCGGGCCGAAGTGCGGCGGATAGCCGAGGTGCCACTTGCCCACCAGCGCCGTGCGGTAGCCGGCATCGCGCAGCAGCGAGGGCAGCGTCGGATGCGAAGGCGGCAGGCCGAGCGTGGCGCTGCCGCGCGTGCGGATGCTGATCGGCTCTTCGGCCGCGCCGCGCAGGCGGTACTGCCAGCGCGCCGTCATCAGCGCGAAGCGCGTCGGCGAGCACACCGGCGAGTTCGCGTAGCCCTGCGTGAAGCGCAGGCCGCGCGCGGCCAGCGCGTCGATGTGCGGCGAGACGGCGCCGAAGCCGGCCGGCCGGCCGCCATAGCAGCCGAGGTCGGCGTGGCCGAGGTCGTCGGCGACGATGTAGATGAAGTTGGGCCGGCGCTCGCTCATCGCGCGCTGCTCAGAACGACAGCTTCTCGCCCGGCTGCGGCACGAACACCTTCACCGCGTCGCCCACACCCTTGGCGAAGTCCTCGGGCTTGCCGGCCAGCACCGGGTAGGTGCCATAGTGCATGGGGATCGCGAACTTCGGCTTCACGAGGTCCTTCACCGCCATCGCCGCGAGCTGGGCGTTGATCGTGAAGTTGCCGCCGATGGGCACGAGCACGAGGTCGGGCTTGTAGAGCTCGCCGATCATGCGCATGTCGCCGAAGAGGCCGGTGTCGCCCATGTGGTAGATCTTGAAGCCGTTCTCCAGCTCGATGATCCAGCCCACCGGCTCGCCGCCCGGGTAACTCATCGTCTTGCCGGTGGCCGGGTCCTTGTAGGCGAACTCCGAGCTGTGCTCGGCGTGCACCATGTGCAGCTTGATCTCGGGCCCGAGCGGCGTGACATAGCCGCTCTTGTTCATGCCCGGCGCCAGCTCGGCCGGCACGAGGCCGAGCCCGACCATCGTGTCCTTCAGCCCCGCCGGCGCGAACATGCGCACCTTGTGCATCGCCACCAGCTCGGCGACATCGGCGGTGTGGTCGAAGTGGCCGTGCGTGACGAGCACGACATCGGGCTTGCCGAGCTTGGCCAGGTCCTTGTACTCGGCCGGCGTCTTCGGGTTGGTCTTCAGCCACGGGTCGATGACGATGACCTTGCCCGTGGGCGAGGTGATCCTGAACGCGGCCTGGCCGAGCCACAGCACCTCCACCTTGCCGGCCTGTGCCAGCACCTGCCCCGCGGCCAGCGCCAGCGACAGACCGACGCCGAAACCCAGCGTCAACGACTTCAGCAGCTTGCGCATCGACGCGCTCCTTCGTGCGAACGGACGGCGGCGATTCTTGGCGCGCCGCGCGGCAGCCGATATGCGGGATAGCGAGCAGCGCGCGAGGGAATATGGGAACCGTTCGGGCTGAGGTACCGATCGTCCTGACGTATCGAAGGAGGCCCAGCCCTCATCCAATCGTCATGAGGCTTGCGTTGCCGCCGGCGGCCGCCGTGTTGATGCTGAGCGAGCGTTCGATGACGAGCCGCTCCAGCGGCACGCGGCCCTGGCTCGGCGCGAGTGCCGTGAGCGCGACGATCGGCCCCGGCCGCCGCGC
>JAXMEZ010000024.1:0-57997 GCA_046348035.1 Rubrivivax sp. | reverse complement strand
TTCGCCGGCAGCCGCAACGGCCAGGCGGCCTGCCGCCTGCTGCACCTGGAGGACTCGGAGCTCGACCACTCGCTGGCGATGGCCTACCTCGGCCGCGCCGGCCTGCGCGTGGCCGCCCGGCGCGTGGAAAGCCGCGACGAATTCACGCGCGCGCTCGACGAGCCGTGGGACGTGGTGCTGTCGGACTACAACCTGCCCGGCTACTCGGGCCTGCGGGCGCTGGCCGACCTGCGCGAGCGCGGCATCGACCTGCCGTTCATCCTGGTGTCGGGGATGATCGGCGAGGACACGGCGGTGGAAGCGATGCGCAACGGCGCCAGCGACTACCTGCTGAAGAACAACCTGGCGCGGCTGGCGCCGGCGGTGGAGCACGCCATCGCCGCCGGCGAGGCGCGGCGCGCGCGCGCCGAGGCCGACCGCCAGCTGGCCGCCTCGCGCCAGCGCCTTTCGGAACTGGCGCAGCACCTGCAGACGAGCGTCGAGACCGAGCGCCACGCCATCGCGCGCGAGATCCACGACGACGTCGGCGGCTCGCTGGCGGCGCTGCGCTTCGAGCTCGACTGGGTGCGCCGGCACAGCAAGGAGCCGGTGGTGCAGCAGCGCATGACTTCGGCGCTGGAGCTGCTGACGCACGCCACGCTCGCCAGCCAGCGCATCATGCAGAACCTGCGCCCGGCGATCCTCGAACAAGGCCTGGTGGCGGCGCTGCAGTGGATGGCCAGCGGCTTCGAGAAGCGAACCGGCGTGCGCTGCCGCTTCCGCTCCAGCCACGAGCGCATGACGCTGCCGCCGATGGTGCCGCTGGTGGCCTACCGCACCGCGCAGGAGGCGCTGACGAACATCGGCAAGCACGCCGGCGCGACGCAGGTGACGATGGACCTGTCGCTCGGCCGCGGCGTGCTGTCGCTGGAGATCAGCGACAACGGCCGCGGTCTCGGCCAGTCCGACCTGGCCAAGGCACACAGTTTCGGCATCCGCGGCCTGCACGAGCGCGCCTCCACCGTGGGGGGCTGGGTCGAGCTGAGCGGCGGCGGCGGCAGCGGCAGCAGCGGCAGCAGCGGCGCGGGCACGACGCTGATGTTGTCGGTGCCGGTCGATTCGCCTGAAGACGCGCGGGCGCCGGACCCGACGCGGCCGAGCGACCCCGAAGAGGAAATCTGGGCGACGAGGTACTAAGACACGCCTCGGCCCCAAGCGCGGCGTGGGATGTCGCGCGCCAGCGCCGGCCGGCACACTTCCCGGCGCGCCGCTCGGACGCGGGCGACTCATTCACAGCTCCTGAACGATGATCGATGTGATTCTTTGCGATGACCACGCCCTCATCCGGCGCGGCATCCGCGACACGCTGCTGGACGCCAGCGACATCCGCGTCGTCGGCGAAGCGGCCGACTACGGCGAGCTGCGCACGCTGATGCGGCGGCTCGCGCAGCAGCGCGCCGAAAGCGGCGGCCGCGCCGGCCCCTGCGACGTGCTGGTGCTGGACATCAACCTGCCCGGGCGCAGCGGCCTCGATGCGCTGGCGGCGCTGAAGGAAGAGGGCTCGCCGGTGCGCGTGCTCGTGGTCAGCATGTACCCCGAGGACCAGTACGCGCTGCGGGCGCTGCGGGCCGGCGCCTTCGGCTACGTCAACAAGGGCGGCGACCCGCAGACCATCGTGCAGGCGGTGCGCCTGGTGGCGGCGGGCAAGAAGTACGTGACGCCCGAGATCGCGCAGATGCTGGTGGAGAACCTCAATGCGCCCGAGGTCGAGAACCGGCACCAGTCGTTGTCCAACCGAGAGATGGAGACGCTGGTGCTCATCGCCAGCGGCAAGCGCCTCGCGGACATCGCCGAGAAGCTGGCGCTGAGCCCGAAGACGGTGTCGGTGTACCGCGCCCGCGTGCTCGAGAAGCTGCAGTTGTCGAACAACGCCGAGCTGACGGTCTATGCGATCCGGCACAAGCTGGTGGGGCAGTAGGGCGGTGTTGATGTGGCCGCGGCGCAGCGCCGGCGAAAGGGGTGGGCCGTGATGGCGAAAGCCGCGCCCGAAGACCCGGCGACGCTGGCGCGGCGCGGCGGGCGCGAGTGGCTTTCACTGGCGCTGCTCGAAGCGCGCAACGAGTTGCTGGCGCGGCTGGCGGGCGCCACGTCGCCGCCGCCAAAGGAAAGGGAAGGCAACGAGGACGAGGCCGGCGATCGTGGCGATAGCGGCGAGGAAGGCCGACGCTCGCGCGCACGCAAGCGGCCGCCACCGAGCGAAGCGGTGCAACGCGCCTGGGACGAAGCCGTTCGGCTGGCCGCCCGCGCCGGCTGGTTCCAGGAATGGTGGCTGGCGCGGCATGTGCAGCGCGCTCGCGGCGAGGCGGCCGATCCGGCCTCGCCGCGGCTGCCGGGCGTCGAGCCGCGCGCCGAGGGCTGGCTGCGCCGCGCCGGAATCGGCGACGCCGACGCGGTGCGCAGCTACCTCGGTCAGACGCTGGAGCAGACGCTGGAGCTGCTCAACCACGCCGACGACGACGCCGCGGGCTTGTACTTCTTCCGCCTCGCGTTGCAGCACGACGACCGCATCGCCGAGCGCCTGGGGCACCTGCTGACGCCGTTGTTGCCGCCGCCGCGCGCCGTGCGCGAGCCGCTGGGCGTGCCGGCGCAGCGCTGGCAGCTCGGCAGCGAGCGCGCCGCCGCCGCCTGGGTGCCGCCCGGCGAGCGCTGGGCGCACGAGGTGGTGGTGCCCGAGTTCGAGATCGACGCGCAATGCGTCAACTGGGCCCAGTTCGCCGAGTTCGCCGAGGACGGCGGCTACGACAAGCGCGAGTGCTGGAGCGATGCCGGCTGGCAATGGCTGCAGGAGGACGGCCGCCGCGCGCCGCGCGACGTGGAACAGCTCGCCGGCAGCGTGCTCGTGGCGCGCGCCGGGCAGTTGCTGCGCGCGCCGGCGCAGCAGCCGGCGATGCAGGTGACGCGGCACGAAGCGCAGGCGTGGTGCCGCTGGGCCGGCCGGCGCCTGCCCACCGAGCCCGAGTGGGAGCTCGCCGCGCACGTGGCCGCACGGCGCGGCTTCGCCTGGGGCGACGTGCTCGAGTGGGTGGCCGGCAGCGCGCGGCCGTTCCCTGGCGGCGAGGGGCGCTGGCCGCCGGGAACGCTGGACGTCATCGTCGCTGCCGAAAGCCAAGGGGAGGGCACGGGCACGGCCGGCGCAGCCTGCGGCGTGCTGCGCGGCTGCACCAGCGCCACGCCGGCGCGCTGGCGGCACGCGAAGGCGCGCCGCTTCGCGCTGCCGCACGACGACCGCTCGCGCAGCGGCTTTCGCAGCTGCGCGTTGTGAGCGGCCGGCGCGCGCGCCGGCGTCGAGGGCTAACGCTCATCATGTCGGCAACGAGGCAGCCTTCCGGCGCGGCCGCGCGCGCTGGCCGACGGCGACCCCGACGCACCGTGGCGCATGCTCGCGAGCGCCGAGGGCCGCATCTCGCGCCGGCGCTTCTGGATGTGGGGCGTGGGCGCGATGCTCGGGCTTGGCATCGTGCTGCATGGGCTGCTCGCCGTGGCGGGCGTGCGCATGGGGCTGGCCGAGCAGGTGGTGAACGTCGTGCTGCTGTGGCCGGCGGTAGCGATCTCGATCAAGCGCTGGCACGACCGCGATCGATCCGGCTGGTGGGTGCTGCTGGCGCTGGTGCCGGTGATCGGCTGGATCTGGCTGCTGCTGGCCAACGGGTTGCTGCGGGAACGCGGGGGGCGAACCGGTTCGGGGAGGCTCCGCCGAGCTAGCTGGCCCTTCCCCTCGTTCACGCGCGCGGTGGCGGCCGAGGGAACCAGGTGGCCCTGGCACTCACTGGAGGATCCTCGCGCTGCGCGCTGGCGGTATGAGCCCTTGCGCCGCCCCGGCGGGCGCATGCGGTGCCGCTCAGGTCGGCATCGCTGCGGCAGGGCGGCGGCGTCGCCCTGCGTTCTCCGGCCCACGCTCGCGGTCGTGGCGCACGTTGACCCGCACGGTGGTGTCGTCATCACGGGCGTGCCACCGGTCGAGCCAGCGAACCGCGAATGGGGCCTGCGCCCGCAGGCGCCACCGCCGCCCTGCAAGCGCCACCGTGCCCCACCCTCGACGGGCACCTCGGTGGTGAGAGGGCGTGCGGCTTGCGCGAACGGGCGCAGGCCCCATTCGCGGTTCGCTGGACAATCACTTGCCGCGATGGTGAAGACGGCGCCGACCGGTGAGGACAACGTGCGCATCGTCCGCGAGCGTGGGCCGGAGAACGTTCGCGCGAGCCGCGCGCCACGCTGAACGACCATGGTGCCTGTGGGCGCGAGGTGAAGACCCAGCGCCGGCTAGTACCGCCCCGGTGATCCCTGCCACGCGCAGGTAGAGGTTCGCCGCCCACGCGACGCCCGCCCGCCGCAGCCAGCGTCGCCAGCCGGCGCGTGCCGGGGCAGCGCTGATCTCGGTGGAGGCCGCGAACGCCGCCTCGAAGCGCGCCGCCAGCGAGCGCGCGAACTCGGCATCGCGCACGACGACGTTGGCTTCCAGGTTCAGCAGCAGCGACAGCGGGTCGATGTTCGAGCTGCCCACGGTGGCCCATTCCTCGTCGACGACGGCGACCTTGGCGTGCAGGAACGCCGGCGTGTATTCGTAGATGCGGATGCCGTTGGCGTGCATCTCGTCGTAGAGCACGCGCGCGGCGATGGCGGCGATGCGGTAGTCGACCTTGCCTTGCAGCAGCAGCCGCACGCACGCGCCGGGCCGCCTTGCGCAGCGCGCGGCGGAAGACGCGGCCGGGGTAGAAATACGGCACCGCGAGGTCCACCCGCGTGCGCGCGCTGCGGATCGCCTCGACATAGCTGCGCTCGATGGTGCGGCGCTGGCGCAGGTTGTCGCGGACGAGGAACGCGGCGCGCATCGGGCTCTGGGTCGTCGGCGGCATCGAGCACCGCGGCGCCGCGCAGCTGGCGCACCAGGCGGCGCGCCTTGGCCACCGGTGCGGCGCTGCGCGCCAGCGTGCGCACTTCCTCGGCCCAGCCGCGCGCCAGGTGCGCGCGCGCCCACATCGCGCGCGCCGTGGCGTGCACGGCGGTGGCCAGCGGCCCGTGCACCTCGACGGCGAAATCGAGCCGCGGCAGCTCGGTCCAGCCGTGGCGCAGGTCGAGCTTGTCGTCGATGACGTTGATGCCGCCGACGAAAGCGACCGCGCCGCCTTCCTCGCTGTCGCCGTTTTCGTTGCTGCCGTTGCTGCCGTTGCTGCCGCCGCTGTCGCACACGCACAGCTTCTGGTGCAGCCGCCGCAGCTGGCCGGGCTGCAGCCAGGCCCACCAGCGTTCGAGCGGACGGAACACCTCGAGCTGCACGCCGGTGCCGGCCAGCCGGCGGCGGATCGCCGGCAGCGTGCCGTTGCTGCCGAAGCCGTCGACCACGACGTGCACCGCGACACCGCGCGCGGCCGCCGCGCTGAGCGCGTCGAGCACCTCGATCGCCGCGGCGTCGTCGTGGAAGATGTAGGTGGCGAGCCACACCTCGCGCACCGCTGCGGCGATGGCAGCGCGCATGCGCGGAAAGAGCTCGCTGCCGCCTTCGAGCAGCTCGACACGGTTGCCGCCCACGAAACGCGGCGTCGGCACCGCGGTCCACGCGCGCAGGCGGGCGAGTTCGATGGTGGCCATGGCAACGGGTTCGCTCGCCGCCGCCGGCCTTCGTCAGGCCGGCTCCAGTTCGGCCACCAGCGGCAGGTGGTCGGACATGCGCGCCCAGCTCAGGCCGCGCGGCACCATCGTCGAGCGGCAGGCCATGCCGCGCAGGTAGAAGCGGTCGAGCGCGAACACCGGTGCGAGCGAGGGAAAGGTCGCCCGCTGGCGCAGGCCGCCTTCGGGGTCGAAGGCGCGCGCGAGGCCGATCTCGGCCATCTCGGCGTCGAGCCGCTCGCCCCAGTCGTTGAAGTCGCCGGCGACGACGAGCATCTCGTCCGGCGGCACCTCGGCGTCGATGAAGCGCGCCAGCCGCTGCACCTGGCGCATGCGGCTGGCGTGGATCAGGCCGAAGTGCACGACCACCGCGTGCACGGTGGCGCCGTTCCACACCACCGGCACGTGCAGCAGGCCGCGCTGCTCGAACGGGTGGTCGCTCACGTCGTGGTGTCCGACGTCGCCCAGCGGCCAGCGCGACAGGAGCGCGTTGCCGTGCTCGCCGTGGCGCGTGATGGCGTTGGTGCGGTAGGCCGCCTCGTAGCCCATCGGGGCCAGGAAGTCGGCCTGCCCTTGTTCGGGCCAGCCGAACCAGGTGCGCTCGAAGCGGCGCGCCTCGCGCGTGTGAAAGAGGCGCACCTCCTGCAGGAACACGAGGTCGGCGTCGAAGGCCTCGACCGCCAGGCCCAGGTTGTGGATCTCCAGGCGCTTCCTCGGCCCCATGCCGCGCACGCCCTTGTGGATGTTGTAGGTGGCCACGCGCAGACCGCCGAAGCCGGTGTACGGCGGCAGCAGCGTGCTTTGCAGCGGCTTGACGCGGTTCATGTGCGATTCATGCGCGACTCATTCGCGAGGGGGGCGGCGCTTGCGCGCGGATGTAGCGGGGGCGGCAGCGGCTGTGCGGTGCGGCAACTGCAGGATCGCTTCGGCGTTGCTCGGCGAGAAGCAGGCGTCGGCCGCCTCGCGCCAGGGCAGCCAGCGCCAGGCCAGATGTTCGCGCGGATCGAGCCGCACCGGCGTCGCCGCGGGCACGGTGAGGCCGAAGACGTGCTCGATGTTGTGGGTGACGCCCGCGGCGTAACGGTGGCGCCAGACCGGGTAGATCTCGTAGCGGTTGGCGATGCCCCAGTCGGCGAGCCGGGCGTGGCCGGCGCGCGCGAGCGCGGCGATGTCGATGCCGGTTTCCTCCAGCACTTCGCGCGCGCGCAGGTGGCTTGCAGCAGCTCGTCGGCGCTGTCGAGCAGGCCGGTGACGCTTTGCCAGTAGCCGGGGTGATCGGCGCGTTCGATCAGCAGCACGTCCAGGGCCGGCGTGTGGATGACCACCAGCACCGACTCGAGGATCTTGTGGGGGCGGGGGGCCGGTTTTGGCCACCAGGTCAGACGCCGCTGATGACCGCGTCCAGCGCGTCGATGACGGCGGCGCGCTGGTCGGCGACGCTGGCCACAGGTCTGTGCAGCAGGTTGGCGGGGAGCGGTGCGCACTGCTGCGCAGCCAAGTAGAACGCTTCACCGTCGATGATCATGGTCTGGGCGAGGCGCCGTGGCAGCCCCTCCAGGCGCTCGAGGCAGGCGCTGCAACGGCATGGTCAAACGCGTGCTGAGGTGCCTGAGTTGATTACTCTGCAGGTCGATCAGCAGGGGGTGAGCGCCCTCGCGGCCGGGGTCGGATTCGCGTATACGTCGAACTGAGCACGGGAGCCGACTACCAGGGCCGAAATTCTTCGCCGAAGATGCCGTGCTTGGCGACGAGTTCGTTCTGCATGTCCACCCAGTCTTTGTACTTCGCGTAGAACTCCCGTCCAGGGTCGCGCGCCGCCTTGCGGGCGGACCCCTGCCGCGCGGCGACCAACGCGTCGTACATCTCGGCCGACAGCAGCACGCTGTGCCGGCGCCCGCTCTTCTCGATGAACACCGGCTCGCGTTGCGCATGCTCGAGCATCTGCCCGAGGCGATTCTTGGCTTCGGTGGCGGTGACTTCCATGGCCGGACTCCTGGACGAGTCCGGCCATTTTAGCTAATCGCCCGCAGCGCGCACTGCGCCGCGGGCGACGGCCGCATCACTTCACCGGTTGCGGATTGCGCAGCCGGATGTGCAGCTCGCGCAGCTGCGCTTCGTCCACCGCGCTCGGCGCGCCGGTCAGCAGGCATTGCGCGCGCTGCGTCTTCGGGAAGGCGATCACGTCGCGGATGCTCTCGGCGCCGGTCATCAGCGTGGCGATGCGGTCCAGGCCGAAGGCGAGGCCGCCGTGCGGCGGCGCGCCGTACTGCAGCGCGTCGAGCAGGAAGCCGAACTTCACGCGCTGTTGCTCGGGCGTGATGGCGAGCGCCTCGAAGACCTTGGCCTGCACTTCGGCGCGGTGGATGCGCACCGAGCCGCCGCCGATCTCCCAGCCGTTGAGCACCATGTCGTAGGCCTTGGCCAGGCAGCGACCGGGGTCGCTCGTCATGTACGCCTCGTGGCCGTCCTTCGGACTCGTGAACGGGTGGTGCACGGCGTTCCAGCGCGCGCCTTCCTCGTCGTACTCGAACATCGGGAAGTCGATCACCCACGCCGGCGCCCAGCGGTCCTCGAACAGCCCCTGGGCGCGGCCGAACTCGCTGTGGCCGATCTTCGTGCGCAGCGCGCCGAGCGCGTCGTTGACGACCTTGGCCTTGTCGGCGCCGAAGAAGATCAAGTCGCCGTTGCGCGCGCCGGTGCGGGCGACGATCTCTGCGATCGCGCCGTCGTGCAGGTTCTTGACGATGGGGCTTTGCAGCCCATCGCGGCCCTTGCCGGCGTCGTTGACCTTGATCCACGCCAGCCCCTTGGCGCCGTAGATCTTGACGAACTCGGTGTAGGCGTCGATCTCGCCGCGGCTCATGCCCTTGTGCGCGTCGCCGCCGCCGGGCACGCGCAGCGCCGCGACGCGGCCGCCCTTGGCGTTGGCCGCGCCCGAGAAGACCTTGAACTCGACGTCCTTCATCACGTCGGTGAGCTCGGTGAACTCGAGCTTGACGCGCAGGTCGGGCTTGTCGCTGCCGTAGCGGTGCATCGCCTCGGCGTGCGTCAGCTCGGCGTACACCGGCAGCTCGACGCCGAGCGTCTTCCTGAACACGGTGCGCACCATCGCCTCGGTGATGGCGCGGATCTCCTGCTCGGTGAGGAAGCTCGTCTCGATGTCGATCTGCGTGAACTCGGGCTGGCGGTCGGCGCGCAGGTCCTCGTCGCGGAAGCACTTGGTGATCTGGTAGTAGCGGTCGAAGCCGGCCACCATCAGCAGCTGCTTGAACAGCTGCGGGCTCTGCGGCAGCGCGAAGAACATGCCGTCGTGCACGCGGCTGGGCACGAGGTAGTCGCGCGCGCCCTCGGGCGTGCTCTTGGTGAGCATCGGCGTCTCGATGTCGATGAAGCCCTGCTCGTCGAGGAACTTGCGGACCTCGATGGCGACGCGGTAGCGCAGCATCAGGTTCTTCTGCATCTGCGGCCGGCGCAGGTCGAGCACGCGGTGCGTCAGGCGCACCGTCTCGCTGAGGTTCTCGTCGTCGAGCTGGAACGGCGGCGTGACGCTGGCGTTGAGCACCTCGAGCTCGTGCGCCAGCACCTCGACCTTGCCGCTGGTGAGGCCCGTGTTCTCGGTGCCGGCCGGGCGCGGGCGCACCTTGCCGGTGACCTTCAGGCAGAACTCGTTGCGCACGCTCTCGGCGGTGGCGAAGGTCGCCGCGCGGTCGGGGTCGCAGACGATCTGCACCAGGCCTTCGCGGTCGCGCAGGTCGATGAAGATCACGCCGCCATGGTCGCGGCGGCGGTGGGCCCAGCCCATCAGGGTGACTTCCTGGCCCAGCAGCGTTTCGCTGACCAGGCCGCAGTAGGTGGTTCTCATCGTTGGCTCACTGTCGCAGAGTTCGGTGTTGTCGCTGGACCCTCGCTGCGCACCGCTTCGACGGCGGTTGCGGCGGCGGGGCCTTGCGGTTCGGTGTCGGTGTGGGGCGCTTGGGGGTGGCCGGCGCGCAGGCTTCGTTCGCTGCACGGCGGCCCATTGGGGAAGGGCGGTCCGGTTGCCGGGCCGGGCCCGCCCCGTCAATTTCGGTGCGGGCCTGCCGTAGTGGCTGCGGCCGGCGCGCGCGGCGCTGCCGCCGGCACCGTGCCCACCGTGCCCGTGTCCACCGTGCCGTTGGGGCTCTTCGCCGGCGGCCCGACCACGCCCATCGAGATGACGTACTTCAGCGCCTCGTCGACGCTCATCTTC
Organism: Rubrivivax sp.; assembly: GCA_046348035.1. GTDB lineage: Bacteria > Pseudomonadota > Gammaproteobacteria > Burkholderiales > Burkholderiaceae_C > Rubrivivax. The sequence continues at coordinate 48,126 of JAXMEZ010000024.1, read as the reverse complement.
AGCGGCACCACGTCGGCGCGCGGCATCATCAGGAAGAAGCCCGACGTCGGGTTCGGCGTCGTCGGCACGTAGATGCTCACCCAGTCCATGCGCGGGTCCAGGCCCATCACCGTGGTGGGGCTCGCGCCCAGCAGCGCCGCCACCTCGCCGGCCGGACGGCCGGTGACGAAGGCGATCGTCCACGCGCCTTCGCGCGGGTACTGCACCAGCACCGCCTCGCGGAAGGCCTGGCCGCTGCTGGAGAACAGCGTGTCCGAGACCTGCTTGACCGAGTTGTAGATGCTTTTGACGATGGGGATCTTGCCGATCAGGCGGTCCCACAACGCCAGCCACCATTGGCCGACGAAGTTGGCCGCGAAGACGCCGCTGGCCAGCAGCAGCACCGCCAGCACGATGACCGACAGGCCCGGCACATGCCGCGCCCCTTCGAGGAAGTCGTAGGCCGACTGCGGCAGCACCGCCTGCGCCACCGACAGCAGCGCGGCGAAGAGGGTGTCCATGCCGCCCAGCACCCACGACAGCACCCACACGGTGATGGCCAGCGGCAGCCACACCAGCAGGCCTGCGACGAGGTACTTCTTCATGGCGAGGCGGCGCCGTGGCGTGGCTCAGCGGCCTGCGTGCCGGCGCTCAGCGGCCCGAGGACGACGACGTCGGCGAGGGCGACGCGGCTGCCGGCGCGCTCGCCGATGCAGCCGGCGCCGGCGCCTTCGATGCGGCGGGTGCCGCAGAGGCCGATGAGGCCGATGAGGCCGGCGCGGGTGCGGGCGCAGGGCTCGTCGTCGCAGCCTGGCCCTTGTCGCCGCCGACGCTCGCCTTCTCGCCCGCCTTCTCCGCCGCCTTCTCGCCGCTGCCCTTGTCGGTGCCGCCGTCGCCATCGGCCTTGCCGCCGGCGTTGTTGCTGCCGCCGCGGAAGTCGGTGACGTACCAGCCCGAGCCCTTGAGCTGGAATCCGGCGGCGGTGACCTGTTTGACGAACGTGCCCGCGCCGCAGGCCGGGCATTCGGTCAGCAGCGGGTCGGACACCTTCTGCAGAACGTCCTTCGCGTGCCCGCAGGTCGTGCAGCGATAGGCGTAGATCGGCATGGCTCTTTCTCTGGGAAAGGAAGAAGAAGGAAGGGCGCGGAAAACGCGGACGGAAAAGCCGCGAATTATAGGTGCGGCACTCCCCGCGACCGGGTTGCGCCGCAGCGACCGGCCGCGCCGCGTGCCGCGTCATCCCGGGCGCGGCGGGGCCGCTGCGCGCGGCATTCGGGGCCGGCGGCGTTCAGTTCAACCCGGCGACGTGATGGCTGTGCTCATGCCGGTTGGCCAGCCACTGCGGCGCCAGCGACCCGCCCACCATGCCCGCGAAGGCGGCAACGAGCCCGGCGAGCTGACCGGGGAACTGTTCGCCCAGCGGGCTCACCTGCGGGAAGAACAGGATCCACACGCCGATGCCGAAGCCCACCGACCAGATGGCGCCTTGCGTCGTGGCGCGCTTCCAGTACAGCCCCATCACCAGCGGCACGAAGGCGCCCACCAGCGTCACCTGGTAGGCCGAGGAGACGAGGTCGTAGATCGGCGTGCCCTTCATCGCGATGGCGTAGGCCAGCACCAGCGCCGCGAAGATGACGATCGTCCAGCGCGTGGCCAGCAGCTGCTGGCGGTCGCCCATGTGCGGACGCAGGTTCTTGACGATGTTCTCGACGAAGCTGGTCGATGGCGCCAGCAGCGTCGCCGAGCTGGTGCTCTTGATCGCCGACAGCAAGGCGCCGAAGAAGAGGATCTGCATCAGCAGCGGCATCTTCGTCAGCACGAAGGTGGGCAGCAGGCGCTGGTAGTCGTTCTTCGCCATCTCCAGCGCGTTGCCGCCCATCACCACCACGGCGCAGGAGACGATGAACATCGGCACGAAAGCGAAGGCGATGTAGCACAGGCCCCCGATGACGGCGCCGCGGCTGGCGGTCTCGGCGTTCCTCGCCGACGTGACGCGCTGGAACACGTCCTGCTGCGGGATGCTGCCCAGCATCATCGTGATGCCGGCGGCGATGAAGAAGGCAAGCTCCTTGAAGCCCGCCTCGGGGAAGAACTTCCACAGGTCGGCCTTCACCGCCATGTCGAGCACGGCGCCGGTGCCGCCGGCCAGTTCGGCGGCGTAGAAGCCGATCACCGACAGCCCGATGACGAGCACGATCATCTGGATGAAGTCGGTCCAGGCCACGGCGAGAAAGCCGCCGACGACGACGTAGATCAGCACGGCGAGCGTGCCGACGATCATGCCCGCGGTCTCGGACATGCCGCCGTTGGTGAGCACCGAGAACACCAGGCCGAGCGCGGTGATCTGCGCCGCCACCCAGCCGAGGTAGCTGAGGATGATGGCCACCGAGCAGAACACCTCGATGCCCTTGCCGAAGCGCTTGCGATAGAAGTCGCCGATCGTCAGCAGGTTCTGGCGATACAGCCTGGCGGCGAAGAACAAGCCGACCAGGATGAGGCAGGTGCCGGCGCCGAACGGATCCTCGACGATCGAGTTGAGGCCGCCTTGCACGAACTTGGCCGGGATGCCCATCACCGTTTCGGCGCCGAACCAGGTGGCGAACGTCGTCGTCACCACCATGATCAGCGGCAGGCTGCGCCCGGCGATCGCGAAGTCGGTGGTGTTGCGGATGCGCGTGCCCGCGTAGACGCCCAGGGCCAGCGTGCCCAGGAGGTACAGGACGACGAAGACGATCAGCGTGGTGTTCATGGCATGCGGCGTTGCCGGTGACGCGGGCGGCGGTTCGAAGCGCGGGGATTATGGGCGGCGGAGCGTCGCCGGGCGGCAGCTCAGCCCGGTCTCAGCCGTGCGCGCGCAGCGCCCACAGCGCCGCCGCCAGCGCGCCGGCCAGCAGCAGCGCCAGCGCCGCGAGCAGCCAGCGCAGCAGCCGGTTGGCGCGCCGCTGCTCGGCCAGCAGTTGCGCCAGCAGCGGCGGCTCGGCCGGCTCGGCGCTGCGCGTCAGCGCCTGCTGCAGCAGGCGCGGCAGCCCCGGCAGCATCTGCGCGTAGCGCGGCGCTTCGTTCTGCAGCCGCTGCGCCAGCCCGCGCCAGCCGACCTGTTCGTCCATCCAGCGCTCGAGGAACGGCTTGGCGGTCGTCCACAGGTCCAGCTCGGGGTCGAGCTGGCGCCCCAGGCCCTCGATGTTGAGCAGCGTCTTCTGCAAGAGCACGAGCTGCGGCTGGATCGACACGTTGAAGCGGCGCGAGATCTGGAACAGGCGCAGCAGCACGAGGCCCAGCGAGATGTCCTTCAGCGGCCGCGCGAACTGCGGCTCGCACACGGTCCGCACGGCGCCTTCCAGCTCGTCGACGCGCGTGCCAGGCGGCACCCAGCCGCTTTCGATGTGCAGCTCGGCCACGCGCTTGTAGTCGCGGCGGAAGAAGGCGATGAAGTTGTGCGCGAGGTAGTCCTTGTCGCGCTCGGTCAGCGTGCCCATGATGCCGAAGTCGAGCGCGATGTAGCGCCCGAACGTCGCCGGCGCGAGGCTGACGAAGATGTTGCCCGGGTGCATGTCGGCGTGGAAGAAGCCGTCGCGGAACACCTGCGTGAAGAAGATCGTCACGCCGTCGCGGGCGAGCTTCTTGATGTCCACGCCCGCGGCGCGCAGCCGCTCCACCTGCGCGATCGGCACGCCGCTCATGCGCTCCATCACGATGACGTCGGCCCGGCACAGGTCCCACGCCATGCGCGGCACGATCACGAGACCTAAGCCCTCCATGTTGCGCCTGAGCTGCGTCGCGTTGGCCGCCTCGCGAACGAGGTCAAGCTCGTCGTGCAGGTAGGTGTCGAACTCGGCCACCACCTCGCGCGGCTTCAGGCGCCGGCCGTCGGCCGAGAGGCGCTCGATCCACGCCGCCAGGCGGTGCAGCAGTTCGAGGTCGGTCTCGATCGCCGCCAGCATGCCCGGGCGCAGCACCTTCACCGCCACCTCGCGCACGCTGTCGCCTTCGCGCAGCGTCGCCAGGTGCACCTGCGCGATCGAGGCGCTGGCCACCGGCTCGGCCTCGAAGCTGGCGAAGAGCGTCTCGATCGGCTGCCCGAACGAGCGCTCGACGATGGCGCGCGCCTGCGCCGCCGGGAACGGCGGCACCTGGTCCTGCAGCAAAGCCAGCTCGTCGGCCACGTCGGGCGGCAGCAGGTCGCGCCGTGTCGACAGCAACTGGCCGAACTTGACGAAGATCGGCCCCAGCCGCACGAGCCCTTCGCGCAGCCGCACGCCGCGCGGCGCATCGAGCCGCCGCCCGAGGCGCACGATGCGCACGAGCGCGCGCACCGAGCGCTGCCGGAACGCCGACAGCGCCACCTCGTCCAGCCCGAAGCGCAGGACCGTGATGACGATGAACGCGAGGCGGACGAAGCGCCTCACGGTGGTGGCCTTCGCGTTCGCGCGCGCCGGCCCGTGCGCGCGCCGGCGTTCACGGCTGCCTGCGCGCGAAGCGGCCGCCCCAAGGCGTTGCCGCCGCGGCGTCCAGCGTGCCGCGCAGGCCGCGGCCGAGCCAGCGCCCGAGTTGCTGCAGCTGGTGCGCCACGACCGGGCCGAACAGGCGCTCGAGGTCGCCGGCGACGTCCCAGCGCAGGTTGGCGATCAGCCAGCCGATGTCGGCGGCGAACGCGGCGTCGCCTTCGACCTGCACCGAAGGCCGCTCGCCGGCGGCAGCGCGCGCCAGCAGCAGCGCGGGGTTCGATGCGTCGACGCTGATGCGCAGGTCGGGCTCGGCGGTAGGCGAGGGCGGAGCCGGCGGTGATGGTGCCGCTTGTGTTGCCGGTGGTGCTGCCGGCGCTGCCGGTCGGGGCCGGTCGCCGCTTCCACCGTGGCCAGCGCGCCGCTCCCGTTGCCGGCGCTGCCCAGCGGCACGCCGCACCATTCGAGCAACCCGGCCGGCGTCACGCGCCACGCCAGTGCCGGCGGCACCGGCAGCAACGGCGGCCAGTTCGCCAGCTGCATGGAAAAGGTGCGGCCGCTGTGCGCGGCCAGCCGCGCGCTCGCTGCCGGCTCGGCGCGCAGCACGTGATTCAAGAGCAGCGTCAGCCGCTCCAGCACCGGCGGGGCCAGCAGGTTGGCGAGGGCGTCGAACATGGGCGCGGGATTGTAGGCACCGGCCCCGGATGGGCCTCCTTCGCGACAGGCGCGGCCCGCACGACATCCGCGACCCCGGACGACATCCGCGCCGCATCCGCGCCTGCATCCGCGCGACATTTGCCCGAACGCTGGCCGACAGAGCGCGCCGCTCGCGTGCAGGGCTTCCCGCCCGGCGCGCTGACGTGCCTGCCGGCCGAAGCGTGCTCGCATAGCATGCGCCGCTTCGCCTTGCCTGCCATGCCTGCCACCGTCCTGCTCACCGGCGCCACCGGCTACATCGCCTCGCACACCTGGCTCGCGTTGCTGGCCGCCGGGCACCGCGTCATCGGCGTCGACGACTTCTCCAACAGCTCGCCGGTGGTCCTCGAACGGCTCGCCGAGCTGTCGGGTGCGAAGCCGCGCTTCGAGAAGCTCGATGTCGGCGACGCGGCGGCGCTGGAAGCGCTCTTCGCGCGCGAGCGCATCGATGCCACCGTGCACTTCGCCGCCTTCAAGGCGGTGGGCGAGTCGGTGCAGAAGCCGCTCGATTACTACCGCAACAACGTCGGCGGCCTCGTCAACGTCTGCGCCACGATGCAGCGGCACGGCGTCAGGCGCTTCGTCTTCAGCTCCAGCGCCACGGTGTACGGCGACCCGCAGAAGCTGCCGATCGCCGAGGACGCGCCGCTGTCGACGACCAACCCGTACGGGCGGACCAAGCTGGTGGGCGAGCAGATCATCAGCGACCTGCGCAGCGATGACACCTGGCCTGCGAAGGCGGGGCTCGCAGGCCCCGCGTGGCAGAACGCCGTCCTGCGCTACTTCAACCCGGTGGGCGCGCACGAGAGCGGCCGCATCGGCGAAGACCCGCGCGGCACGCCGAACAACCTGATGCCCTTCGTCGCGCAGGTGGCGGTGGGCCGGCGGCCGCACTTGTCGGTGTTCGGCAACGACTACCCCACGACCGACGGCACCGGCGTGCGCGACTACATCCACGTCGTCGACCTCGCCGAAGGCCACGTGGCGGCGCTCGGAAAGGCTGCTCGCCGCGCCGGGCTCGTTCACCGTCAACCTCGGCACCGGCCGCGGCGCCAGCGTGCTCGAAGTGGTGCGCGCCTACGAGAGCCGCGAGCGGCCGCCCGGTGCCTTACCGCATCGAGCCGCAGCGCGCCGGCGACGTGGCCGCGTGCTGGGCCGACGCGACGCTGGCGAGCGAACTGCTCGGCTGGCGCGCGCGGTTGGACCTGGCGCGCATGTGCGCCGACAGCTGGCGCTGGCAACAGCGCAACCCGAACGGATTCGACAACGCATGAACGCTCCTTCTTCTTCTTCCTCCTCGTCGTCCGCCGCGAAGCAAGCGGCCATCGCCGTCGTGCCGGTGGTGATGGCCGGCGGCTCGGGCACGCGTGCTCGGCCGCTGTCGCGCGCCGGCTTCCCGAAGCAGTTCCTCGCGCTCGGCGGCAACGGCACGAGCCTGTTCCAGCAGGCGGTGGCGCGGCTCGCCGGTCTGGCCGACGAGCGCATCGCGGTCGGCGCGCCGCTCGTCGTGCAACGAGGAGCACCGCTTCCTCGTGCTCGACCAGTTGCGCGAGCTGAAGGCCGAGCCTGCGGCGGTGCTGCTGGAGCCGATGGGTCGCAACACCGCGCCGGCGCTGACGCTGGCGGCGTTGCAGGCACTTGAAGGCGGTGCTGCCGGCAGCGACCCGGTGCTCGTCGTGACGCCGGCCGACCAGACGGTGACCGACGATGCCGCCTTCGCCGCCGCGGTACGGCGCGCGGTGCACCAGGCAGCGGCCGGGGCCATCGCGATCCTCGGCGTGAAGCCGACGCGGCCCGAGACCGGCTACGGCTACATCCGCACCGAACAGGCCGGCGGCCGCGGCGAAGCTGCGGCGGCGAACGACCTGCGCGTCGTGCGCTTCGTCGAGAAGCCCGACGCCGAGACCGCGCAGCGCTACCTCGAAGCCGGCGGCTACTCGTGGAACGCCGGCATGTTCGTGCTGCGCGCTTCCGCCTGGCTGGCGGCGCTCGAACGATTCCGCCCCGACATCGCCGCCGCCTGCCGCGCTGCCTTCGCCGCGCGCAGCACCGACGCGAAGTTCGTCCGTCCCGGCAAGAGCGAGTTCGCCGCCGTGCCGGCGGAGTCGGTGGACTACGCGGTGATGGAGAAGTGCCCCGGCGTGCTCGACATCCGCATGCAGGAACTCGACGCCGGCTGGAACGACCTCGGCGCCTGGGACGCGGTGTGGCAGGTGCTGCCGAAGGACGGCGAAGGCAACGCCACCGTCGGCGACGCGCTCGTCGCCGACAGCCACAACACGCTTGTGCACGCGACGAGCCGCCTCGTCAGCGTCGTCGGTCTCGACGACGCCGTCGTCGTCGAGACGCCCGACGCGGTGCTCGTCGCCAGCCGCGAGAAGAGCCAGGACGTGAAGACCATCGTCGCGCGCCTGGGGAAAGAGCAGCGCGGCGAGCAGACGCTGCACCGCAAGGTGCACCGCCCGTGGGGCTGGTACGACAGCATCGACCACGGTCCGCGCCACCAGGTCAAGCGCATCATGGTCAAGCCGGGCGCGAGCCTGAGCCTGCAGATGCACCACCACCGCGCCGAGCACTGGATCGTCGTCAGCGGCACGGCCGAAGTGACCAACGGCGACAAGGTCATCATGCTCAGCGAGAACCAGAGCACCTACATCCCGCTGGGCGAGAAGCACCGCCTGCGCAACCCGGGCAAGGTGCCGCTGGAGATCATCGAGGTCCAATCGGGCAGCTACCTCGGCGAAGACGACATCGTCCGGTTCGAAGACACCTACGGGCGGCAGTAGAGTGCATGACTCCCTCGCCCCGCTTGCGGGGAGAGGGCAGGGGTGAGGGGCCTGCGCGTGCCCTCGACCCCAAGAAGAACCACGTCCACTTCCATGACCCTTCCCGTCAGGACCCACGAACCATGACGCTGCTCGTCACGGGGGGCGCCGGCTTCATCGGCAGCAACTTCGTGCTCGACTGGTTCGAGCGCGGCGGCGCCGCGGCCGAGCCGATCGTCAACCTCGACGCGCTCACCTACGCCGGCAACCTCGCCAACCTCGCGGCGCTGGCCGGCGACGCGCGCCACGTCTTCGTGCAAGGCGACATCGGCGACCGCGCACTCGTCGATCGCCTCTTCGCCGAGCACCGGCCGCGCGCGCTGGTGCACTTCGCCGCCGAGAGCCACGTCGACCGCAGCATCCTCGGCCCCGGCGCGTTCATCAAGACCAACGTCGAAGGCACCTTCACGCTGCTCGAAGCGGCGCGCGTGCACGTGCAGTCGCTGGAGCTTTCCGAGCGCGAAGCCTTCCGCTTCCTGCATGTCAGCACCGACGAGGTCTACGGCAGCCTCGCGCCCGGCGCGCCGGCGTTCACCGAGACGCACCCCTTCGAGCCCAACAGCCCGTACTCGGCCAGCAAGGCGGCCAGCGACCACCTCGTTCGCGCCTGGTTCCACACCTACGGCCTGCCGGTGCTCACCACCAACTGCAGCAACAACTACGGGCCCTATCACTTCCCCGAGAAGCTGATCCCGCTCGTCATCGTCAATGCGCTCGCCGGCAAGCCCTTGCCGGTGTACGGCGACGGCATGCAGGTGCGCGACTGGCTCTACGTGCGCGACCACTGCGCTGCCATCCGCACGGTGCTCGCGCAGGGCCGGCCGGGCGAGACCTACAACGTCGGCGGCTGGAACGAGAAGCCCAACATCGAGATCGTGAAGACGGTGTGCGCGTTGCTCGACGAGCTGCGCCCCGACTCCGCCGGAGCGCGCACGCGGCTCATCACGCACGTGAAGGACCGGCCCGGCCACGACCGCCGCTACGCGATCGACGCACGCAAGATCGAGCGCGAACTCGGCTGGCGCCCGGCCGAGACCTTCGAATCGGGCATCCGCAAGACGGTGCGCTGGTACCTCGATCACGCCGACTGGGTGCGCGAGGTGCAAAGCGGCAACTACCGCGATTGGGTGGCCGCGAACTACGCCGCACGCGCGGCGCACTGAGCGGTGGGAACCGCCCGGCGACCGGCGGCACCGGCGGCAAACTCGCGCGCACGATGAGCACGCGCATCCTGCTGCTGGGCAAGAACGGCCAGGTCGGCTGGGAACTGCAGCGTTCGCTGGCCGCGCTGGGCGAGGTGGTCGCCTGCGACTTCGATTCGCCGGGCGACCTGCGCGCCGACTTCACGCAGCCCGAGACGCTGCGCGCGCTGGTGTGGCGCGTGCAGCCGGCGGTCATCGTCAATGCGGCCGCGCACACAGCCGTGGACAAGGCCGAAGCCGAGCCCGACCTCGCCGCGCTCATCAACGCTTCGGGCCCCGCGGTGCTGGCCGACGAGGCCGAGGCCTGCCACGCGCTGCTGGTGCACTACAGCACCGACTATGTCTTCGACGGCAGCGGCGTCGAGGCGCGCGAGGAAGACGACTCGACCGGCCCGCTCAACGTCTACGGCCGCACCAAGCTCGAAGGCGAGCGCGCCATCCGCATGAGCGGCTGCCAGCACCTCATCCTGCGCACGAGCTGGGTCTACTCGGCGCGCGGCGGCAACTTCGCGCGCACGATGCTCAAGCTGGCCGCCGAGCGCGAACAGCTGAAGGTGGTGAACGACCAGTTCGGCGCTCCCACCGGCGCCGAACTGCTGGCCGACGTCACCGCGCACGCCGTCCAGCGGGTGCGCGCCGCGCCCGAGCTGGCCGGCACCTACCACTGCGTTGCCGCCGGCGAAGCGAGCTGGTTCGACTACGCGCGCCACGTCATCGAATGGGCGCGCGCCGCCGGCGTGCCGCTGAAGCTGCCGGGCGACGGCCTGTTGCCGGTGCCGAGCAGCGAGTTCCCGACGCCGGCCGTGCGGCCATTGAACTCGCGCTTGTCCACCCGCAAGCTGCGCGACACTTTCGGCCTCGTGCCGCCGGTGTGGACGGCCGGGGTCGAGCGCATGCTGGCCGAAGTGCACGGCCGCTGAGCAGCCGGCTGCCGCGAGCGGCGCGGCCCCCGAGGCTGCGGCGCGGGCGCACAGGCGAACAAGGAAACGTGATGACGAGCAGGGCATCCGCCACTGGGGCGGCGAGCAAAGCCGCCGATGCGGCTTCAACGGCCGCAACGACCTCGGGCCGCAAAGGCATCATCCTCGCCGGCGGCGCCGGCACGCGGCTGCACCCGGCGACGCTGTCGATCAGCAAGCAGCTCTTGCCCGTGTACGACAAGCCGATGGTGTACTACCCGCTGTCGGCGTTGATGCTGGCCGGCATGCGCGACGTGCTGCTCATCAGCACGCCGCAGGACACGCCGCGCTTCGAGGCCCTGCTCGGCGACGGCAGCGCCTGGGGCATGAACATCGCCTACTGCGTGCAGCCGAGCCCTGACGGCCTGGCGCAGGCGTTCATCCTCGGCCGGCGCTTCGTCGGCGGCCAGCCGAGCGCGCTGGTGCTGGGCGACAACATCTTCTACGGCCACGACTTCCACGCGCTCTTGTCGCGCGCCGATGCGCGCCGGCGCGGCGCCACGGTCTTCGCGTACCACGTGCAGGATCCCGAGCGTTATGGCGTCGTCGAGTTCGACGCGAAGCGCCGCGCCATCAGCATCGAGGAGAAGCCGAAGGCGCCCAAGAGCAGCTACGCGGTGACGGGCCTGTACTTCTACGACGAGCAGGTGTGCGACATCGCCGCGAGCATCAAGCCCAGCGCCCGCGGCGAGCTCGAGATCACCGAGGTCAACGCGCAGTACCTGCGCCAGGGCCAGCTCGAAGTGGAGATCATGGGCCGCGGCTATGCGTGGCTCGACACCGGCACGCACGACAGCCTGATGGAAGCCGGCCAGTTCATCGCCACGCTGGAAAAGCGCCAGGGGTTGAAGGTGGCCTGCCCCGAGGAGATCGCCTGGCGCGCCGGCTGGATCGACGCGAAGCAGCTCGAACGCCTGGCCGCGCCGATGGCGAAGAACAGCTACGGGCAGTACCTGCTCAGGCTGCTGCGCGAGACGACGTACTGAACGGCGCGTGCTGCCGCGCACGGCCTCTTCCTTCACGCACTCGATACGACGATGAAGCTCACGCGAACTGACATCCCCGGCCTGCTCGTCGTCGAGTCCGCCGTCTTCGCCGACGAGCGCGGCTGGTTCATGGAGAGCTTCAACCAGCCGCGCTGGGAAGCGGCACTGGCCGCGCTCGGCGAGCCGGTGCCGCCGCCCTTCGTGCAGGACAACCACTCGTGCAGCCGCGCCGGCGTGCTGCGCGGCCTGCACTACCAGCTGCCGCCGCACGCGCAAGGCAAGCTCGTGCGTGTGGTGCAGGGCGCGGCGTTCGACGTTGCGCTGGACATCCGGCGCGGCTCGCCGCACTTCGGCCGCTGGTGCGGCATCGAGCTGAGTGCCGCCAACCGCAGGCAGCTGTGGATCCCGCCCGGCTTCGCGCACGCCTTCATCGCGCTCGAAGACGACACGCATTTCCTCTACAAGACGACGGACGTGTATGCAAAGGACAGCGAGCGCTCGATCCGCTGGGACGACCCGGCGCTGGCGATCGCCTGGCCGCTGCCGAAAGGCATCAGCGCACCGATCGTGGCGCCGAAGGACGCGGCAGCGCCGCGGTTCGCGGAAGCCGATCTGCCCTGAGGCGCGCCCGGCACCCGGGCACTGCGCTCAGCACTTCACGCCGACGTGCAGCGCCACGATCCCCGCGGCGAGGTTGTGCACGTCGACGTGGCCGAAGCCGGCCGCCTTCATCATCGCCTTCAGCGTGCCCTGGTCGGGGTGCATGCGGATGCTCTCGGCGAGGTAGCGGTAGCTCTCGGCGTCGTTGGCGATCAGCCGCCCGAGCAGCGGCATCACCTTGAACGAGTAGAAGTCGTACGGCGCCTGCAGCGGCCCGGCGGGCTTGGAGAACTCCAGCACGAGCAGCCGGCCGCCCAAGCGCAGCACGCGCGCCATCTCGCGCAGCGCCGCGTCCTTCTTCGTCATGTTGCGCAGGCCGAAGGCGACGCTGACGAGGTCGAAGTGGCCGTCGGCGAAGGGCAGCTTCTCGGCGTCGCACACCGCAGTGGGCAGCGCCACGCCCTTGTCGAGCAGGCGGTCGCGGCCGGTGCGCAGCATCTTCTCGTTGATGTCGGTGAGCCAGACTTCGCCGCCGCCGGTGCTGCCCACGCGCGCCGCCTTGGCGAAGGCGAGCGCGAGGTCGCCGGTGCCGCCAGCCACGTCGAGCACCTTCTGCCCCGGGCGCACGTCGGCCACCGCCACCGCGTAGGCCTTCCACGCGCGGTGCAGGCCGCCCGACAGAACGTCGTTCATCAGGTCGTAGCGCGAGGCGACCGAATCGAACACGCCGCGCACACGCGCGGCCTTGTCGCGCTCGTCGACGTCCTGGAAGCCGAAGTGGGTCTGCGCCATCGGGGCTCGTCGGAAAGGAGTGATCAGTGGTGGCCGCACGAACCGCCGCCGGCGCCGCCGCCACCGCCGGCAGGCATCGCGGCGTCGCGGTCGGCACCGGCCGCCTTCAGGCGGTCGAAGTAGCGGCGCCACAGCTCGTCGCCTTCGGCGCCCAGGCGGTACAGGTACTCCCAGGTGTAGATGCCGGTGTCATGGCCGTCGCTGAAGCGCGGCTGCAACGCGTAGTGGCCCACCGGCTCGATGTCGGTGATGACCACGTCGCGCTTGCCGGTCTGCAGCGTCTCCTGGCCGGGGCCGTGGCCTTGCACTTCGGCCGAGGGCGAGTACACGCGCATCAGCTCGAACGGGATGCGGAAGGTCTTGCCGTCGTCGAAGCCGATCTCGAGCACGCGCGAGGCCTGGTGCACGGTGACGTTGGTGGGGTTGGCGGACATCGCTGGCAGGTGTCGCAGAGGGTCGGGGCGGGCCAGTTTACGCCGCGGTCATCATGGACAATGCCAGCGTCCCTACGACGCCGCCGGATGAATCCGAATCCGTTTGCCGAGGTCGCCGACCTCACGATCCCCACCGCGCCGTGGCGGCTGAGCGGCACGGTCGTCGGCGCGCTGCTCAACCACGCGGCCGATTGGGAAGCGCTCGGCGCCGCCGCCGATGCGCCGCCGTACAAGGGCCGCGCCAAGGCGCCGGTGCTGCACGTGCGGCCGCGCAACACGCTCGCCGGCAGCGGCGCAATGGTGGCGGTGCCGGCCGGCGTCGAGGCGCTCGAAGTCGGCGCGACGCTCGGCCTCGTCATCGGCCGCACGGCCTGCCGCGTCGGGGCCAGTGATGCGCTGGGTTGCATCGCGGGCTACGTGCTGGCAGCCGACCTGCGCGTGCCGCACGGCGGGCCGCAGGAGCACTACCGGCCGGCGGTGCGGCACCGCGCCCGCGACGGCTTCTGCCCGATCGGGCCGCGCGTCGTGCCGGCGGCGGACGTGCCAGCGCCTGATGCGGTCGTGATCGACGTCGCCGTTGATGGCGCCGTCGCGCAGCGCGCCGGCACGGGAAACCGGCTGCGCGGGGCGGCGGCGCTGCTGGCCGACGTGAGCGCCTTCATGACGCTGCACCCGGGCGACGTGCTGCTGCTGGGCAACGCGCCGGGCGCGCCGCTCGTGCGCGCGGGCAGCGAAGTGGCGCTGTCGCTGCCGGGCATCGGTGCAGCAGCAGGCGCATCGTCCGGCACGCTGCGCTTCAAGCTCGTCGCCGAGGAGGCCGCAGCATGACGCGCAGCGCCCGCGTCGCCTTCGCCGGTGCGGTGCATGAAGCGCGCCCGCACGCGCGCGGCCTCGTGCTGCCCGAAGGCACCGCGCTCGCCGAGGACGCCGTGGTGTGGCTGCCGCCGTTCGAGCCCGGCACGATCATCGCGCTCGGCCTCAACTACGCCGACCACGTGAAGGAGCTGTCGCGCGAACTCACGCTGACGGCGAAGGACGAGCCGCTCGTGTTCCTGAAGACGCGCGGCGCGCTCGTCGGCCACCGCGGCCGCACGGCGCGGCCTGCCGGCGTGGCGATGATGCATTACGAGTGCGAGCTGGCGGTGGTCATCGGCCGCGAGGCGAAGCGAGTGAAGGCGAAAGATGCGCTCGCCTTCGTCGGCGGCTACACAGTGTGCAACGACTACGCGGTGCGCGACCACCTGGAGAACTGGTACCGGCCGAACCTGCGCGCCAAGAACCGCGACCGCGCCACGGCGCTGGGCCCGTGGCTCGTCAGCGCCGACGAGGTGCCCGACCCGCAGGCGCTGGCGCTGCGAACGCTCGTCAACGGCGAGGTGAAGCAGCAGGGCCGCACCGCGAACATGGTGCACACGGTGGCCGAGCTGATCGAGTACCTGAGCGCGTTCATGACGCTCGCGCCCGGCGACGTCATCCTCACCGGCACGCCCGAAGGCGTGGTCAACGTGAACGCCGGCGACGAGGTGGTCTGTGAGATCGAAGGCGTCGGCCGGCTCGTCAATCACATCGTCGCTGAACCGACTGAGCGAACCTGAAGCGCATCGCAAGCGAAAAGAGAAGCCGCACCCATGCACATCCGCCACCTCATCGCCGGCAAGTCGGTCGAGAGCGCCGAGACCTTCACCACCGTCAACCCGGCGACGCAGGAAGTGCTCGCCGAAGTGGCGCGCGGCGGCGCGGCCGAAGTGAACGCGGCCGTTGCCGCGGCGAAGGCGGCGTTCCCGGCCTGGGCGGCACGGCCGGCCGCCGAGCGCGCCAAGGTGATGCGCACCCTCGGCGAGCTGATCACGCGCCACGTCGGCGAACTGGCGCGCACCGAGACCGAAGACACCGGCCAGGTCATCGCGCAGACGGGCAAGCAGCTCGTGCCGCGCGCCGCCGACAACTTCCACTACTTCGCCGAGATGTGCGTGCGCGTCGACGGCCACACCTACCCGACGCCGACGCACCTGAACTACACGCTCTTCCACCCGGTGGGCGTGTGCGCGCTCGTGAGCCCGTGGAACGTGCCCTTCATGACCGCGACGTGGAAGGTGGCGCCGTGCCTCGCGTTCGGCAACACCGCGGTGCTGAAGATGAGCGAGCTGTCGCCGCTGACGGCTTCGCGCCTGGGCGAACTCGCGCTCGAAGCGGGCGTGCCGGCGGGCGTGCTGAACATCGTGCACGGCTACGGCAAGGAGACCGGCGAGCCGCTCGTCGCGCACCCCGACGTGCGCGCCATCAGCTTCACCGGCAGCACCGTCACCGGCAACCGCATCGTGCAGACCGCGGGGCTGAAGAAGTTCAGCATGGAGCTGGGAGGCAAGAGCCCGTTCGTCGTCTTCGACGATGCCGACCTCGCGCGCGCGCTCGACGCGGCGGTGTTCATGATCTTCAGCAACAACGGCGAGCGCTGCACCGCCGGCAGCCGCATCCTCGTGCAGAAGAGCATCTACGCCGACTTCGCAGCGAAGTTCGCCGAGCGCGCGAAGCGCATCGCGGTGGGCGACCCGCTCGACGAGAAGACGATCGTCGGCCCGATGATCAGCCCGCAGCACCTGGCCAAGGTGCGAAGCTACATCGAGCTGGGCCCCAAGGAAGGTGCTTCGATGCTGTGCGGCGGCATCGACCGTCCGGCCTATGCGCCGGCGCTGCCCGCCGGCCAGCAGCGCGGCAACTACGTCTGGCCCACCGTCTTCGCCGACGTCGACAACCGCATGCGCATCGCGCAGGACGAGATCTTCGGGCCGGTGGCCTGCCTGATCCCGTTCGACGACGAGGCGCACGCCATCCGCCTGGCCAACGACATTGCCTACGGCCTTTCGAGCTACGTGTGGAGCGAGAACATCGGCCGCGCGCACCGCGTGGCCGCGGCCATCGAGGCGGGGATGTGCTTCGTCAACAGCCAGAACGTGCGCGACCTGAGGCAGCCGTTCGGCGGCACCAAGGCCAGCGGCGTCGGCCGCGAAGGCGGCACCTGGAGCTACGAGGTGTTCCTGGAGCCGAAGAACGTGGCCGTGGCGCTGGGGCAGCACCACATTCCCCATTGGGGGACGGCGTAAACGCCGCCCCCGCGGGGATTCCTGGAGCCCCTCCCAACCCTCCCCCGAGGGGAGGGCTCGAAATACCGGAGACCAACGATGGGCAAGCTGGCACTCGCCGCCAAGATCACGCACGTTCCGAGCATGTACCTGAGCGAGCTGCCCGGCCCGCGCCAGGGCACGCGGCAGGACGCGATCGACGGCCACATCGAGATCGGCAAGCGCTGCCGCGCGCTCGGCGTCGACACGATCGTCGTCTTCGACACGCACTGGCTCGTCAACGCCAATTACCACGTCAACTGCGCCCCGAACTTCAAGGGCACGTACACGAGCAACGAGCTGCCGCACTTCATCTCGAACATGGGCTACGACTTCCCGGGCAACGCGCCGCTCGGGCAGTTGCTGGCCAAGGCGGCCAGTGAAGCGGGCGTGGAAACGCTGGCGCACCACGCGACGACGCTGGCGCCCGAGTACGGCACGCTGGTGCCGATGCGCTACATGAACGCCGACCGCCACTTCAAGGTGGTGTCGGTGTCGGCGCTGTGCACGGCGCACTACCTCGGCGACAGCGCGCGCCTGGGCTGGGCGATGCGCCGCGCCGTCGAGCAGCACTACGAAGGCACCGTGGCCTTCTTCGCCAGCGGCTCGCTCAGCCACCGCTTCGCGCAGAACGGCCTCGCGCCGGAGTTCGCGTTTCGGATCTGGAGCCCGTTCCTCGAGCACCTCGACCACGAAGTGATCTCGATGTGGCGGCAAGGGCAGTGGAGCGACTTCTGCGCCATGCTGCCCGAGTACGCGAGCAAGGGCCACGGCGAAGGCTTCATGCACGACACGGCGATGCTGCTCGGCGCGCTCGGCTGGAGCAACTACGACGGCCGCGCCGAGGTGGTGACGCCGTACTTCGGCGCTTCGGGCACGGGGCAGATCAACGTCGTGCTGCCGGTGACGCCGCAGGCGGGCGATGCAATCCCGCCGCCGGTGGCCTCCGCCGCCGAGGGTTATCGAAGCTTCATGGCGGCCAACCGGCTCTGAGGCCGGCGGCCCGAATGCGTTCACGCTCGCCTTCGCATTCACCTCGATTGCGATGCCGCACCTCGTCATCCTCTACACGCCCAACCTCGACAAGCCGGCGAGCGAGGGCGGCACCGACATGACGGCGCTTTGCCGCGCGCTGGCCGACGTGATGCTGGCGCAGCGCGACGAGGCGGGGCGCGCCGTCTTCCCCACCGGCGGCACGCGCGTGCTCGCCTACCCGGCGCGGCACTTCGCGGTGGCCGACGGCGGTGCCGCGGGCCGCGCGGCCGGCGGCAGCGGCGAGTACGCTTTCGTCTATCTCAACCTGCGCATGGGCCGTGGCCGCAGCGCCGCCGTGCACGAAGCCTGCGGCCGCGCGCTGGAGGCCTGCGCGAAGGCGCACTTCGCGCCGCTCTTGGCGCGCGGCCACCTTGGCGTGACGCTGCAGATCGACGAGGGCACGAGGTGTTCGATGCGAAGAACAGCTCGCTGCACCCGCTCTTTGCGGCGAAAGGGGCGTGAGGCGCGCGACGCATCGCGCTCTCGGTGATGCGATGGCACACGCGCAGGGCGTTCAAGAACGGCTTGCGCCCCCGGCGCCGCAGGAGTTGCCGGCATGGCCGGGATGGCCGGCCGGCGCAGCCAGTCGAAGCGCGCATGCCAGTCGACCTGCCGCGTCAGCCACATCACCGCGGCCAAAGCGACGAAGAGAGCGATGGAGCCGATCGCCAGCGCCCGCTGCGCCTGCTGCAACGGCGTAGAGCATGGCACAGCGTCGCGACGCCGGCACCGAACCCCGCGCCCGCCCAGCGCGAGCCGAGCATGAAGGCGCCGTAGACGGCGAGAAGCACGCCGGCACAGGCGGCGCCCGCGGCGGCATGCTGGCGATGTCGAAGGCCACGTGCTCCGACAGGCTCAGCAGCAGCAGGAAGAACAGGCACAGCGCGAAGCCCACTGGCGTGTACTGCACCGGGTGCACGCGGCGCCGCGCCAGCACCTCGACGAGGCCGACGGCCATGGTGAACACGACGAAGAGCATGCCGTACTTGATGGCGCGGTCGGCCAGCACGTGCACGTCCACCGGGTCGAAGAAGGCGACGGAGAGGGTATCCAGGCAGGTCGGCAAAGAAGCCGGCTTCAAACCGACCACGCGCCGCGGCGCTGAACGGGCCTCAGGGCATCGAGGCCCGCAAAGCGTCGCACCGCCTTGCACGTCACGGCGCGTGCCGCGTCGCTGGCCAGCGAGGACACGGTCCAGTTCGCGTCGAAGCCGCCCGGGCCGATGTCGCGCCGCTCGGGCGGGAAGCGGCCGCCGAACGAGGTGCGGCCAGTCCGAGCGCAGGCGCCAGCGCGTGCTGTTCGCGGCGAGGGCACCAGCGCCAGGCGGTCGGTCCCGGCCAGGCTCTGTGGCGTCAGTTTTGCCGTTAGCGGCGCGACAAGGTCAGTTGCTGGTGGTGCCGGCGGGCATGGCGAGCACGGCTGGCCGCCGCCGGCGGCGGGCACGGCCCGCCCGGCAGGCGCACGTGCAGGCCCTGCGGCTGTTGCATGTCGCCGGTGCCCGGCTCGGCGCCGACAGTTGTCCGTCGACCAGCACTTCGGCGCGGCACCCGAGCCCGCTGCCGGATCGCTGACGGCGGCGTACAGCGTCGGCGCCTCGCACTCCAGCGTCGAGCCGAGGTGCTCCGGCCGCGGTTGCAGCGCGGACAGGTCGTCCCAGCGCGCTTCGAGCACGAGCTGCCCGGTGTAGCCCGGCACCTTGTAGATGCCGCGGTAGCGCAGCTCCGAGGTCACCTGCCCGTCGACGGCCAGCGTCTCGGGCGCGGCTTGCAGCACGAAGTCGCGCCGCTCGGGCTCGGTGCGCCGGTCGCGGCCTTCGCCGGCCTGGCGCAGCCACGCTCGGTGCAGCGGCGCTGCACGATGGGCCCCAGCAGCGTCTGCGCCGCCGCCACCGACTCCTTGACGCTGGCCACCGCCTCCTGGCGCCGCCCCTGCCGCTCGTCGACGAGCCAGCCGATGCGCGTCAGCAGCGCCGCCATCAACAGCATCACCAGCCCGATCGCCAGCACCTTGGAAAGAAGGGAAATCGCATCGTCCGTCCCTCGCCTGCGGTTGCTTGTGCCCTGCTCGCACGCAAGGCCACGCGATGGTCGATGCCGGCAGTGAAGACAGCGTGCGCTGTGTGTGGCGAGCGTGAAGTCGGCGCGGGCGCGCCCGCAGCGCCGCCGCTCGTCGCCCGCTAGCGCGCCGGCAGCACGAGCGTGGCGCGCAGCCCCGGCGCGGCGGGCGCGAGGTGCAGCGCCGCCATGCAGCTCGGCCACGCGGCGGGCGATGGCCAGCCCCAGGCCGCTGCCCTTGCGGCCGTCGCGGCGCCGCGGCGTCGAGAAGAAGCGCGCCGTCCCGAGCTGCGGCCAGGCATAGTCGGGCACGCCCGGGCCGCGGTCGCGCAGCGCAAGGTGCCAGCCGCTGACGGCGCTGACGCCACCCGCCGCAGGCGCTGGGCGCGCTGGATGACGAGGTCGACGAGCGCTGCCCGCGCCGGCGCCGAAGTCGGCCGCATTGGCCAGCAGGTTCGACAACGCCAGCCCGCGGCTGCGCGCATCGCCGGCGAGCGGGGCACTGGCCGGCATGTCCTCGTGCAGCGCGAGGCCGCGCTGCTCAGCTCGGTGACCACTGCCTGGCGCACTCGCGCGCCAGCGCCGCCAGATCGATCGTCGCCGGCTGGTCGATGCCGCGCAGGCTCTGGAGCTTGGACAGTTCGAGCTGGCGCTCGACGAGTTCGCGCGCGCGCTCGGCCTGCTCGCTGATCTGCGCCACGAAGCGCCGCCGGTCGGCTTCGGCCAGCAGCTCGTACAGCAACTCGGCGGCGCCGCGGATCGCCGTCAGCGGGCTCTTCAGTTCGTGCGTCAGCGCGCGCATCGTCTGCTCGACGACCTGCCGGTTGTCCAGCCGTTCGCGCATCTGCCCCATCGCGCGGGCCAGCTCGCCCAGCTCGCCGGGCAGCGCCGGCGCGGCGCACCGCCGCCCGGCGCGCTTCGGCCGACTGCGCCTGCTGCGCGTAGTGGCGCAGCCGCCGCACCGAGCGCACGGCCCAGGCGGTGATGACGAGGCCGATGGCCAGCGAGGCGACGAAGGCGCCAGTCCGGCGAGCAGGATCTTGCGCTCGGCGCGGTCGATGAACTGCACGTTGGCCATCGGCTTGGCCACGGCCAGCACGCCCAGGCGCTCGCCCGAGGGCCCCAGCACCGGCGCGGCCACGTGCATCGTGGCGTCGGCGGGGTCGGCCGGCGTGCCGGCGCCTGGCGTGTAGCGCGCCGTACTCGCTGCGCAGCGTGCGCGCCGCGTCGCGCCAGCGCAGTAGTCGGCGTTCAGCTCGGGGCGGGCGCCGCTGTCGAAGACGACGCGGCCGCGCGCGTCGGTGACGTAGATGCGCAGGTCGAGGCTGCGCTTCTCGAGGCCCCAGATGCGCGCCTGCACCGGCCGTTGCGCATGGGCGGCCACCGCGGCGGCGAAGGCGCTGCCTTCGAGCGTGCCGCCGGCGGGCATGGCCGCCAGGTGCGGCGCCGCCAGGTCGGCCAGCACATGCGCGCTGTCGACGAGCAGGTCCTCCATCACCTCGCGCACGCTCGGCTTGACCTCCGACAGCACCACGTGCAGCAGCACCAGCGCCGCCAGCCCGGCGAGCAGGAAGAAGCCGAAGAACAGGCGCAGGCCCAGGTGCATGCGGCTAGTGTGCCCGCGGCCCGACCATCTCGGGCGCACCTCGGGGCGCACGGCTCGGTGCGGCGCTTCAGTCCGGCGGCAACTGCAGCGAGTAGCCCAGGCCCCGGTGCGTGACGATGTACTCGCGCCCGGGCTGCGCCTCGCGCAGCTTGGCGCGCAGCGTCTTCACGTGCGTGTCCACGGTGCGGTCGCCGGTGTCGGCCTGCTCTCCCCACACGCGCGCCAGTAGCCGCTCGCGCGGCAGAATGCGCCCGGCGCTTTGCAGCAGCTCGGCAAGCAGCCCGTACTCCAGGCGCGTCAACGCGAGCCAGCGGCCGGCCAGGGCGATGCGCTGCCCGGCGGCGTCGAGCACGAAGCCGCTGCTCGCCGCGTTGGCCTGCGCGCCGCCGGCCGTGCCGAGGGCGGCGCGGCGCAGCAGCGCGCGCACGCGCGCCACCAGTTCGCGCGGGCTGAAGGGCTTGGCCAGGTAGTCGTCGGCGCCGAGTTCCAGGCCGAGCACGCGATCGATCTCCTCGCTGCGCGCGCTCAGCACGAGGATCGGCAACGCCTGGTGCGGCGGCGCTTCGCGCAAGGCGCGGCACAGGTCCAGGCCGCTGCCGTCGGGCAGGCCGATGTCCAGCACCAGCAGCGCCGGCGCCGGGCCGGCCGCGGCGAGGCGCCGGCGCGCTTCGCCCACCAGCAGCACATGCTCGACCGCGAAGCCTTCGCGTTCGAGCGCGAAGGCCACCGTGCGGCCGATGGCCGGGTCGTCTTCGACGAGCAGGACGAGGGGCTGCCGCGGCGACACGAGGCGGGCCCGTTGTTGCCTCGACCGCCTCAGCGCGGGCCGAGGTGCGTCGCCAGCACCGGGAACAGCTTGGTCAGCCCGTCGGCCAGCAGTTCGACCGCCATCGCCGCGAGGATGAGGCCCATCAGCCGCGTCATCACGTTGATGCCGGTGCGGCCGATCACCTTGGCGATGCGGTCCGAGGCCGTCAGCACGGCGAAGGTGATGAGGCCGATGACGGCGCCGTAGGCGACGAAGACGGCCAGCTCCCACAGGTGGCGCGACTTCTCGGCATAGATGACCATCGTCGAGATCGTCGCCGGCCCGGTGAGCAGCGGGATGGCCAGCGGCACCACGGCGATGCTGGCGCCGGCGTCGACCTTCTCCTGGCCTTCCTGCACGTCGGCCGGCTTGGTCTCGGCCGGCTGCGCGTTGAGCATCGCCAGCGAGCTGATCAGGAGCAGCGTGCCGCCGCCGACCTGGAACGAAGCCAGCGAGATGCCGAAGAACTCGATGATCTTCAGGCCTGCCAGCGCCGATATGGAGATGACGGCGAACACCGTCAGCGAGGCGACGCGGATCGTGTGCGCGCGCTGCTGCGCGTTGAAGCCCTGCGTGAAGTGGATGAAGAAGGGCACCACGCCGATCGGGTTGACGATCGCCAGCAGCGCGATGAGGGGCTTCAGCAGGTCCACGGGAAGCGGGGCGTTGCGGCGGTGCGCTGCGCACCGGTTGCGGAAAGACGCTTGGGCGCTGTCGTCGGTGCCGCGCCGGTGGCCTCAAATCACCAGCAGCGCACGGAAGTCGTTGAGCACGTTGGTGAACGTCGGTCCCGGCACGACGAGGTCGCCGAGCGCGGCGAAGAACGAATAGGCGTCGTTGCGGTCGAGGCACCGGCTGCCTTCATGCGCCTGCGCGCGCGCCAGCGTGTCGGGCGTGACGATAGCGCCGGCGTTCGCTTCGACGCCGTCGATGCCGTCGGTGTCGGCGGCGAGCACGAACGCCAGGCTCGCCGCGCAGCGCGGTGGCGCAGCCGAGCAGGAACTCGCCGGCGCGGCCGCCGCGGCCCTTGTCCTGGCCCTGGCCTGGGCGGCGCGCTGGCGCACCGTCACCGTCGTCTCGCCGCCGGAGAGGATGACCTCAAGGCTTGCCGAACGGCGCCCCGCGCCGCGCCACGGCGCGCGCCAGCGCCGCGTGCACCTTGCCGACTTCGCGGCTTTCGCCTTCGATCTCGTCGCTGAGCACATGCGCTTCGATGCCCGCCTCGCGCGCCAGCGCGGCGGCGGCTTCGAGGCTCTGCTGCGGCGTGGCGATCAGGTGCGTGGCGTGGCCGGCGAAGAGCGCGTCGCCGGGCTTCGGCGTCTCGAAGGCGCCGCTTTCGAGGCCGGCCTTCGCCGCCGGCGGCAGCGCGATGCCGTAGCGTTTGCAGATCGCCAGCGCGTCGGCGCAGGTGGTGGCGTCGGGCACCGTGGGGCCGCTGGCGATGACGGCCGGGTCGTCGCCGGGCACGTCGCTGATGAGCAGCGTCACGAGTTTGGCCGGTGCACATCGCCGCCAGGCGGCCGCCCTTGATGGCCGACAGGTGCTTGCGCACGCAGTTCATCTCGTCGATGGCGGCGCCGCTTTCGAGCAAGGCGCGGTTGATGGCCTGCTTGTCTTCGAGCCTCCAGGCCGGCGGCGGGCAGCGACAGCAGCGCCGAGCCGCCGCCGAGGACGAGTGCGACGACGAGGTCGTCCTTCGTCAGCCCTGTCCTTGTCCGTGAGCGAGTTGCGCGATGCGTTCGGCGGCAGCGCGGCCGGCGGCGTCGGGCGCAGGTGCGATGCTTCGACCACTTCGACGCGGCCGAGCTTCGCCTTGTACGCCGGCGGCACGTAGTCGTAGCGCGTGATGACGAGGCCTGTGAGCGGCGCATCGGCCGGCCATAGCGCGTCGAACGCGGCGGCCATCGCGCCGCCGGCCTTGCCAGCGCCGAGCACGAGTGTGCGGCCTGGTGGCGGCGGTGGCGCGGGCAGCCACGCCGCGAGGTTGTGCGCCGGCAGCGCGCGCTGCACGGCGCGGTCGTAGAGCGCGCGCAGCAGTCGGCGCGGTTCCTTGCGTGGGTCGATCACTGGTCCGGCGCCACGGTGTGCCTGGCCATCACCTCCAGCGCCTTCACCAGCGCCGAGTGGTCGAGCTGGTCCCAACCCTGCGCCTGCGCCACCTGCATCAGTTGCGCCGCGCCGGCCGTCTGCGGCAGCGCCACGCCCAGCGCCTTGGCGCCTTGCAGCGCCAGGTTCAGGTCCTTCTGGTGCAGCGTGATGCGAAAGCCCGGGTTGAACGTGCGCTTGATCATCCGCTCGCCGTGCACTTCGAGGATGCGGCTGGCGGCGAAGCCGCCCATCAGCGCCTGGCGCACCTTGGCCGGGTCGGCGCCGGCCTTGCTGGCGAAGACGAGCGCCTCGCCGACCGCGGCGATGTTCAGCGCCACGATGATCTGGTTGGCCACCTTGGTGACCTGGCCGTCGCCGACGCCGCCCACGTGCGTGATGTTCTTGCCCATCAGCGCGAAGAGCGGCTTCACGCGCTCGAACGTCTCGGCGCTCTTCGCGCCGACCATGATGGTGAGCGAGGCCGCCTTGGCGCCGACCTCGCCGCCGGAGACCGGTGCGTCGAGGTAGTCGCAGCCGAGCGCGGCGATGCGTTCGCCGAACTCCTTGGTGGCGATGGGCGAGATGCTGCTCATGTCGACGACGGTCTTGCCTTTGGCCAGGCCGCCCGCGACGCCGTCCTTGCCGAACAGCACCTTCTCGACGTCGGGCGTGTCGGGGAGCATCAGGAACACGATGTCGGCGGCGCGCGCCACCTCGGCGGCGTTGGCGCAGGCCTTGGCGCCGGCGTCGACGAGAGCCTGCGGCACCTTGCTGCGCGTGGTGACGAAGAGTTCGTGGCCGCCGGCGCGCAGGTGCCCCGCCATGGGCGCGCCCATGATGCCGAGGCCGATGAATCCGAGCTTCATGATGTTGGGTATCCCGTGTCGGGTGGGAGAGAAGAACGGCAGCGCACGGCGCGCAACCGTTCACTTCTGGCGGTAGGTTTTCAGCCAGCCGAGGCCGGCTTCGGTGGTAGTCGCGGGCTTGTATTCGGCGCCGACCCAGCCGTTGTAGCCGATGCGGTCGATGTGCGCGAAGAGGAAGGCGAAGTTGATCTCGCCGGTGCCCGGCTCGTTGCGGCCGGGGTTGTCGGCGAACTGGATGTGGCCGATCTTCGCCAGCTGCTGCTGCATCGTCGCCGCCAGTTCGCCCTCGTAGCGCTGGGCGTGGTAGATGTCGTACTGCACGCGCACGTTCGGCAGGCCGACCTCGGTGATCACGTCCAGCGCCTTGCCCGTGCGGTTGAGCCAGAAGCCCGGCACGTCGAAGTTGTTGATCGGCTCCATCAGCACCGTGAGCCCGGCCTTCGCGCACTGCTCGGCCGCGTAGCGCACGTTGTCGACGAACGTGCCGCGCGTCGTCGCCTCATCGATGCCGGCGCCGGGCTTGCCGGCCAGGCAGTTGAGCTGCGGCACGCCCAGCGTCGTGGCGTAATCGATCGCCTTGCCGACGCCGGCGCGGAACTCGGCCTGG
Organism: Rubrivivax sp.; assembly: GCA_046348035.1. Classification (GTDB taxonomy): domain Bacteria; phylum Pseudomonadota; class Gammaproteobacteria; order Burkholderiales; family Burkholderiaceae_C; genus Rubrivivax. Next base: position 23,028 of record JAXMEZ010000024.1, on the reverse strand, counting down.
CGCGCCGGGTTGCAGGCGAGGCCGCGGTCGCCTGCAGCCCAGTCGCCGGCGGGGAAGTTGTGCAGCACCATCGCCAGGCCGTTGGCCTTGAGCCGCTCGCGGATCGCCGCGGCCGGCGCTTCGTAGGGGAACTGCATCTCCACGGCGCTGAAGCCGGCCTTGGCGGCGCGGTCGAAGCGCTCCAGCAGCGGCGCTTCGGTGAAGAGCATCGAGAGGTTGGCGGCGAAGCGGGGCATGGCGGCGGCTCGTCTCGGGCTGAGGGCTCAGGTGGTGGGCAGCTTGTGGCCCTTGAACTGCTCGCGCAGCTTGTTCTTCTGCATCTTGCCCGTGGCGCCCAGCGGAATCGCGTCGACGAACACCACGTCGTCGGGGGTCCACCACTTGGCGATCTTGCCTTCGTAGAACGCCAGCAGTTCCTCGCGCGTGAGGCTGGCGCCGGGCTTCTTCACCACCACCAGCAACGGCCGCTCGTCCCACTTCGGGTGCGGCGCGGCGATGCAGGCGGCCATCGCCACGGCCGGGTGGGCCATGGCGATGTTCTCGAGGTCGATCGAGCCGATCCACTCGCCGCCGGACTTGATGACGTCCTTGCTGCGGTCGGTGATCTGCATGTAGCCGTCGGCGTCGATCTTCGCCACGTCGCCGGTGGGGAACCAGCCGTCGCGAAGCGGGTTGCCGCCTTCGCCCTTGAAGTAGGTCTGCATGATCCACGGGCCGCGCACGAGCAGGTCGCCCGAGGTCTCGCTGCCGAAGGGCAGCTCGGCGCCGTTGTCGTCGACGATCTTCATGTCCACGCCGTAGACCGCGCGCCCCTGCTTGGCCATGACGGCGAAGCGGTCCTCCTGCGACATGCCTGCGTGCTTGCCCTTGAACGAGCACACGGTGCCCAGCGGGCTCATCTCGGTCATGCCCCAGGCGTGCAGCACGTGCACGCCGTACTTCTCGGCGAAGGCGCGAATCATCGCCGGCGGGCAGGCCGAGCCGCCGATGACGGTGCGCTTCATCGTCGAGAAGCGCAGGTTGTTCGCTTCCACGTGCGCGAGCAGGCCCTGCCACACCGTGGGCACGCCGGCCGACAGCGTGACGCCTTCGCTCTCGAAAAGCTCGTACAGGCTCTTGCCGTCCAGTCCCGCACCCGGGTACACGAGCTTGGCGCCGACCATGCAGCCCACGTACGGCAGGCTCCACGCGTTGACGTGGAACATCGGCACCACGGGCAGGATGGTGTCGGCGGCGCCGCAGTTCAGCGCGTCGGGCATCGCCGCAGCGTAGGCATGCAGCAAGGTGCTGCGGTGGCTGTACAGCACGCCCTTCGGGTTGCCGGTGGTGCCGCTCGTGTAGCAGAGCGAACTGGCGGTGTTCTCGTCGAAGGTGGGCCAGGTGTACTTGTCGTCCTCGGCCGCGACGAGGTCTTCGTAGACGAGCAGGTTCGGGATCTTCGCCGCGGCGTCGGCGGGAAGATGGGCACGGTCGGTCATCGCCACCCAGTGCTTCACCGTCTTCGTGCGCGGCGCGACGGCGGCCACCAGCGGCAGGAAAGTGAGGTCGAAGAACAGGACCTGGTCCTCGGCGTGGTCGGCGATGTAGACCACCTGGTCGGGGTGCAGGCGCGGGTTCAGCGTGTGCAGCACTGCGCCCGAGCCGCTGACCGCGTAGTACAGCTCCATGTGCCGGTAGCCGTTCCAGGCCAGCGTGGCGACGCGGTCGCCGGGCTTCACGTTCAGCTGCGCCAGCGCCTTGGCCATGTGGCGCGCGCGCGCGGCGAGTTCGCGGTACGTGGTGCGGTGGATGTCGCCCTCGACGCGCCGCGAGACGATTGCCTGTTCGCCGTGGTGGCGCTCGGCGTGCACGAGGAGCGAGGAGATCAGCAGCGGCAGCTGCATCATCTGGCCGTTCATGAGGTTCCTTGTGGCTCCTGGGACGACAGGGCCGGCGAAAAGGCCGGCGATGAGGCGCGCGCGGCCGGCCGAACGCGGCCGCCCGCACGAGGCCGGCATTTTGCGCCGTCGCGGTGCGGCGGGAATCAGGTTCCGACCCAGGCCCCGTGGAAGCCGAAAGGCACCACGCGCGGCAGCTCGACGGCTGCCCGCTCTTGCAGCGTCGCCGCGTCGAGCACGCGCACCACCGAGCCGGCGTCGTCGTCGGCCAGCGTGTGCACGAGCAGCACGCCGTCGTCCTCGGCGCCGGCGCCCGGCCGTGCCACGAACAGCGGCTCCAGCGCCACAGCGTTCGCGAACACATGCTCGGCGAGGCGGCCGCTCGCGTGGTCGAACTTCACCGTGCGGTCGAAGAAGCCGCCACCCTCGGCCGGATCGCCGGCGCTGGCGGCCCAGACATGGCGCACCGGCCCGGCGAGCGCGCGCTGCGCGTTCACCTGCGGCAGCTCGAAGCGGCCGGGCAGCGTCTCCTCGCGCGCCTCGCGCCGGCCGGGGCTCAGCACCAAGCGGGCGTGGCGGGCCCGCGCTGCCGCCGCCGGCACGCCGGCGCGCAGGCGTTCGATGGTGAGTTCCTCGACCACCGGCGCGGCGTCGAGGCACAGGTCGAGCACGATGTCGCTGCCCTGCTCGTAGGTCTGCACGGCGTGGAGGCGAACAGTGCCGGCGCCTCCCAGCTGCGCACGCTGCCGTCGGCGAGGTTCACCGCATGCAGCCGCGAACCCTTGTCGGGCAGCCAGTCGAAGTGCTTCGCGTACGACGCGACCGCGAAGAGGAAGCGCAGCGGATGCGCGCGCCAGGCGCACTCCCAGATCACCGCGTGCCGGGCGCCGAGCGCGAAGGCGTGCAGGTAGCCCGGCCGTTCGCACGCGATGGTCGCCTTGACGCGGCGCTCGCCGCTGCGCCCGGCGCTGACGAGGACGTAGTCGCAGCGGCGGCCGAAGCGCACGCCGACGTTCCACCAGCGCCCTTGCGCGTCGACGGCGGGGTGCGCCGCCATCAGCGGCAGCTTGAGCTTGTCGGCCCAGCGCAGCTCGCCTTGCGTGGCCAGCGTCTGCGGGTCGAAGCGGGTGACGCGGTCGCTCTCGGTGTGCGCCAGCCACTGCCCGTCGCAGTTGGACAGCACGACGCAGCCGTTGTCGGTGCGGCGCGGGTTGAAGAGGTGCCAGATGCGCGAGGGCAGCCCGCCCACCACCGGCGTGTCGTAGCCGCCCAGCTCGGGCCGGCCGCGCGCGCGGCTCAGGCGCGCGTCTTCGGTGTCGAGGAAGCGGCTGGCGTAGCGCACGCCGCTGCCGGTGAAGTGCACGCGGTGCAGCAGCGCCAGGCCGTCGAACCAGTGCGCGTGCGACCGACCCGGCAGGTCCCAGATCGCCGGGCCGTTGAGCAGCAGGCTGCCGCCGCGCAGCCACTCGGGCAGGCGGCCATGCACGACGGCCTGCACCGGCTGCTCGGTCGCCTGCGTCTGGCTGGCGAAGCCGCGCCGGCGGCCCAGCGCCTGGGCGTGGCCCGCCGGCGCGCCGCCGGCAACGGGGGTGGCGGGAGCGGCGGGGGCGGCGGGGGTGGTTTCGACGGCAGCGGCCATGGGTCACCTCCTGCGCATCGGCGAAGCGCTTGCCGGGCCTACGGAGCGAATGGGGGCTTGGATGCAGCGGGATGCCGCTAGGGACGGAGTGAGCACAAGCGCCAGGATGCCGCTCACGCCGTGGGTCGGAGTTGCAGTGGAGGGCTCGGCTGGGAAAGGCGCGCGTTCACGGTGTGCGTGCGGCGGCCGCGTCGTCGAGCAGCGCCGCGAGCGTCTTGGCGCTTTCGACCCGGGCGAAATAGCGCCCCAGGTTGGCCAGGCTCTGCTCGTGGAACGCCGGCTGCCAGGCACAGCACCCGTCGGCGGCGACGAAGACGCGGTAGCCGAGTTCGGCCGCCGTGCGCGCGGTGCTTTCGACGCAGGCGTCGGTGTAGACGCCCGTCACGACCAGAGAGCGGACCCCTTGGCCTGCAACCGCTCGTGGAGGTCGGTGGAAACGAAGCTGTCCATCGATGTCTTCGTGAGCTGCAGATCGCCGGGCTGCGGGCGCAGCTCTGCGATCACGTCGCTCGCAGGGTCCGCGCGCGAGGTGAGCACCGACGAGCCGGTGGCCTTGCGGCGCTGCTCGCTGCGGTAGCGGATCGTCGAGGTGCGGATGTCGGAGCCGTCGCCCACGGCGGAGCCGAACAGCATGAAGACGACGGACTGGTCGGCGCGCCGGAAGGCTTCGCCGAGGCGCGTGATCGCCGGCACCACCTCTTCGCGCACGCGCTGGACGAGATAGCCGGTGTAGCCGGGTACGCTGCTCTCGATCGACTTGACGAGGCCGACGCCGGGCGAGACGCCGACCGGCTGCATGTCGATGACGATCAGCGCGGCCGGCAGCTCCAGCCCGAAGTCGAAGGCGGGGAAGGCGGGTCCTGAATCCATCGCGTCACCGCGTCCGTCACACCAGCGCGGGCAGCCGCATGCGGATGTGTTTGGACTCCATGTAGGACAGGAGCCCTTCGCTGCCGAGCTCGCGCCCGACGCCGCTGTGCTTCCAGCCGCCGAATGGCGCTTGCAGCTCGCACACGTCGTTGACGTTGATGCCGACGCCGCCGCACTCCAGGCGCTCGGCCAGCTGCAGCGCCTGGCCGATGTCCTGGCTGTAGACATAGGCCGCCAGGCCGTAGCGCGTGGCGTTCGCGCGGCCGATCACTTCTTCGGTCGATGCATACCCGACCACGGGCGCCACCGGACCGAACGTCTCCTCGCGCATGACCAGCGCGTCGTCGGGCGCGTCGGCGATCACGGTCGGCGCGTAGAAGCTGCCGCCGTCGTAGCCGGCCCCGGCGAGCCGCCTGCCGCCCGCGAGCAGCCGGCCGCCGCGCGCCACCGCGTCCTGCACGTGCCGCTGCACGCGTTCGATCTGCGTGTCGTTGATCATCGGCCCGAAGAGCGCGCCGGGTGCCGTCCCGTCCATTGGCTGGACCGCCTTCGTGGCTTCGACCAAGGCCTCGACGAAGCGCCGGCGGATCGGCTCCGCGACATAGATGCGGTTGACCGACAGGCAGATCTGGCCCATGTTCGTGTACGAACGCTGCACCGCCGCGGCCACCGCCAGATCGAGGTCGGCGTCGGGCATCACGATCATCGGGCACTGGCCGCCGAGTTCGAGCACCACACGCTTGAGCTCGGCGGCGGCTTCGCGCATGACCATGCGGCCGGTTTCGGTCGAGCCCGTCAGCGTCACGACGCGTGAGCGCGGGTCGGTGATCAGCTTCATCGACAGGCCCTCGTTGGTGCCGACGATGTTGTTGATCACGCCCGGGGGGATACCGGCGTCGACCAGGCACTGCACGGTGAGCGCCGTACACAGTGGCGTCAACGGCGACGGCTTGTTGACCACCGTGCAGCCGGCCGCCAGCGCCGGCGCGACCTTCCAGGCGAAGATGTCCACCGGGTAGTTCCACGGCACCATCGTCGCCACGACGCCGATCGGTTGGTGGATGACGAGAACGCGCAGCGCCTTGGAGCCGGCGTTCTCCTGCGGATGCTTCCAGGCGTCGGCGCGCAGTGGCGCCAGGTCCGCATAGAACTCGAACACACGCGCGGTGTAGTCGATCTCGCGCAGGCTGTCGGAGATCGTCTTGCCTTGCTCGCTCGTCAGAGCCTGCGCGATCTCGCTGCGCCGCGCCCGGATCAATTCGCCCGAGCGGCGCAGCAGGCGGGCCCGCGTTTCAACGTCGGTTGCAGCCCAGGCGGGGAACGCGGCCTGGGCGGCGGCGAGCGCGCGATCGGCGTCGGCGGCGGCGCCGTAGGCGCTCGAGCCGATGACCTGGCCGGTCGCCGGGTTGCGCACGGCGATCGTGCCGCCGTCGAGCGCCTCGACCGCCTGGCCGGCGATGAGGAAGGAGGCGTGGCGGGGTTCCGACATGTTCAGGGCTCCATCGATGAAAGCGCGGAGGGTGAGCGGCCGGCCGCATCGCCCGCTGCCGCGCGTGCCCCCAAGTACAGGTGCTCGACGCGCTCGTCGTTAAGCAGTTCGGCGCCGCTTCCGGTGTAGGCGTTGCGGCCCTGGTCGAGCACGTAGCCGCGATCGCAGATTTCCAGACAGCGCCGGGCGTTCTGCTCGACGATCAGCACGGCGACGCCGCGCGAGCGGATCGCGGCGATGAAGTCGAACACCTGGTCCTGCATCTTCGGCGAGAGGCCCGCCGAAGGCTCGTCGAGCAGCAGCAGCGTGGGCCGCAGCATCAGCGCTCTCGCCAGAGCCACGATCTGCCGCTCGCCGCCCGACAAGTCGCCCGCGCGCCGGGGCAGCAGGGGCTCCAACGGTGGGAAGAGGTCGCGCACATATCGCAAGCCGTCTTGCCAGCGATCGGGGGCGATGAACACGCCCGTCTGCAGGTTCTCGAGAACGGTGAGCGGGGCGAACACGTTCTCGAGTTGCGGCGCGTAGCCGATGCCGCGCGCGACCAGCCGGTGCCCCGGCGAGCCGGTGATGGCCTGACCTTCATGGACGATGCTGCCGCTGCGGACTCGGGCGATGCCGAACACGGCCTTCAGCAGCGTCGATTTACCTGCGCCGTTAGGGCCGAAGAGGCCCACGATCTCGCCGGGTCGGAGTTCCAGCGAGCAACCCCGAAGCACGTCGACGCCGGGCAGATAGCCGGCGACGAGATCGGTGATCGCCAGGATCGGCGGCTGCGCTGCGAGCGGCGCTGCCGGCGGCAAGGCGGGCCGCGGCGCCACGGCGCGCCGGCTTCCGAGGTAGGCCTCGACGACCGCGCGGTTGGCCGCCACCTCACTGGCGCGGCCTTCGGCGATGGTGCGCCCCTCGGCCATGCAGACCACATGGTGGCTGATGCGCTGCACCAGCTCCATATCGTGCTCGATGATCAGCACGCTGGTCCCTTGCCGGTTGAGCGCGACGATGTGCTCGAGCAGCGAGTCGCGCAGCGCCGGGTTGACGCCGGCCATCGGCTCGTCCAGCAGCAGCAGCTTGGGTTCGGCCATCAGCGCGCGCGCCAGTTCCAGCAGCTTGCGTTGCCCACCCGAGAGCACGCCGGCCGGCTGGTCGCGCAGGTGCGCGAGCTTGAACCGCTCGAGCACCTCGATGGCGCGCGCCGCCACGCGGCGATCGGCCGGCCGCCAGCGCGCGGGCCACAAAGCCGAAGCGAACGACTCGCCGCGAGGCTTCTTCGCGCCGAGCATCACGTTGTCGAGCACCGACAAACGCGCGGACACGGCGGTGTGTTGGAATGTCCTCACCAGGCCCAGCTCGGCGATCCGGTGCGCCGGCGCCCGCGAGATATCGGCCGACTCGAAGGTCCAGCGGCCGGCGCTCGGCCGCATGAAGCCCGACAGCACGTTGAAGAAGGTGCTCTTGCCCGCGCCGTTGGGGCCGATCAGCGAGGTGATGGAACCGCGCGCCACGGTGAAGCGTTCGACATCGACGGCCGTGAACGCGCCGAAGCGGCGCACGACGCCGGCGGCCGCGAGGATCGGGTCGTCACGCAGCATGGTGCGGCCGCCGCGTGTCGAACAGGCCGTCGGGCCGGAACATCACGAGCAGCATCAGCGCAACGCCCAGCAGCACGAAGCGCGCGGCGCTGATCTGCTGGGCCCCGAGCCCGTGCAGTGTGCCGCTCGCGGCGGCGAGCACGCCGTCGGTGGCCGCGACGATCATCCAGAACAGCGCCACGCCGATCACCGGCCCCCAGGGCTTGCCGATGCCGCCGAGCACCAACCCGGTGTAGGCGAAGAAGGTCAGCGTCGGCAGGTAGGTTTCGGGGTTCACGTCCTGGTGGCTGAGGGCCAGCACGACACCGGCCAGCGCGCCGATCAGCCCGCCCAGCACGAGGCTTTGCATCTTGTAGCGGAACACCGGCTTGCCCAGCGAAGCGGGCCCGTGTTCGTTGTCGCGGATGGCGCGGATCACGCGGCCCCACGGCGAGCGGACCAGCATGCGCGTGAACAGCACCGCCGCCACCACCGCGGCCCACGCGATCAGGCACAGGAACAACTGCGCCTCGTTCCAGTGCAGCGGCCCGAGCGTGTAGTCACCGCGCGCAATCGGATTGAGCGCGAAGAAACCGTCTCCGAAACGCTGCAGGCCCTGAACGCCACCGGTGAGCGGCTCCATCCAGGTGCTGCGAAACAAGAGCCGCAGCGACTCGGTGACCGCCAGCGAGACGATGGCGAAGTAGTCGGCGCGCAGCCGCAAGGTCGGCAGCCCCATCAGCAGCGCCAGTGCGGCTGCCGAGACCATCGCCAATGCCAGCGCCCCCGCGAAGCCCAGCCCCAGCGTCAGCACGCCGATCGCGAGCCCATAGGCGCCCATCATCATGAATCCGGCTTGCCCGAAGTTCAGCAGACCCGTGTAGCCGTAGTGCAGGTTCAGCCCCACCGCGGCCAGCGCCAGCACGGCCGCCTCGGGTGACACCGCGGCGCGCGCCGTCAGCGAGAGGAGATCGAGCACATCCACGTCGTCAGCCCACGCGCTGCGCGCGGTTGAACAAGCCCTGCGGCCGGACCAGCAGCACCGCGGCCAGCGCCAGCATCGCCAGCGCCGTCTTGATCTCGACCGGGAACGCGAGCGTGCTCAGTTCCATGCAGATGCCCAGCACGACGCCTCCGGCGATGGTTCCGAATGCGGTGCCGATGCCGCCGAGGATCACGGCGGCAAACACGAACATCAGCGTCTGGTAGCCCATGTCCCATCGAACCTGATGGCTGAGCGCCATCAGCACGCCGCCCAGCGCGGCGAGCGCCGAGCCGACGATCCAGATGTCGCGCTTGATCCGCTCGACGTCGATCCCGGTGGCTTCCGCCAGGCCGGGGTCGGCCGCGACCGCACGGATCGCACGGCCCAGGCGCGTGCGCAGCAGCAGCACCCCGAGGCCGACCAGCGCCGCCACCGCCATCGCGCACACGGCGGCGTCACGCGGCGCGATCGCGAGCCCGGCGAACCGAAGCGGCTCCTGAAGCGCGTATTCGCGATAGGGCACGGTGTTCGATTCGAACAGGGCCAGCAGCAGGTAGCGCACCGCGAACGACAACCCGATCGTGAACACGAGGATCGCGAAGTGCTCTTTCACTCGCGACTCGAGCGGGCGCAGGAGGCCGGTTCCCACCACGCCGCCGAGCGCCCCGACCGCGACGACGGCAGCTGCCGCGGCGGCGATCAGCGGCAGCTGCGGGCCGCCGGGCGTGGTGCTGAGAAGGTAGGCGAGCAAGGCGCCCAGCGTCATGAACTCGCCGTGCGCGAAGTTGATGATGCGCGAGACGCTGTAGATCAACGACAGGCCCACCGCGGCCATCGCGACGATCAGACCGAACACGGTGCCGTCGAGCACGAGCTGCCCGACCCGCGCCACCGTCGATGGCTCGCTCCGGCCCGGCGTGGCATCGTCCCGCGCCAGCGGATACAGAACCAGCTGGCGCTGACCTTCCTGCACATCGACCGTTAGCGTGTCGGCCCGGCCCGGAGGCAGCACGACGCCGCGCGGCAGCGTGCGCGTGTCGAGCGTGATGCGATACGCGCCCGCCGCGGGCAGCGCGATCTCGAAGCGGCCGTCGGGTCCGGATGTGCCGCGGAAGGTCGCTCCGCCCTGGACCGAGCGCACCACCAGCTCGACGCCCGCGACCGGCTCCGACGCATCGGCGGACCTCGCGCGCAGGGTGCCGCCGAGCGCCGTGCCCGCATGCGCCGGCAGCAGCACCGCGAACAGCGCGGCTGCCGCAAGGAGCCAGGCTGACAGCCGCCGGCGTTTCGTCATGGGGCCTTCGCTTGCACCTGGCGCACCGGCTGCGAGACGCCCTTGGCGTCGACCACGTAGATCTGGAAGCGCGCCAGGGTCGGGTCGCCCTTGTCCGACAGCCGCGTGGGGCCGGTCGGGCCGACGTAGGCGATGGTCTTGCCGCCGGCCAGGCTGCGCACGCAATCGCGGTAGCTCGTGCACTCGACCTCGCCCCTGGTCACCGGCGCCACCTGGCTCTTGTAGACGCTCGGGTCGGTGGACTTGGCCGCCGTCATCGCCAGCGCCGTGATCACCAGGCAGTCGTACTGTTCGGGGGCGAACTGGGTCGTGCGCAGCCCCGGCGTCTGCGCCGCCAGGCGGGCCCCGAAGTCGTTGCCGGGGGTGGCGAGCAGTGAGCCGCCTTGCTTGACCTTCTCGAGCACCGAAGGATCGGCCGGGTTCACGCCCTTCCAGAAGTCCGGCCCGAGGACCCCCGTCGTGTAGACGCCGATGTTGCGCGGCCCGATGCCGCGCTCGATCATCGAGCGGAAGATCTTGCCTCGCTCGTCGTAGCCGATCACCGCCACCACGTCGGGGCGCAGGCTCGCCAGCCGCTGCACCTCCGAGTCGAAGGCGGTCTGCGCGGGGTCGTAGACGATGGTGGCGAGAATCTCGCCGCCGGCGGCCTTGAACGACTGTTCGATCGCTTCGGCCAGCCCTTTGCCGAACGCGTCGCCGCGGGCCAGGATCGCCATCTTGCGGTGCCCGTCTTCGATCGCGAGTTGCGCGTAGACCGGGCCTTGCAGAACCTGCGAGTACGACGTGCGCGCGAAGTAGCCCTGGTGCGGGTAGGCGGTGAGCTGCGGGCCCGTGTTCGCGCCCGAGCACATCGAGGCACGGGCTCGAACCACCTTGTCCAGCAGCGACAGCGTCACCGAGGTCGATCCGGTGCCCATGATCGTGTGGATGTTCTGGCTCAGCAACCGATCGAGCGCCTGCGAGGCGATGTTGGCGTCGCCCGCCTCGTCGGCCTGGGCGATCGAGATGCGCCGGCCCATGATGCCGCCGGCTTCGTTGATGTCCTTGGCCGCCAGTTCCACCGCGGCGGCCATCGGCGGCCCGAATTGCGCGGCCGGGCCCGTCATCGGCAGCAACGTGCCGATCTTCAATTCGCCCGCGGGCGCGGGCTGCGCGAAAGCGCCGGCGGAGCCGAGCGCGAGGCCGAGGCCCAGCGCGGCCGCGACGGTGGCCCGGCGCGCGATTCGTAGGTTCATGCACATCGCGGAACTCCTTTCGGTCGTAGGACGGGCTCGCGTGACCCGCTCGTTGAGGAATACGACAGCACCGGCAGGTCGGGTGCCGGTATGCGCGCGATCTGAACCGCGCCTGTGAGCGAGGTCCGTCACGTAGAGCTCGCGCGGCTCATCGGGCGGAACGAACGAGCTGAGCATCGCGATATCAACTCCAGTGCGGGCGGCCCCACACGGCCGACCAGAAGGTCTCGTAGCCGAGCCGGCGGCGCTGCGCTTCGAGCTGCACCACCGTGCGCGGGTCGACGTGCCCGAGGCTGATGTCGGGGCCGAAAGTCCGCAGGTACTTGAGCTGGTCGTCGGCCGACAAGGCCTCGCACACCATGCGATCGCTGCCGATCTCGGCGATCACGCGCTTGACCTGCTCGAACTCAGCGGCCCCACGACGTCGGCCGGCGTCTCGCCGCGCACCATGGCTTGATAGATGAAGTGCGCCTGCGTGGCGCCGGCCTCGAAGTCCGCCGTTGCGCGCGCGATGCGCTCGGCGAGCGGAACAACCTCGATCACAGGCTTGCGGATCGCCTCCTGAACGACGGTCGTGACGTTCAGGCCGCGCTCGACGCCGATGCGGATGTAGTTCGAGCGTTCCTCGCGCGTCATCACCACCACGCCGTCACAGACCTCCATGCCGGTGAAGCCCATCTCCTGCACCCAGTCGTAGAAGGCTGGGACCTGGGCCGCGCGGATCGCCATCTCGAGGATCGTTCCGCCGGGATACGGCTCGATGCCGCGCTCGCGCAGCATCTTCGTGATGGTCTTCAGAAGCCCGGGCTCGGCGAGCAGCGCCGAACCGTAGGCGAGCTTGGCTCGATCGATGAACTCGGCGGAGGTTTCCAGCAGAGCTTCGAGCTGCCGCGGCCCCTCGCCGAACAGCGTGATCCAGGTCGAGCCGGCCAAGCGAGGCTTGCCGGCGCGAGGGCTGACGAGGAGGCTCGCGAAAGCGTGTCGAACGGCGGCGGCATCGGAATCGGGCATCGGATCCTTCCAGCTGGGGCAGGCGAGAAAACGTTTACTCTTCGCGCGTGAAAAGAACTCGTCGGCGCGACGCTGCTCAGGGGCGCACGCTCGACTCGCGCACGATCAACCGGGTGTCGAGCACGATGCGGCTAGGCGGCGCCGAGCGATTTGCCAGCCGTGCCAACAAGGTTCGCACCGATGACGCGCCGAGCTCGTACGTCGGCTGGGAGACAACGGTGATCGCGGGTCGCACGACATCGGTCCACAGGGCGTCGTCGTAACCGACCAGCGCCAGCTCGGCGGGGATGTGGACGCCCCAGCGCAGGAACGCCCGCATCGCGCCGAGTGTCATCAGGTTGTTGGCGACGATCAGGCCATCGGGTCGGGTCTTGCGCTCGAGCAGCGCCAGCGCCTGCGTTTCACCGCTGTCGAACGTGTAGTTGCCAGGCAGCACCAGATCCGGGTCGAACTCGAACCCCGCTTCCTTCAGGCCCTCCACGTAACCCTTGAGGTTCTCGGACGCCGTCCAAGGCCCGCGGGACCGGCCAGGAACGCAATGCTCCGGCAGCGCTGGCTCGCCAGATGCAAGACCGCTTCGCGAGTTCCGGCACGCGTGTTGACAAGCACATGATCCAAGGTGCCGCCCCGAATCGCGCGGTCCATCGCCAGCACCGGCACGTTCGTCGCCGACAAGACTTTGGTTTGAGTCGCGGAGGCCGACACCAGGATGATCCCGTCCACCTGCCGCGATTGCAGCGTGCGCAGCGCCGCCGCTTCTTGCGCCGGCTCGCCGTCCGAGTTCACGATCAAGGCGGTGTAGCCCGCGCTGGCGGCAACGTCCTGGATGGCTCGAACCGCATCGCTGAAGTGCGCGTTGCCGATGTGCGGCACGACCACGCCCACCGTGTGGGACCTCTGGGTGCGCAAGGCCCGGGCCGAGAGGTTCGGCCGGTAGTTCATGCGCACCACCGCGGCCTCGACCTTGGCCCTGAGGTCGCCGGACACGCTGGCCTTGCCGTGCAGCACGCGCGACACGGTGGCGATCGAGACGCCGCTCGCGTGGGCGATTTCCCGAATGCCCACCGTTTCGCTGCGGGGTGCGAGGCTTTTCGACGTCATGCCGGCCCCGGTGGCGTAGCGGCCGAGCGCCGGAGAGGCTCGAGCGAGTCGGGCAACGGCCGGTCGAGTTCGGGCGGCCGCAACTGCGCGTGCATGCCGCCATCGACGTAGATCACCTGGCCGGTGATGTAAGCGGCATCGGCTGAAGCGAGGAACGCCGCCGTACTCGCGATGTCCTGCACCTGGCCGACCCGCGCGAGCGGCACCGGGCGCGCCCTCTCGCGCCGGCCTTCTTCGCCGCCGCCGTCGAAGAACTCGGTGTGGATCGCGCCCGGGCCGATCGCATTGACTCGCACGCTGAACGGCGCCAGGTCCAGCGCGGCCGCCCGCGTGAATGCCTCCACCCCGCCCTTGGAGGCGTCGTAGGCCGCCATCGCGCGGTGGGCGCGAGTGGCTCCGAACGAGCTGAGGCAGATGATCGAGCCGGGCCGACGCGCCTGGACCATTGCGCGAGCCGTCATCTGCGTGCACAGGAACATGCTCTTCAGGTTCGTGCGCAGGACGTCGTCCCAGTGCGCGTCGCTCATCTCGAGCAGATGCGACACCGGTACCGACCAGCCCGCGTTGTTCACCAGCACGTCGATGCCGCGCCCCCACGCGAGCGCCTGCGCGAACATCGCCTCGACCTGCGCCCGGTACCCCACGTCGGCCGCCAGAGGCAGAACGTCTGCGCCGAGCGCCTTCAGCTCGGCCGCCGCGAGCATCAACGCATCCTCCGAGATGTCGTTGAGCACCAGGCGGCAGCCCTCGTCGGCCAGGCGCCGGGCGATGCCGCGCCCGATGCCGCGTGCGCTGCCGGTCACCAGCGCAACCTTGCCCTTCAAGTCGGCGAACATCGTGCGCGTCTCAAGGCAACCGGAATCGTTCGATCGCCTCGGCGTCGAACTCGATCCCGAGGCCGGGCCCGCTCGGCACCGGAAGGAAGCCGCCCTCGGGGAGGGCGCGAGACCCCGGCGTGAGCAGGCGCTCGAAGTTGAAGACGTCTTTGGCCAAGTCGAAGTGCTCGACGACGATGCAGTTGGGCGTGCACGCAGCCAGGTGCACATGCAGGTTGTGGTGCCAATGCGGCGCCATCGGCAGGTCGAACGCCGCGCACAGCCCGGCGATCCGCCGCCATTCGCTGATGCCTCCGACGACGGCCGCATCGGCCTGTACGATCGCCGCCGCGCCACGCTCCACCAGTGCGCGAAAGTCCCACCATGTCTGGTGAATCTCGCCGGCAGGCCACCGGCGTTTCGAGCGCCGCGGTACCTGGCGTGGCCGGCCACGTCTCGGCGATAGCGGCTCTTCGAGCCACCACAAACCCAACGGCGCGGCGGCCCGCTCGAAGGCGCGGCCGGCCCCTGGATCGCTTCGGCGGCATGGGCGCATGCGTTGCCGGTATCGAGGGCCAGTTGCCCTTCGGGGCCGACCTGGGTCTTCAGCTCGCGGGCCAGCTTGACACGGGCCGCGTCGTCGCGAACCGACCGCCCACCCCACCTTGATCTTGGTGTCGCTGAAGCCCAATGCCCGGCCGGCCAGTTCGATCTCGCGCTCGAGCTGCTCGACCTGGGTCGCCCGCGCGGTAGTAGCCCCCCGGAGGTACGCCGGCACCTTGCCTTCCAGCCGCCGAGGAACTTGGCCAGGGGAAGCGTCGCAAGCGCGCGAGGACAAGGTCGAATAGCGCGATGTCGACCGCGGAGATTGATCGCGGTGCAGCGCCGCGCCGACCGATGAGGAGGGCCTCCTGGATACAGGTCCTTCCACGCACCCTCGATGTCGCACCAGCCGGCCGCGCAAAGCGTGGGCACGAGCGTGTGCAGCACGATGTCGCGCACGGCGCGGGCGCCGGTCGTGCCGGCGTACGTGTAGCCCGTGCCTCTGGCTCCGCTGTCCGATTGCACCGTCACGATCACGTACTCGCGCGCGTGGACTGTCCGGCTGGACATGCTGGTCACGATGCTCAGGGGCACCGATACGGCGATGGCGTCGATGTTTTGGATTCGCATCGGGCGATGCCCTGGTTATCTCGCGCGTCCCGTGCAGCGGCTACCGCGGCGGCACGTCGGTCAGGCAGAGCAGGCCGACGACCGTGAGCGGGCTGTCGCCCACGTTGCGGAAGTAGTGAGGTCGCTCGGGCGGCAGCCAGAAGCAGTTCGATCCGTCCATCGCGTACTGCCATTCGTATTCGCCGCCTGGCAGGCCGACGTGCACGACCGTGAAGCCGCCCGAGATCGCGTAGACCGCCTCCCGATCAGCATAGGTCCACGAGGCCGAACGCTCGCCGGGCGCCACGCTGAACCTGCGGCAGGCGAGTCGGCGCAGGCCGTCGGCACCATGCGGGACCAGGTAGTCACCGCTGTTCGGCAGGGCCTTGGCGTTCGGCACCGGCTTGGACAAGTCGGCGCTGATCAGGATGTGCTCGAGCACGTCCTCGCCCGTGTTCACGACGTGATGCCGAATGCCGCCCGGGATCGTGACCGCCGAGCCGGGCCCGACGTCGACGTACTCGGTGCCGCGCAGCACCTGGCCGCGCCCGCGGCGGAAGTAGATCACCTCCTCCGAATCGCCTTCGGCGTGGACGGGCGACTTGCCGGAAGGAAAGTACGTGGATTGCTCGACGGCGAGCACGCTGCTGGCGAGGAGATCGGAGCGCCGGAACACCGTGCGTACCAGGCGGTGGTTCTCGTTCATCGTGGGCTGCGTCGGCAAGGTCGCCAGCCTCATTCGCGTACCCATCGTTGCTCCTGGAAGTAAACGTTTTCTCAAGACTCGCATGATCGCAATCACGTGTCAACAGGGGACACCCGATGCGCGGGCGCGACGCGCGCCGATCGGCGCGTTGTGCAGCGCACCCGTAAGAGCCGCAACGGGTGGCCTGGCCCGCGGCGTTCGGATCGGCGCGTCGGGAAGTCGCGCAGGAGGAGCCTAGAAAGCGGCGTCACCGCGACCCGCTGGGCGTGTCCGCCCCTCAGTCCATCGCCACCGCTGCAGCGCTGGCGCGGCGACGCCGCCGCGTGCGAGACTCGCCGCCCGCGCGGCTTACCGCCGCCTCAAGGCCCTGCTTGCCGATCCCCGTGCCCGCCCTCGACCCGCCCGCACTGTCGGGCTTGCGCGGCATCGCGCTGCTGCAAGGGCTGCCCGACGACGTGCTGCGCGAGGTCGCTGCGGCCTGCCGCTTTCGCCTGTACCAGGCGCGCCAGACGGTGATCGCACGCGAGGACGCCGACCGCGACTGCTATCTCGTGGTTTCCGGCGCGCTGCGCGTGGTGGCGCTGTCGCCGGGCGGCCGCGAAGTCAGCTTCCGCGACGCCGCTGCCGGCGAGGCGATCGGCGAGATGGCCGCGATCGACGGCCGCCCGCGCTCGGCCACCGTCGTCGCGCTGCAAGAGTCAACTGCTGGCACGGCTGAGCCCGGCCGACCTGCACACCGGCTGATGCGGCGCCACTGGCCGATCGCCGAGCGCATGCTGCGCCGCCTGGCCGGCGCGGCCAGAGCGCTGACCGAGCGCGTCTACGAGTTGAGCGCGTTCAGCGTGCAGCAGCGCCTGTGTGCCGAGCTGGTGCGGCTGGCGCTGGCCGCCGGCGGCGCCAGCGGCGACCCGCGTCGTGCTGAGCCCGGCCCCAGCCACGGCAAGAGCTGGCCGCGCGCATCAGCAGCTACCGCGAGCAGGTGACGCGCGAGCTGTCGAACTGGCGCGCCTGGGCGTCGTCAGCCGCGACGGCGCGCAGATCGTCATCGGCGGCTACCAGGTGGCCGCGCTGGTGCCTGCGTGGCATGGCGTCGCGACCTGAAGGCGGTGCGCCGACGGCCGCGCACCACTGCCGCAATCCCCTAGAACGCGAGCACGAAGTCCGCTTCAGTGCGCCAGCGCACCGCCGCGCCTACGCACGCGTGCTGCCTAGACTCGGCCAACCGCCGCGGGGCGCCGACGACAGCGGTTGGACAGCATGCTCAGGGGGACCGAATGAACGCCAGCGCCGCCGACCCCGTGGGTCGGCTTCGTGCACCCGCCGGCCATGCCGGCTCATCCGTTGCCCGGGCCCGGCGCGATCACGGCGCGCCTGCTCGACGGCTTCGAGGTCTGGGTCGGCGCCGATCCGCTGGCCGAGCTGCCGCCGGGGAAAGGCGCGCACGCTGCTGAAGCTGCTGCTGCTGCAACGGCGCCGGCCGCTCTCGCGCGCGCGGCTCACCGCGCTCTTCTGGCCCGATGCCGATGCGGCGGCGGCGCGCAACAACCTCAACGTGACGATGCACCGGCTGCGCCGCGCGCTCGACCGCGGCGACTGGGTGCGCCACAGCGACGAAGGCTACCGGCTGCTGCCGGGGGTCGAGTCTGGCTCGACACCGAGCAGTTCGTCCAGCATGCCGAGGCCGGCCGCGCCGAGGAGAGCTGCGGCCGCGCCGACGCGGCGATCAGCCGCTACGAGGCGGCGCAGGCGCTGTACCGCAGCGACCTGCTCGAAGGCGACGAGAACGAGCCCGCGCTCGCCGCCGAAGCGCAAGCGCTGCGCGACTGCTTCAGCCAAGTGCTGGAACGGCTGGCAGGGCTGCGCGAGCAGGCCGCCGACTGGCACGGCTGCCTGCGCGCGACGCCACCTCGGCCTGGACGACTGCAACGAAGCCGCGCATCGGCGCCTGATGCTCTGCTACGCGAAGCTGGGCCAGGTCGCGACTGGCCGAACGCCAGTACCGCGGCTGCGTCGGCGCGCTGCACCAGCAGTTCGGGCTCAGCCCGAGCGACGAGACCACCGCGCTGTACCGGCGCATCGCGGCGCGGCTGGCGGCGTGAAGGGGGCCCTGAAGCGAAGCCGGTCAGCACCTAACGTGCGGAGTGCGCGCCAGCAGCTCCGCAACGCCGCTTCCACCCAGCGGCCCTTGGCCGCCTGACGGGCAACACTCGCGCCTCCAGCGCAGCCGGTACTCGGCGAACAGCACCTGAACCGGCAGGTCGCCCACCTGCGCCGGAATGCCGAGCGCGGCCGGGTCGGTGCCCGGCGCCAGGTGCACGCGCAAGAACAGCGCGCGTGCGTGTCGCGGTCGCGGCCGGCGTCGATCAAGCGCACTTCGGGCCGCGCGAGCAAGGCCCGCTCAAGGCGCTCGCGCGCGGGCGGCGATCCTGCTGTCCATGGTTCGCCGCGGCGTCCCGTAGCGGTGCGGCGGTGCGTCAGCCCGCGTCGAACTCCACCCCCAGCGCATCAACCACCGGGTTGATGTCGATCGCCAGCGCGCGCTCCGGGAAGTCGCCGCCGGCGAAGTGCAGCGCGACGCAGGCGCCGCTCGCCTCGTCGAGGAACAGGCTGCCCGAATCGCCGCCGGCGGACAGCACGTCGGCGCCGTCGGCGGGCTCGATGGTGATCACGTGCCGGATCTGCCGCGTCAGCCCCGCGTAGCGCAACGTCATCACGCCGTCGGTGCCCGAGATCTCGCCGCGCGTCACGCCGCTGGTGCGGCCGGACTTGGCCACGCGCATCTCGTGCGCCGGCTGCGCGCGCCCGCGCACGCGGCCGAGCTGGTGTTGCAGCGCCGACAGCGAGCGCGAATCGTCGACCCAGGCCACCGCGGCGTCGAGGTTCACCGACATCGCATCGCGCGCCAGGCGGCCGACCTGGTCCGCCGCTGCCGCTCCGTCGGTCGTGGCGGGCTGGAATACGGCTGTCCCGGGACGCGCCAGCCAGCTGGCCACCAGCACATGCCAGTTGCTCAGGAGCATCGGCGCGCCGCTGGCGCGATCGAGCACGATGCCGCCGAGCGTGCCGGCCCCGTAGCGCCCGCTGCGCGAGACGCTGATGCCGCCGCGCAGCGGATCGAAGCGCGCGCGGCGCGAGGTGGCGGAGGCACCGGTGCCCGGCCGCAGGCGCTGCCGATAGCGGCCTTCGATCACGTCGGTCTCGAAGCCGCCGATCGAGCGCGGTACCGGCGCCGTGGCGCCGCCGGCGGCGGCGACCTCCAGCTGCACCGGCGTGAGCTTGCTCGCCACGTGCACGCGCACGGCGAGGCGGTCGCGCTCGACCCGTCCGGCGGTGGCCTTGTGGCCGATGTCGATCAGCGTGACGTTCGGGTCGTACAGGTGCGTGCGGCAGAGCTGGCCGAGCGCCAGCCGGGCGCGGGCGCGCACGAGGGGATCGATCAGCATGGAGGTGTCTCCTCGTCGCAGCGATGCCGGACGCGCGCCGCGCGTCCGGCATCCTCACGGACGCGCGCTGCGCGTCCCGCATCCTCGGTTCACCGCCGGCTCGGCACCGGCGCACCGTGCCTCAGGGGTAGACCTGGAAGCGGATCGGCACGTCGAACTGGAAGCCCGGCGTCGACGAGCCGAACATGTCGGCGTCGAAGTCGCCGACGTAGCGCGCGAACCCGGCGAACTGCGGCGCGTTGACGAACGGCGGCGTGGCGCCGAGCAGGCGGCACGACACGTTCATCTCGTACAGGCCGGGCGTGCTGCCGGTGAACTGGATGACGTCGACGTACACCGCCTGGCCGGGAACGAGGTGCTGGCCGGGCCCGGCGACGACGACGTTCATGTCCGGCTGGCCGAGCGTCCAGTTGGTGACGTTGCCGGTCTGGAAGCGCACTTCGTACGGCAGCGCGAAGTTCGACAGGATGTCGGCGGCGCTCATGCCCGGCGCGACGATGTTGAAGGGGTTCAGCACGATCACCGACGCGACGTAGGCGACCTCGCCGACCTTGATCACCTGGTGCGGCGGCAGCGGGCCGTTGAGCGCCAGCGGCTGGACCGGGCCGAGGGCGTACATGTCCCACCAGTTGAGGGGCTCGGCGACCTCGGGCCGCTCGCTCTGCGCCGCCTCTTCGAGCGCGGCCTTGACGCGCGCCTCGACCGCGGCCTTGACATCGGCAGTGGTCAACCTGTCGCCGCGCACGATCTCGAGCGCGGGCGCCTGCAGGCTGCGTGCGGCAGCGGGGCGTGCGGCCTGCGCGACAGCCAGGTTCTCGGACTTGGATTGCTTCATCTCATCATCTCCCTTGAATGGACACGCATTCGATCTTGCGATCTTGGTGCTCGAAGGCCGTGCGGCCGGCGCGCCAGAGGCGGCACGACAGCCCTCCTTCTTGCGGGAGCGACGATGAAGGTGCGCGATTACGGGCGCGCTTACCGGGCGCTTAGTGCGCGCTTAGTGCGCGCTTAGTGCGCGCTTAGTGCGCCTCGGCCGTCTTCGACGCCTCGATAGCGCTGGCGGTGTCTTCGCGCGCGCCGTTGAAGAAGATGTTCAGCACCACCGCCGCCACCGCCGTCAGCAGGATGCCGCTTTCGAGCAGCGGGTGCCAGGCGCTGGCCATGTGCTGTGACCAGCGCGGCGCCACCAGCGGGATCAAGCCGAAGCCGATCGACAGCGCGACGATGTACAGGTTGTGGCGGTTGCCCTTGAAGTCCACCGTGCTGAGGATGCGGATGCCGGTGGCCGCGACCATGCCGAACATCACGAGGCCCGCGCCGCCGAGCACGAACTGCGGGATCGCCTCGACGAAGGCGGCCATCTTGGGCAGCAGGCCGAGCACGATCATGATGACGCCACCGGCCACGCAGACCCAGCGGCTCCTGACGCCGGTGACGCCGACGAGGCCGACGTTCTGGCTGAAGCTCGTGTACGGGAAGGTGTTGAAGACGCCGCCCAGCAGCGTGCCCAGGCCGTCGGTGCGCAGGCCGGCGGCGAGGTCGCTCTGGCTGATCTTCTTGCCGGTCATGTCCGACAGCGCCAGGAACATGCCCGTGCTCTCGATCATCACGACGATCATCACCAGCGTCATCGTCAGGATCATCACGATGTCGAAGGTGGGCATGCCGAAGGCGAACGGCGTGACGACGTCGAACCAGCCGGCCTTGCCGACCTTGTCGAAGTTCATCTTCCCGAGCGCCGCAGCGACGACGCAGCCGGCGACGATGCCCAGCAGCACCGAGATGTTGGCGATGAAGCCCTTCATGTACTTCACCAGCAGCAGGATGAACACCAGCACCGCCGCCGCGATGGCCATGTTGTCCAGTGCGCCGTAGCCGGCGTTGTTGAGCATCGGGATCGGCCCGATCTGCACCGGCGCCGAGGCTGCGGCCGCAGCGGCCTTGGCCTTGTCGACCATCTCGACGAGCTTGGCGGCGTCGACGCGCTGCGCCAGCGGCGCCGGCCCGCCCATCGCCCAGCCCACGCCCACGCGCATGAGGCTGATGCCGATGATGGCGATGATGGTGCCGGTGACCACCGGCGGGAAGAAGCGCAGCAGCTTGCTCACCAGCGGCGCGATGATCATGCTGATGATGCCCGCGCCGATGATGGCGCCGAAGATCGCGCGCGCGCCGTCGACGCCGGGCATCGCGTTGGCGAACGCGACCGCCCGATGGCGGCGAAGGTGACGCCCATCATCACCGGCAGCTTGATGCCGAAGTACTTCGTGACGCCGTAGCTCTGGATCAGCGTGACGAGGCCGCAGCAGAAGAGGTCGGCGCTGATCAGCATCGCCACCTGCTCGGGCGAGAGCTTCAGCGCGCGGCCGACGATCAGCGGCACGGCCACTGCGCCGGCGTAC
The DNA here is from genome assembly GCA_046348035.1 of Rubrivivax sp. Lineage (GTDB taxonomy): Bacteria > Pseudomonadota > Gammaproteobacteria > Burkholderiales > Burkholderiaceae_C > Rubrivivax. Next base: position 1,441 of record JAXMEZ010000024.1, on the reverse strand, counting down.
ATCACCAGCATCGGGAAGAGCAAAGGCCCAGTGCCGCCAGGCGGCCGCTGGGCAGGCGTTCGTCGACGGGGTGGACGGCGGTGACATCGCGCGGGTCTCCTCGATTCCTGCGCAGGTTGTTCGAAGGAAGGCAGGCTGCGGCACCCGGGCGCAGGAACGGCGGCAGTCTGTGCTCAAAAGTGTATACAGCCGCGTGCGCAGTTATTCGCGGGAAAACCCGAGGAGGCGGCGCAGCGCGAGCCCGGTGACCCCGGCGCGGGGGCGTCCTGCTGCTGCCGCGTCAGGTGCGGCGTCCCTTGCGCTGCACCTGGGTGTTCCAGGCCGCCAGTTCCAGCGGCCGCAAGCCGAAGCGCACCGCGTTGCCGCCGTGCAGGGTCTCGAACTCGGTCCGCAACTGGCTCGCGAATCGCGCCCGGTCCGCTCGCGCGACCGTCTGCGGCGTCGCGCGCCTGAGGTTCGCGTCCTCGAGGGCAAAGCCCTGCTGCACGATGGCCTTGACGGCGGCCGTGAGCTCGGCCCGGTAGCGCAGCCGGAAGGTGTCCGGCGGCACCAGCTGCTGCTTCACCGCCACGTACTGCTGGCACGAGCGTTCGTAGGCCCAGACGAAGACGTCGCGCAGCAGCTCGACGCGCGTCAGCTCGTAGACGCCGAGCATGCCGTCGACGTAGGCCTGGGCGGACACGTCGATGAACGACAGCGGGCTCAGGTTGCGGCGCAGCAGCGGGATGTTGGCGGCCAGCCGCGAAACGCGCTTGTTCACGTCCTCGAAGGGCTGCAGGTAGGGCAGGTGCACCATCAGGAAGAAGGCCTGCTCGAAGGGGTCTTCGATCTCGGCGGCCATGCGCAGGACGATGCCGAGCAACTCCTCCAGCCGCTGCGGCAGTGCGATCGGCCGGAACACGCTGCCGCCGATCTCGACGGCGCGCTGCCGCACCCGGCCGCCGGCCATGGGGTCGCGCAGCAGGCCGTCGGAGAGCAGCGCGTGCAGCGCCAACACGGTCTCGGTGTCGACGGCCACACGCGGGTCGCCGACGAGGAACTCGATCGCCGCCTTGTGGTTCAGGATCATCTGCGTCTCGAGCGCGTCGGCGCCTGCGGCGGCCTGGCCGAATTCGATCAGGCGTTCGGTGTCGAGCCGGGTGTAGGTGTTGCCTTCGAGCTTCGAAGACGCCCAGGAAAGGTCGATGAGCAGGCGGCTGAGGATGTCGCGTGCGAAGGTGCCCGCCGGCGCGTGCTGCGCGACGCTGGAGCGCCCGAGGCTCAACAACTGGGCGCGCAGCGAGGCGCCCAGGTAGAAGGTTCGGTTGGGGTCGTAGGCTTCGAGGAAGCGAATGTCATAGCCCACGGGCTGCCGCTGCTGCAGCGGGCGCCGGACATGGGCCTTGACCGCCTCGCCTTCGGCCGACGTGGGCACGTAGGCTTCTGCCGGGCCGTGCAGTTG
>JAXMEZ010000023.1:0-58534 GCA_046348035.1 Rubrivivax sp. | reverse complement strand
AGTAGACTGCGGCATGGACTCGCAGAACCACCGCCGCGCGCGCTTCGCCCTGCCCGCCCTGATCGCCGCCGCCGCCACCGGCGCGCTGGCGCAGGAACCCAACCCCTGGTACGTGGGCGCCTCGCAGGACGTCACGTACGACTCCAACTTCTTCCGCGTGGCGGAAGGCGCGCCGGAGTCGAAGGAGGTGATCTCCACCACCTCGCTGCTGGCCGGGTTGAACCAGCCGATCGGGCGCCAGCGGCTCTTCGCCGACCTGGCGCTGCGGCACAGCTTCTACGACAAGCGCAACCAGTTCGACCACACCGGCGGCAACCTGCTGGCGGGCATCGACTGGGAGGCAGCGGACCTTCTCTCGGGCCGCGTCGCCTACACCACCGACCGGACGCTCGCCCGCTACGGCGACGAATTCGGCTTCTTCGAGGCCGACGGGCGCGTGATGCAGACGCGGCGCGAGTTGAATGCACGCGGCCAGGTCGGCGGCGCATCGCTGCTGGCGGTGGAACTCGGGTACATCCGGCGCGAACTCGACTTCTCGAAGCCCGGTGCCCCGGACCAGTTCGACCAGAACACGGGCTCGATCGGCCTGAAGTACCGCCCCAGCGGTGCACTCACCCTCGGCGTCGCTTTCCGCCGCACCGACGGCACCTATCCGAACGCGCCGGCGCCGGTCGGCGGCGGCACGCTGGCCGACGACTTCGACCGCGACGACATCGACCTCTCGGCCGTGTGGAGCGCGACCGGTGCCAGCACAGTCACGGCGCGGGTAAGCCGCACGAAGGAAGAGCACAAGAGCCTGACGGTCCGCGACTTCAAGGGCACCACCGGTGCTGTCGCCTGGGCCTACAAGCTCACCGGCAAGTCGGGCCTCTTCCTCGACTGGATCCGTGACACGTCGTCGGAGAACTCGTTCAACGCCGGCGCGGGCGGAGCCGTCGTGCCCACCGTCGTCACCAGCCGCAGCCCGCTGTCGACGACCTGGCAGCTGCGCGGCGAATACGAGGCGTCAGCCAAGGTCAAGGCGATCGCCCAGGTGCGCTACCTCAAGCGCGACCTCGTCGACACGACCGGCGCGAAGGGCGACGACAACCTCGTCGAGACGCGGGTGGGCCTCAACTGGACGCCACTGCGCAGCGTCACCGTCGGCTGCAGCGTGGGGCACGAGAAGCGGGATGCGTCGTCGGCGCTGTCCACCTCGTACAGCGCCACGACGGCGCAGTGCCTGGCCGAATTCAGGACGCAGTGATTCGAGCCGCCCGCCGCGGAATGCGGCGAGGGAACGGCCGCAGGGCAGGGAATCCATCGTGGACAACGGCAAGAAGACGGCGCTGATCACCGGCATCACGGGCCAGGACGGGGCGTACCTGGCCGAGCTGCTGCTGGGCAAGGGTTACGTGGTGCACGGGATCAAGCGGCGCAGTTCGCTGTTCAACACCGACCGCATCGACCACCTGTACCAGGACCCGCACGTGGCCGACCAGCGCCTGGTGCTGCACTACGGGGACCTGTCCGACAGCACCAACCTCATCCGCATCGTGCAGCAGGTGCAGCCCGACGAGGTCTACAACCTGGGGGCGATGAGCCACGTGGCGGTCAGCTTCGAGCAGCCCGAGTACACCGCCAACGCCGACGGCGTGGGCACGCTGCGGCTGCTGGAAGCCATCCGCATGCTGGGCCTGACCAAGAAGACGCGCTTCTACCAGGCCAGCACCTCGGAACTGTATGGCCTCGTGCAGGAGACGCCGCAGAAGGAAACGACCCCCTTCTACCCGAGAAGCCCGTACGCGGTAGCGAAGCTGTACAGCTACTGGATCACGGTGAACTACCGCGAGGCGTACGGGATGTACGCGTGCAACGGGATCCTGTTCAACCACGAGAGTCCGCTGCGGGGCGAGACGTTCGTGACGCGCAAGATCACGCGCGCGCTGGCGCGCATTGCGCTGGGGTTGCAGGACTGCCTGTACCTCGGGAACCTGAGTGCACTGCGGGACTGGGGGCACGCGCGGGACTACGTGCAGATGCAGTGGCTGATGCTGCAGCAGGAGCAGGCCGAGGACTTCGTGATTGCCACGGGCGTGCAGGTGAGCGTGCGGCAGTTCGTGCAGATGGCCGCGGCGGAGCTGGGGATCGAGCTGGTGTTCGAGGGCCAGGGCGAGCGCGAAGTCGGAAGGGTCGAGAAGATCTCCGAGACGAAGCTCAACGGGGGCCAGAAGGCGAAGGTGAAGCCGGGCGAGGTGATCGTGCGGGTGGACCCGAGGTACTTCAGGCCTACCGAGGTGGAGACGCTCTTGGGCGACGCGAGCAAGGCCAAGCAGAAGCTCGGGTGGAGCCCGAAGACGACGCTGGCGGAGCTGGTGGCCGAGATGGTGCAGGCCGACTACGAAGCGGCGCGGCGCGACAGCCTCGTCAAGCTCGCCGGCTTCAAGGCCTACGACTACAACGAGTGAGCGAGCGCGCGATGAACCACATGGCGCTCGACGCGCGCATCTACGTGGCGGGCCATCGCGGCCTCGTCGGCTCGGCCATCGTGCGCCGGCTCGAGTCGCTCGGCTACCGCTCGATCATCAAGCGCACGCACGCCGACCTCGACCTCACCGACGCTGCGGCCGTCGAAGCCTTCTTCGCGGCGGAGAAACCGGAGTACGTCTTCCTTGCCGCGGCCAAGGTCGGCGGCATCGTCGCCAACAACACCTACCCGGCCGAATTCATCCGCGACAACCTGGCGATCCAGACCAACGTCATCCATGCCTGCTGGCGCACCGGCGTCAAGCGCCTGCTCTTCCTCGGCTCGAGCTGCATCTACCCGCGCCTGGCGCCGCAGCCGATGCCCGAGAGCTGCCTGCTCACCGGGCCGCTGGAAGCGACCAACCGGCCCTATGCGCTGGCCAAGATCGCCGGCATCGAGATGTGCTGGAGCTACAACCGCCAGTACGGCACCCGGTACCTCGCCGCGATGCCCACCAACCTCTACGGGCCGGGCGACAACTACCACCTGCAGACGAGCCACGTCATCCCGGCGCTGCTGCGCAAGTTCCACGAAGCGCGCGAGCGCGGCAGCACCAACGTCGAGGTCTGGGGCAGCGGCACGCCGCGGCGCGAGTTCCTCTACAGCGACGACATGGCCGATGCCTGCGTGCACCTGATGAACCTCGGCGACCAGCGCTTCACGGCGTTGCTCGGTTCCGACGAGTCGGTGAGCGGGCGCTTCGAGCCGCCGCTCGTCAACATCGGTGTGGGCGATGACGTCACGATCGCCGAACTGGCGCATCTCGTGCGCGAAGTCACTGGCTTTGCTGGCGACATCGTCTTCGATCGCAGCAAGCCCGACGGCACGCCGAGAAAATTGATGGATGTGCGCTTGCTCGAGAGCACCGGTTGGAAGGCCAGCACGTCGCTGGCCCAGGGCCTGCGGCTCGCGTACCGCGAGTTCGTCGCTTCCCTCGCCTGAGCGCGGCTGCGCCGCAGGCGCGCCGCGTGCCCTCAGCCGGCGACCGAATCCTTCCAGCGCCGGAGTTCATATCCATGTTCGTTGATGCCCGCCGCGTCGAAGACGCGTTGGTCGCGAATGCCACGGTCTGCATCATCGGTGGCGGTGCCGCCGGCCTGACGATGGCGCTCGAGTTCGAGAAACGCGGCATCGATACCGTCGTGCTCGAAAGCGGCGGCTTCTCGCCCGACACCGGCACGATGGACCTGTACCGCGGCGACAACGTCGGCATCCCCTACCACTTCGGCGACAACTACAGGAGCCGCTTCCTCGGCGGCTGCAGCAACTGCTGGGGCGGCTGGTGCCGGCCGATGGACGCGCACGACTTCGAGAAGCGCGACTGGGTGCCCGGCAGCGGCTGGCCATTCGGGCTGGACGAGCTGAAGCCGTTCTACACGCGCGCGCACCAGGTGCTCAGGCTCGGGCCGGAGAACTACGACATCGAGCATTGGGTCAAGGCGATCGGCCGCCCCGACGTGCGCCGCATGCCGCTGGTGAGCGGCGACGTCATCGACAGCCTCTCGCAGTTCAGCCTGCCGGTGCGCTTCGGCAAGCATTACCGGCGCGAGCTGAAGGCGGCGCGGCACGTGCGCGTGTTCCTGTGGGCCAACGTCGTCGACATCGAGACCGACGCCGACGGTGGCGCGGTGAAACGCGTGCACGTGCGCACGCTCACCGGCAAGCGCATGACGGTGCAGGCGCGCCACTTCGTGCTCGCCTGCGGCGGCATCGAGAACGCGCGCATCCTGCTCGCCTGCAACAAGCAGCACGCCGGCGGCCTCGGCAACGCCAACGGCCTCGTCGGCCGCTACTTCATGGAGCACCCGCGGCTCGTGATGGGCAAGCTGACGCTGCGCGAGGCGTGGCGGCGGAACAAGCTGTACGACATCATGTTCCACTACCTGAACCGCTCGGTGCGCGCCAACGGCACGCACGTCGCGGCGCAGCTGACGGTGGCGCCCGAGGTGCAGAAGCGCGAGCGCATGCTCAACGCGCGCATCTGGTTCAGCTCGATCTTTCCCGGCGAGGGCACGGCCGCGGCCGAGGCGCTCAAGCGCATGAAGTTCCGCGTGCACGGCAAGATCGACCCCAACCACAGCGTCTGGCGCGACCTCGGCATCCTCGCCAGCGAGCCGCTGAACGCGGCCAACTTCATCGCCGCGCGCCAGCTGCGCCCGGTGGGCTTCCTGAAGGAAATGCACTTCCAGATGATCAAGGAAGCGCGCTTCCAGATGATCTGCGAGCCCGCACCCGACCCCGACAGCCGCATCTCGCTGGCCGATACGCGCGACGCGCTGGGCATGCCGCGCGTGCGCGTGAACTGGCGCCTGGGCGACCTCGTCAAGCACACCTTCGACCGCACCGTGGCCGTCGTCGGCAAGGAGATCAGCGACGCCGGCATCGCCGACGTCGAGTACGACGAGCCGCAGCTGGGCCGCGAGTGGCCCGAGGCGATCGAAGGCACGTGGCATCACATGGGCACGACGCGCATGAACGACTCGCCGTCGCTGGGCGTCGTCGACCGCCATTGCCGCATGCACGGCATCGGCAACTTCTTCGTTGCCGGCAGCTCGGTGTTCCCTACCGCCGGCGCGAACTTCCCCACCATCACGCTGGTGGCGCTGGCGCTGCGCCTGTCGGACCACATCGCCACGCAGTTGAGCCAGCCCGACGCCGTGGCGCGCGCTGCCGTTTCGCGCGCGCCTGCGGCCCCTGCCGACGCCGGCCTCGTGCACGCGCGCGTGCAGGCGCGCGTGCAGGCGCGCAGTTAGGCCGGCCGCGCATGAAGATCGCCTTGCTGGGGCCGTTCACCGGCCCGATGCTCGCCGGCGCGTTTGCCTTCCCCGACACGCAGAAGCTGCCGCCGGGCTACCCGGGCGCGCCGCTGATGACGGTGCTGGCCCTTGCACTGGTCGAGCGCGGGCACGAAGTGGCGGCCATCACCACCGACTACTCGACGCCGATCGGCGAGCTGGAGCCGTTCCGCGCCTTCCAGGGCCAAGGCATCCGCGCCTACTTCTGCCCGCAGCGGCCGCGCTCATTCCGCAGTGCCTACGGGCGGCGCGGCCGCGCGCTGGACTTCTTCCGCTACGAGCGCGACGGCCTGCGCGCGGCGATCGCCGACTTCGCGCCCGAGGTCATCCACGCGCACTGGACCTACGAGTTCGTCTGGGCGGCGCTGGATAGCGGCGTGCCGACGCTGGCCACCGCGCACGATTCGCCGCTGAAGGTGGTGCGCTTCACGCCGAACCTCTACCGGCTCTTCCGCTACTTCATGGCCCGGCGCGTGCTGGCGCGCTGCAAGCATCTGAGCGCCGTGTCGCCCGACCTGGAGCGCGACCTGCGCCACCTGGCGCCGGCGAAGATCGAAGTCGTCGCCAACCCGATCGCCAACGACATCCTGCGCTCGCCGGGGGCGGTGCCGCAGGCCTTCGACAGCAAGTCGCTGATGATGGTGCTCAACGGCTGGACCGACCTCAAGAACGGCGCCACCGCGTTGCACGCCTTCCACCTCGCGCGGCAGCGCGACCCGCAACTGCGGCTGACCTGCTTCGGCTCGGGCTTCGAGCCCGATGGCGAAGCGCAGCGCTGGGCGGCCGGCAAGGGCTTCACGGCCAACGTGGAGTTCCGCGGCCCGACGCCGCACCCGCTGATCCTCGAGAAGATGCGCACCAGCATGGCCCTGCTGCACCCTTCGCGCTGGGAAGCGTGCTGCATGTCGATCGCCGAGGCGATGAGCGTCGGCCTGCCGGTGATCGCCGGGCGCGCCACCGACGGCGTGCCGTGGCAGCTGGACGACGGGCGTGCCGGCGTGCTCACCGACGTCACCGACGCGGCGGCGACGGCCGAGGCCATCGTGGCGCTCAGCCGCGACCGCGCGCGCTGGCAGCAGATCTCGGCGGCGGCACGCACGCGCGCGCAGGACCTCTTCGCGGTCGATCCGGTCGTCGAGCGCTATCTGTCGCTGTACGCCGCGGTGCGGCAGGCGGCGCCGGCGGGCAACGCGCGCGCCAGCGCGATCGCCGGCGCAGGAACGGGCGCAGGAACGGGCGCAGGAACGACCACGGGCGCAGCCGCACCGCGCAACGAAGCCAGCCGGGCCGCGGCGCCCACCACGCACTGAACGCCAACAAGAACGCACGAGCCGATGACGATCAAGCACAACCTCAAGCTGGCCGCGCGGCGCCTGGGTCTCGATGTCAGCCGCTACAACGCCGTGGAATCAGCCGAGGCGCGCTTGTATGCGCTGCTGAAGACGCAGCGCATCGACACCGTGCTCGATGTCGGCGCCAACGACGGCGGCTACGGCAGCGCCTTGCGCCGCGGCGGCTTCGAAGGCGCCATCCTGTCGTTCGAGCCGCTCGAAGACGCGCACGCGAGGCTTGCTGCGCTGGCTGCGACCGATGCGCGCTGGGCGGTCTACGCGCGCGGCGCGCTCGGCGCCGAAGACGGCACGGTGCGGATCCACGTCGCCGGCAACTCGGCGAGCAGCTCGATCCTGCCGATGCACCAGACGCACGAGAAGGCGGCGCCCGAGTCGCGCTACATCGGCGTGCAGGAGGTGCCGGTGCGGCGGCTGGACGGCATCCGCCACGACGTGATCGAGCGCGCACAGCGCACGCTGCTGAAGATCGACACGCAGGGCTACGAACTGCCGGTGCTGCAAGGCGCAGAACGGCTGCTGCCGCGCGTCACCGGCGTGCAGCTCGAGCTGTCGCTGACCCCCCTGTATGAGGGGCAGGCGCTGTACCTGGAGATGATTCAGTGGCTCGATTCACGCGGATTCGAGCTGTGGAACCTGATCCCGGGGTTCATAGATCCGGCGACAGCGCGCATGCTTCAGTTCGATGGACTCTTCTTCCGCCGCAACCCCTGACGTGCCCCGGCGAGAGCCGGCGGCGAGCGAGCCGTAGATGCATCTCGCCTACATCCACCGCACGCGCGCCGTCGCGATCGTGTCGATCGTCGCGATGCACTGCGTCGACGACCTCGACTGGTCGCACAACCACCAGATGTACCGCTTCCTGGTCGAGATGTTCCAGGGCGCGACGATCGTCTTCATGATGATCTCGGGGTTCCTGTTCCAGCACCTGAGCAAGCGCTTCGAGTACGGGCACTACCTGAAGACGAAGTTCAAGAACGTCGTCCTGCCGTACCTCTTCGTCGGCCTGCCCGGCGTGCTGCTGGTGCTGTCGAAGCCGTACTTCCTGGAGCAGAACCCCGAACTCGTCGACGCCTCGCCGTGGGCGCAGGCGGCGTTCCTGTACCTGTACGGCGGCTCGCAGCTCAACCACGTGCTGTGGTTCATCCCGGTGCTGACGATCTTCTACGTCTGCGCGCCGGTGTTCATCCACTTCCTCAAGCGGCCGGCCTGGTTCTGGTCGCTGCTGGTGCTGATCCCGGTGTCGGTGCTGGCGCACCGCACGACGGTGCAGAAGTACCACCACCTCGAGCTGGCGATGTACTTCCTTTCGGCGTACATGAGCGGCATGGTCGCCAGCCTCTACCGCGAGCAGGTGCTGGCCGTGTGCGAGCGCTACCTCGGCTGGCTGATCGCCGCCTTCCTCGCCATCCTGCTCGGCCACTTCCTGTTCACCGACTACGTGGGCAGCTACGTGCAGCAGGTTTTCTCCGACGAGCAGGGCCAGATCGACTGGATCTACGTGCAGAAGTTCCTCTTCTTCTTCATCCTCATCACGGTGCTGAAGAAGTTCGACCGCGCCCAGCTGCCGACGCTGGACCACCTGGCCACGGTGAGCTTCGCGATCTTCTTCCTGCACGTCTACGTGCTGCACGTCTACAGCCACTTCACCCACTGGCATCCGTTCCCGGGTACGGCGCTGAACACGCTCGCGCTCGTGGTTCTCGTGCTGTCCGTCTCGACCGCGCTGGCACAGCTGACTCGTAGAATCTTCGGCCGCTCGAGCCGCCTGCTCATCGGTGCATGAGCAGCGCGCGCACAGCCAGACGTTCCGACTCTTCCGCGATGTCTTCCGAATCGATGGCCACGCCAGCGAGCGCCCCTGCGCGCATCATGGGCCTGCCGCTGAGCACCGAGTCGCATGCGCAGGTGCTCGAACGCATGGCCGAGGTGATCGCGCGGCGCGAGGGCGGCCACTACATCTCGATCACCAACACCGAGTCGATGTACCACGGGCTGCGCATCGCGCAGCACGGCAAGCACATCCGCGAGGCCGACTTCTCGCTGTGCGACGGCGTCGGCGTCATCGCCGCCGGCTGGTTCTGGGGCCATCGCATCGAGCGCTTCAACGGGCCGGTGCTGCAGCTCGAAGCGTCGGAAGCGGGCCTCGCGCACGGCTGGCGGCACTTCTTCTACGGCGGCAAGGAAGGCGTGGCCGAGGAGATGGCGCGGCGGCTGCAGGAGCGCTTCCCCGGCCTCGTCGTCTGCGGCAGCTACTGCCCGCCGTTCCGCGACCTCGCGCCCGAGGAGGACCAGGCCGTCGTCGAGCAGATCAACGCGACGCGGCCCGACATCGTCTGGGTGGGCCTGGGCCTCATCAAGCAGGAGCGCTGGATCCAGGAGCACCTGCACCGCGTGCGCGCGCCGTGGATGGTGGGCGTGGGCGCCGCGTTCGACTACCACGCGGGCACGGTGCCGTGGGCGCCGCCGCTGCTGCGCGCGCTCGGCCTGGAGTGGCTGTTCCGCCTCATCATCCAGCCCAAGCTGCGCGCCAAGCGCTACTGGTGGTCGCTCGTCTTCGTGCTCGAGTCGGCCTGGCGAGGCCTCGTCACGGGCCAGTTCCTGCGCCGCGGCCATGCCGCCGGCGCGGCTGTCGCGCCGGCAGCGCACCGCAGCGACATGCCGGCCGGCCGCGGCGGCTGAAATCCTCTTCGAACATAACAGCGCATCTGCAGGGAGTGAAAGCTTGGTCCGCATCGGCATGATCGGCCTGGGCAAGATGGGCTTGTCCCATCTGGCCATCGTCAGGTCGCACCCCGAGGTGCAACTCGTCGCCGCGTGCGACAGCAACGGCTACCTGACCGACGTGCTCGGCAAGCACACCGGCCTGAAGTGCCACGCCGACATGGACCGGCTGCTCGACGGCGAGCAGCTCGACGCCGTGATCGTCTCCACGCCTTCGCGGCTGCATGCGGCGATGGTGCAGAAGGCGCTCGAGCGCGGCCTGCACGTGTTCTGCGAGAAGCCGTTCGTGCTCGACGTCGCCGACGGCGAGCGCCTCGTCGCGCTGGCCGAGGAGCGCGGCCTCGTCACGCAGGTGGGCTACCACTACCGCTTCGTCGGCGCGTTCCAGGAAGCGGCGCGCGTCGTCGCCAGCGGTGCGCTGGGCGAGATCCACCACGTGCGCGCCGAAGCCTACGGGCCCGTGGTGCTGCGGCCCAAGGGCGGCACCTGGCGCACGGCAAAGAACGAAGGCGGCGGCGCGCTGTACGACTACGCCTGCCACGCCATCGACACCGTGGGCATGGTGTTCGGCGTGCCCGAGGCGGTGAGCGGCGTCGTCGTCAACCGGCTCTTCTCGCGCGACGTCGAGGACGAGATCTACTGCACGATGAACTTCGGCAACGGCGCCAGCGGCCAGCTCGCCGTCAACTGGAGCGACGAGAGCTACCGCAAGATGTACACGAAGCTCACCGTGTGGGGCAGGAACGGGCGCCTGAACGCCGACCGCCAGGAGTGCCAGGTCTACCTGCGCGAGCCGCACCCAGCGCGGCCCGATCTCGGCAAGGGCTGGTCGGTGCGCTACACGACCGACCTCACCGAGGAGGTGTGGTACTACCTGCGCGGCGAGGAGTACTCGGCGCAGATCGACCACTTCGTCAAGAGCGTGGCCGCGCGCCGCACCGACGGCGTCAACACCTTCCGCTCGGCGCTGGGCACCGACCGCGTGGTGGCGATGATCCGCGCCGCCGAGCGCGGCGAGGGCCCGGGCAACGGCGTGGCGGCAGCGCCCGCGCGGGCGCCGATGCGCGGCGGCTTCTGGGACCGCCTGCTCGGCCGCGAGACGGTCGCCCGGGCAGGAGCACGCTGATGGCTGCGGTGATGGACCGAACGATGAACCACGCCATGGACCGCGTCCTCTTCGGCGATAACCAGTTCTTCGGCGTGAACCACATGTCGGAGGAGAAGGCGCGCGCGCAGCAGATGCGCTTCCAGGACTTGCAGGCGGTGCTCGACGTGCTCGATGCCGCCTACCAGGAAGGCATCCGCACCTTCATGTGCACCACGCACGACCGCGTGGCCGAGATCTGCGACTACTTCCGCGCCAACAAGCAGCGCTACCCCGACTACCGCTTCTACCCGTGCATGCCGTACGCGCACAAGTACGCCAATGCCGTCACCGAGCACGGGATGATCGAGGCGCTGCGCATGTTCCTGCCCGACGACGGCGCTGGTGGGGCATTCGGAGCGATGGTCAAGGGCGGCGTGGCGCTGGCGAACAAGGACATCCGCGCGATCATGCAGTTGCTGATCGACGCCGAGATGAAGATGTTCCAGGGCTTGTCGACGCCGGTGGTCTTCATCCAGAACGTCATCACCGACCTGCTGCTGGGCATCGGCCTGAACGAGGCGCTGAAGGTCTTCGCCGATCACGTGCGCGACAAGTACGGCGCCGAGCCGGGCTTCATCACGATGAACCTGCCCAAGCTCCTGGACGTGCTGGACGAGCAGAAGGTCGACAACCCCATCGTCTGCGCCAACATCAACAAGATCGGCTTCCGCATGTGCGGCGGCGTGGCGCTGTACGAGCAGACGATCGCCACGCGCCGCTTCCGCCCGGTGGCGATGTCGGTGCTGGCCTCGGGCGCGCTGTCGCCGAAGGAGGCGATCGACTACGTGTGCCGGCAGCCGAAGATCGAGTCGATCGTCTTCGGCGCTTCCAGCCGCGGCAACATCCGGCAGACGAAGACGCTGATCGACGAACTCAGCGTCGCGCCCGCCTGAGCGCCGGCGCAGCCTCGCTCAGGGGCGCAGCGTCACCTGCCAGCGCCCGCGCTCGGTGGTGACGACCTTGACGATGGTCTTGCCGGCGAGGTCGGCCACCGCTTCGAGGTCGCTCTTCGCCCAAGCGTTCTTGAACGGCTGGCCGAGGTTGGTCTCGTCGCGGCCGTAGCTGCCGAGCATGAAGAAGCAGGTCTGCTGCACGCCCTGCGCGAGCGCGGCGACGGCGTAGTTGTAGATCGTGCCTTCGCGCACCGCACCGGGCGGGAAGCCCTTCTCGGAGTCGATCATCGGGCCCAGGCCCAGCGCCTGCAGCCCTTCGCGGAACTCGAGCAGCCCGGCGTAACCGGTGGCCTTGCTCGCGCGCTTGCCCACGTGCTCGGGCTCGAGGTGGTACAGGTGCACCGGGAAGGCGTCGAACTCGCGCGAGCGCGGGTAGCGGCGCAGCCAGTCCATCATCGTCGGGATGTTCTCGCCGAAGCCGGGGATCGAAGGCGCCCAGACCTTGCCCCGCCAGCCCGCGTTTTTGCGCCAGTCGAGCACCCAGTCCGACAGCAGCTCGAGCTCGGCCGACGAGCCGATGAAGAAGCTCTCCGCCTTGCCGGTGACGACCTCGTTGGCCACCTCGATGGCGTCGATCTCGCCGTAGCGGCCGGTCACCGCGCTCAGCCAGCGGTCGAGCATCTCGCGCTGGCGCACGAGCTGCATGCGCCAGCCGGCGTAGTCGTGCTTGCGGCGCACGGCCCACTCCGGCGGGTTGTACAGGTTCAACGTCACGTGCCTGACGCCAGTGCGGCGCAGCTTCGCGAACGCCTCGTCCCAGCGCGTCCAGTCGAAGACGCCGGGTGACTTCTCGGTCTCGTTCCACTCCAGCCCGTTCATGCCGTAGAGGCGAACGCGGTTGGCGCGCACGATGAAGGCGGGGTCCGGGCCGTAGTAGAGATCCTGGCCGTTGAGCTTCGGCCAGTTGGCGACGTAGCCCACGTCGTGCCAGCAGCCGAAGTCGGAAGGCACCTCGATGCCCGGGCCTTCGTAGACGACGCGCTGGCCGCAGGCCGCCAGCGCGCCGAGCGCCAGCGAAAGACAAACGAGGCCACGCGCGAGCATGGCCGCGATTGTGCCGGTCAGGATGCAGGCCGGGCCTGCACGCGGGCGCAGTCGGTGGAGTCGACGTTGGTGCTCCAGCCGGCGAGGATCGACGTGTCGGGCACGTAGGAAGTGCCGAGGTTGATGACGTTGTCGCGCACGGTGACGCCGACGAAGGTGCCGGCGTAGTTGTAGGCCTGGATGCCGGCGGTGAGGCAGTTCCGCTCCAGCACCGTGTTGCCGGAAGAACCGAAGACGCCCGCGGGCACGCCGCCGCGCTGACGGATCATGTTGCCGGCGACGTAGTTGTCGCCGCCGGGGTTGCCGTGGCTGGCATCGCCCATCGTGAAGGCCGCCGCGGTGGGCTCGGCGATGTCGATGTCGACGTCGTTGTCGACGAGGACCATGTGCGAGCTCTCGAAGACGCTGATGGCGTCGCTGGCGTAGTTGCTGCCGCGCACGGCGTTGCCTTCGATGCGGCCGCTGGACATGTAGTCGTACTCGATGGCGGTGCCATTGAATTTGGGGCCGTAGAAGGTGTCGAAGCGGCTGAAGCGGGTGGTGGTGCCGCTCGTGCGATGGGCCATCACGCCGCGGTTGCCGTTGTGCACGTAGGTGTACTCGACGGTGGCATCGGCACCTTCGATGAAGATGTTGGCGTTGCCGCCGCAGGGACCGATGTCGGAGTCGCGGATGACGACGTTGGTCGCACCGGCGGGCACGGTGATGCAGGGTCCGCTGGGGTTCTGGATGCGCACGCCGGAGATGACCTGGCCGGCGCTGGCGGTGATCGGGGCCGAGGCGGTGAAGGAGGTCACGCGCGGGCCGACGGACGTTGCCGGCGCGGCCGCCGGTGCGACGGACAGCGGTGCCGCCGTGGACGTCGCGACAGGGGCCGGTGCGGCTGCACCGGCCTCGGCGGGCGATGCAGCGTCGCCGCCGCCACCGCCGCAGGAGGCCAGCACGGCGCCGGCAGCGAGAAGGAGCGCCACGCGCCACCTGGGAAGAATCGAACCGAACATCAATCGCTCCAACGAAGTTCAAACCCCCGTGAACAGGGGGTTGACGCATCGTCTCTGCGTAGCGGGCGCGAACGCCCGGTCGGGTTGTCAGGCGCGGGGGCCGTTGGTAACGGCATGCCCGCGCGCGGAGCGCTTGCGCGACAAGGCGCATGCAAGCGTCAGCGGTGTTGCTGAATGTCTCCGTCCAACCCGTGCGTTAGTCTTGGTCCGCCGCCTGCGGCAGACCCTTCATCTCGTCACTTCGGCACGCGGGAGCAGTCGGTGGAGTTGATGTTGGTGCTCCAGCCGGAGATGGCGGAGGTATCGGGGACGAAGGAGGCGCCCAGGTTGATGACGTTGTTGCGCACGGTGACGCCGACGAAGGTGCCGGCGTAGTTGTAGGCCTGGATGCCTGCGGCCAGGCAGTTCTTCTCCAGCACGGTGTTGCCCGAGGAGCCGAAGACGCCGGCGGGGACGCCGCCGCTTTGCTTGACGGTGTTGCCCGAGACGTAGTTGTTGGCGCCGGGGTTGCCGTTGGTGGCGTCGCCCATGGTGAAGGCGGCGGCGGAGGGCTCGGCGACGTTGATGTCGATGTCGTTGTTGATGAGGGTCATGTTCGAGCTTTCGAACACGCTGACGGCGTCGCTGGCGTAGGCCGAGCGCGCACGGCGTTGCCCTCGATGCGGCCGCTGGACAGATAGTCGTACTCGATGGCGGTGCCGTTGTACTTGGGGCCGTAGAAGGTGTCGAAGCGGCTGAAGCGGGTGGTGGTGCCGCCGGTGCGGTGGGCCATGACGCCGCGGTTGCCGTTGTGCACGTAGGTGTACTCGACGGTGGCGTTGGCGCCCTCGATGAAGATGTTGGCGTTGCCGCCGCAGGGGCCGATGTCGGAGTCGCGGATGACGACGTTGGTGGCGCCGGCGGGGACGGTGATGCAGGGGCCGCTGGGGTTCTGGATGCGCACGCCGGAGATGACCTGGCCGGCGGTGGCGGTGATGGGGCCGGAGGCGGTGAAGGAGCTGACGCGCGGGCCCGGGGTGGTGGTGGCCGCCGGTGCGGGCGTGCTCGGTGCGGGCGTGGGTGTCGGAGCCGGTGTGGGCGCCGGGGTGGGTGCCGGTGTCGGGGTCGGCGCAGGAGCCGGCGCACTCGTCGCGGTCGTTTCAACCCAGCAGGTCTTCAGCACGCCCTTGGCGGGGTCGGTGCCGAAGGTCGTGTTGTTGCACTGCAGGCTGCTGGTGCCGGTCTGCGTGACGTTGCTTGCCTCTGTGCCGTAGCGCACCTTGCGCTCGCCTTCGAAGCTGCACGTCTCGTGTTCGCGCGCGCATTGCACCCAGGTGGCTGCGGGTGCGGCGGGCTGCGTCGCTGCCGGTGCGGGGGCGGGCGCCGGTTCCGCCGCGGCGGGCGCGGGCGCGGGCGCCGGGTCGGGGGTTGCCGGCGTCGTCGGCGCCGGGGTCGTCGGTGCAGGGGCCGGCGAAGTCGTCGTGCCGCCGCCGGTGGCCGCAGTGATCTCGTCGCCGCTGCCGCAAGCAGCAAGGGCGGCACACGCCGCCAGGGACAGGGCTGCGCGAGACAGGCGGGCCTTCGTTCGAGTCATCGGTACTCCAGTCACTTTCGGGGTCAGGCTTGATCCCCGGAACAAGGGGTTGACGCGATGGTCGCGGCATTCGTCCCTGCATGGCGCAGCCGAGTTGTCAGCGGGCGCGGTTCGTTCGTAACGCGGCGTCCATTGGCGGGCGTTGGTGCGATGAAGTGCGAGCAGCGGTCAGCCGTGTTGCTGAATGTCCGTGTCGCTGTGCGCGTGAGCCGGTGCGGCGGTGGCGGAAAAAGAAAAGGCCCCTTGCGGGGCCTGCGGCAGAAAGAAGGCCCCTCGCGGGGCCTGTGGTCGTGCGCGACGTGCAGCGCGGCCTACTTCGGCACGCGGGAGCAGTCGGTGGAGTTGATGTTGGTGCTCCAGCCGGAGATGGCGGAGGTGTCGGGGACGAAGGAGGCGCCCAGGTTGATGACGTTGTTGCGCACGGTGACGCCGACGAAGGTGCCGGCGTAGTTGTAGGCCTGGATGCCTGCGGCCAGGCAGTTCTTCTCCAGCACGGTGTTGCCCGAGGAGCCGAAGACGCCGGCGGGGACGCCGCCGCTTTGCTTGACGGTGTTGCCCGAGACGTAGTTGTTGGCGCCGGGGTTGCCGTTGGTGGCGTCGCCCATGGTGAAGGCGGCGGCGGAGGGCTCGGCGACGTTGATGTCGATGTCGTTGTTGATGAGGGTCATGTTCGAGCTTTCGAACACGCTGACGGCGTCGCTGGCGTAGGCCGAGCCGCGCACGGCGTTGCCCTCGATGCGGCCGCTGGACATGTAGTCGTACTCGATGGCGGTGCCATTGAATTTGGGGCCGTAGAAGGTGTCGAAGCGGCTGAAGCGGGTGGTGGTGCCGCCGGTGCGGTGGGCCATGACGCCGCGGTTGCCGTTGTGCACGTAGGAGTACTCGACGGTGGCGTTGGCGCCCTCGATGAAGATGTTGGCGTTGCCGCCGCAGGGGCCGATGTCGGAGTCGCGGATGACGACGTTGGTGGCGCCGGCGGGGACGGTGATGCAGGGTCCGCTGGGGTTCTGGATGCGCACGCCGGAGATGACCTGGCCGGCGGTGGCGGTGATGGGGCCGGAGGCGGTGAAGGAGCTGACGCGCGGGCCCGGGGTGGTGGTGGCCGCCGGTGCGGGCGTGCTCGGTGCGGGCGTGGGTGTCGGAGCCGATGTGGGCGCCGGGGTGGGTGCCGGTGCCGGTGCCGGCGCTGGAGCGGCAGATGCCGGCACGGAGCTGTACTCGCAGAAGTTCTGGTACGTGGTCGGCCCTGCCCCGAAGGCGGCATCGTTGCACTGGATGCTTGTGGTGACGACCTTGGTCGTGTAGGCCCCCGGCACGCCGTAGCGCACTGCACGCGAGCCGGGTACGACGCAGGTGTCTCCGGGCGCCGCCACGCCCTCGGCAGCACAGCGCGTCCAGGTTGCGGGGGCAGGCGCTGGCGCCGGAGCCGGAGCGGGTGCCGGTGTGGGCGAAGGCGTCGGAACCGGTGCAGGAGCAGGAGCAGGAGCCGGGGCAGGGGTCGGAGCAGGAACGGGCGCGGGTGCCGGTGCCGTCGCTGTCGTAGCGTCATACCAGCAGGTCTTCAGAACGCCTTTGGCCGGGTCGCTGCCGAAGGTGATGTTGTCGCACATCAGACTCGTCACGCCGGTGCGCACGACGTAGTTCGTCTGGGTGCCGTAGCGCACCTTGTGTGTGCCGGTGAACGAGCACATCTGGTGCTCGCGCGCGCACTGCGTCCACGTGATCTGCACGGCTGCCTTGTCCTCGAGCACTTCGGTGCTGCCGCCGCTGGCGGTGAGGCTCGCGGCGCTGCCGCCTGCGATGACACCGGTTTCGTCGCCGGCGCCGCAGCCGGCCAGCGCGGCGATCGCCGCGGCGGCTGCGGCCGCGGGTGTCGCGCGCCGCCGCGCCCGCGCGAGCTGTGCAGCGGTTGCGGAGGTGGGAAGGTTCGGAATTGTGGAAAGGGCTCGCTTCATCCTTCGCTCCAACGACTGTCTCTTTCGAAGCCCCCGATACGCGGGGTTGACACGATCGTCGGCAGAAGTTCGGCGCAGCGGGTGGGCCAAGTTGTTATCGGGCCGGCCTGCTTCGTAACCTCGCACGCGCTTCGCAGGCGCGAGGTGCGACGAAGTGCGTGAGGCGGTCAGCCGTGTTGCAGAATGTCCGGCCCGTCAGCTCGGTCCGCGTCCTGCGAGTGAGCCATCGACAGCACGACAGAGCACGCGAAAGCACGCCGCGCAAGAGGGCGCCGGCAAGCAGTTCGAACGAAGACGCACCTCCGATGCTGAGCACCATCAAGCAGTCCCTGGCCGCCGGCTTGCGGCGCCTCGCGACGCGGCTGCGGCTGGCGCGCTGCCGTGCCCCGGTGCGTGTCTTCGGCACCGACCTGCACGTGGGCTCGCGGCCGCGGCTGTGGGCGGCCGAGCGCATCGAGATCGGCGACCACAGCTACCTCGGCCACGAAGTCTCGATCGAGACCAACTGCCGCATCGGCCGCCATGTGCTCATCGCCAACCGCGTGGCGTTGGTCGGCCGCCGCGACCACGACTTCCGCACGCCCGGCGTGCCGGTGCGCTTCGGGCGCTGGGTGGGTAGCGCGCGCGACCCGTCGCCCTTCCGCGCCGACGCGGTGGTCATCGACGACGACGTATGGCTCGGCTTCGGCGTCGTCGTGCTGAGCGGCGTGCACGTCGGCCGCGGCGCCATCGTCGCCGCCGGCGCGGTGGTCAAGGACGACGTGCCGGCCTACAGCATCGTCGGCGGCAATCCGGCCGTGGTGATCGGGCGCCGCTTCTCCTCGCCCGAGGAGATCGCCCGCCACGAGGCGATGGTGCGAAGCGGCACGTTCCGATCGTCCGAACGCGGCTTCGATCACTTCGTCGTGGCGCCGGGGCCGTCGCCATGACGCCCGCGGCCGCCCCATCAGGGTCCGATACGGCGCAGCGCGGTGAAGCGCCGGCGCAGCGGCGCGCCCGCGTCGTCGTCACGCAGCACCGGCTGCTGCACTACCGGCAGGCGTTCTTCGAGCGCCTGCGCGAGGCCTGCGCGGCGCGCGGCATCGAGCTGCGCCTGGTGCACGGCCAGGCCTCGCCGGCCGAGGCGCTGAAGAAGGACACCGCCGAGCTGCCCTGGGCCGACGCCGTGCGAAACCGCTTCTGGCGCGTGCGTGGCGTCGACCTCGTCTGGCAGCCGTACCCGCGCGCGCTGCGCGACGCCGACCTCGTCGTGCTGATCCAGGAGAACCGGCTGCTGTCGAACTACCCGTGGCTGCTGCGCTGGGGCGTGGGCGCCCGGCAGCGCGTGGCCTACTGGGGCCATGGGCGCAACCTGCAAAGCGCCGCGCCGCAGGGCCTGCGCGAACGCTGGAAGCAATGGTTCGTGAACCGCGTCGACTGGTGGTTCGCGTACACCGATTCGACGCGCGACATCCTCGTCGGCGACGGCTTCCCGGCTGCGCGCATCTCGGTGCTCGACAACGCGATCGACAACGAGCAGTTCCAGCGCGACCTCGCCGGCGTGGGTGAAACGCGGCGCCGCGAACTGCGGCAGCGCCTGGGCGCGGCCGACGACGGCACGGCGGTGGGGCTGTACTGCGGCTCGCTGTACCCGGACAAGAAGCTCGAGCTGCTGCTGGCCGCCTGCGACATCGTGCATGCGGCCGAGCCGCGCTTTCGCCTCGTCGTGCTCGGCGACGGGCCGAGCCGCGGCGTCGTCACCCAGGCGCAACCTGCGCGCTCGTGGCTGCACTGGGTCGGCGTGCAGCGCGGTGCCGACAAGGCGGCCTGGTTCCGCGCCGCCGATCTCTACCTGAGCCCGGGCGCCGTGGGCTTGCACGTGCTCGATGCCTTCGGCGCCGGGCTGCCGATGATCACCACGCGCACGGCGCGGCACGGCCCCGAGGTCGCGTACCTGAAGTCAGGCGACAACGGCTTCGTCGTCGATGACGGGGAGCGCGACTACGCCGAGGCGGTGCTGCGGCTGCTGCGCGACGGCGCGGAGTACGAACGCGTCAGCCGAAACGCGCTTCGCGATGCCGCGCGCTACACGCTCGGGCACATGGTGCAGCGCTTCGTCGAAGGCATCGAAGGCTGCCTCGCGGTGCCGCCGAAGCGGCGCGACTGACGCTTCGCGCCCGGGGCGCGAAGACAGAACCGCAGGCCGCTCTCGGCTCAGACCAGCGCGACGCGTTCGCCGAGTTCCGCCGCGGCGCGCTCCGGCCCTTGCCGCCGTTGCCGAACAGCGCCTGCGACCACAGGAACGGCAGCACGCTCCACCAGGCGCGCTCGCCCGACTTGAACGTGGCGCCGGGCTCGTCGATCACCCGCTGTACCAGGCGGCGCGCACGCGGCGTCGACGAGCGCGCATTCGGCGAAGGCGCGCGAGCCGATCGTGTCGAGGAAGAAACCCTTCAGCGGCCCGCGCATCCAGTCGACGATCGGCGAGTTGAAGCCGATCTTCGTGCGCCGCCAGGCGATCTCGGCCGGCATGAACGGTGCCGCCACGTCGCGCACGATGGCCTTGGAGAAGCCGCGCCGGATCTTCGAATGCCACGGCAGCGCGAAGGCGTAGGTGGCCACGCGCCAGTCGAGGAAGGGCATGCGGATCTCGACCGAGGCGGCCATGCCGTAGCGGTCGTAGCTGCGCAGGATGGTAGGCAGCACGAACGAGTGCGTCTGCCAGAAGAGCGCCCGGCTCAGGTGGTCGAGCTCGCGCCAGCGCGCGTGCTGCGTGTACTCGGGCCCGAGGTTGCTGTGCATGCCGAGCGCATGCTTGGCGACCGTCGTGCCGAGCCGCCGCGCATACGAGGCGAAGCGGCTGCCCGGGCGCTTGAACTGCGCCGTGCCGGCGGGCATGCCGCCTTCGTAGACCTCGAGCACCTGGCCGATCTGCTCGAAGTCCAGGCCGGCGTCGAGCAGCGCATAGGCCCAGTCGGTGGGGTAGCCGCCGAAGAGTTCGTCGGCGGCATGGCCGTCCAGCGTCACCGTGACGCCGGCGCGCTTGATGCGCGAGTACAAGGCCATGAAGGGCAACGGGCTCGTCACCGTCAGGTCCTCGTAGAGGTAGAGCATGCGCGAGAGGTCGCCGATGTGGCGGTTCGGGTCGATCTCCAGCACCTGCGCTTCGCCGCCGGCGTGGCGCGCCACCTGCTGCGCGAAGGCCGCTTCATCGAGCGGCGTGCCGGGGAACGAAGCGACGATGGCGTGCTGCCAGTCGGCCGACAGGCGCGCTTCGCCGTGGTGCTGGCGGTTGATGTGCGCGAGCATCGAGAAGATCGTGCTCGAGTCGAGGCCGCCGGAGAGCGCGGTGCCGATCGTCACGTCGCTGCGCATGCGCAGGCGGCAGGCGTCGAGCAGCAGCGCGCGCAGCTCCTCGACCTGGTCTTCGTAGCGCTCGGGCACCTTGGGCAGGTGGTCGAGCGTGTTCCACCAGAGGCGCGCGGCCAGGCGGCCCGGCTTCGCGCCCGCGGCGCCGGCCTTCAGGCGCGCGCTGTGGCCGGCCTTCAGGCGCCGGATGCCGCTGACGAGGCAGCGCTCGGTGGCCTCGTAGGCGAAGCTCGAGCGCAGCGTGAGGCCGCGCACGAGCGCTTCGTCGGGCTTCGCTTCGGGCAGCAGCGGCAGCAGCGCCTTCATCTCCGAAGCGAAGGCGAAGCCGCCGTCGGGCAACTCGGCGTGGAAGAGCGGCTTCTTGCCGAAGCGGTCGCGGGCGAGGAAGAGCGTGCGCTCGGCCGTGTCCCAGATCGCGAAGGCCCACATGCCGTTGAGGCGGCCGAGGCACTCCCCGCCCCACTGCGCGTAGGCGGCGAGGATCACCTCGGTGTCGGACTCGCTGCGGAAGCGGTGGCCGAGCGCTTCGAGCTCGGCGCGCACCTCGAGGAAGTTGTAGATCTCGCCGTTGTAGGTGATCCAGTAGCGGCCGTCGGCATAGCTCATCGGCTGCTTGCCGTTCTCCGACAGGTCGAGGATCGCGAGCCGCCGCTGCCCGAGCGTGATGCCGTCGCCTTGCCACAGGCCCCAGCCGTCGGGGCCGCGGTGCTGCAGCGTGTTCAGGCAGCGTTGCGCCAGTTCGGGTTCGACCCGGCCGACGAGACCGAAGATGCCGCACATCGGGGAACGGTTCCTTTCAGGTGGCCTTGGCCGCTGCCGGCGCTTCGCGGCGGCGCAGGCCCGCGCGCATGCCGGTCAGCACCACCTTGGCGTAAGGCCAGGCGAAATGCAGCGGCCACAGGGCGCCGCCGTGCCGGCGGCAGAACAGCCGCCACGATGACACCGGCAGCCCCTTGCGGCCCTTGATGAGCTGCCAGCGCCGCGCCAGCGGCAGCGAGGTGTCGAAGTAGGTGCCGCCGAGTGGATTGGGCGAGCAGTGCCCGATGACGCCGCTGGCCACGTACGAGCGGAAGCCGAGCCGGCGTGCGCGCAGGCCGTAGTCGGTGTCGCCCATCGCGTGCTCGAACGCGGGGTCGAGGTTGCCCACGCGCAGCGCCACGGCGCGCGGGATCAGCACGCAGTTGCCTTCGATGGCCTCGCACGGCACTGGTTCGTCGTTGCTGAAGACGAGGTGGTAGTTGAACGGGCGCAGGCGGCTCTTCGCCACGCGGCCGCCATAGGAGATGCGGCCGGAGTCGCGCTCGGCGGTGGCGCCGACGACGATGGCCGGCACGCCGGTCGCGCGCTGCAGCGAAGCCGACTGCGCCAGCAGCTGCGTCAGCGCGCCGGGCACGAGGTGCGTGTCGTCGTTGAGCCAGAGGTAGTGGTCGGCCGGCCGTTGCAGCGCCAGCGCGAACCCCTTGTGCATGCCGCGGTTCCAGAAAAGCGACCCCGACCCCGGCACCACCACCACCCACGGAAAGCGCTCGCGCACGGCGGCGGCGGTGCCGTCGGGGCTGGCGTCGTCGACGACGACGGCTTCGAGGTCGACCTCGGCCTGCTGCGCCGAGACGACGAGCGCGTCGAGGCAGGCGAGCGTCAGCGCCTTGCGGTTGAAGCAGGTCATCACCGCGACGACCTTCGGCCGTCGCACGGTGCCGGGCGCGGGACGCGGCGGTGCGCTCATCGTTCCGCGCGCCAGCCGATCACCTGCCCGGTGATCGGCGAGCGCACCGGCGCCAGCGGCGTGCGCTCGCGCGGGGCGAGATGGCGCTGGCGGATGAAGTGCGCCAGCGCCACGCCGGTGGCGGCACCGATCAGGTAGTACGACGGGTAGGCGACGAAGTAGACCAGCGCCGCCAGCAGGCCGACGCCGACGCCGCGCGACAGCAGGTAGTCGAACTCCGAAGTGGTGCGCACGCGCAGGCCGTGCACCACCGCCGTCAGCGTCGGCAGCAGGAACAGCACGGCACCGACGACGCCGACGCGCAGCACCAGGTCGAGGTAGAAGTTGTGCGGCGCGAACTCGATGACGACGCCGTTGTACAGGCGCGTGTAGCCGTGCCCGAACGGGTAGCCGAACAGCATCGTGTACAGCGGTGCCGAGACCCAGTTCTCCCACAGGCGGATCCAGCCGTCGACGCGGGCGAAGAAGGTGCCGCCGGTATCGTCCATCGACAGCGTCGATTCGAGCAGGCGCCGCGCCAGGTCGTCGAGGAAGCCGGCGGCGCCGGCCACGGCGATGACGAAGGTGAGCGTCAGCGCGAACCCGAGCATCAGCGCGAAGCGGCGCGGCAGGTGGCGGTGCTCGAGCACGAAAACGGCGAGCAGGCCGCAGGCGGTGGCGATCCACACCGAGCGGTGCTGCATGATGACGACGAAGGCGATGAACAGCGCCGCGTGCAGGCCGCTGAAGCGGCTGCCGGTGCGGCGCAGCCAGGCCATCGTCTGCACCAGCCCCACGGCGCCGACGAAGAACGTACCGTGCGAGCCGACCGGACGGAAGACGGCGGTCGTCGGGCCGTCGAAGTACTCGGCGCGATTGAGCAGGCCCGACTCGACGCCGACGAAGTAGTACAGCGCGATGGCCATCAGCGCATAGGCGGTCCACACGCACCAGCGCGCCATGCGCTTCAACTCGGCCTCGTCGAAGCCGGCGATGCTGCAATACAGGCCCGCCACCCACATGTAGAAGAACGGTCACCTCGGTGCCGGCGTAGCGGCCGTACTCGTTGAGGCCGACCACGAACGAGGCGATCATCACCACGCCGAAGGCGAGCCAGAGCAGGAACGGGCCGTCGTTGATCGGCACCGGCCGGTAGGCGAAGCCGACGATCGCGGCCATCAGCACGAAGACCGAGATGAGGTCGTTCGGGTAGGATCTGCAGGCCGATCTGCACGTACGGCGCCTTGACCAGGAACACCTCGAGGCAGAAGCCGGCCAGCAGCAAGGCCACCGGCATCACCTTCGTCGCGGTGGACTTGATGAACGCCAGCACCACCAGCGCCGTGGCCAGCGCCAGCATCGCCGCGATGGCCACTGCACCGGCGGGGTTCAGGAGGTCTTGGGCTGTCGAGTCCATGGCGTGGAAGCTCCGTCGGGTTCCGGCGCGGCGGTGCGCGCGCGGCGCGTTCGGCCGCACGGGCCACGCGCGGAGGCCGGGCGCGGTGGTCCACGCCGGGCGCTTGTCGAACAGGCGCTGCGCCAGCGCCAGCAGGTGCGCTCTGAGCACGACCTGCGGCACGAGCAGCGTCGCGGCGAGGATGAGGGCTGCGGTGGCCAGCGCTGCCGCGGCGAGGGCCCACGCGGCGGGCCAGCCGGCGTCGAGGCGTTGCAGGCCCTGGTCGAGCGCGAAAGGCACGGCGGCCGCGATGGCGCCGAGCACGAACGAGCCGGCCATCGCCTGCCCGAACGCGGCCGCCGAGATGGCGAGGCGCTTGCACACCGCCGCGTTCAGCCAGATCCAGCGGGCGAGGAAGACGAAGGCCACGCCCCAGCCGACGGCGACGAGCGACCAGCGCGCCGTGACGGCCAGCGTCGCCAGCGTCAGCACCAGCATCGCCAGCTTGATGCGCAACTCGGCGCGCGGCTCGCCGCGGCCGCCGAGGATCGGCCCGCACATCGCCTCCACCGCGTGCAGCACCATCGCCAGCGACAGCGGCACCAGCACGGCGGCGGCGGCGTGCCACTTGTGGCCGAGCAGCAGATCGACGACGCGGTCGGACTCGAGCGCGACGAAGGTGAAGGTGGGGAACGACAGCACGCCGACGCCGCCGAGCACGGTGAGGTAGGCGCGGCGGATGCCGGCGTCGTTGCCCTGCGCGCGCGCGGCCAGCGGGAACAGCACCGTCTGCAGGTTGCGCACCAGGTGGTCGGCCGGCACCTTCACGAGGTTGTTGGCGACCGTGTACAGGCCCAGCGACGAGGCGCCGAGCCAGCGGCCGATGGCGGTGTGCGGGCCGTTGTCGATGACCCAGTTGACCATGTTGGTCACCATCACCACGCGGCCGAAGCCGGCCACCGGCAAAGGGCGCAGCGGATTGGCCGGCTTCAGCGGCCGCGGCGAGCGTGTGACCATGAAGGCGCAGGCGAGCACCGTCTGCACGTGCCAGGCGAGCACGAGGCTCCACACGCCGAGGCCCATGAGCGCGGCGGTGATGCCGACGATCAGATAGCCGACGACGTAGGAGCCGAGCGCCGCGAGCTGGATGACCTTGAACTCGAGGTCGCGCGCCAGCATCGCGTTGGCCGCAGCGCTGGTGGCGCCGATCACCAGCGTAGGCGCCATCGCGCGCAGCACCGGCGCTGCGGCGGCGTTGGCGAAGATGTGCACGGCGACCATGTCGGCCAGCGCGAACACGGCCGTGGCCGCGATCGCGCTCACCAGCAGGAGGCGACCCACAGCGGTGGCAACGACCGGGTCGTCGAGCTGCGGCACCTGCATCAGCGCGTTCTGCAGCCCCATCTCGACCACCAGCGCCAGCAGCGTGACGGTGAGGAAGGCATAGCCGAAGAGGCCGAACGGCTCGGGCCCGAGCAGCCGTGCCAGCACAATCTGGCTGATGAACGTGGCGGCGATGCGGCCGACGGCGCCGAGGTAGTTCCAGCGCACGCCGCGCAAGGCGCGGGCGGCGAGGCCGGGAGATGTTGCCGCCACGACCGGGCGCTCCTGCATCAGTCCGACGTGCCGGGCAAGTGCACGGCAACAGCGGCCGGTGCGGCGGCCGCGAGATGCGCCTGCACCGTGCGCACGGCGACGCCGCGCTCGCGCGCGTATTCGAGGAGGCGGCCGAGGAGCGCGTTGTGTGCTTCGGTGTGGCCCTCGCCCGACGGGTGCAGCATCAATGCGAGCCAGCCGCCGTGCGCCGCGCATTGGTCGAGCAGGCCGCGGTACCACGCTTCCGTGCCCGGCAGCTTGCCGACGTAGGCACCGAAGGGAACGCGGCGGATGCCGTAGCGGTTCACGGGGCCCGCGTTGAGCCCGAACCACGTGGTGAAGGCGCTGTCGAACGTGCCGGCGACCGCGGCGCGAACCCAGCGGTTGTGGCGCCCGAACGGGTAGATCAGCGTCGAGGGGCGGCCGAGGCCTTCGCTGTTCAGGCGTGCCATCCCGTCGGCGATGGCCGCCTGCAAGGCCTGAGCGCTCGCGAAGCCGGTGAACGGGTCGTGCGTGGTGCCGTGGAAGGCGATCTCGTGCCCGCCGGCGCGGATGCGGCGCAGCTCGTCGTAGCCGAGGAAGCCGCTCTGGCCGATCAATGCCGGAGAGACCGCGAACACGCCCTTGGCGCCGTGGCGTTCGAGCACCTCGACGACTTCGAGATCCTTCAGCTCGCCGTCGTCGCAGATGATCGTCAGCGCCGGCGACTTCGGCAGCTGCAGGCGCTCGAAACCGCGCAGCGGCAGCAGCCACGCCTCGGCGCGGTCGCGGCCGTGCGCGGGCAGCCGCTTGCGCACGGCGCCGACGATCCTGCTCACGAGGGCCATCGCGGCGCTTCCTATTCGTGGTAGTCGTAGGCCTTGAAGCCGGCGAGCTTGACGAGGCTGTCGCGCCGCGCCGCTTCGTAGTCGGCCTGCACCATCTCGGCCACCAGCTCCGCCAGCGTCGTCTTCGGGCTCCACCCGAGCTTCTGCTTGGCCTTGCTCGCGTCGCCCAGGAGCGTCTCCACCTCGGTGGGCCTGAAGTACCTCGGGTCCACCCGCACGATCCCCTCGCCCGGCTTCACCTTCGCCTTCTGGCCGCCGTTGAGCTTCGTCTCGGAGATCTTCTCGACCCTTCCGACCTCGCGCTCGCCCTGGCCCTCGAACACCAGCTCGATCCCCAGCTCCGCCGCCGCCATCTGCACGAACTGCCGCACGCTCACCTGCACGCCCGTGGCAATCACGAAGTCCTCGGCCTGCTCCTGCTGCAGCATCAGCCACTGCATCTGCACGTAGTCCCGCGCGTGCCCCCAGTCCCGCAGTGCACTCAGGTTCCCGAGGTACAGGCAGTCCTGCAAGCCCAGCGCAATGCGCGCCAGCGCGCGCGTGATCTTGCGCGTCACGAACGTCTCGCCCCGCAGCGGACTCTCGTGGTTGAACAGGATCCCGTTGCACGCGTACATCCCGTACGCCTCGCGGTAGTTCACCGTGATCCAGTAGCTGTACAGCTTCGCTACCGCGTAGGCTTCTCGGGTAGAAGGGGGTCGTTTCCTTCTGCGGCGTCTCCTGCACGAGACCATAAAGCTCCGAGGTGCTGGCCTGGTAGAAGCGCGTCTTCTTCGTCAGGCCCAGCATGCGGATGGCCTCCAGCAGCCGCAGCGTGCCCACGCCGTCGGCGTTGGCGGTGTACTCGGGCTGCTCGAAGCTCACCGCCACGTGGCTCATCGCCCCGAGGTTGTAGACCTCGTCGGGCTGCACCTGCTGCACGATGCGGATCAGGTTGGTGCTGTCGGACAGGTCCCCGTAGTGCAGCACCAGGCGCTGGTCGGCCACGTGCGGGTCCTGGTACAGGTGGTCGATGCGGTCGGTGTTGAACAGCGAACTGCGCCGCTTGATCCCGTGCACCACGTAACCCTTGCCCAGCAGCAGCTCGGCCAGGTACGCCCCGTCCTGGCCCGTGATGCCGGTGATCAGCGCCGTCTTCTTCATCGAGTGAATGGGTCCTGCTTGCGGGCCGTGAAAGAGGAAAGCCGCGGCGAATGCCGCATCGCCGCGCACGCCGCAGCCGGGGCCGCCCGGGCTTGTTGCATGCCCGCGCCCCCTGCCGCTCCTGCCCGCCCGGTCAGTATTCGTTGAGGATCACGCCGGCGATGCGCGCCGGGCTCTGCGAAAGCGCCGCCACGAGCTGCTGCAGCGACGCCACGCGCGACTGGTCCTTGCGTGCCACCACCAGCGCCGCGCCGCAGCGTGCCGCGACCACCTGCGCGTCGACGCCGTACATCATGGCCGGCGTGTCGACGATGACGTGGTCGAACTTCGAGGCGAGTTCGCGCATCAGCACGCCGAAGGCCGGGCGCTCGATCAGCTCGAGCGGGTTCGGCGGCGCGATGCCCACCGGCATCACGAACAGGTTGGCCACGTCGGGCACCGGCTGGATCACGTCGGCGGCCACGTGGCCGGCGAGCACGCTGGACAGGCCCGTCTTGTTCTCGAGCTTGAACAGCTCGTGCAGGCGCGGCCCGCGCAGGTCGGCATCGACCACCAGCGTGCGCCCGCCCACCTGGGCCAGCGAGACGGCGATGTTGGCGCTGAAGAAGGTCTTGCCGTCGCCCGAGGACGGGCTCACCACCGCCAGTGCCGGCCGCGGCTGGCCGCCTTGCGAGTACAGGCGGGCGATGAGCTGGCTGCGGATCTCGCGGAAGGCCTCGGCCTGCATCGAGAACGGCTGGTTCAGGCCGACCAGCTCGGGCATCAGCTGCCGCCGCTCCTCGCTGGCGTAGGCGTAGCCGAACTGCTCGGACAGCGCGTGCAGCACCTGGTCCTGCGACACGAGGCCCAGCGCCACCGCCGCTTCGCCGAAGCGCAGGCCCTTGTTGCGCGCGAAGTCGAGGATCTGCTGCACCTTGTCGGCGCCCAGCATCGCCTTGGCGTCGAGCAGGGCGCCGATCAGCCGCTCGTTGACGATGCTGTCGTCGTCGCTGTGGCCTCCGTGCAGCAGGCTTGCATCGCCGGTGGCGGACGCTGCGTCGAGCGTCTTCAGATCAGACGGCATGTTCATCACGTTCCTTCCCGAGGTGCAGGCAGACTGCGGAATGCCGGTGCCGCGGCGAGCACCGGCGAGCGCAGGCCGGCGATGCGCGCCGTGCCGCCGCCCGGGCGCGGCATGACACCCAGCAGCGGCAGGCCGAGCGACAACGGCAGTTCCTCGACCGTGCGCACGCGCCGGTCGACGTATTCGCGAACGATGGCCATGGCGATGGCAAGCACCGTGCCGATGACCACCGCCAGCAGCGCGTTGCGCACCAGGTTCGGCGAGCTCGGCAGCGGCGGCTCCTTGGCTTCGGAGAGGACGTAGGCGCCGCCTTGCGTCGTCTTCGTCTCCAGGCTGGTCTGGCTCAGCCGCGCCAGCACGGCGTCGTAGTTGCGCTGCGCCGCCTCGACCTCGCGCACCAGCACCATGCCTTCCTCGCGCGCCTGGCGCAGGCGCATCACGCGCGCGCGCTGCGCTTCCAGCGCGGCCCGGATCTCGGCCTCGCGCTGGCGGTTGATGGTGTTGGTGACGCCCACCGTGCTCGACACGCGCCGCGTCTCGGCCTCCAGGCGCGAGCGCAGCGTGTCGATCGTGGCCCGCGCTTCCAGCACCTGCGGGTGGTTGCTGCCCAGGCGCGAATCCAGCTCCTGCAGCTTCGCTTCGGCGGTGGCGAGCTGGGCGCGCAGCGTGATGATGAGCGGGTTGTTGGCGACTTCGGCGAGGCCGTCGCCGCCGCGGCTGCTTTGCGCCTGGCGGCTGGAGGACTCGGCCGACATCGACTGCAGGACGACGAGCTGCGACGACAGCTCGTTCAGGCGCGCCGTCTCGACATCGAGCGCGCCGTCGGTGACGACGGCAACGCCGCGGTCGCGCTGGTAGGCGCTGAGCTTGGCCTGCGCCGCTTCGAGCTGGGCGCGCAGTTCGCGCGCGCGGGCGTCGAAGATGGCGGTGTTCTGCCGCGCCGGGTCGACGCGGAACTGCAGCGCGGTCTCGAGGAACGCCTGCGCGAACAGGTTCGCCGTGCGCGCCGCCGTCGCCGCGTCGGTGGCCTTGTAGCTGATGCTGATGACGGTGGAGTCGCGCGAAGGCTTGACGTCCAGGCCGCGCTGCAGCCAGTCGATCAGCCAGGCGTCGAAGCTGCCGGCGCCCTTGGCGTCGCGGTTCCACTCGTCGCGCAGGTCGGGGTTGTCGGCGAGCTTGAGCGACTTCACCACCGACAGTGCCACGCGCTCGCTCTTCAGCACGTCCACCTGCGTGGCCATGAAGATCGGCGAGGGGCTGCCGGCGTAGACGGCGGAACCGGCGACGTCGGGCCGGTACTGGTCCACCAGCACCGTCGTCGTCGCCGTGTACTGCCGCGGCAGCATCAGGCTGATGGCGAGCGCGCCGCCCACCGTGAGCAGCAACACCATCAGCGCCGCCTTCCAGCGCGCGCGCATGATGATGAGGAATTGGCCGAGCGTCATCGCTTCTCCTCGATCAGGTCGAACTCAGAACAGGCTTTCGCGGACGAAGACGACGTCGTCCTGCTGCAGCGTCTCCTGCAGGCCGGGCGTCAACTCCTGCACCGTACCGTCGCTGCCGCGCCGGTGCACGCGGATGCCGCGCTGCGTGCCGCGCAGCGTCAGGCCGCCGCTGGCGGCCAGCGCCTGCAGCACCGTCATGCCGCGCTCCAGGCGCAGCACGCCGGGCTTCTGCACTTCGCCGTAGACGTAGATCTGCGGCATGCGGTCGATGTAGACGACGTCGTTGTGCTGGATGACGATGTCGTCGGCCGGGTTGCCGCCGCGGAACAGCGTGCGCATGTCGACCTGCTTGCGGAAAGGCTTGCCGTCGCGCGTGCCGACGATGGTGAGGATGTCGCTGCCGTCAGGGGCCACGCCGCCGGCCAGCGCCAGCAGGTCCGACAACTTCGTGTTCGTCACTTCGAGCGGGTAGCGGCCCTGGCGCACGGCATGCCCGAGCACGGTGGCCTGGCTGCCCTTCTGCGTGATGACGAGGATCGAGACCTGCGGCTGCTTGAGGAACTTGCCGGCGAGCAGGCCGTCGGCGATTCGCTTCTCGGCCGCGGCCACCGTGAGGTTGCCCAGCTGCACCGCGCCCAGCAGCGGGTAGCTGATGACGCCGGTCTCGGGAATGCGCGTGTCCAGCGACAGCTCGGGGCTCTGGAACACCGTGATCTTGATCACGTCGCCGGCGCCGAGCACATAGTCGGTGACCCCTTGCGGACGCTGCGCATGCGCGCTGCCGAGCGAAGCCATCAGGACCATGGCCGCGAACAGCCGGAAGAAGAATCGTCGCATCGATGCCGCCCTGTACTCTTGATAACGGCGCGAGTCTACTGGTCCGTCGAGCGAGTGGGGCGCTCATGCGACCCCCCCGGGGTTAAAGGGGTCACGGGCAATGGAACGCCGTTTGCCACCAATTGCCGCTGATTGCGGCTTCGGGCTCGGCGCTGGCGCGAGCGTTGCCCTTTCGGGCTGACGTTCCCGGCTGAAAGCGGTTGCGCCGGCGGCCGTGCTCAGTCGTGCCCGGGCCGGTTCCAGGCATCGAGCGCGCCCGGGCGCGCCGTGCGGTGCTGCGCACGCTCGCGGGCCCAGGTTTCCTCCGGCTGCTGGCGACCCTGCTTGGCAATGGCGATGAGCCGGTTCTCGTCGGCCAGGTGCGGCACCATCTCCTCGAGCAGCTCGACGCTGTGGCGGCGAAATCGCAGCGCCTGCGTTCGTGCCTCGTGCGCGCGCATGCCGGCCAGTTCGAGCACGGTGCGCCCGCTCATCAGCGAGCTGTCCAGCGTCTCGCGTTCGACATACACCAGCCCCAGCTGGCGCAGGCGTGCATAGTGCGCGGCGTTGCGGGCGCGGGCGACGATGGTGCACTGTGGAAAATGCTCGCGCACGAGCGTGGCGCATTGCACGCTTTGCTCCACATCGTCGATGGCCAGCACGAAGATGCGCGCCTCGGCGGCGCCGGCGATGCGCAGCAGGTCCAGCCGCGTCGCGTCGCCGTAGAAGGCTTTCCAGCCGAAGCGGCGCAGTCCTTCCACCTGTTCGGCGCTGTGCTCGAGCACCGTCGCCTCCATGCCGTTGGCCGCGAGCAGGCGGCCGATGATCTGCTCGTAGCGGCCGAAGCCGGCGATGAGGATCGGCGCGCGTTGCGGCTCGGCGATTTCCTGCGGCGCGCCTGCTGCTGCCGCAGTGTGGCGCGCGATGTGCGGCAGCCACCAGCGGTCGGCCATGAGCAGCAACAGCGGCGTGGCCAGCATCGATAGCGCGATCGCCGCCGTCAGCAGCGAAGCGGGCGCTGCGCCGATGACGCCCGCACCTTGCGCCGTCTGCAGCACGACGAAGCCGAACTCGCCGCCTTGCGCGAGCAGAGACACGAATACCGGCGACTCGGCCAGCGGTACCGGCATTGCGCGCGCCATCACGGTGAGCACAGCCGCCTTCACGGCCAGCAGTCCGAAGACGATGGCGGCAACGACGAACGGATGCTCGCGCACCACCGTGAAGTCGATGCCCATGCCCACGGCGATGAAGAACAGGCCGAGCAGCAGCCCTTGAACGGCTCGAGGTCGGTCTCCAGCTCGCGCCGGTATTCGCTCTCGGCCAGCAGCACGCCGGCGAGGAAGGCGCCGAGCGCCATCGAAGGCCGACGCTTCGCATCAACGCTGCCGTCGCCACCACCAGCAACAGCGAGGCGGCGGTGAAGATCTCCGGCGTGCGGCTGCCGGCGATCCAGCGCAGCGCCGGGCGCAAGAGCAGCCGGCCACCGAGCACGATGCCCGCCACCACGGCCACCGCCGCGAGCGCACCGAGCCAGCCGCCGTCTGCGGCGGACTCGGCCGCATTCGTGGCACCCGCGCCGGTGCTGCCGCCCTTGGCCAGCAACGGCAGCAGCGCCAGGATCGGAATGGCCGCGATGTCCTGGAACAGCGCCACGCTGAGCACGCCCTGGCCGGCGCTCGTGTTCATCAGGTTGCGCTCGTTGAGCACGGCCAGGCCGATGGCCGTGGAGGACATCGCCAGCGCCAGCGCGCCGGCGAGCGCCAGGCGCCAGTCGATGCCGGCCTCGGCGCCGAAGGTCCGGGCCGCAGCCAGGCCGATGGCGGCGATCAGCGCCGCCGAGCCGAGCAACTGCACGCTGCCCCAGCCGAAGATCGGCCGGCGCAGGTTCCCCGCCGCCGCGGCTCCAGCTCGAGGCCGACGAGGAACAGCATCAGCACGACGCCGAACTCGGCCACAGTGCGGCATCGTGCGCGGGTCGGTCACGAGGTGCAGGCCGAACGGCCCGATGGCGATTCCCGCGCCGAGGTAGCCGACGATCGAGCCCAGCCCTGCCAGCCGTGCCAGCGGCACCGCGAGCACCGCCGCGCCGAGGTAGACGAGGGTGGCGTTCAGCCAGCTGCCGGCGTGTTCCATGCGCGCGGTCTCAGCGCTTCATCCCGCCGCTTCATCCCGCTGCTTCAACGGGCGGCGCGCAGCGCGGCGCTTGCCGGCGGCAGCGAGCTCGTCCTTCGCCGCCGGCCGCGCGTCGGCGGGCACTTCGCACGCAGCCGCGGGCTCGAGGTCGGCGATCTCGGGCCACTCGGGCCATTGGCGCAGCCGCTCGGCGAAGAGCTGCGCGTGCGCGGCGAGGACTGCCTCGTCGACGCGATGCGCCCCGTGCAGCACCAACGGCGGCAGCCAGCGCATGCCGGCCAGGCGCGCGGTCTGCTCGTAGGGCGGCAGATAGGCGTCGAAGAAGTAGCGGTTGTAGCCGGCGGGGTGGTAGCTGTCCTCGGGCCCGCCGGTGGAGACCACCAGCCACAGGTCCTTGCCGCGCAGCGCGGTGCCTCCGGCCCGTAGGCCCAGCCGAACGTGAACACCTCGTCGAGCTATCACTTGCAACGGCGGCATCGAGTACCAGCGGATCGGCTGCAACCGCGACGAGTTGCGCCGCTGCCAGGGCCGCCTGCTCGGCGGCGACATCGATGAAGTAGTCGGGATACAGGCCGTACAGGTCGCGCACGTCGACGGCCGGACCGCCGAGCCGCCAGACGCTCGCTGCGGCATCGACGAGGCGGCGCGTGACGCGCGAATGCTCCAGCGCCGGGTGCGCGGCGATGACGGTGATCGCCGGTGAGGGGCAGCGCTCGTGGCGGCGAGGAGGCCATGGGGCCGCTAC
Source organism: Rubrivivax sp. (assembly GCA_046348035.1). Lineage (GTDB taxonomy): Bacteria > Pseudomonadota > Gammaproteobacteria > Burkholderiales > Burkholderiaceae_C > Rubrivivax. The sequence continues at coordinate 25,267 of JAXMEZ010000023.1, read as the reverse complement.
CATACCCGAGCCACGAGCGTCGAGAAGAGGGCCCGTCCCCGGCGCACCGGCAACCCGCCGGTGAAGACCGCAGGGGCCGGACGAGAACGCAGAACAGACCGCGGAGCGCGAACCATGCCCGTGATCGTGATCGCCAATCCGAAGGGCGTCGGCAAGAGCACGCTGGCCACCAACGTGGCCGGCTGCCTGGCCACCGCGGGCATGCATTCGTGATGCGCTGGGCGACGTCGACCGGCAGCAAAGCGCGCGCCAGTGGCTGGCGCTGCGCCCGCCGCAGGCGGCGCGCATCACCGGCTGGGACGTCGATGCCGGCGACGTGGTGCGCCCGCCGAAGGGCACGACGCACGTCGTGCTGGACACGCCGGCGGCGCTGCACGGCAAGCGCCTGGAGGCGGTGCTGCGCATCGCCGACCGCCTGGTCGTTCCGCTGCAACCTCTTCGACATCCAGGCCACGCACGCCTTCCTGGACGAGCTGCGCGAGCACAAGCGCGGCAGCGCCATCGAGACCGTGCTCGTCGCCAACCGCGTGCGCGAGCACACGCGCGCCAACGAGCAGTTGCATCGTTATGTCGAGACTTTGCCGGTGCCGGTGCTGGCCTGGCTGCGCGAGACGCAGAACTACGTGCAGCTCGCCGCGCACGGGCTGACGATCTTCGACGTGGCGCCCGGGCGCGTCGAGCGCGACCTGGAGCAGTGGGCGCCGCTTGCCGCATGGCTGCGCGGCTGATGCGCGCGCTGCCGGCGGCCGCGACCGCGGTTGCCGCGGCCATCGCCTTGTCTTTCACCTTGCAGGAGTTGCCATGAGCCACGACCCGCGCGTGTTCGCGCGCCTTGCCGACCTCGAGCGCCTGACCGGCCAGGAGATCGGGCTCAGCGACTGGATCGAGGTCGACCAGCGGCGCATCGATCTCTTCGCCGACGCCACCGAAGACCACCAGTGGATCCACGTCGACCCGGCGCGCGCCGCGGCCGGGCCGTTCGGCACCACGGTGGCGCACGGCTTCCTCACGCTGAGCCTGCTGGCGCCGATGTTCGCCAGCGCCTTCCGCGTCGACGGCGTGCGCATGGGCATCAACTACGGCCTGAACAAGGTCCGCTTCCCGGCGCCGGTGCGCGTGGGCAGCCGCGTGCGCGGGCGCTTCGTGCTGCTGGCCTACGAGCCGATCGAAGGCAACGGCGTGCAGCTCACCGTGCGGGTGACGGTGGAGATGGAAGGCTCGGACAAGCCGGCCTGCGTGGCCGAATCGGTGACGCGCCGGTACGTCTGACCGCCTGCCTGGGGCTGGCGAATCAGCGGCGCGTCACTCGCGCCTCATTCGCGAATCACTCGCGAATCACTCGCGAATCACTCGCACAGGCCGAGGATCTTCTGCTCGGTGGAGCACTGCTTCGCCGCCCTGGGCGGCGGCGTACGCAGCTGCGTACAGCGGCCGAGCTCGCGCGTCGTGGCCGGGTAGTAGGCCCAGCCCTGGCCGAGCTGCGGCAGGTCCAGCGACACTTCCTTCCACTTCGGGTGGCCCTGGCTCTGCAGCGCCTCGAAGTTGGTGCACAGCGAACGCGCGAACTGTGCCAGCCTGCCTTGCGTGCCGGCGAGGTTGTAGTCGTAGGTGACGAGGAAGGCCTTGACGGCCATGCCGGGCACGTCTTCGCTCAGCAGGTTGGGGTAGTTGGCCGCCTTCACCGTGCTCGGGAAGTACGTCTTCAGCGCTGCCTTGCTGGCGGCGTTGTTCGGGTCGAGCTTGAGCAGCTTGATCAGCGAGCGCGCCTCGGCCTTCATGTCGGTGAGCAGCTTCGCCGGCTGGCCGGCGACGATGGCGACGACGTCGATCGACTTGTCGCCGGTGAGCTTGAACAGCGCCTCCTCGTGCGTGAGCGTCGTCAGGCGGCTGTCGGGCAGAGCCTGGTCGAACATCAGCCGGTACATCGTCGTCGTCGTCATCGCCGTGCCGCTGCGCAGCGGGCCGATGTTGATGCGCGCGTCGCGGATATCGTGCACGTAGTTCATCGGCGAGTCGGCGCGCACGACGAAGTAGATCTCTTCGTTGTACAGAGGCAGCACCACGCGCAGCGGCCGGATGATCGTCGCCGCGGTGGCGTCGCCGGCCTTGCCCTGGTTGATGAACGCCTGGTAGACGTCGGACTGCACCAGCGCCAGCTTGACGCCCGCCTCGTAGCGCAGGCGGTGGATGTTCTCCGGCGAGCCGGCCGAGGGCAGCGCATCGAGCTCGATCTGCGCCGCCGGGGCGATGAATTTCGGCGAGGTCGCGGCCGATCTGGATGTAGGTGCCACGCCCGACGCGGTGACGATCTTGTAGGCGGCCACGCCGGCAGGCCGCCGTGGAGCCGCAGGCGCCGTGCCCGCAGCCGGGGCCGAGGCGGCCTGTCCGCGCCGGGGCACCGAGCGCGGCGGCCGATGGCGCCGCGGCGGCGCCGGCGCAGCGCAGCAGCGCGGCGAGGGAAGTGAATCGGGAACGGGACATGCGTCGACTCCGTGTCGGTTCGGTGGGGTTCGGTCGGTCAGGTCGGGACGGGTCGCGCTCGGCGCGCTGAGGGCGCTGGGGGCGCTCGGTGCGTTTCGATCAGGGCTTGGCCCTTGCGGTGCACAGCCCCAGCGCATCCATCGCCGGCGTGCATTCGCGCGGCAGCACCGAGGGTTGCGGCGCAGGCGCCGGTGCCGGAGCGGCCGGCCGCCTCGGCCTGGGCAGCCGGCGCCGCGGGTGCCGCCGCGGTGGTCGGGGCTGTTGCAGCGCGTCGTCGCAGCGGGGGCGTTGCGGCCGTTGGTGCTGCGGCAGCGGCCGCGCGCGTCCGCGGTGCGGCAGGTGGCAGGGCAGCGGGGGCAACGGTGGCAGCGGGGGCGGGGCCGCATGCAGTGGCTGCGGCCGGTGCGGCAGGCGTCCGCGCGGCCGCGGTGGCAGTACGCGCACCGCTCGGCCGGCCCGGCGTCGAGCAGGCGCGCCGCCGCGTCGGCGGCAGCGTCGGCCGCGGCATCGACCGAGCGGCCGGCGCCGGGTTGGGCCGCAGCCGTTGCCGGCAAGGTCGCCGGCGCGATGGTCGCCCGCAGCGACGGCGCCGTCGATGGAGTTGCTGTCGGCTGCGGCGGCAATGCCGGCGGTGGCAGAGGTTCCACCTGCGACACAGGTTGCGCCTGCGGCACCTTCGTCCGGGCAGCGCTCGAGCGCGAAGCCGGACCCGACGACGGGTTGTGCAGCAGCGCGATGCTGGCCAGCGCCAGCAGCCCGACGGTGGCGACGCTGCCGAGAAACGGCAGGAGCCAGGCGCGCCGGCGCGGTTGCTCGGCCGGCAGCGGCGACGCCGACCAGGCCGCATCCTCCGGCGGCAGCGGTTGGGGCGGCCGCACTTCGGCCAGGGCGGCCAGCGCTGCCTGCATGGGCGGGCTGGGCGAGGGCGCCACGGGCACTTCGATCTGCAAGTCCTTGGCGACTGCGATCACCGCCGGCGCCGGCACGGCGGGCGGCGGCGGCGCCGGTGCACGGAAGGCCAGGTCACCGCGCTCGGCCAGTTGCTGCAACGGCATCGCCATGCTGCGCGCAGGCTGCGCCTGATCCTCTTCGGCTGCCTTGGCAATGGCTTCTGCGGCCGTGGCCACCGGGTCGGCTACGACGGCGGCGCCTTGTTCCGTTGCGGTGACGGCTTCGCTGACCTCGCCAACAGGCGCGGCCACTGCGACGACAGGCACTGCAGCGACGCCAGGCTCGGCCACTGCAGCGAGGACAGGCTCTGCCACTGCGGCGAGGACAGGCTCCGCCACTGCGGCGACGGGTTCGGTCGCTTCCGCGACAAGCTCGCGCCGCGGCGGCGGCAGGTTCGGCTACGACGGCGACGGGCTGCGCCACTTCGACGACCGGTCCGCTACCGCGGCGGCAGGCTCGGCCACCGCCGCAACCGTCTCGGCGGCTGCCGCTTCGACAGCCGGACGCAACGAAGTGCCGCAAGCCTCGCAGAAAGCGGATTCGACGGCGTTGACGGCGTGGCAAGCCGGGCACGCGAGGCGCGCAGCGCAGTTCCGCAGCCACTACAGAACTTCGCATCAGCCGTCAGCGACCGGTTGCAGTGCGGGCAGATCAGGACAGTCACGGCAGCCTCCGGCAACTGCGCCAAGCGTTCTCGGCGGGCGGCCGCCGCACTGCCAACGGCAACCGCAAACGCATGCAAGCCGGGTGGCTTGCCGAGGCCGCGCAGCGGCACACCCCACCTCGATTACGCACTGTAACGGTCCGGTTGAGCGGGTTCGCGTCACTTTCTCGCGGCGCACGCCTTGTCGGTTTCCCGGCGCGGGCTTCCCCCGAGAGAGGCCCTCCTTTCGCCCCCAAACGAGGGACGGGCCGGCCTCGTTGCGCGCAGGCTCAATGCGCCCGCGCCGGCCGGTGCCGCGTTGGGAGCCCGTATGAAGGTCCTGCCTGTCGACGATCACCCGCTCGTGTTGACCGCGCTGCAAGCGGTCATCGGCAACATCGGCAGCGACATCCAGGTGGCCGGCGTCGCCAGCGCCGCCGCCGCCCGCCAGGCGATGGCCGCCGACCCCGAGCGCGACCTCGTGCTGCTCGACCTGGCGCTCGGCGACGCCGACGGCTTCGAGCTGCTGGCCGAGCTGCGCAATGCCTACCCGGCCGTGCCGGTGGTGGTGATGTCCGCGTCCGAGCGCGCCAGCGACGTGATCCGCGCCATCGACCTGGGCGCGATGGGTTTCGTGCCCAAGAGCACGCCGCACGCCGAACTGCACGAGGCGCTGCGCATGGTGATGAGCGGCTCGATGTACGTGCCGCCTTCGATGCTGGGGCTGGACTTCGCGCGCGTGCGCCGCGACATGCAGCTGGAGGCCGAAGCCGCCGCCGCGGCGGCTGCATCGGGCGGTGCGCTCGGCGGCGCGCCGCTGGGCGCCGCGGCGCGCGCCGAGCCGCACCAGAAGGTGCCCTCGATGCAGGACCTCGGCCTCACGCCGCGCCAGGCCGAAGTGCTCGGCCTCTTGCTGCAAGGCCTGCCGAACAAGCTCATCGCGCGCCAGCTCAACCTTTCGGTCGAGACGGTGAAGGACCACGTCGCCGCGGTGCTGCGGGCGCTGAACGTCAGCTCACGCACGCAGGCGGTGCTCGCAGTGAGCCAGATGACGCAAGGCCAGGGCGGCTTCTTCCCGCGTCGGCCGACCGCGGGCGTCTGAGCAGCGCTGGCACAACGTCGGCGCCTCCGCTCCCCCGGCCGTTCTCTCGCTCGCTCACGCACTGAGCTTGTCCGGCGCGCGCCAAGCGAATGGCACCGCAAGCCGCCGAGGCAACGGGGAGGGCGCTGCCGCCCTCGGGCGACGTCGACCACCTGCGCGCGCTCTTCGTGCAGACGCCGGCAACGCTGATCGGCTACCTGCTCGGCGCGGCGGTCATCACGTGGCTGTTCTGGCCGCTGGCGCCGGCGGCGCAGATGCTCGGCTGGCTGGCGGCGGTCGCCGTGCTGTGGCTCGCCCGCCTGGCGCACTACCTGCGCTTCCGGCGCAACCCGAGCGCCGACGAGGAGACGCTCGTCGGCTGGCGCACGAGCTGGCGGGCGCTGGTGCTGCTGCAAGGCAGCCTCTGGGGCGTCGCCGGCTGGATGTTCTGGGGCCTGGGCACGCCTTACCAGCGGCTGGCGCTGATCCTCGTCGTCTACAGCTACTGCGTCAGCTCGGTGCAGTTGCTGGCGACGCAGCCGGAGATCTTCCTCGGCTTCATCACGCTCGTCTTCGCGCCGGCCATCGTTCGCATCGCCAGCGACACCACGCAGCCCGGGCACGTGCAGCTGGCGGTGATCGCCGCCATCCTCTTCTTCTCCACGGTGCTGATGGTGCGCACCTACGGCAGCGCGCTGGCGCTGGCCATCTCGCTGAAGGCGCGCACGGATGAACTGGCCGGCCGCCTGCGCCAGGAGTCGGTCACCGCCGAGGAGGCGCGCAAGGCCGCCGAGGAAGCGCGCCGCGCCGCCGAGGCCGCGAGCCAGGCCAAGACGCAGTTCTTCGCCGCCGCCAGCCACGACCTGCGCCAGCCGCTGCACGCGATGGGCCTGTTCGCCGAGGCGCTGCGGCAGAAGAGCCGCGACCCCGAGGTGGCCTCGCTCGTGCACAGCATCAACGAGTCGGTCGATGCGCTCGAGGGGCTCTTCGGCGAGCTGCTCGACATCACCCGCATCGACACCGGCGGCGTCGACGTCACGCCGGCGCCGGTGCGCCTGCGCGAGCTGTTCGCGCGGCTGCGCCTGCACTTCGAGCCGATCGCCTTCGAGAAGGGCCTGATGCTCAGCTTCCACGGCGAACAGCACGTGGCGCAGGCCGACCCGGTGCTGCTGGAGCGCGTGCTGCGCAACCTCGTCAGCAACGCCATCCGCTACACGGACGACGGCGGCGTGCTCGTCAGCGCTCGCCTGCGCGGCGGCACGGCCAATGCCAATGCCAATGGCGGCGGCAGCGCCGTCACCGCACCGGGCGCCGACGGCGGCGCGCGGCTGCTGCTGCAGGTGTGGGACAGCGGCGTGGGCATTGCCGACTCGGCGCTGCCGCGCATCTTCGACGAGTTCTATCAGGTGCAGACGAACCGGCCGCTCGAAGCGCACCACCGCAAGGGGCTCGGCCTCGGCCTGGCCATCGTCAAGCGGCTCGCCGGGCTGATGGGATCGCCGATCACGGTGCGCTCGCGCGTCGCGCACGGCTCGGTGTTCAGCCTCGAAGTGCCGCTCGGGCGCGCGCCGCGCAGCATCGACACCGGCATCAAGGGCCCCACGACGCCCTCACCGCTGGGGCTTTCGCTCGAAGGGCGCCTCTTCGTCGTCGTCGAGGACGAGGCGGTGGTGCGCGAAGGCCTCGTCGTGCTCTTGCAGGCCTGGGGCGGGCGTGTCGCGGCGTTCGAGGGCATCGAGCCGCTGCAGGCGTGGCTGGACGGGCCGGCGGCGCAGGCGCCCGACCTCATGCTCGTCGACTACCGGCTGCAGCAGGGGCACACCGGCATCGAGGCGCTGGTGGCGGTGCGCAGCCGCTTCGCCGCCGGCGGTGGCGGCAGCAGCGAGCAGCGCATCCCGGCCATCCTCGTCACCGGCTCCAGCCTCGTCGGCCACGAGGACGAAGCGCTGACGCACGACTACCACGTGCTGATGAAGCCGGTGCTGCCGGGCAAGCTGCGGGCGATGATCGCCTTCAAGCTCGGCATGCGCGGCGGCGCTGCGGCACCGGCGCCGAGCAACGCCGAATAGCGCCGCGCAGCGCTGAACAGCGCCTAGCAGAGAGTCTCGGCCGCGCGCCTCAGCGGCGCCGCTCGTCAGGCGCCGTGCCCGGCAGCAGGATGCTGCGGTCGACGGTGCCGATCTGCGTGTGGCCGCAGAAGGCCATCGTCAGGTCGAGCTCGTTGCGGATGATCTCCAGCACCTTGTCGACGCCGGCCTCGCCCATCGCGCCCAGGCCATAGAGGAAGGCGCGGCCGATGTAGGTGCCGCGCGCGCCCAGCGCCCAGGCCTTGAGCACGTCCTGGCCGGAGCGGATGCCGCCGTCCATGTGCACTTCGATCTGCGAGCCGACGGCGGCGGCGATCGCCGGCAGCGCCTCGATCGAGCTTTGCGCGCCGTCGAGCTGGCGGCCGCCGTGGTTGCTGACGATCAGCGCGTCGGCGCCCGAATCGACGGCGAGCTTCGCGTCCTCGACGTCCTGGATGCCCTTGAGGATCAGCTTGCCGCCCCAGCGCTTCTTGATCCACTCGACGTCGCCCCAGTTCAGGCGCGGGTCGAACTGCTGCGCCGTCCAGGCGCCGAGGTTGGCCATGTCGGTGACGCCCTTGACGTGGCCGACGATGTTGCCGAACTGGCGCCGCTTGGTGCCCAGCATGCCCAGGCACCAGCGCGGCTTGGTGAGCAGGTTCAGCATGGTCGAGAGCGTCGGCTTGGGCGGCGCCGACAGGCCGTTCTTCAGGTCCTTGTGGCGCTGGCCGAGGATCTGCAGGTCCAGCGTCAGCACCAGCGCATCGCACTTGGCGGCCTTGGCGCGGTCGATGAGCCTCTCGATGAAGTCGCGGTCGCGCATCACGTAGAGCTGGAACCAGAACGGCTTCGTCGTCGCCGCGGCCACGTCCTCGATCGAGCAGATGCTCATCGTCGACAGCGTGAAGCGGATGCCGGCTTTCGGCGGCGCGCGCGGCGTGGATCTCGCCGTCGGCGTGCTGCATGCCCGTCAGCCCCACCGGCGCGATGGCCACCGGCATCGCCATCGGGATGCCGACCATCGAAGCCGCCGTGCTGCGGTTCTCCATGTTCACCGCGACGCGCTGGCGCAGCAGGATCTTGGCTGGAAATCGCTCTCGTTGGCGCGGTAGGTGCTCTCGGTCCAGCTGCCGCTGTCGGCGTAGTCGTAGAACATGCGCGGCACGCGCTTCTTCGCCAGCACGCGCAGGTCTTCGATGTTGGTGATGACGCTCATCGCTTCGGTCGCCTCGCTCCTCGAATGGGGGCGAATCGTATCGAGTCGCGCCGCGCGGGCCTTGGCGGCCGGTTCGGCCGGTTCGGCCGCGGCCGGCGCACGCGCAAGGCCGATTCAGTCCTTCGAGCCCGCGTGGGCCCGTATGCCGGCCGGCGCGCGGCGGCGGGCGCTTGCGCGGCGAAGTTCAGGCGCCCTCGGTGCCGAGCGCGACGGGCCGAGCGTCAGCTTCTGCGGCGTGTCGCTGATCTGGTCCGATGCCACAGCTTCCTCCTACCGTGCTCGGGCAGCATCGATGCGCGCGGCCGCGCTCGCCGGTGACCGCAACTGGCGCGTCGAGGCGACGAGCACGTGGCCGCGCATCGAGCCGTGCAGGTGGCAGCCGAGCAGATCGAGCCCGGCAGGTCCAGCTTGACCGCTTCATTCGTGTCACCGCTGCGCCCGTTCGCGGCGAGGCGGTACTCGAACGTCTTCACCGGCGCCACGTTGCCCAGCGGCCCGCCGGGCAGCGTGCGGATGTGGTGTGGTCGTATGGGTCCTTGTTGACGAAGGGCATCGGTGCCGCCCGGCGCGACGACGGCGATGTAGGGCCAGAAGCGGAAGTCGCGCTGCTCGATGGGCACTGTCGTCGGTGCCGGCGCCATTGCCGCCTTGCCCGCCGGCGGCTGGTTGGCACCAGTGCTCACCGTACGGCCGCCGGCTTGCCGTCGGCGCCGGTCACGGTGACGTGCAGCGTCGCGTGCTTGCGTTGAAGCGGCCAGCAGCGTGGCTGTAGCCGCAGCGGCAGCAGCGGAAAGGGCGAAGGAACGAAGGCGCCGGGCGTGCTAGTCATCGTCTTGCTCCTCGGTGCGGCGGCGCGTCTTCCCATGCGCTCGCGGCTTGGCGTTCGATGGATCGCGGCTTCGCGATTCATCATAGGCCGCGCTCGGCCGCCGTGCATCAGAGCCGCACCAGCGAGCCCGCGCGCACGCCCAGCAGGCGCAGCCGCCGGCTCAGGTCCACGCGCTTCAGGCACAACCCCGCCGCGTGGCGGATCGCCGACGCGTCGCTCACCGCCTGCGGCAGCGTCAGGTCGCGCGTCACCGTCTTGAAGTCGTCGAAGCGCAGCTTGATGCCGATGGTGCGCCCGGCATAGCCGCGCCGCTGCAGGTCCTGCGCCACCTGCGTGGCCAGCTCGGTGAAGACGCGCGAGAGCTCCTGGCGGTCGCGCACCGCGTGCAGGTCGCGCTCGAAGGTCGTCTCGCGGCTCATGCTCACCGGTTCGCCGCGCGTTTCCACCGGGCGGTCGTCGCGGCCGTGCGCCGCGTCGTGCAGCCAGCGGCCATAGGCGCGGCCGAAGTGCTCGACGAGCCAGCCGCGTTCCTTCGCAGCGAGGTCGCCGATCGTTCGCACGCCAAACGCCAGCAGCCGCGCGCCGGCCTTCGGCCCGATGCCGTTGATGCGCCGCACCGGCAGCGGCCAGATGCGGGTGGCGAGGTCGGCCTCGGTGAGCACGGTGAGGCCGTCGGGCTTGTCGAGTTCGCTGGCGATCTTCGCGAGCAGCTTGTTCGGCGTCACGCCCACCGAGCAGGTGAGGCCGGTGGCGCGGCGCACGTTGTTGCGGATCTCCTGCGCCACCGCGCGCACGCCGCCGGCGGGGTCGTGGCCGAGCGCGTCCTGGGCGCCGGGGACGTCGGTGAGGTCGATGTAGATCTCGTCGATGCCGCGGTCCTCGATCACCGGCGCCACCTCGGCCACCGCGGCCTTGAAGGCGCGCGAGTACTTGCGGTACTGCTCGAAGTCGGTGGGCAGCAGCACGGCCTTCGGCGCCAGCGCCGCTGCCTTCATGAGCCCCATGCCCGAGTGCACGCCGTAGTCGCGCGCCGCGTAGGTGGCCGTGGTGACGACGCCGCGGCCGGTGTAGCCCGCCAGCGTGGCGAAGCGGCGCGTGCCGTCGGCCTGCAGCTGCGGCTGGTGGCGCCTGCCGCCGCCGATGACCACGGCCTCGGTGGCCAGCTCGGGGTAGCGCAGCAGTTCCACCGACGCATAGAAGGCGTCCATGTCGAGGTGGGCGATCCAGCGGCGCGGCATCGGTGAGGGCGGGTTGGCAGCGGCAGGTCGTGGGCGGCAGCGGCCGCGAGGTTAGCCGCGAGAGCAGGCTGTCGGCACCACCCGCCGCCTCCTTGCGGCAGCGGAGGGCCTGTGCGCGGAGTTACAACTTTCCGCTTGAAATGGGCGAAATGCACATTTAATCTTCAGCCCAAGCGGTGGCCAGGGAGGTCGCCGCGGCAACGAGACTCGAGGAGTCACCCGCGATGCCCACCTCTTCATCCCGCCGCCCTGGCGCCGTCACCCAGGCCGTCCTGGCCCAGCTCTCGCGCCGCCAGCTCCTGCTGGGCGCCGCGTCGTTCGGCGCCGCCTCGCTGCTGGCCGCTTGCGGCGGCAGCGGCAGCGACGGCAGCAGCGACGACAGCAGCGCCACCGCGAGCAGCTTCACCAGTGGCCCGATCACCGGCTTCGGCTCGGTCATCGTCGGCGGCGTGCGCTTCGACGACACGCTGGCCGTCATCGTCGACGAGGACGGCAACCGCGCCACGCGCGGCGACCTGAAGCTCGGCTGCATCGTCGACGTCGACGCCGGCACCATCAACCGCGCCGAGTTGCGCGCAGTCGCGCTGCGCATCGCGCTCGGCGGTGCGCTCGTCGGCCCTGTGAGCGCGGTCGACACCGCCGCGACGACGATGACGCTGCTCGGCCAGACCGTGCTCGTCACCACCAGCACCGTGTTCGACGCCGCCATCACCGGCGGCCTGGCCGGCATCACCGTGGGCAACGTCTACGAAGTGCACGGCCTGTACGACAACGTCAACAAGCGCTTCCTCGCCACGCGCGTGGCGCCGAAGACCGGTGCCACCGAGTACCGCCTGCGCGGTGTCGTGTCCGACCTCGACACGACGGCGCGCACGTTCAAGATCGGCAGCGAACTCGTCAACTACGCCGGCGTGCCGAACACCGACCTCGCCAACGCCACGCTCGCCAACGGCCAGCTGGTGCGCGTGACGCTGCAGACGACGCAGGTCAACGGCGCTTGGGTGGCGATCCGACTGCGCCACAGCCTGCGCACGCTGGAGCCGCGGCCCGACGCGCACGTCGAAGGCGTGATCACCGTGTTCACCTCGGCGCAGTCGTTCGAGATCAACGGCCTCGCGGTCGATGCCACGAAGGCCACCTTCCCCGACGGCACCGCCGGCGTCGTGCTCGGCGCCCGCGTCGAAGTCGAAGGCGCCATCGTCAACGGCGTGCTGGTGGCGACAAAGGTCGAGATCGAGGACCGGCGCGACGCCGGCCGCCGCCCGCTGGAGTTCCACGGCGACATGAACAACCTCGACACGACGGCCAAGACCTTCGCGCTCCGGGGCCTGACCGTCTGGTACGGCGGCACCGTCGCCTACGTCAACGGCACCGAGGCAACGCTCGCCAACAACCTCCCCGTTGAAGTGCGCGGCGTGATCTCGGCCGACCGCACGCGCATCGAGGCGCGCCGCATCGAGTTCAAGTAACGTGCCGGCGGGTCGCCGGCGCTCCGCGCCGGCTCGCTTCGACCCACTGCCGGATGGCCCTGGACAAGCCGAACGCCGTCGACGACCCCGGGGCTGCCGCCGAAGGCAGCCCCGAACTGCGTGCGCTCAACGAAGCGCTGGCGCAGTTGCTCGCGCCGGTGGCGCAGCTGGCGGTGGCGCGTGGCCTGCCCTACGCGGCGGCGCAGGAGATGCTGAAGAAGGCCTTCGTCGAGGCCGCATCGGCGGCGCACCCAGGCTCGCGCCGCACCGCAAGGTGAGCCGCATCGCCACCGCCACCGGCATCAACCGGCGCGAGGTGACGCGGCTCACCGCGGCGGCGGCGCCGGCGGCGGGCGGCGCCGGCTGCTTCACGCTCATCGTGCGCGCTCCGTCGCGGTCGCCGTCGCGTCTCTCGCCAGCGAGATCTGCACGTGCACTGGAGCACGCACGCCGGCTGGCTCGACGCGGCCGGCCAGCCGCGCGCTGCCGCGCCTGGGCCCGGCGCCGAGCTTCGAGGCGCTGGCGCAGGCGACGACGCGCGACGTGCACCCGCGCAGCCTGCTCGACGAGCTGTGCCGCCTGGCTGGCGCGGCTCGACGCGGCCACCGACACCGTGGCGCTGCAAGGCGACGCCTTCGTTCCCAGCGGCGACCGCGTGCGCATGCTCGGCTTCCTCGGCGACAACGTCGGCGACCACCTGCGCGCCGCGGTCGACAACGTGCTCGCCGCCGGCAAGCCGCCGCACCTCGAGCAGGCGTCTACGCGCAGGGGCTGAGCGCGGCATCGCTCGAATCGCTGCGGCCGCTGTTGCGCGAGCAATGGGCAGCGCTGCGCCAGCGGTGGTGCCGGCGCTCGAAGCGCGCATCGCTGCCGACGCGGCAGCCGGCACCCAGTGAGGCTCGGCGGCGAGCCGCTGGCACGCATGCGCCTGGGTCTGTACGCCTACCACGAGACAGCGGCAGCGGCCGGCGCCAGTGGCGACGATCAGCGCGCCGGATCGAGCGCCGACCCGCCTGCCCGCGCAGTGCCGGCCGCGCGCTGCGCCAGCGCCCGGCCGCAACACCCCGCGCGGCCAAGCCCGGGCGCGGCGCCGCGCGAAGGACAAACACATGACCAGCCTGCACGACGAGACGACTCCTCCTTCCACCGCACGCGCCGGCGCGTGCTGCGCCTCGCGCTGGGCGGCGGTGCCGGCGCGGCGGCACTGGCGGCCTGGACCGCTCGCCGGCTGCGGCGGCGGCGTCGGCGAAGGCGGCACCGGCTACGCCTCGGGGCCGATCACCGGCTTCGGCTCGGTGATCGTCAACGACATCGTCTTCGACGACAGCAGCGCCAGCGTCGAAGACGGTGAGGGCGCCAGCGCGCGTTCGCAACGACCTGCGCCTGGGCATGGTGGTCGAGATCGACAGCGGCGCCATCGCCGGAGGCAGTGCACGCGCCACGCGCGTGCGCTTCGACAGCGCCGTGCTCGGCCCGGTGGAAGGCATCGAGGCCGACGGCTTCGTCGTCCTCGGCCAGCGCGTGGCCGTCGACGAGACGACCTTCTACGACGACGCACTGGCCGCCGGCCGCCTGGCGGCGCTTGCCGTCGGTCAGGTGGTCGAGGTCTACGGCCTCTACGACGCCGGCATCGGCCGCTTCCGCGCCACGCGCGTCGAGCTGCGGACGTCGGCACCGGCGCTGTACCGGCTGCGCGGTGTCGTCGCCGATCTCATCGGCGGCAACACGCTGCGCATCGGCACGGCGTTCTTCGCCTACGCCGCCGGCTCGGCGCCGGCCGACCTCGCCGCGGGCAGCTTCGTGCGGCTGTGGGTGGGCACCACGCCCGGCCTGCTCGGCCGCTGGCCGGTGCAGCGCTTCGGCGTCGCGCAGCGCGTGCTGCCTGACATCGACGGCGTCTCGCTGAAGGGCCACGTCACGAACTTCGCCTCGGCCGCGAGCTTCCGCGTCGACGGGCGCCCCGTCGATGCGTCTGCCGCGGTGGTCAGCGGCGGCGTGCTGGCGCAGGGTGCGCGGGTCGAAGTGAGCGGCAGCCTGCGCAGCGGCGTGCTCGTGGCCACCGAAGTGCGCGTGCGCAGCGACGCGGTCGAGCGCGAGCGGGAGTTCGACCTGCGCGGCCCGATCGAGCGCGTGGCCGCCGACCGCACGAGCATCGACCTGCGCGGCGTGACCGTCGGCCTGACGCGGCCCGACCTCGTCTACGAAGGCGGCACCGCAGCCGGACCTCCGCGCGGGCCGCTCGGTCGAGGTGCGCGGCTTCGTCTCGGTGGGCAACGGCGCGCGGCTGGACGCGACGCTCGTCAGGTTCCGCTGAAGCGATAGGCGGGCCGGCGCCCGATCGGCGCGCTGCCGTCCCTTCGCGTCGGCCACCTCAGCAGCCGGCGGTCAGCGCCGGCGACAGTTCGGGCGCCTGGCCGAGCGCCGCCGGCGCGCGGTAGACGAAGGCGCACTTCATCGCGTCGCTGCCGCCGGTGAGGCGCACGTGCAGGCCGTCGCCGGTCGCGTGGACCTCGAAGCCTTCGTGCGCGAGCTGCGCCGGCGTCGGCGTGCCGACCACCGGCACCAGGCCGGCACCGGCGACGATGCCGGCGAGCGTGGGCGCCGGGTACAGCAGGGCCACCTGCACGCGCGCGCTGTCGGTGCACAGGTTGCCGTTGCCGCGGCGCTCACCCACGGCGGGTTGGCGCCGAAGCCGGGCGCCGTGCAGGCCGGCTGCTGCACCGCATGCCGCGCCTGCGCCACGCCGTGCGCAGCAGCGCCGCCGCCGACTGCATGGCGCCGCGCGGCGAGCAGCTTCGCCGCCTGCTGCTCGCGCTGCTTGTTGCCCAGGTGCGGCATCGCCAGCGCCGCGACGGCAGCGATGGCGCAGACGACGCCGGCGAGTTCGACGAGCGTGACTCCGCGGGGCGGGTTGGGCATGGGCGGGCTCCGGCAGCGGCCGCATCACGAGGGCCGGCCCTCGGCATATCGACCGCCGCGCAGCGTTGCCCTGAGCGGAGGCGCGGGCGTAGCGGCGCGCGTGCGGCTGCGCCGCCGCCTTTGTCACGCCGGCGGCGGTATTGCCCTGCGCCAGCACGCGGAAGGCCTGCACGAGGCGCGCGTCGCCGGCGGTGAAGGTGGTGAGGCCGAGGCCGCGGCTGCGCACCACGAGGCGCGGCACGATGAGCGCGTCGAGGCCGGCGATGTGCACGAACTTCACCTGCGTGATGTCGGCCAGCGCCACTTCCTTGCGCCACGGCGCGCTCTGGCGGATGGCGCGCTCGTCGATCGAGGTCTCGCTGGTCAGCACCGTCCAGTAGCCCGCCACGACCACCGCGCCCACGGCGACGAGGAAAGCCACCGCTTCCGGCTGCCACGCCGCCGCCGCCAGCGTCGGCCACAGGCGCGACAGCCGGCGCCGAGGGCCGCCATCAGCACGGTGGCGAGGAGCTTCGCCGTGCGCGGGTACGAAGGGCCGCGGATGACGTTGCCGCTCGGCGGCCGCGACGATCTCTACTTGCGGCATGTGCAGCTTCGCGCCCGTGCGCGCGCCGATGCCGCTCGTGCCGTGCGCGCGGGGCCATTTGGGCGCTACTTCGTCGGCGCGCTCGCCGCGCCGCCGGGCGGGCTCAAGAGGTCGTCCATGCGCTGGCGCTCGTCGGGGCGCGCTTCGCGCGTGGGCGCCGGCATCTCGATCTTGTCCAGGTCCACCTTCACCGGCTTGTCCAGCAGCGCCGTCACCGACTGCGGGAACGCGATGACCACCGCCACCAGCAGCAGCTGCAGGAGGATGAACGGGATCGAGCCGAGGTAGATGTCCTTCGACTCCACCTTCCTCGGCAGGCCGCCGCTCTTGAACAGCGTGTCGGAGATGCCGCGCAGGTAGAACAGCGCGAAGCCGAACGGCGGGTGCATGAAGCTCGTCTGCATGTTCACGCAGATCATCACGCCGAACCACACGAGGTCGATGCCCAGCTTGTCGGCCACCGGCCCGAGCATCGGCAGGATGATGAAGGCGATCTCGAAGAAGTCGAGGAAGAACGCGAGCAGGAAGATGAAGATGTTGACGACGACGAGGAAGCCGACCTGGCCGCCGGGCAGGCTGGTCAGCAGGTGCTCGATCCACTTGCCGCCGTCCACGCCCTGGAAGACGAGCGAGAAGATGCGCGAGCCGATGAGGATGAAGGTCACCATCGCGGTGATGCGCATCGTGCCGGCCATCGCGCCGCTGAAGAGGGCCCAGGTCAGCCGCCGGCGCATCGCGGCCAGCAGCAGCGCGCCCACCGCGCCCATCGCGCCGGCCTCGGTGGGCGTGCACACCGCGTGCGTGATGCCGGGCAGGCCGCCCATGCTGCCGAGCACGGCGAAGATCAAGAGCGCCGAAGGGATGATGCCGCGCAGGCACGTGCCCCACAGCGCCCAGCCCTGCAGCGTGCGCGCCTCGGCCGGCAGCGGCGGCACGTGCTGCGGCCGGAAGCGCGCCACCGCCCACGTGTAGATGGCGAACAGCGCCACCTGCAGCACCGAAGGGCCCCAGGCGCCGAGGTACATGTCGCCCACCGAGCGGCCGAGCTGGTCGGCCATCACCACCAGCACGAGCGACGGCGGCACGAGCTGCGTGATGGTGCCCGAGGCGGCCAGCACGCCGGTGGTGTAGCGCATGTTGTAGCCGTAGCGCATCATCACCGGCATCGAGATCATCGCCATCGCGATCACCTGCCCGGCCACGGTGCCGGTGATGGCGCCGAGGATGAAGCCGACGATGATCACCGAATAGCCGAGGCCCCCGCGCATCGGCCCGAAGAGCTGTCCCATCGACTCGAGCAGGTCCTCCGCGAGGCCGCATTTCTCGAGCACGGCGCCCATCAGCGTGAAGAACGGGATCGTCAGCAGCACGTCGTTGGACAGGATCCCCATCAGGTTCAGCGGCAGCGCGCCCATGAACGCCGGCGGGAACCAGCCCATCTCGATGGCGACGAAGCCGCACAGCAGCCCCAGCGCCGACAGCGAGAACGCCACCGGGAAGCCCAGCAGCAGGATGAACACGAGCCCCGCGAACATCAGCGGGGCGAAGCTCTCGGCGCTCATGGAATCAGCCTTTCGTCGCTGCGGGCGGCGCCGTGGGCCCGGCGGGGATGCGTCTCGCCGCCGTCACTGCAGCGGCCTGTCGTAGTGCGTGTCCATCTCGTACACGTGCCTGAGCCAGCCGATGCGCTTGATGATCTCCGCCACGCCCTGCAGCGACAGCAGCGCCAGGCCGAGCGGCACCGCCGCCGTCACCGGCCAGCGGATCAGGCCGCCGGCGTTGCTCGAGCGCTCGCCGGAATGGAACTGGTCCGCCAGCAGCGGCCACGACAGCGTCGTCACCAGCACCGTCATCGGCAGCAGGAACAGCGCCAGGCCGATGAGGTCGAACCAGACCTTGCCGCGCGAGGGGTACAGCGTGTAGAGGACGTCGACGCGCACGTGCTCGTTCAGGCGCAGCACCTGCGGCGCGCCGAGCATGACGCAGAACGCGAACAGGTACCACTGCACTTCGAGCAGGCCGTTGGAGCTCCAGTCGAAGCCGTAGCGAACCAGCGCGTTGCCGGCGCTGATGAAGCAGGCGGCACCGACCGCCCACTTCGCGAGCACGGCGAAGAGATCGTTGGCGGCGTCGATTGCCTGCGCGAGGGCCAGCAGGGCCTTCATCGTCTTCTTCCTTCGGCGAATGCCCGGCGGCGGGCCTCGGCGGCCCGGGAGAGAACTTCCGTCGCACGCTACCGTGGCGTGCCCGGGGCGCCAATCCCGGCTATCCCGCACTCACCTGGGGTGCGGGGTGCGGCGGCATGCGACTGCCCGCAGGCGGCGCACCCTGACGGGGCGGCGCAGCGCGCTCTCGCGCTGCGCGCAACGGCTGGCGGCCTCAGCGGGCCTTCAGCGGCCGAGCCTCTCGCGGTGCCGTTCGATCTGCGCGCGCACCTGCGCCGGCGCCGTGCCGCCGGTGACCGCGCGCGCCGCCATCGAGCCGCGCAACGTGAGCACCTCGTGCACGTCGGCTGCGATGCGCGGGTGGAACGCCTGCAGGCTCCGCCAGCGGCAGTTCGGCGAGGTCGACGCCGCGCTGCATCGCCACCTACCGCGTGCGCCACTGCTTCGTGCGCGTCGCGAAAAGGCACGCCCATCTTCGCCAGGTAGTCGGCGAGGTCGGTGGCGGTGGCGTAGCCGCGGCGCGCCGCGCGCTCCATCGCCTCGGGCTTGACGACGATGCCGGCCACCATCTCGGCCATGATGCGCAGCGTGTCGGCCAGCGTGTCGACCGTGTCGAAGAGCGGCTCCTTGTCTTCCTGGTTGTCCTTGTTGTACGTGAGCGGCTGGCCCTTCATCAGCGTCAAGAGCGCCATCAGGTGCCCGACGACGCGGCCGCTCTTGCCCCGCGCCAGCTCGGCGACATCGGGGTTGCGCTTCTGCGGCATGATCGAACTGCCGGTGCAGTAGCGGTCGGCGAGGTCGATGAAGCCGAAGTTCTGGCTCATCCACAGCACGATCTCCTCGGCCAGGCGCGAGACGTGCACCATCGCGATCGAAGCGAAGGCAGCGAACTCGATCGCGAAGTCGCGGTCGCTCACCGCGTCCAGGCTGTTCTCGCACAGGCCGTCGAAGCCGAGCAGCCCCGCCACCCTGTTCCGATCCAGCGGGTAGCTCGTGCCGGCCAGCGCCGCTGCGCCCAGCGGCAGGCGGTTGACGCGCCGGCGCAGGTCCGCGAGGCGCTCGCCATCGCGCGCGAACATCTCCACGTAGGCCAGCAGGTGGTGCGCGAAGCTCACCGGCTGCGCCACCTGCATGTGCGTGAAGCCGGGGATCACCGTGTCGACGTGCGCGGCGGCCAGCTCGACGAGCGAACGCTGCATCGCCGCCAGCAGCACGGCAATGCGGTCGATCTCGCCGCGCAGCCACAGGCGGATGTCGGTGGCCACCTGGTCGTTGCGGCTGCGGCCGGTATGCAGCCGCTTGCCCGCGTCGCCGACGAGTTCGGTGAGGCGTGCCTCGATGTTGAGGTGCACGTCCTCCAGCTCGAGCTTCCAGGCGAAGCGGCCGGCCGCGATCTCCTCGCGGATCTGCAACAGGCCGCGCTCGATGTCGGCCAGGTCCTGCGCGCCGATGACCTTCTGCGCCGCCAGCATCTTCGCGTGCGCCAGGCTGCCTTCGATGTCGGCGGCGGCCAGCCGCTTGTCGAAGCCGACGCTGGCGGTGTAGCGCTGCACCAGCTCGCTCATCGGCTCGGAGAACAGGGCCGACCAGGCCTGGTGCTTGTTGGCCAGCGGATTGGGTGCGGACATGTTCTTATTATCCGGCCCGCTGCTTCGAAGGCCGGGGCCGGCCCCGGCCAGTGCAGCGCTTCGCCACCACCATGCCTTCCTCCGTCGCTCGTCCCGGCTCCGCTGCGCCAGCGCAAGCGCAGCGCGATGCCGCGCATGACGGGCACAGCGACTTCCACGCCACCCACTCGTCGCTGAGCCGCCCCTCGAGCCTGTGGCCCGACACGGCACAGACGCTCGACGGCGAGGCGCTCCGCTTCGCCGCCTCGCGCTTCGACCCGCTGGCCGAGGAGCAGGCGCGGCTGCGCGAGCAGGCCGCCGCCGCCTTCGACGTGTGCCACCCAGCGCTGGCGCTGCGCGCGGTGCTGGGCGTGCAAGGCGTGCTGGCGCTGGTGGCGCTGGCCGGGGCTTCGTCGGTGGTGCACTGGGGCGAGCGCGCCGCGGCGCTGGCCTTCGGCGGCGTCGTCGGCACGGTGGCCTGGCTCGTCGTCGTCTGCGCGCTGGCGCGGCCGCTGCGCCGGCTGGCGCCGTCGGCGCGCGCGGCCATCGTGCTGGCGCTCGGCGCGCTGGCGGCGCTGGCCGGCTGGTGGCCGCTCGCGTGGGCAGGGCTTGCGGCCGAGCCCGAGCCGCTGCGTGCTGCGGCGGTGGCGCTCGCGGGCCTCGGCTTCGCCGGCGTGCTGTGGTCGTGGCTCGACGTGCGGGCCCGCCTGTGGCAGCCGGCGCACGCGCATGCGCGGCTGGCCGAGCTGCAATCGCGCATCCGGCCGCACTTCCTCTTCAACGCGCTCAACACCGCCATCGCGCTCGTTCGCACCGACCCGGCGAAGGCCGAGGCGGTGCTCGAGGACCTGGCCGAGCTCTTCCGCGTCGCGCTGGCCGACGCCGGCGCTTCGGTGTCGCTGGCCGAGGAGATCGAGCTGGCGCGCCGCTACCTCGCCATCGAGCAGGTGCGCTTCGGCGCCCGGCTCACGGTGCTGTGGCGAATCGACCCGCGCGCCACCGAAGCGCGCGTGCCGCCGCTGATGCTGCAGCCGCTGGTGGAGAACGCCGTGCGCCACGGCATCGAGCCGATGCCCGCCGGCGGCTTCGTTCGCATCCAGGCGACGCGCCAGCGCGGGCAGGTCGAAGTGGTGGTCACCAACAGCGTCGGCGACGAGGCCGGCGCGCCGGGCAACGGCATGGCGCTGTACAACCTGCGCGAGCGGCTGCGCCTGCTGCACGACGTGGCCGCGCAATGCGACGTCTGGCGCGACGAGGAGCATGGCGCCGAGGGCAGCGCCGCGGTGCAGGTGTTCCGCGCCCGCGTGATCCTGCCGGCGCCATAGTCTCTTCAGGCATGTCTGCTCCCGAGACGTTGCGCCTG
This sequence comes from Rubrivivax sp., assembly GCA_046348035.1. Lineage (GTDB taxonomy): Bacteria > Pseudomonadota > Gammaproteobacteria > Burkholderiales > Burkholderiaceae_C > Rubrivivax. The sequence continues at coordinate 4,653 of JAXMEZ010000023.1, read as the reverse complement.
CTGATCGTCGACGACGAAGCGCTCGCGCGTGCGCGCCTGCGTCGGCTCGTCGAGGAGCTGGCCGAGCCGGCGGCCGTGGTCGTCGCCGAGGCCGATTCGGCCGCGGCAGCGCAAGCGGTACTCAAGCAGCATCCAGGCGCGGGCGCGATCGACGCCGTGCTGCTCGACATCGGCCTGCCCGGCCCGAGCGGCCTTGCTTTCGCGGCGACGCTGCGCGAGATGGCGGCGCCGCCGGCCGTCGTCTTCGTCACCGCGCACGCCGGGCACGCGCTGCAGGCGTTCGAGCTGCAGGCGCTGGACTACCTCACCAAACCCGTTCGCCGCGAGCGGCTCGCGCAGGCGCTCGAACGCGTGGCGCGCTGGCGGCGCGGCGAAGGTGCGGCAGCAGTACCTGCGGGCCAGGCGCCCGGCTCGGCGCCCGGTGCTGCGGCGAGCGGGGCGCGCATGCTCGTCGTCAGCGAGCGCGGCCGCGTGCTGCGGCTGCCGCACGAGGAGATCTCGAGCCTGCGCGCCGAGAACAAGGCCGTCGTCGTGCGCACGAACGCGCAGGACTTCATCGTCGACGAGTCGCTCGCCGACCTCGAGCAAAGGCTCGGCGACGCGTTCGTGCGCATCCACCGCAACGCGCTCGTGGCGCGGCACGCAGTCCGCGCCCTCGAACTGCGCCCGGGGCTGGACGACGAAGGCGGCGGCGACGGCTGGGCGGTGCTCGTCGGCGCGCGCGCGGCGGCGCGGCCGAACGGCCGGTGTCGCGCCGGCAGGTCGCGTCGGTGAAGGCGGCGCTCGGCGGCGGAACTGCGGGCGGTTGACGCCGAGCCGGCTGGGGCAGGCCCTTCGACAAGCGCTTGACGAGAGACATAGAACCTCAGGACGGCCGACAGGCCCAGCCCGAACGGATTGCTGCTCAGCCGGTGTTGCGCAAACCGGCCGCGATGCCGTTGATCGACAGGTGGATGCCGCGTTGCAGCCGCTCGGCTGCTGTCGCGTCGTTGCGCCGGCGGCGGAAGCGCCGCAGCAGCTCCACCTGCAGGTGGTTCAGCGGGTCGAGGTACGGGAAGCGGTGCGCGATCGAGCGCGCCAGCGACGGGTTCGATTGCAGCCGCGCCGCTTCGCCGGTGATGAGGTCGAGCGAGCGCACGGCGCGCTGCCACTCGGCTTCGAGGGCGCCGAAGATGCGCTCGCGCATCAACTGGTCGTCCACCAGCGCCGCGTAGCGCGCGGCGATGCCGAGGTCGCTCTTGGCCAGCACCATGTCGAGGTTTGAAAGCAGCGTGCGGAAGAACGGCCACTCGCGGTGCATGCGCCGCAGCAGTTCCAGCCGCGCCGGCTTTGGCGCGTCGAGCCCGCCGGTGAACGCTTCGACGGCGCTGCCGAAGCCGAGCCAGCCCGGCAGCGCCATGCGCGCCTGGCCCCACGAGAAGCTCCACGGAATGGCGCGCAGGTCCTCGATGAGCTTCGAAGGTGCGGGGCCTGCGCGGCCACCGGCTTTCGGCCCTTCCTTCGGCCCTTCCTTCGGACGCATGGCCGGCCGCGAGCCGATGTTGAGCCCGGCGATCTCGCGGATCGGCGTCGCGGCGAAGAAGTAGTCGACGAAGGCGGGCGTCTCGTAGACGAGCTTGCGGTACGCCGCCATGCTCGCTTCGCTCAACTCGGCAGCCGCGTCGAGGAAGGCGCGCGGCGCCGCGCCGGTGGGGTGCAGCAGCGTCGCTTCCACGGTGGCGGCGACGAGCGTCTCCAGGTTGCGCCGGCCGATCTCGGCGTTGGCGTACTTCGAGCCGATCACCTCGCCTTGCTCGGTGAGGCGGATCTGCCCGTTCACCGTGCCCGGCGGCTGCGCGAGGATGGCCTGGTAGCTGGGACCCCCGCCGCGCCCCACCGTGCCGCCGCGGCCGTGGAAGAGGCGCAGCACGATGCCGTGCGAGGCGCGCAACGCCGCGAACTGCTGCGCCAGCGCCGTCTCGGCGCGATAAAGCTCCCAGTTGCTGGTGAAGAAGCCGCCGTCCTTGTTGCTGTCGCTGTAGCCGAGCATCACGTCCTGCTCGGCACCGCCCGCGCATACCATCTCGACGATGCCCGGCAGCGCATAGAACTCGCGCATGATGGCGCTGGAGCGGCGCAGGTCGGCGATGGTCTCGAAGAGCGGCACGACGATCAGCGCCGCCTGCGCCGGCGGCAGGCCGCGCACGCCGAGCAGCCCTTCGAGCAGGCCGCCTTCCTTCTGCAGCACGAGCAGCTCGAGCAGGTCGCTCACCTCCTCGGTGTGGCTGATGATGTGGTGGCGCAGCGCGTGCCGGCCGTAGCGGGCGAGCGCCTCGCGCGCGGTCTCGAAGATCGCGAGTTCGGAAAGCGTCGCCGCCGAGTACGCCGCGCCGCGCACGGCGAGGCCGCGCGCGTCGGCCAGCACGGCGAGCAAGCGCGCACGCTTCTTCTTCTCGGGCAGCGCCGCGTAGTCGGGTTCCAGGCGCGCCACGCGAAGCAGCTCCGCCACCGCCGCTTCGTGCTTGTCGGAGCTTTGCCGCAGGTCGAGTGTCGCGAGGTGGAAGCCGAACACCTGCACCGCGCGCAGGAGCGGCGCCAGGCGCGGCGCCACCAGCACTTCGCCGTGGTGCGCGGCCAGCGACTCAGCAATCGTGCGCAGGTCGGCCAGCAGCTCGTCGGGGCCGCCATAGGGGTCTTGCGGCGTCACCGCATGGCGCAGCGCCTCGGTACCGGTGAGCCGCTCCAGCGTCGCTGCCAGCCGCGCGTAGATGCCCACGAGCGCGCGCCGGTAGGGTTCGTCCTCGCGGTGCACGTGTGCGTCGCGCGAGCGCGCCGCCAGCGCCGTGAGTTGGGGCGACACGTCAGCTAGCATGCCCGAGATCGAGAGTTCTGCGCCGAGCTCGTGCACCTCGGTGAGGTAGAAGCGCAGCGCCACCTCGGCCTGGCGGGCCAGCGCGCGCTTCAGCGTCTCGGCGGTGACGTTGGGGTTGCCGTCGCGGTCGCCGCCGATCCAGTGGCCCATGCGCAGGAAGCTCGGCACCGCGTGCCCGGGCACGCCGCGCTCCACTTCGCGGTACAGGCGCGGCACTTCGCGCAGGAACGTGGCCGGGTAGTACGACAGCACGTTCTCGATCTCGTCGGCCACTGTGAGGCGCGTGGTGCGCAGCATGCGCGTCTGCCACAGCTGCGTGACGCGGGCGCGCATCAGGCTTTCGATCTCGCCGCGGCGTTCGGGCGGCGCGTTCGCCTCGTCGTGCCCGGCCAGCAGCGCGGCGATGGCGCGTTCGGCGTCGAGGATGCTCTTGCGCTGCACCTCGGTGGGATGGGCGGTGAGCACCGGCGACACATGCGCGCGCGCGAGCATCGCGGCGAGCGCGCGCTCGTCCACGCCGGCGGCGCGCAGGCGCTCGAAGGCCAGCGCCAGCGAGCCTTCCTGCAGATGCCCTTCGCGCTCGTGCACGGCGCGGCGGCGCAGGTGGTGGCGGTCTTCGGCGAGGTTGGCCAGGTGGCTGAAGTAGCTGAAGGCGCGGATGACGGTGATCGTCTCCTCGGTGCCCAGGTTCTTCAGCAGCCGGTCGAGCATGCGCCCGGCGCTCGCGTCGGCCTTCAAACGGAAAGCCACCGAGAGGCGGCGGATGCGCTCGATCAGCTCGAACGCGGCGTCGCCTTCCTGCTCGCGGATCACGTCGCCGAGGATGCGCCCGAGCAGGCGGATGTCCTCGACGAGCGGCCGGTTCTTCTCGGCGGCGTCGTCGGCGGCGTCGTCGGCGGTGACTGCGGCGACAGGACTGCGGCTGCGCATCGCGGAACCTTGCTGCGGCAAGCGCGGGGTTGCGGTTGAAGGGCGCGATTGTCGTGTCAGCCGCGGGCGCTGGCGATAATCGACGCATGAATGCCGCCGCTGCCGAGCCCCTCGTCATTGCCACGCGCGAGAGCCGCCTGGCGCTGTGGCAGGCCGAGCACGTGCGCGCCGAGCTGGTGCAGCGCTTCGGCATCGACGTGAAGCTGCTCGGCATGACGACGCGCGGCGACCAGATCCTCGACCGCGCGTTGTCGAAGGTCGGCGGCAAGGGCCTCTTCGTCAAGGAGCTCGAGACGGCGCTCGAGGAAGGCCGCGCGCAGCTGGCGGTGCACTCGCTGAAGGACGTGCCGATGGAGCTGCCGGCCGAGTTCGTGCTGGCGGCGGTGTGGGAACGCGAGGATCCACGCGACGCGTTCGTCTGCAACCGCTGGACCACGCTCGCCGAGCTGCCGCTGGGCGCGCGCGTGGGCACTTCGAGCCTGCGCCGGCAGGCGCAACTGCTGGCGATGCGGCCCGACCTCGTGATCGAGCCGCTGCGCGGCAACCTCGACACGCGGCTGCGCAAGCTCGACGAAGGCCGGCACGATGCGATCGTGCTCGCCGCGGCGGGGCTGAAGCGGCTTGGCCTCGAAGGCCGCATCCGCGGCTTCTTCGACGTGCGGCAGATGATCCCGGCCGCCGGCCAGGGCGCGCTCGGCCTCGAAGTGCGCGCCGACGCGCAGGCGCTGCGTGCGCTGCTGGCGCAGACGGCGCACCGCGCCACCGAGTTCGCCACGCTCGCCGAGCGCGCGGTGTCGCGCACGCTGGGCGGCAGCTGCAGCATGCCGCTGGCCGCGCACGCGCGCTGGGTGGGCGAGCGGCTGCTGATCGAA
>JAXMEZ010000022.1:0-65653 GCA_046348035.1 Rubrivivax sp. | reverse complement strand
TGCCGGCCTGCTGCGTGCTGCTGATCGACTGGATCACGTTCTGCGCCCAGGCCGCCGGTGCGGCGGCCAGCAGCAAGGCGGCCAGCGAGGTGGCTACGGCAGCATGGGCGGCGCGCCAGCGAAAGGTCATGGTGCGGGTCTCCTGCGGTGTCTCCGTGCGGGTCTGTCGGCCAGCTCTCATCGTGCCCTCTCCTGAAGCTGCAGCGTCGCCGGACGCTCGATCCATTCGCCGGCGGCGTCCTGCACGATCTCGCGCAGCGCAATCTCGGTCTCGCCGATGCGCGTGATGCGGCCGTAGTTCTGGCCGAGGTAGTCGCCCACCTTCACCTGGTACAGCAGGTTGTCCACGCGCAGCAGGCCGTACGGGCGGCCCTGCTTGTTGACGCTGCCCACCATCGACATCGAATCGAGCGGGAAAGCCTCCAGCGGCTCGCGGCGGCGGTTCAGCTCGGCGGCCAGCAGCGAATTCGGCTGCCGCGCTTCCTGCTTGAGGGCGACGCTGAGCTTCTGCAGGCTGAACGGATCCACTGCCTGCAGGCCGGCGTAGGGCTGCGGGTTGAACTTGCGCGGCGGCGACAGCGGCGTGACGCTCGGCTTGACCTCACGCTTCTGCTGCTCCATCCATTGCTGCAGTTCTTCGTGCTCGGCACCGCAGGCGGCGAGCAGCGCGGTGGCAGCGCAGACGAGCGCGGCGAGGCCGCGGCCGGAATGACGAACGGGACGAACGGGCGGAAGGGACATCGGGCTCATCACTTGGCCCCCGGCTTGGCGGCGGCTTGCTGCGACTTGCGCTGCTCGGCCACTTCGGCGGCGTCGAGGTAGCGGTAGGTGCGTGCGGTGGCGTCCATCGCCAGCGTGCCATCGCGCGCCGGCACGATGTTGAGGTTGTGCAGCGTGACGATGCGCGACAGGTTCGCCACGTCGGCGGTGAAGGCGCCGATGTCGTGGTAGCGGCCGCTGACGCGGATGGCGATCGGCAGCTCGGCGTAGTAGTCCTTCACCTGCACCTGGCCGGGACGGAACAGCTCGAACAGCAGGCCACGGCCGAGGCCGGCCTGGTTGATGTCGGACAGCAATGCGTCCATCTCCGCCTTGCCGGGCAGCTGCTTCTCGAGTTGCGTCACGTACTCCTGCACCTGCAGCTTCTGCTTGCGCAGCTCGGCCAGATTGACGGCCTGGGCGAGGCGGTTGCGGTAGGTGGCCTTGAGCTGCGGTTCCTGCCCGCGCGCGCCGTCCAGCTCGTCCTGCGCCGTGGACAGCACGCCGAACCAGCCGAGCACGACGACGATGGCGACGGTCAGCACCCACAGCGCCAGCTTGGGCAGTGCCGGCCATTGCCCCGGCTCGTTGACGTTGAGGTTGCGGAACTGGCCGGCGGCCTGGTCGAACAGGCTGGTGAGCTCGAAGCCGAGGGTCGAAGACTTGCTGGTGGTGGCCATGCCGACCTCACGAAGACTTGGCGCCCGACGCGGCCGCCGCCGGCGCCGAGGCGGCCCCGGCAGGCGCTTGCGCCTGCGGCCGCTTGAGGGTGACGCGCAGCGCGAACTCGAACAGCCGCCGTTGTTCCTTGTTCGGCCCGGCCATCGTGGTGGCCTTGATCTCCACCAGCTCGGGCCGCTCGAGCCACGGCGAGTTGTAGAGGGTGTTGCGCAGGAACTCGGAGACGCGCTCGTTGGTCTGCGCGATGCCGGTGATGGCGATGACCTGGTTGGTCTGGCGGATCGAGGTCAGGTAGACGCCTTCGGGCGTCTGCCGCACCAGCTCGTCCATCAGGTAGACGGGCAGGTTGCGGTCGGTCTGCAGGTTCTCCACCGCCGCCTGGCGCGCCTTCAGCGCGTCAATCTCGGCGCGCAGGTTGGCGATGTCGCGGATCTGCGCATCCAGGCGCGCGATCTCGGCCTTGAGGAAGTCGTTGCGCGACTGTTGCGCCGAGGTCATCTGCTGCAGCACCGAGTACCACAGGCCGACGATCACCAGGCCGCCGAGCGCGGCGGCCGCGAGACCGACGAAGAAGGCCCGCTTGCGTGCCTGGCGCTTCTCTTCGCGGTGCGGCAGCAGGTTGATGAGGATCACTGCATGAACCTCCGCATCGCCAGCCCGCAGGCCGTGAGGTACGACGGCGCCTCGCGGCGCAGCCGCCCCTCGCGCACGCTGGAGCCCAGTTGCATGTGCTCGAACGGGTTCACCACGTTCGAGGCAAAGCCGGTGAGGTCGGTGACGCGATCCTTCAGGCCCGGCAGCGTTGCCGTGCCGCCGCCCAGCATCACGTAGTGCACCTTGTGGTGCGGCGTGCTGGTGAAGAAGTACTGCAGCGCGCGGCCGATCTCCTGCGACAGGCTGTCGACGAAGGGGCCGAGGATCGCTGCTTCGTAGTCCTCGGGCAGGTCGCCGGAGAGCTTCTTCTGCTCGGCTTCCTCGAACGAGAAGCCGTACTGGCGGCTGATGAGCTGCGTGAGCTGGGCGCCGCCGAAGGCCTGGTCGCGGTCGTAGAGCAGTTCGTCGTCGCGCAGGACCTTGAGGCTCGTCGTGTCGGCGCCGATCTCGAACAGCGCCACCAGCGCGTCGCGCCCCTCGTTGGGCAGGCTCGCGACGACGCGGCTCATGGCCAGGCGCGACGCGTGCGACTCGATGTCCAGCACCACCGGTTTCAGCCCGGCGGCTTCGGCCAGGCCCTGGCGGTCCTGCACGCGGTCCTTGCGGCTGGCGGCGATCAGCACCTCGACGTCGCCGGCGGAAGTGGGGCTGGGGCCGATGACGCAGAAGTCCAGGCTCACCTCGTCCAGCGAGAACGGGATGTACTGGTTGGCCTCGCTCTCGACCTGCAGCTCCATCTCTTCTTCGCGCAGGCCGGCGGGCAACATGATCTTCTTCGTGATCACGGCCGATTGCGGCATCGCCATCACCACGTGCTTGGTCTTGGTGCCGCTCTTCTGCACCACGCGCCGCACGGCGCCGGCCACGTCGTCGAACTTCTCGATCTGGCCGTCGGTGATCCAGCCCTTCTCGAACGGCTCCGAGGCGAAGCGTTCGAGGATGAAGTCACCGGACTTGGTCTGGCCCAGTTCGACCAGCTTGACGCTGGAGGAACTGACGTCCAAGCCGATCATCGGTGGGTGCTTGCGCCCCAGCAGCGTGTCCAGAAAGCCCAACTCGATCACTCCTCGGCCGCGGCTCGCGCCGGCAACCCCGCCAGCCGCGCCACGCCTCGAACCATAAGAGGGGGCCGGCTTCTTGTTAAGAAGTTACTTCAATGCTAGCAGTAAACCCCTTGTGTCTCAAAGAAAAACGGGCTCGCAGCGGTAAGGGGTCGTTGCTGGAGTCCGACGCGCGCGGGGTGCATTGAAACAACCTCGGCGGACACCGGCGGCGCGCCGTGGCGGCGGCGAGCCATAGGCACGTGGAGGAATTCACGCGACCTCGGCTGCCCCGGGCAAGGTGAAGCTCGTTCGGCCCCTGACCGCACCCCGAGCCCCGTGCGCCACCCCAGCGGGAGACCCCCGCGCCCGGGTCCGGCGAAGGTCGATTCCTATAATCCGCCGCCGCGTTTCGCACGGCAACCGTCCATGGCCCACGCCGAGCCCGAGCCCCCTACCTCCACTGCTGCTTCGGGGCCCCGGCCCGGCGCCAGGATCCCGCCCTGGGCCATGGCCGTGGCGCGCGCCGCCGGCTGGGTGGCCGCCGGCCTGGGCGCGGCAATGCTGGCGCTGCTGCTGCTGGTGGGCATCGCACTGGCGGTGGCCTACCCCAACCTGCCCGGTATCTCGGCGCTCACCGACTACCGCCCGAAGCTGCCGCTGCGCGTGATCTCGGCCGACGGCGTACAGCTGGGCGAGTTCGGCGAGGAACGGCGCAACTTCATGCGCATTGGCGAGATGCCGCAGATCATGAAGGACGCGGTGCTCGCCGCCGAGGACACGCGCTTCTACCAGCACAGCGGCGTCGACTACCGCGGCGTGCTGCGCGCGGCGATGGAGAACCTGCGCGACGCGCGCAGCCAGGGCGCCTCGACCATCACGATGCAGGTGGCGCGCAACTTCTATCTCTCCAGCGAGAAGACCTTCACGCGCAAGATCTACGAGATCCTGCTCGCCACCAAGATCGAGAGCCAGCTCACGAAGGACCAGATCCTCGAGCTGTACATGAACCAGATCTTCCTCGGCCAGCGCGCCAACGGCTTCGCCGCCGCGGCCGAGATCTACTTCGGCAAGAAGCTCAAGGACATCACCGTGGCCGAGGCGGCGATGCTGGCCGGCCTGCCGAAGGCGCCCTCGGCCTACAACCCGTTGACCAACGAGCGGCGGGCGACGGCGCGGCAGCGCTACATCATCGACCGCATGTTCGAGTCGGGCTTCATCACCGAAGCCCAGCACGAGCAGGCGATGGCCGAGCCGCTGCGCTACCGCGTCGCCGGCGATTCGCTGACGCACTCCGAGTTCGTCGCCGAGGCGGCGCGCCAGCTCGTCTACGCGCAGTACGGCGAGGAGGCCTACACGCGCGGCCTCAACGTCTACGTCACGGTCAACGCGGCCGAGCAGGCGGTGGCGTGGCGCGCGCTGCGCAAGGGTCTGATCGAGTTCGAGCTGCGCCAGATCTACCGCGGGCCCGAGGCGTTCGTCGACCTGCCGGCCGACCAGGGCAAGCTCGACACGCGCGTCGCCGAGGCGCTGGCCGACACGCCCGACAACGGCGAGTTGCGCGCCGCCGTCGTCCTCGATGCTTCGCCGCGCAAGGTGGTGGCGATGTTGCAGAACGGCGAAACGATCTCCGTCACCGGCGATGGCCTGCGGCCGGTCACCTCGGGCCTGGCCGAGCGCGCGCCGCCGAACAAGCGCATCCGCCGCGGCGCCGTCGTGCGCGCGCTGAAGGGCGGCACCAAGGTGCCGGGCGCCTGGTCGTTGACCCAGCTGCCCGAGGTGCAAGGCGCGATGGTGGCGATGGACCCGCGCACCGGCGCGTTGCACGCGATGGTCGGCGGCTTCGACTTCGGCAAGAACAAGTTCAACCGCGTCACGCAGGCGTGGCGGCAGCCCGGCTCCAGCTTCAAGCCGTTCATCTACTCGGCGGCGCTGGAACGCGGCTTCACGCCGGCGACGGTGGTGAACGACGCGCCGCTGTTCTTCGACGCCGCCGAGACCGGCAGCCAGCCGTGGGAGCCGAAGAACTACGACGGCGAGTTCGCCGGCCCCTTGCCGCTGCAGGCGGCGCTGGCGCGCTCGAAGAACATGGTCTCGATCCGCATCCTGCAGGCGGTGGGGCCGGCGCGCGTGCAGCAGTGGCTGTCGGCGTTCGGCTTCGCGCCGGACAAGCACCCGCCGTTCCTGACGATGGCGCTCGGCGCCGGTTCGGTGACGCCGATGCAGATGGGCGTGGCCTACAGCGTCTTCGCCAACGGCGGCTATCTCGTCTCGCCGATGCTGATCCAGCGCATCACCGACCACAAGGGCAAGCTGCTGCTCGAGGTGAGGCCGCCGCCGCTGGACGAGAGCATGCGCTCGCTGCCGGCGCGTAACGCCTTCGTGATGACGAGCCTGCTGCAGGAAGTGACGCGCTCGGGCACGGCGGCCAAGGCGAGCGCGGCGCTGAAGCGCCAGGACATCTTCGGCAAGACCGGCACCACCAACGACTCGATGGACGCCTGGTTCGCCGGCTTCCACCCGACGCTGACGGCGGTGGTGTGGATCGGCCACGACACGCCCAAGAAGCTGGGCGACCGCGAGACCGGCGGCGGCCTGGCGCTGCCGGTGTGGATCGAGTACATGCAGACGGCGCTGCGCGGCGTGCCCACCGCGACGCTGACGCCGCCGCCGGGCGTGGCCAGCGAAGGCGGCTACTGGATGTACGAGGAGTACACCGGCGGGCGCGGCGTCACCGGCCTCGGGCTGGACGATCCGCTGCCGCCGAAGGCGCCTTCGAGCACCGAAGAGCGCAGCGGCATCCTCGACCTGTTCCGGCGTTAGGTCCCGGCGCGCCTTTCAGCGCGGCGCGCCTTTCAGAACTGCAGCGCCCGCCCGCCCTGCGCGCCGGCCAGGCGCGACAACATCTGCAGGAGCTCGTGCCCGTCGCGCGTGTCGCGCCAATGCTGGCCGTCCCACTGGTAGTGGAAGCCACCCGCCTTCGCCGCCACCCACATCTCGTGCAGCGGCGGCTGCGTGTTGATGACGATCTTGCTGCCGTCGGGGAAGACCAGTTCGAGCAGGCCGCCGGTGCGGTGCGTGTCGATGTCGATCACATCCTCGTCGAGCCAGCGGTCGCAGGTCTTCTCGATGCGCGCCAGGAGCGCGTTGGCGCGCTCGCGGTATTCGGCGTCGCCGAGCACGGCCCGCGTCGCGGCAGCTGAGGGTCGCGGCTCGCCGGCAGAGGAGGGCGCAGGGGTGCTCACTAGAATGCCTCGCATGAATTCGTACGCCTTGGCGCGGCGCGCAGCGAGTGTATCGGCGGGGTGGGCGTGCGCCCTCGCCGGGGTCTTCGCGGCGGTGGTCGCCGGTACCGGCTGCGGGCAGAAGGGGCCGCTGGTGCTGCCGGCGGCGCCGGCCGCTGCCGCGTCGGACGCTGCATCGGCCGCTGCATCGGCCGGCGCATCGGCCGCATCAGCGCCGGCTGCGCCGCGATGAGCGCCGCTGCCGCGGCAGCCGCCGCGCCTTCAACGCCGTTGGTGAGCCTGCCCGGCGCGCCGCACCTGGCGCGCCGCGGCGCCGAGCTGCAACTCGAAGGTCATGCGCTCGCCGACCTGGCGCGCCGCTTCGGTACGCCGCTGTACGTGTACTCGCGCGGCGGCATGCTCGATGCGCTGGCGCCGTACCAGCGCGCACTCAGCGGCCGCAAGCACCTGTTGTGCTACGCGATGAAAGCCAACTCGAGCCTCGCGGTGCTGCAGACCTTTGCCAGCGCCGGCTGCGGCTTCGACATCGTCTCGGCCGGCGAACTGGCGCGCGTGCTCGCCGCCGGCGGCCGCGCCGACCGCACCGTGTTCTCGGGCGTGGGCAAGCGGCGCGACGAGATGGCGCGCGCGCTCGAAGCCGGCGTGCGCGGCTTCAACGTCGAAAGCGCGAGCGAACTGCGCGTGCTCGACGAGGTGGCGCGCGCGCACGGCGCGGTGGCGCCGGTGAGCCTGCGCGTCAACCCCGACGTCGACCCCGGCACGCACCCCTACATCTCCACCGGCCTGAAGAGCAACAAGTTCGGCGTCGCGCACCGTGAGGCGTTGGCCGCGTACCGGCTCGCCGCCTCGCTGCCCGGCATCCGCGTCGAAGGGATCGACAGCCACATCGGCTCGCAGATCACGCAGGTCGAGCCGTACCTCGATGCGCTCGACCGCCTGCTCGACCTCGTCGAAGCCGTCGAGCGCGAGGGCATCGCGCTGCACCATGTCGATGTCGGCGGCGGCCTCGGCATCACCTACGCCGACGAGACGCCGCCGCCGGCCGACTTGCTCGTCGCGCGCCTGCTGGCGCGGCTCGATGCGCGCGGGCACGGCCAGCGCGAAGTGCTGCTCGAGCCGGGCCGCTCGCTGGTGGGCAACGCCGGCGTGCTGCTGACCGAGGTGCTGTACCTCAAGCCCGGCGAGGTGACCAACTTCTGCATCGTCGATGCGGCGATGAACGACCTCCTGCGGCCGGCGCTCTACGACGCGTGGATGGCGATCGAGCCATGCGTACGTCGCGGCGACGTCGCGCCGATGCGCTGGGACGTCGTCGGCCCGGTGTGCGAGTCGGGCGACTGGATCGGCCGCCAGCGCGACCTGGCGCTGCGTGAAGGCGACCACCTCGCGGTGCTCTCGGCCGGCGCCTACGGCATGGCGATGGCGGGCAACTACAACACACGCGCGCGCGCCGCCGAGGTGATGGTCGACGGCAGCGCGGTGCACTTGATCCGCGAGCGCGAGAAGGTTGCCGACCTCTTCGCCGGCGAGCGCCTTCTGCCCGGCTAGCGACCGGCCAGCGCCGGGCTAGATCCTTCCTTCCTCGACCGCGTGGCAGGCCACGCGCACGCCGCCGGATTCCTTCAGCGCCGGCCGCTCGGCCGAGCAGCGCGCGTTGGCGTGCGGGCAGCGCGGATGGAAGGCGCAGCCGCTCGGCGGGTTCAGCGGGTTGGGCACCTCGCCTTGCACCGGGATGCGCGAGCGCCCCGTCATGTGGATGTCGGGAATCGCATCCAGCAGCATGCGCGTGTACGGGTGGCGCGGCCGCGCGAAGAGCTCCGCCTTGCCCGCCAGCTCGACGAGGCGGCCGAGGTACATCACGCCCACTTCGTCGGCGACGTGCCGCACGACGGCGAGGTTGTGCGAGATGAAGAGGTACGTGAGGCCGCGGCTTCGCAGGTCCTTCATGATGTTGAGGACCTGCGCCTGCACCGAAACGTCGAGCGCCGAGGTGGGCTCGTCGCAGACGAGGAACTCCGGCTGCGTGGCCAGCGCCCGCGCGATGCTGATGCGCTGGCGCTGCCCGCCGCTGAACTGGTGCGGGAACTTCTCGGCGTCGGCGGCGGCGAGGCCGACGCTCGCCAGCAGCTCGGCCACACGCGCGCGCTGCTCGGCCTCGGTGGCGACGAGGCCGTGCTCGAGCAAGGGCTCAGCGACGATCTTCAGCACCTTCCAGCGCGGGTTGAGGCTCGCGTAGGGGTCCTGGAAGATCATCTGCATGCGCCGGCGCAGCGCGCGCAGTTCGGCGCCGGCCAGCTGCGCGGTGCGCTGCCCGTCGAAGAGCACTTCGCCGCGCGTCGGCGTGTACAGGCCCACGAGCAGCCGCGCCACGGTGCTCTTGCCGCAGCCCGACTCGCCCACCAGCGCCAGCGTTCGGCCCTTGGCGATGGTGAACGAGACGCCGTCCACGGCGTGCACGAACTGGCGCGGCTTGCGTTCGACGACGCGGTTGAGCCATGGCGCCGAGACGTCGAAGACCTTGGCGAGGTCGCGCACTTCGACGAGCGTCGAGGCGGCGCCGGAAGACGAAGCGCCGCGCGTTGGCGAATCGAGCGCAACCGGCTGGTTCACTGGAGGTCCTTCGTGCTTCGCACTCCGGTATGAGCCCTTCGGGCGGCCGGGCGGGCTCATGCGGCCACCCCGCGCTTCTCCTCGACGAGCCAGCAGGCGGCGCGCGTGGCGCCGGCGGCCATGAGCTCCGGCCGTTCGATGCGGCAGCGCGGCATCACTTGCGGGCAGCGCGGGTTGAAGGCGCAGCCGCGCGGGATGGCGGTGAGGCGCGGCATCGCGCCTTCGATCTGCGCCAGCCGCTCGCGGTCTTCGTCCATCGCCGGGATCGAACCCATCAGGCCGACCGTGTACGGGTGCGCCGGGGCGTTGATGACGTCGTGCACCGGCCCGATCTCGGCGATGCGGCCGGCGTACATCACCGCCACGCGGTCGCAGGTCTCGGCGATGACGCCCATGTCGTGCGTCACCAGCATCACCGCCGCGCCGTGCTCCTTGCACAGGCGCTTGAGCAGCGAAATGATCTGCGCCTGGATCGACACGTCCAGCGCCGTCGTCGGCTCGTCGGCGACGATGAGCTTCGGCTCGGCGGCCAGTGCGAGCGCGATCACCACGCGCTGGCGCATGCCGCCGGAGAACTGGTGCGGGTACTGGTCGATGCGCTGCTCGGCGGCCGGGATGCCGGTTTCCTGCAGCAGCCGGATGGCGCGCCGGCGCGCTTCATCGGCGCTCACCGGCAGGTGCGTGCGGATCGTCTCGACGAGCTGGCGGCCGATCGTGTACAGCGGGTTCAGCGAGGTCAGCGGGTCCTGGAAGATGGCGCCGATCTTGCGGCCGCGGATGGCGCGCATCTTCTCGTAGGGCAGGTTGTCGATGCGCTGCCCTTCGAGCAGCACCTCGCCGGCAGCGATGCGCCCGGGCGGCTCCAGCAGGCCGATGATCGCTGCGCCGGTGAGCGACTTGCCGGCGCCCGATTCGCCGACGACGCCGAGCACCTCGCCGGGCGAGATGGCGAACGAGATGTCGTCCAGCGCCAGCAGCGTGCCGTGGCGCGTGGGGAACTCGACCCGCAAGTGGCGCACTTCGAGCAGCGGAGCGGTGGTGCCGTTCATCGCTTCGCGGCCGCCCTCAACGCAGGCGCGGGTTGAGCGCGTCGCGCAGCCAGTCGCCGAGCAGGTTCACGCTCAAGGCGATGAGCACCAGCATGATGCCGGGGAAGATCGTGATCCACCATTCGCCGGAGAAGAGGAAGTCGTTGCCGATGCGGATGAGCGTGCCCAGCGACGGCGAAGTGGGCGGCACGCCGACGCCGAGGAACGACAGCGTCGCTTCGGTGAGGATCGCAGCGGCGACCTGGATCGTCGCCAGCACCAGCACCGGCCCGAGCACGTTGGGCAGCACGTGCCGGAACATGATGCGCCACGGCGCCACGCCGATGACGCGCGCGGCCTGCACGTACTCCTTGTGCCGTTCGACCATCGTCGAGCCGCGCACGGTGCGCGCGTACTGCACCCAGCCGCCCAAGGCGATGGCGAAGATCAGCACGCCGAAGGCGAGCGTGTCGTGCGCGTTGGGGAACATCGCGCGGCCGACGCCGTCGATCAAGAGCGCGATGAGGATCGCCGGGAAGCTCAGCATCACGTCGCACACGCGCATGATGAAGGCGTCGACGCGGCCGCCGGCGAAGCCCGCGACGAGGCCGAGCGTGACGCCGGCCAGCACCGACAGCAGCACCGACGCCAGGCCGACGGCCAGCGAGATGCGCGCGCCGTAGAAGAGCGCGGAGAGGATGTCGCGCCCCTGGTCGTCGGTGCCGAGCAGGTAGCGCGCCTGGCCTTCTTCGGTCCACGCCGGCGGCAGGCGCGCGTCGGCGAGGTTCAGCGAGGCGAGGTCGAACGGGTCGTGCGGCGCGACCCATGGCGCGAAGACGGCGCAGAAGATGCACACGAAGGCGATCGCCGCGGCGAGCATCGCCACCGGCGAGGTCTTGAAGCTGTGCCAGACGTCGCCGGCGAGGAAGCGGCGCAGCGCCGACGGCGCCGCAGCGGCGGTGGCGGGAGCGGTGGGCGTGTCCAAGGGCGGTCGGTGTTCCGGTGCGGCGCGGGACGCGGTCAATGCCCGCCGGCCAGGCGCTCGAGGCGCAGGCGCGGGTCGACGGCGAAATACAGCAGGTCGACGACGAGGTTGACGAGCACGAAGATGAGCGCGATCAGGCACAGGTACGCGGCCATCACCGGCACGTCGGCGAACTGCACCGCCTGGATGAAGAGGAACCCCATGCCCGGCCACTGGAACACCGTCTCGGTGATGATGGCGAACGCGATCAGCGAGCCGACCTGCAGCCCGGTGATCGTGATCACCGGCACCAGCGTGTTCTTCAGCGCATGCCCGAAGTACACGGCGCGGTCGGTGAGGCCGCGCGCACGCGCGAACTTCACGTAGTCGGTGCGCAGCACCTCGAGCATCTCGGCGCGCACGAGGCGCAGGATCAGCGCCAGCTGGAACACCGACAGCGTGATGGCCGGCAGCAGCAGGTGCTTCCAGCCGTCGAACGTGAGCAGGCCCGTGGTCCACGTGCTCGAGCCGAAAAGGCCCACCGTGTCGCCGCGGCCGAAGCTGGGCAGCCACTTCAGGATGACGGCGAAGAAGAGGATCAGCAGGATGCCGATGAGGAACGTCGGCAGCGACACGCCCAGCAGCGACAACGTCATCACCACCTGCGAGCCGAAGCCGCCGCGCCTGAGCGCCGCGTAGACGCCGAGCGGCACGCCGACGACGAGGGCGATGACGGCGGCGGCCAGGGCCAGCTCGAGCGTGGCCGGGAAGCGCTCGCCGATCAGCGTCGAGACCTTGCGGCCCTGGCGCAGGCTGAGCCCGAACTCGCCTTGCACGGCGTTGCCGACGAACCTGGCGAACTGCACCGGGAACGGCTCGTCGAGGCCGAGATCGCGGCGCAGCTGCTCGCGCTGCTCCTGCGTGGCATCCTGGCCGAGCAGGCTCGTCACCGGGTCGCCGACGTACTGGAACAGCATGAAGGCGAGGAACGCCACCGTCAGCATCACGACGATGGCCTGCAGCAGGCGGCGGAGGATGAAGGCGAGCATGCGGTGGGCGCGCGGGGCAGCCCCCGACGCTCAGGGGCCGCTCGCAAGAAAAATGGCCGCCCGTGGGCGGCCATTGTGGCTGTCGGCGGACCCGGCCGGCTGCGGCGCCGCGGCCAGGTGCCTTCGCCGATCAGAACGAGTGGCGAACGCCGATGGCGATGCCGCGCGAGGTCTCGCCGCCCGCCAGCGCCGGGCCGGTGCCGATCGTGAAGGTCGAGCCGGTGGCGGTCGTACCGTCGTTGTTCAGCGAACCGAACGAAGCGTACAGCGCGGTGCGCTTGGACATGTCGTACTGGTAGCCCAGGCCGATCAGCTTGGCGTCGAAGTCGCGAGCGCTCGTGCCTTGCGCGCCGCTGCTCTTCACGTACGAGGCCTTCAGCGTGCTGGCGCCCATGGCGAGCGTGCCGCCCAAGAGGACCGTCTTCTGGTCGCGCGTCAGGAAGTCGCGCTTGCTGTATTGCGCCATCAGCGTGAAGGCGCCCATCGCGAACGAACCGCCGACGTTCATGTCCTTGTAGTCGCCGGCCAGGCCCGCGTCCTTCGCGGTCTTGCCGTACGCCGCCGCCACGTTCACCGGGCCGCCGGCCCAGCCGATGCGGCCGCCCATGTACTTCTGGCCGGCAACGCCTTCGCCAGCAGCGACCTGGAACTGGCCGTACACGCCGCCCATCGCCGGCAGGAAGTAGCCGACGGTGTTGTTGTCGCGCACGAGCGTGATGGCACCCGAGCCGAGCGTCGACACCAGGCTCAGCATCGAGGCCGGGCCGTTGGTGCCGAACGGATCGAAGACGGTGTAGTTCCAGAACGACGGCGTGTAGTCGCGGCCGAGGCGGATCTCACCGAAGTTGCCCATCAGGCTGACGGTCGAACGGCGGTTGAAAAGCGTCGAACCGGCGGCCGGGGCGGCCAAGCCGTTGCTGCCGCCGGCGTTGCCGACGTCGTTGTCCATGCCCGCTTCGAGCCAGAAACCGGCACGCAGCCCGCCGCCGAGGTCCTCGACGCCGCGGAAGCCCAGGCGGTTGCTGTTCAGCTGGTTGGAGGCCAGCAGCTTCTGCGACAGGGAACCGTTCTTCACGCTCACGGCCGACAGGTCGACGATGCCGAACAGCGTCACCGACGATTGGGCCGAAGCCGCACCCGCAAACGCCGTCAGCGCAGCCAAGGCGAGCAGAGATTTTTTCATTGCAGATATCTCCTAGGTTGAAACGAGAGGTCCCGATCGGGGAGGTCACCCGGCTACGTCGTGGGGCCGCCGGGCTGATCAGGCCAACCTCCTCAGCGGAAGTTGCGGCTATTGCACCAGAGGGTTCCGGCGCTTTCCAGCAAGCCGGCGAGAAAAGGCCGCCGGATGTTGTCTGGCAACAACGCGAAACGGGGTCTCTCCGTGAGAACCCGAGGCCGTGTCGGCGACCGCGCTTCGGGGCGTGCCGGGCTATTCTTTGATGCATATGCCACCGATCGAACACCTCAGTCCATTGGACCGCCTGCTGGCTACTGCCGACGCGGCGCTGCGCACCGTGGCCGGCCATGCGCGGAGCGTGCGCCCGTATCCACCCGAGGGTGGCCCCGGCCCTTCGACGCTTGCTGCCAGCGATGGCGACGAAGGCCTCGACGCCCAGGCGCGCCGCCGTGCCGGCGCGCTGATGCGCGTGAACCATGTCGGCGAGATCTGTGCGCAGGCGCTGTACGAAGCGCAGGCGATCTCGGCGCGCAACGACACCGTGCGGGCGCAGATGGCGCAGGCCGCGCGCGACGAGACCGACCATCTCGCGTGGACCGAAGAGCGGCTGCGCGAACTCGGCGCGCGCGCCAGCGTGCTCAATCCGCTGTGGTACGCCGGTGCCTTCGCGCTCGGGCTCGCCGCGGGGCGACTGGGTGATCGATGGAGCCTCGGCTTCGTCGTCGAGACCGAACGCCAGGTCGAACAGCACCTGGCCGGCCACCTCGAGCGCCTGCCCGCCGAGGATCACCGTTCGCGCGCCATCGTGGCGCAGATGAAGGACGACGAGCGGCGGCACGGCGACGAGGCGGTGGCCGCGGCGCGCAACCGTTGCCTTGCCGGCACGCGCGCTGATGCGCGCTGCCGCGCGCGTGATGACGACACGCGCACGTTCTCTGATCGCCGGCCGGCGCAGTGGCGGCAGCATTGCCGCGCCGTCGATCGCCCGTGCTCGCCGCTGATAGCCCGCGCTCGCGGCTGCTACGCCACCTCGACGACCTCGAAGCTCGTCTCGATCTTCGCCGTCTTCAGCAGCATCGCCGTGGCCGAGCAGTACTTGTCGTGCGACAGCGCCACGGCGCGCTCGACGGCGGCGGCCGGCACGCCGCGGCCGCTGACGACGAAGTGCATGCCGATGCGCGTGAACACCTTCGGGTCAGCGTCGGCGCGCTCGGCGGTCAGCCGCACGCGGCAGTCACGCACGTCGTGGCGGCCGCGCTTGAGGATCAGCACCACGTCGTAGGCGGTGCAGCCGCCCGCCCCCGCGAGCAGCGTCTCCATCGGCCGCGGCGCGAGGTTGCGGCCGCCGCCTTCGGGCGAGCCATCCATCGTCAACAGATGGCCGCTGCCGGTCTCGGCCACGAAGGCCATTCCGAGCCCGCCGGCCCAGTGCACGTTGCATTCCATCGTCGCGATCCTGACCTGGGTCAAGTTTCCGTCAACCGCTCGCTGCGCAGCGATATTGCGGCGCAACACCGGGTGCTAGACTGGTTTTCATGGATGCCGCGAAGCGCGGCTCCACCGATTGTCTCCTCCACCTCCATCAAGGGTGGATTGGGCCCGAACCGCAAGGATCGGGCCCTCTTTTTTCGGCCGCTGCACTCGGGGCCAAGAGCGAGCAGCCGATGGCGGCAACGCCGGCAATGCCCCGAATATGATCCGCGCCCCCGCGAAGCCCTTTCTCTCTTTCTCCTTCTCGAAGTCCCCGCTCGTTCGCACCGCCCGCTCGTGCCGCCCAGCCAGACAACCGATTCGAAGGACGCCTCCGCGCCGGCCCCGGCAGCGCGCCCGCTGCCTGCGAAAGGCCGCCGCGTCGCTGCCGAGTATCTGCAGCGCATCCTGACCGCGCGCGTCTACGACGTTGCGCGCGAAAGCCCGCTCGAGCCGGCGCGCTCGCTGTCGCGGCGCATCGGCAACCACGTGCTGCTCAAGCGCGAAGACCAGCAGCCCGTGTTCAGCTTCAAGCTGCGCGGCGCCTACAACAAGATGGCGCGCCTCGACGCCAAGGCGCTGGCGCGCGGCGTCATCTGCGCCTCGGCCGGCAACCACGCGCAGGGCGTCGCGCTCGCGGCGCGGCGGCTGGGCAGCCGCGCTGTCGTCGTGATGCCGGTGACGACACCGAAGCTCAAGGTCGACGCGGTGCACGCGCTCGGCGGCGAAGTGGTGCTGCACGGCGACAGCTACTCCGATGCCTACGGACATGCGCTGGAACTCCAGCGCCGCGAAGGGCTGACCTTCGTGCACCCGTTCGACGACCCCGATGTGATCGCCGGCCAGGGCACGGTGGCGATGGAGATCCTGCGCCAGCACCAGGGGCCGCTCGACGCCGTCTTCGTGCCGATCGGCGGCGGCGGGCTGGCCGCCGGCGTCGCGGCCTACGTGAAGGCGCTGCGCCCCGAGGTACAGGTGATCGGTGTGCAGACGGTCGACTCCGACGCGATGATCCGCTCGGTGCGCGGCGGCAAGCGCGTCACGCTCGCCGACGTGGGCCTGTTCTCCGACGGCACCGCCGTCAAGCAGGTGGGCAGCGAGACCTACCGCCTCGTGCGCACGCTCGTCGACGACTTCGTCGCCGTCGACACCGACAGCGCCTGCGCGGCGATCAAGGACGTGTTCCAGGACACGCGCAGCGTGCTCGAGCCCGCCGGCGCGCTGGCCGTCGCGGCGATCAAACAGTACGTCGAAGCGCACAAGGCCAAGGGCCGCACGTTCGTCGCCATCACCAGCGGCGCCAACATGAACTTCGACCGTCTGCGCTTCGTCGCCGAGCGTGCCGAGGTCGGCGAGCACCGCGAGGCGCTGTTCGCCATCACCGTGCCCGAGGAGCGCGGCTCGTTCCGCCGCTTCTGCGAACTCATCGGGCCGCGCTCGGTGACCGAGTTCAACTACCGCATCAGCGACGAACGTGAGGCGCATCTCTTCGTCGGTCTCACGATCAGCAAGCGCGACGAGGCCGAGCGCATCGCCCGCCACTTCGAGCGGCACGGCTTCGCCACCGTCAACCTCACCGACGACGAGCTGGCCAAGGAGCACGTGCGGCACATGGTCGGCGGGCGCAGCGAGCTGGCGCGCGACGAACGCCTGTTCCGTTTTGAATTCCCCGAGCGGCCGGGGGCCTTGATGCGCTTCCTCGCCGCGATGCACCCGGGCTGGAACATCAGCCTCTTCCATTACCGCAACCAGGGCGCGGATTCGGGACGCGTGCTCGTGGGTTTGCAGGTGCCCGCGACCGACGAGCGCAGCTTCGCCGGCTTCCTGCGCACGCTCGCGTACCCGTTCGTCGAAGAGACGCACAACCCGGTGTATCGCCTCTTTCTCCGTTGACGCTGCGTTGACGCTGCGCTGCTCCGGCGTTGACGCCGCGTTGACGCCGCCTTGACCCGCGCCGAGCACCCGCCTCGCGGCCCGGGACAGCGCCGGCTGCGCTCGCTAGACTTCGGGGGTCATGTCCGCCCGTTCCCTCGTCACCCCGACCTCGAACCCGGCGCTGGAGCGTGCGCTGCACGACAAGCTGTCGCGCCGGCAGGAAGTCAACGGCGGCCTCGGCGAGCTGGAACCGCTCGCCACGCGCATCGGCCTGATGCAGAACACGCTCAAGCCGCGCCTGCGCGAGCCGCAGCTGATGGTGTTCGCCGCCGACCACGGCGTCGCCGTCGACGGCGTCGACACCGCTTCGGGCGTGCACAACCGCGGCACCAGCGACACGGTGCGCAAGATCCTCACCAACCAGCTGCCGCTGACGGTGTTCGCTCAGGCGCAGCAGATGCAGGTGACGGTGGTCGATTGCGGCATGGCCGACGAGCCGCCGCTGCACGACCGCCTGCTGCTGCGCAAGATCGCGCACGGCACGCGCAACACGCGCGTGGCGATGGCGATGTCGCTGGAACAGGCGCACGCGGCGATGCGCGCCGGCATGGAGATCGGCGACAAGCTGCGCGGCAACGCCACCGTGCTGGCCGGCGTCGGCGTCGGCGCGCACGAGAGCGCCGCGCTCGTGCTGGCGCGCCTTTCGGACAGCCCCATCCGCGACCTCGTCATCAGCGGCCCGGACATGGACACCGGGCGCCTCACGCACCTGATGGCGGTGGTGCTCGGCGCGCAGGCGCGGCATCGCGAGATCACCGAACCGGTGGAGGTGCTGGCGGCCTTCGGCGGCTTCGAGGTGGCGGTGATGGTCGGCGTGATGCTGATGGCAGCGAGCAAGCGCCACCTGCTGATGATCGACGGCGTGCCGGCGTGCGCGGCGCTGATGGTCGCCTCGCGCATCGCGCCGGCGGTCACCGACTACTGCGTCTTCTGCCGCAGCCACCACCATCGCGGCCTCGACCAGGCGCTCAGCCTGTTCAGCGCCTCGGCGTTGCTCGAGCTTGGCATGGAGGCCACCGACGGCACCGGCGCCACACTCGCCTGGCCGCTGGTGCGCAGCGCCGCGGCGCTGCTGGGCGACGTGGTCGAGCGCGAGGACACCGGTGCCTCGGCGCCGGGCGAACTCGAAGCCGAGCCGGAGCCCTTCGAGCCCGAGCCGCAGCCCGAGCGCGAGTTGTCGGCGATCTTCGGGCCGCGGCTTTACTGACCGCCGACGTCCTTACCCTCTCTTGCAGGCGCAACAACTGCGCGCTGCGGTAACAGCGGCGCGCGCGCCGCTTCGCCTATTGCCCCGTTAGCGGATCTGCGGCTGCGCGGTCGCGGCAGGTGCGGGCATCTGGACCGCCGGCACGGGCTGCGCCTGGGCCGCGGCGCAAGCACCGGCACCACCGCGCCCGGCGGAGGCCGGGGCAACGGGTACGGGTGCGGGGATCGGCATCGGCACAACCACGCTCGGCGGCGAACCAACTGCGCCGGGGCGGCGCTGCGGCTGCCCAGGCGTGAAGGGGGCGGCCGGCGCAGCGGCACCGCCGGGAGGCCGGTTGACCGCCGGTGCGGTGCTGTTCACGCCGCCGCCGGCGCGAGCATCGGGCAGCGTGCCCGTGGCCGCTGCCGCGGGCGGCGGGATGTTCAACGCCACCACCACCTTGCCGCCGGCCGGGCCGAGATCGGCGCCGCGTGCGCGCACTGCTTGCAGCACGTTGTCGTCGAAGACCACGGCGCCGACGCGGTAGGCCCTGGCCGGCTTGCCGTCGACGGCGATCAGCGCCACGCCGTTGCGCGCCGTCTCGTTGCCGCGCGGCGCGACGACGCCGACGAGTTGCACGCGCCCTTCGCCCGAACCGCTGGCCAGTGACTCGCCGGCGGCGGCATCCACCGGCGGCGGCGCATCAGCGCCGAGCACGCGCGTCACGTCGCCGCGCGGCAGTTGCGCCTGGCCGGCAATGGCCACCTGCGGCGGGGCGCCCGGCGCGGTCACGAAGAGTTTCAAACCCCACGCCACCGCACTCGCGGCCACGAGGGCCCAGACGAGGAAAGTCGGCCAGCGCGCAGACATGCGGCCATTATCATTCACGCCCCTTCACGGCCCCGTCGCGAACTGCGACAGACTTGCGCGGTCGGCCCCGGCAAACCCGCACGGCGGCAGCCCCTTCGCGTCGCCCGCCGCCCGCGCTCCAGCCCATCCTCCTGCCCCATGAGAACCCGCTTTTCACAAGGCGCCGCGCGCGGCTTCACCCGAGGCGCCGCGCGCGGTGTCACACGAAGCGCTGCGCGTGGCTTCACGCTGATCGAGCTGATGGTGGTGCTCGTCATCATCGGCGTGCTCGGCGCGCTGATCGTGCCCAACTTCCTCGAGCGTGCCGACGAGGCGCGCGTCACCGCCGCGCGCACCGACGTCAACAACCTGATGCAGGCGCTGAAGCTGTACCGCCTGGACAACCAGCGCTACCCCAGCACCGAGCAGGGCCTCGAATCGCTGGTGCGCAAGCCCACGGCGGGCGCGATCCCGCCGAACTGGAAGCCCTACCTCGACAAGCTGCCGGCCGACCCGTGGGGCCGGCCGTACCAGTACCTGAACCCGGGCGTGAAGGGCGAGATCGACGTGTTCAGCTTCGGCGCCGACGGCCAGCCCGGCGGCGAAGGCAAGGATGCCGACGTCGGCTCCTGGCAGTGACCACCGTGAGCGCAGCGGGCGCGGCAAGCGCAGCGAACGCGCGCGCGTGCTCGCCACGTCCCTGAGCGGCGCCCACGTTCACGGGCACAGGCACGGGCGTACGCCGGCCGCGCGCCGCGGCTTCACGCTCATCGAGCTCCTCGTCGTGCTGGTGCTCGTGGCCATCGGTGCGGCCACCGTCGGCATCGCGCTGCGCGACAGCGCGGCCACCAAGCTCGAGGAAGAAGCCGCGCGGCTGACGGCGCTGCTCGAAGGCGCACGCGCCGAAGCGCGCGCTGCCGGCGTGGCCGTGGTGTGGGTGCCCGCCGGAGACGACGAGCGCGCCAGCGGCTTCGCTGCCGAGGCCATGGCCGTGGCGGCGGACGAAGGCTTCCGCTTCGTCGGCCTGCCGGTCAGCGTCAACATGCCGCGCAACTGGCTGGAGCCGCGCGTCACTGCGCGCATCATCGGCGGCAAGTCGCTCGTGCTCGGACCCGATGCCATCCTGCCGGCGCAGCGTGTCGTGCTGAGCCTGGACAACCGGCGCATCGAGATCGCCACCGACGGCCTGGCGCCGTTCGCCATCGTGCCGGCCGCCGAGCCGGGCGGCGCTCCATGAAGGTCTTTCGCCGCGCGACTCGCGGCTTCACGCTGCTCGAAGTGCTGGTGGCGCTGGCGATCGTGGCCATCGCGCTGGCCGCGGGCCTGCGCGCTGCCGGCGTGCTGACCGACCACGCCGGGCGCCTGGCCGATGTCACCGCGGCGCAGTGGTGCGCCGACAACCAGCTCACCGCGCTGCGCCTCGCGCGCGCCTTCCCAGGCGTGGGCGATGCCGACTTCCAGTGCCAGCAGCTCGGCCGCAACTACCAGGGCAAGATCGTCACGCGGCCGACGCCGAACCCGAACTTCAGGCGCGTCGACGCAGTAATGTTCGACGAGGACGGCCGCCCGCTCGTGAGCGTCTCCACCGTGCTGGGGCGGTTGTGAACGGCACCGGCGCGATGCGGCCCTTCACCGCGAAAGCTGCGCTGCGTCGGCGCGGCTTCACGCTCGTCGAGGTGCTGGTGGCGATGATGATCATGGCCATCCTGGCCACCGTCACCTGGCAGGGGCTGGACGGCATCCTGCGCGCCCGCGAGGCGAGCAAGGTGGCGCTGGACCGCACGCAGCGCCTGGGCACGGTGCTCACGCAATGGGAGCAGGACCTGCTCGCGCTGCATCAGACGCAGGCGGTGCGCGCGCTGCACTTCGACGGCCGCACGCTGCGCATCACGCGTCGCGCCGAAGGCGGCGTGGCGCTGGTGGCGTGGTCGCTGCGCGAAGGGCGCTGGCAGCGCTGGGTCGGGCCGACCTTCACGCGCCTGGCCGACCTTTCCGACTCGTGGATCGCGAGCCAGGGCCTGCTCGGCAACGAGCCGGGCCACCTGACGATGGCCGAAGGCGTCACCGAGTGGAACGTCTACTTCCATCGCGGCGGTGCATGGACCAACGCGCAGTCCACCGGCGATGCCGCCGCGCCGAGCACGACCGGCGCCGCGGCGATGGAGGCGCTGCCGGCCGCCGTGCGCCTGGTGATCACGTTCGAAGGCGGCACCTTGACGCGCGACATCGCGCTCGGGCCGTCGGACGGATGAAGCCGGTGCCGGTGATGACGCCTGTGCAGCTCGTGAAGCCGGCGATGCGCGCAGCGCGCGGGGCGCACGCGACGTCCGTGCGATCCGGCCGCCGGCCCATCGCGCCGCGCCGCGGCGCCGCCTTGCTGCTGGCGCTGGTCATCCTGACGATGGTGGCCACCATCGCCTCGGGCATGGTGTGGCAGCAGAACCGCGCCATCCAGGTCGAGGCGGCCGAACGCGCGCGCACGCAGTCGGCGTGGATCCTCATCGGCGCGCTCGACTGGGCCCGCCTCATCCTGCGCGAGGACTACCGCGTCAACGAGGTGCGTGCGCGCAACGGCCAGCACGCCTACGACGGCCTCGACGAGCCGTGGGCCACGCCCCTGGCCGAGGCGCGCCTGTCGTCGTTCCTCGCCGCCGACCGCGACAACAACGCCGACGACGAAGGCGGCGGCCCCGAGGCGTTCCTCTCCGGCAGCATCGTCGACGCGCAGTCGCAGTGGAACCTGCGCAACCTCGTCGGCCCCGACGGCAAGGTCGTGCCGGCGCAGCTCGAGGCGCTGCGCGCGCTGGTGGACCTGGCGGGCGCGCCGGCCGATGCGGCCGAGCGCATCGCCGCCGTCGTGCGCGATGCCTGGCCGGGCAGCAACACCGAAGCCGCCAACGCACGCACGCGCCCGGTGGCGCCGCAGCGGCTGGAAGACCTGGCGTGGCTGGGCATCGAGCGCGAGACGCTGGCGCGGCTGGCGCCGTGGGTGACGCTGCTGCCCACCGACCGGCCCACGCCCGTCAACGTCAACACCGCCGAGCGCGAAGTGCTCGTCGCGGCCATCGACAAGCTCGACCTCGGCACCGCCGAGCGCCTCGTGCAGCAGCGCCAGCGCCAGCCGTTCGAGACGCTGGAGCAGGTGCGCGCGCAACTGCCGCAGGGCACGCCGCTGGACGCGGGCCGTTTGTCAGTCACGTCGAACTGGTTCGTCGTCTCGGGCCGGCTGCGGCTGGACGAGCGTGTGCTCGAAGAACGCTCGCTCGTCGAGCGCACCGCCAACGCCGTGGTCGTGCGCCGCCGTGAACGAATCAACCTGACCGAGCCGCGCTGAACACGGCCTGATCCACTGCCCGCATGACCTGAAAGCCAGAATACGCCGCCCGCGCCGCCCGCGCCGCCGCGGTGCCGCACGCCGCCGGGCGTTCGGCTTGCCCGACGACGCCGCTGCGCCCGTTCCGTACCTCTGCCACGTCTTCCCGCTCGCTCGCCGCTGTCTGGCCACCCACCCGCCACTGTCGCGCCCCGCGCCGCCGCCGAAGCCTCAGCCCATGTCCGTCCTTGCCATCGTCCTTCCGCCGCGCGAACGCATCGCGGGCGCTTCGGGCAGCGATGCCGGCGCCGGCGTGCGCGTGCCCGACGACTACGCGTTCGTTCTGAGCGCCGACGGCACCGTGGTCTCGCAGACCGGCCGCACGGCGGCCTCGCTGCTGCCCAAGGCCGACCGCGTAATCGTCGTGCTCGCCGACGCCGACGTGAGCTGGCACCGCATCAAGGTGCCCAAGGCGCCGGCGGCACGCATGCGCGCGGCGCTGATGGGCGTGCTGGAAGAGACGCTGCTCGACGACGACGCTGCCGTGCATCTGGTGCTGGCGCCGGGTGCGCAGCCCGGCCGCACCGGCTGGGTGGCGGTGACGCACAAGCCGTGGCTGGCCGCGGTGCTCAATGCGCTGGAAGCCGCCGGCGCCGATGTCGAGAAGGTGGTGCCGGCCAGCGCCCCGGTGGCGCAGCCGATGGGCCACTTCTTTGTCGACGAGGGCGGCGACGGCAACCAAGGCAGCATCTACCTCGTCTTCGCGCGCAAGGACGGCGTCAACTGCGTCAACCTCGACGGCGCACTGGCCAAGAGCCTGATCGTCGGCGCAGGCGAGCTCGCGCGCTGGACGGCGACGCCCGCCGCCGCGGTGCACGCCGAGCGCTTCCTCGGCACGCGCGTGGCGGTGCTCACCGAAGCCGAGCGCGCGATGCTCGCCTGCCGCGGTGCCACCAACCTGCGCCAGTACGAGCTGGCCGCGCGCCACCGCGGCATGCGCGCGCTGCGCGACCTCGGCCGCCGCTTCATGCAGCCCGAGTGGCGCGCCGCGCGCTGGGGTCTCGCGGGTCTCGTGGCGATGCAACTGGCGGGCCTCAACGCCTACGCCTGGCACCAGGAGCGCACGCTCGAGCGCAAGCGCGAGGCGATGAACGAGACGCTGCGCGCCGCCTACCCCGGCGTGCGCACCGTGCTCGACGCGCCGCTGCAGATGCAGCGCGAGACCGACCGCGCGCGCTCGCTCGCCGGCCGCGCCGGCGATGCCGACTTCGAGTCGCTGCTCGGCGCCGCGGCCGCGGCCTGGCCCGACGGCGCCGGCCCGGCCCCCACCATTCGCTTCGAAGGCGGCAAGCTGACGCTGGCCACGCCCGGCTGGGGCGAGCAGCAGATCCGCCAGTTGCGCGAGCGCCTGGCCGCCGCGGGTTTGGCGGCCGACTTCGCCGAAGGGCGCGTGGTCGTGAGCCGCCGTCCGGTGACGACGACAACGACAAGCACAGCGAGCCGATGAGCCCGAGCCCGAAGCCGAGCGCGAGCCGATGAACCTCACCGACAGCGACACCGCCGCCGCAACCGCCGCCCCGCGCACGCCGCGCGAGTGGGTGCGCCACTGGTGGCAGGGCCTGGCCCGGCGCGAGCGGCGGCTGATCGGCGCCGCCGCGGTGCTGGTCGCGCTGGCGCTCCTGTGGTGGGTGGCACTGGGGCCGGCTTTGCGCACGCTGCAACGCGCGCCGGCGCAGATCGACGCGGCCGAGGCGCAGTTGCAGGCGATGCAGCGCCTGGCCACCGAAGCGCGCGAACTGCGCTCGGTGACGCCGGTGTCCACCGAGCAGGCCGGCAACGTGCTGAAGGCGGCCACGGCGCGGCTGGGCGACAAGGCGCGCCTGGCGCTGCAAGGCGACCGCGCCGTGCTCACCGTCACTGGTGTGGGCAGCGTGGCGCTGCGCGACTGGCTGGCCGAGGCGCGCTCGGGCGCGCGCGCGCGCACGATCGAAGCCAACCTAACGCGCGGCACGTCGGGCCTGAGCGGCACGGTGGTGGTGGCGATGGGGGGCGGCGCGTGAAGCGCTGGCTCGCCTTCGGCGCCGTGGCCGGTGTGCTGCTGGCGCTCGTCATCTTCGCGCCGGCGGCGTGGCTCGCCTCGGCGGTGGCCAGCCGCAGCGGCGGCTACTTCCTGCTCAGCGACGCGCGCGGCAGCGTCTGGTCGGGCTCGGCGGCGCTGGTGCTCACCGGCGGCGAAGGCAGCCGCGACGCGAGCGCGCTGCCTGGGCGGCTGCAATGGAACATCGGCCTCGATGGCGCGGCCATCGTCGTTCGCCTGCGCCACGCCTGCTGCCTCGCCGGCGAGCAGCGGCTTCGCATCGTGCCCGGGCTCGGGCGCATGCGCATCGAGCTGCAACCTGCGGGCGGCCGCGGCCCGCTCGGGCAATGCCCGGCGGCGTGGCTGGCGGGCCTGGGCACGCCGTGGAACACGCTGCAGCTTTCCGGCGCGCTGCAGTTGAGCACGCCGGGCATCGTGCTGGAGTCCGCGAGCGGCCGCTGGACCTTCGCCGGCCGCGCCGACCTCGAGCTGCAATCGCTCGCCTCGCGCATCTCGACGCTGGACATCCTCGGCAGCTACCGCCTGACGCTGGCCGGCGACGGCTCGCAGCGCGAAGGCACGAGCCTCCTGCTGACGACGACCAGCGGCGCGCTGCAACTCACCGGCAACGGCCAGATCGCCGCCGGCCGCGTGCGCTTTCGCGGCCAGGCCAGCGCCGCACCGGGCGCCGAGGCGGCGCTGAACAACCTGCTGAACATCATCGGGCGGCGCCAGGGCGCGCAGTCCGTCATTTCGATCGGATGACCATGAAGCGACGATTGCCCTCTCCCACGGGTGCGCCCGGTGCGGCCGGTGCGGCCCGCGCAGCCGGTGCGCTGGCAGCGCTGGCCTCGGCGGCCGGTGCCACTGCCGTCGCTACCGCGGTGGCGATGCTGCCGGCGCAGGCGCAGGCACAAGCCCCGGCGCAACCGCCGCAGCAGGCACAGCCGCAGCAGCCGCAGCCGGCACCGTCGGCGCCGCGGCCCGCGGCACGTTCGTCGCGCACCGCCACGGTGACCGTCAACTTCGTCAACGCCGACATCGAAGCGGTGACGCGCGCTTTCGCGGCAATGCTTGAGCGGCCGATCGTCGTCGACCCGCGCGTGCGCGGCCAGATCACCGTCTACAGCGAACAGCCGCAGACCATCGCCCAGGCCTACGCGAGCTACCAGTCGGCGCTGCGCGGCCTCGGCTTCGCGGTGGTGGAGAACAGCGGCTTGCTGAAGGTGGTGCCCGAGGCCGATGCGAAGCTGCAGGCCGGCACCGTCTCGGTGGGCTCGGTGCCCGCGCGCGGCGAACAGATCATCACGCAGATCTTCCCGCTGCGGTACGAGAACCCGAACAACCTGGTCGCGGTGCTGCGGCCGCTGATCACCGCCAACAACACGATCAACGCCAACCCGGGCCGCAACTCGCTGGTCATCACCGACTACGCCGACAACCTGCAGCGCATGAGCCGCATCATCGCGGCGCTGGACCAGCCGCCGGGCACCGACGTCGAGATCATCCCGCTGCAGCACGCGGTCGCGGCCGACCTGGCGCCCCTCGTGCAGCGGCTGTCCGACGGCGGCGGCGCCGGCGTGCCGGGCGTGCCCGGCGGTGGCGGAGGTGGCCAGACGACGGTGATCGCCGACTCGCGCGCCCACGCGCTCATCGTGCGCGCCCCCAACGCGGCGCGGCTGGCGCAGGTGAAGGCGAACATCGAGCGGCTCGACCGGCCGACCAACCTCGTCGGCGCCGGCGGCGGCATGTGGGTGGTGCACCTGAAGAACGCCGACGCGGTGAAGCTCGCCACCGTGGTGCGCGCCGCGTTCAGCGCCCTCGGCGGCGCGCCGGGCTCCACCGGCGGCGGTGCGGCGGTGCCGGTGACCGCGGCGCCGGCTCCGGCCGCCCCGGGCACCGCGGGCACCAGCGCCGCGACGGCGCCGGTGGCGGCATCGGCTTCGCCGTCGACGGGCGGCTTCATCCAGGCCGACCCGTCGACCAATTCGCTCATCATCACCGCGCCCGAGCCGCTGTACCGGCAGGTGCGCGCGCTCATCGACCAACTCGACACCCGCCGCGCGCAGGTCTACATCGAAAGCATGATCGTCGAGGTCGATGGCGGCGACTCGGTCGACCTCGGCTTCCAGTGGCAGGGCCTGCTCGGCCAGAGCGGCGACAAGTGGGGCGTGGCCACCGGCACCAACTTCGGCAGCACCGGCAACATCATCGGCATCACCGGCGCCGCGGCCACCGGCAATGCGGCCGCGGCCGTCTCGGCGATCGGCGAAGGCCTGAACGTGGGCCTCCTGCGCAACTACGGCGGCGTGTATTCGCTGGCGGCGATCCTGCGCCTGCTGCAATCGCAGACGACGACCAACGTCGTCAGCACGCCGAACCTGATCACGCTCGACAACGAGGAAGCGAAGATCGTCGTCGGCGAGAACGTGCCCTTCATCACCGGCCAGTTCACGCAGACCGGCGGCGCCACGACGAACCCGTTCCAGACCATCGAGCGCAAGGACGTGGGCATCACGCTGCGCATCCGGCCGCAGATCGGCGAGAACGGCGCCATCCGCATGACCATCTTCCAGGAGCAAAGCAGCGTCAAGGGCGACGTTGCCGCCGGCACCACCAACGCCGGTCCGTCGACGACGAAGCGTTCGATCGAAGGCACGGTGACGGTCGACGACGGCCAGGTGCTCGTGCTCGGCGGCCTCATCGAGGACCGCTTCGAGACGACGAAGAGCAAGGTGCCTCTGCTGGGCGACATCCCGGTCGTCGGCGCGCTCTTCCGCAGCGAATCGCGCACGCGCCGGCGTACCAACCTGATGGTCTTCCTGCGCCCGGTGGTGATGCGCGACGCCGAGGCGAGCACGCGCTTCTCGGTCGATCGGTACGAGCAGATGCGTGCCCGCCAGCAGGAGACGCAGCCCGGCGCCGGCACCTCGCTGCCGGCGCGTTCGGCGCCGCTGGTCGGCCCGGCCAAGCCGGCGCCAGCCGACACGATTCCGGCCGAGGGCTCGCCGGGACGGCCGATCGCTCCGTGAGCCCAGTGAGCCCCGTGAGCCCCGAGAGATAGAGCAAGGATTGCGCCATGGGAGCCCGACACCCGCTGCCCTACGCCTTCGCCAAGGCCAACACGCTGCTGCTCGAAGACGACGGCGAACAGCTCGTGCTGTGGGCCGGCGACCGCACGCCGACCGCCGCGCTGGCGGAAGTGACGCGCCTGTTCGCCGTGCAGCGCTTCGAGCGCGAGACCGAAGGCACGCTCGGCCAGCGCATCGCCGAGGCCTACGCCGGCGGCGAGGGCAGCGCCGCGGCGGTGATGGGCGAAGTCGAGAGCGGCGTCGACCTGAGCCGCATGATGCAGGACCTGCCGGCGGTGGAAGACCTGCTCGAAGCCGCCGACGACGCGCCGATCATCCGCATGCTCAATGCGTTGCTGACGCAGGCGGCGAAGGACGGCGCCAGCGACATCCACATCGAGCCCTACGAGCGATCGAGTTCGGTG
This sequence comes from Rubrivivax sp., assembly GCA_046348035.1. Classification (GTDB taxonomy): domain Bacteria; phylum Pseudomonadota; class Gammaproteobacteria; order Burkholderiales; family Burkholderiaceae_C; genus Rubrivivax. The sequence continues at coordinate 38,117 of JAXMEZ010000022.1, read as the reverse complement.
CGCTTCCGCGTCGACGGCTCGTTGCGCGAGGTGGTGCAGCCCAACCGCGCGCTGCACGCGGCGCTGATCTCGCGCCTGAAGATCATGGCCGAGCTCGACATCGCCGAGAAGCGGCTGCCGCAGGACGGCCGCATCTCGCTGCGCATCGGCGGCCGCGCCATCGACGTGCGCGTCTCGACGCTGCCTTCGGCGCACGGCGAGCGCGCGGTGCTGCGCCTGCTGGACAAGACCGAGTCGAAGTTCAGCCTCGAAAGCCTGGGCATGAGCGGCGATGTGCTCGCCGGCTTCGCGCGCCTGATCCAGCAGCCGCACGGCATCGTGCTCGTCACCGGTCCCACCGGCTCGGGCAAGACGACGACGCTGTACGCCAGCCTGCAGCGCGTGGACACCGCCAGCACCAACGTGCTGACGGTGGAAGACCCGGTCGAGTACGAGCTGCCCGGCATCGGCCAGACGCAGGTCAACCCGAAGATCGACCTCACGTTCGCCAAGGCGCTGCGCGCCATCCTGCGCCAGGACCCCGACGTCATCATGATCGGCGAGATCCGCGACTTCGAGACGGCGCAGATCGCGATCCAGGCTTCGCTCACCGGCCACCTCGTGCTCGCCACGGTGCACACCAACGACGCGGTGTCGAGCGTGACGCGCTTGATCGACATGGGCGTCGAGCCGTTCCTGCTCAGCTCCAGCCTGCTCGGCACGCTGGCGCAGCGCCTCGTGCGCAAGCTGTGCCCGGCGTGCAAGCGGCAGGACGAGGCGGGCCTGTGGCACCCGGTGGGCTGCAGCGAATGCGGCCACAGCGGCTACAAGGGCCGCACCGGCGTCTACGAGCTGATGGTGGTGGAGGACAAGCTCGCTTCGCTGATCCACACCCGCGCCGCCGAGAGCAAGCTCTTCGTGCAGGCCGAGATCAACGGCCTGCGCTCGATGCGCGAGGACGGCGAGCGCCTGATCACCGAAGGCGTCACGTCGCGCGAGGAAGTCCTGCGCGTGACAGGCGACTGAGCGGCGACTGACCACCAGCGCCACGCCTGCGATGCCCGCCTACAAGTTCGAAGCGCTCGACGAAGCCGGCAAGGCGCAATCGGGCCTGCTCGAAGCCGACAACGCGAAGGCGGCGCGCGCGCAGCTGCGCTCGCGCCAGCTGGTGCCGCTGGCGGTGAACCCGGTCGGTGTCGCCGCCAACGACGCCACCGGCGCCGCGCCGCGCCTTTCGCGCCGCGTCTTCAACGCCACGGCGCTGGCGGTGTGGACGCGCCAGCTCGCCGGGCTCGTCGCTTCGGGCCTGCCGCTCGAACGCGCGCTCACGGCGCTCGGCGACGAGTCGGACAACCCGCGCCAGCGCGAGCTCGTCGCGCACCTGAAGAGCGAGGTCAACGCCGGCAGCACCTTCGCGCGCGCGCTCGCCGGTGCGCCGCGCGAGTTCGACGACGTCTACCGCGCCGTGGTCGCTGCCGGCGAACAGAGCGGCGCGCTCGGCACCGTGCTCGAGAAGATGGCCGACGACCTCGAGCAGCGCCAGGCGCTGCGCGCCAAGGTCACCGGCGCGATGCTCTACCCGGCCATCGTCTCGCTGGTGGCGGTGCTGATCGTGATCGTCCTCATGACCTACGTCGTGCCGCAGATCGCCAACGTCTTCACCAGCAGCAAGCGCGCGCTGCCGACGCTGACGGTGGTGATGCTGGCGCTGTCGGCGTTCATCCGCCATTGGGGCTGGGCGGTGGGGCTGTTGCTCGGCGCGGGCCTGGCGGCCTACGCCGGCGCCCGCCGCAACGAGGACTTCCGGCGCAGCACCGACGCGGCTTTCCTGCGCCTGCCGCTCTTCGGCCGCCTGGCGCGCGGCTACAACGCGGCGCGCTTCGGCGGCACGCTGGCGATGCTGGCGGGCGCCGGCGTGCCGATCCTGAAGGCACTGCAATCGGCGGCCGAGACGGTGAACAACCGCGCCATGCGCGCCGACGCGCTCGAAGCACTGGTGCAGGTGCGCGAGGGCGCCTCGCTCGCCTCGGCGCTGGCCGCGAAGCCGCGCTTCCCGGGCCTGCTGGCGATGTTCGCGCGCCTGGGCGAGCAGACCGGCCAGCTGCCGGTGATGCTCGGCCGCGCGTCGGCTCAGCTGTCGGCCGAGGTGCAGCGGCGCGCGATGGCCGCGGCGACGATCATCGAGCCGCTGCTCATCGTCGTGATGGGCCTCGTGGTGGTGCTCATCATGCTGGCGGTGATGCTGCCGATCATCCAGCTCAACACCTGGGTGCGGTGAGAGGGCGCGCGAGGGGGCTGCGCCAGCCCCGGGCGTGCGTTCAATTGGCGCTGTGGCGTGGCAGGAGAAGTCTTCTCGTGCGCGAGACCGCGCCGGTCTCGCCCGGCGGGCGACCTACTTTCTCTTTGCTCGTGCAAAGAGAAAAGTAGGCAAAGAGAAAGCACGTGGGGCTGTGCTGCTTAGCTTGTAGGGCTCGCTTCGAGTGAGGGTCGCCCGATGGGACCGAGCGCTCCGGGACCTAACACCCACGAGGCCACCTGCGCGCTGCGGATGGCGCTCGTAAGTCGGGTGCCGACGCTGCCGGCGCGCTACGGCCAGGAAGGATGCAGTTCGACGCCTCGCTTCCCGGCGCGAGTGCAGCGGCCTTGCCCGAACTTACGAGCGCCACTCGAAGCGCGCAGGCCGATTCAAGGGTGTTAGGTTCCGGAGCGCTCGGTCCCTTCGGGCGACCCTCACCCGCAGCGAGCCACACGCTCTAAGCAGCACAGCCCAGACGTGTTTCTTTGCCTACTTTCTTTGCACGAGCAAAGAAAGTAGGTCGCCTGCCGGGCGAGACCGGCGCGGTCTCGCGCACGAGGAAGCGTCACCCCGCAGGCAACGGGGCAGCAGCCCTCAGCGGAACAGCCCGAGCCGCTGCGCCTCCAGCGCCGCTTCGGCGCGCGAGCTGACGTTCAGCTTGCGGTAGATCTGCTTCACGTAGTCCGCGATCGTGTGCCGGGAGAGACCGAGCTGCACGCCGATCTCGGGCAGCGTGTAGCCCTTGGCCACGCGCAGCAGCACCTCGCTCTCGCGGTCGGTGAGGCTCACGTGCGGCATCGGGTTCGCCGCCTGCGGCTTGGCCTTCTCGGTGAAGTAGGCCATCACGCGGCGCGCGATCGAAGGCGACAGCGGCGGCTCGCCCTGGCTGATGCGCTGCAACTGTTCGGTGATCTGCTCGCGCGGCTGCTCCTTCAGGATGTAGCCGAAGGCGCCGGCCTGCAAAGCCGGGAACAGGTGCTCGTCGTCGTCGTGGATGGTGACGATGACGCTCTGCGCCTCGGGCTGCAGGTCGCGCAGCTTGGTCACCACGTCGACGCCGCTGCCGTCGGGCAGGCCGAGGTCGATGAGCGCCAGGTCGAAGCGCTGCGTCGCCACCAGCGACATCGCGTCGCCGATGCGCGCGCTCTCGCTGATCACGGCATCGGGGAAGACCTGCAACACGAGCTTGCGCATCCAGGCGCGGATCTCGGGCAGGTCCTCGAGCAGCAGGATGTGTTTCATCACGCTTGACCGCGGGGTGCGCGGCACCTGGGCAGGGGGTTGACGACGATGTTATCGGCGCCCCTCGCGCGCTCATGAGGTGCCGGTGGCGCGATCCAGTGGAAGCGTGAGGCGTATCACGGTCCCATACCCCGGTCCGCTCTCGACCAGGCATTGCCCCTGCAGCTGCTTGGCGCGGTTCTTCATGCTCGCCAGGCCGTGGCCGCGATCGAGGCGCGCGTCGACGTCCTGCGAGATGCCGTCGCCGTTGTCCTGGATGACGAGGAGGAAGTCGCCGTCGGCGGTGGCGCAGCTCACCGAGCAGCGCGAGGCGCCGCTGTGCTTGATGATGTTGCTGGTGGCCTCGCGCAGGATGCGCGTCGTCTGCACGTAGGCGCGCGAGCTGAGCATCTGCGGCGCCTCGTCGGGGCCGTGCCACTCGCCTTCGATGCCGGCCTGGCCGAGGCGGGCCACGGTCTCGGCGCGCCAGTCGCCCATCGCGTCGGCCAGGCGCACCGGGCGGCCGGTGAGGCCGCGCACCGAAAGGCGCATCTCCTCCAGCGCCTCGCGCGCCAGCGTGCTGATGCGGTCCGACTCGCTCGTGTGCACGATCGTCAGCAGCTTGGCGCCGAGGTCGTCGTGCAGGTCGGCAGCGATGCGCTTGCGTTCCTTCTCGGCCACCTGCTCGAGCTTCAGGTCGGCCATCTGGCGCATGTTGCGCTCGATCTCCTGCGTCGCTTCGCGCACGCGCAGTTCGAGCTGCGCCTTGCCCTGCTCGAGCTGCGCCCGCGACGCTTCGGCTTCGCGGCGGGCGCGCCCGTGCTGCATCACGAGCCTCAAGCCGACGAAGATCACCACCAGCGGCAGCGCCGCGCCGGCCAGCCCGGCCGGGAACTGGGCCCGGTTGCCCGCGCCCATTGCGCTGGCCAGCACCGCCAGCGCGACGCCGGCGCCCAGCAGCGCGGCCGGAAAGCGCATCTCTGCGCTGCCCGGGTGGCGCAGCAGCAGCACGCCGGCCGCGCCGATCTCGGCGGCGAAGATCCAGTACCACAGCAAGGCCAGCGTGTGCAGCTGCTCGGGGCCGGCGGCCAGCAGCGAAACGGTGACGACGGCGCACTGCACCGGCAGGCCGGTGTCGGCTTGCTTCAGCCTCAGCCCGCGCGAGCGCAGCAGGAACTGCACCGCCGCCCAGGTGATGAAGGCCAGCAGCACCAGCAGCAGGAACTCGGCGACGCGGTGCGACAGCGGCAGGTCGCGCAGCCACAGCCTCGCGTCGAACATCGCCAGCCCCACGCACAGCGCACCGAAGTAGGCCAGCTGGCTCTGCCGCCGGTTGACGTAGCCGAGCACGAACATGAAGCCGCCCATCAGCAGCAGCGTGGCGCTGGCGCCTTGCGCGAAGCCCACGGCCAGCGCCGTCTGGCGCGCGTGGTACGGCGCCAGCACGGCGAGCGGCCCGACGACGAGTTCGGACAAGCCGCCGGCGCGCTGCGCCGAGCCCACTTCGGCCAGGCGGTGCCCGACGAGCTTGATGTCGAGCTCGTTGCGCCCGGCCACCAGCAGCGCCGGTGGCAGCGTCACGAGCTGCGGCCGGTTGCACTGGTGCGACACCGGCTCGCGCATGCGCCCGCCGCTGGCGACGATCTGGCCGTTCAGGTGCACCTCGAAGTTCGAGCAGGCGCGCGCGATGTGCAGCGCCTGCAGTTCCCCGGCAGGCATGCGTCGCGCGCCGCTGCCGCTGCGGGGTGCGGCGGCTGCGCCTTCGCTGCGCCATTCGCCGGCCAGCGGATCGAACTCCAACTGCACCCGGTACCACACCGTGCCCTGGAAGCCCGCCCGGCTGGCGGTCCAGTCGTCGGGCAGCGTCACCGCCTGCACGGGCGTCGGTACGGCCGGAAACTCGGGGCCGTCGCCCACGGCGACGACGGCGCTGCGCAACTCCTGCGCGCCTTCGGGCAGGTCGTCATTGGCGAGCGCCGGTGCTCCCGCTGCGGCCGATCCGAGTGCCGCGGCCAGCAGCAGCTGCCGCAAGCGGCGCCATCGGCGCCGCACGGGCGCTATCGGCGCTGACGCGGCCGGCGCTGGGCAAGCGAGGTGGTTCATCGACCGTTGGGCGGCTGGAATCGGTAGGGAGCCCTCGTCTCGTCAACCGGTCATTCTTGCAGCCCCGGGCGCCGCTGCCGCCGTGCCGAAGTCCCGCCATCTGCGCCGCTTCGCACGCCCGCGAGCGCCGCTGCGACAATCCCCGGCCCGCCGGCGCTGTTGTCTCTTCTGCCTCCTCGTTCGTCCGGCGACTGCACGAAGCCTGGTCTTGATCCGCCGCCACCGCATCGCCGAAGCCGACAACCGCCGCCTCGCCCACCTGTGCGGGCCGCTGGACGCGCACCTGCGGCAGATCGAGTCGGCGATGGACGTGCGCATCGCGCGCCGCGGCGCCGAGTTCCGCATCGAAGGCACGCGCGAAGCCGTGCAGCGCACCGGCTCGCTGCTCGACCGCCTGCACGCGGCCGCCGTGCGCCCACTCGACGACGAGGGGCTGCGGCTGGCGCTCGTGGAAGCGTCCGCGCCGGCCGTGCGCAACGCCGGCGCGCCCGGCGCCGAGGCGGCCGACGAATCGACGACAAGCGCAGCGCCGCGCGCCGCGACAGCGGGCGAGACAGTGCCCGGAACCGCACCGCGCGCCGAAGGGCCGATCGTGCTGCACACGCGCCACGCCGACCTCGCCGGCCGCACGCCGAACCAGGTTCAGTACCTGCGCCAGATGCTGTCGCACGACATCACCTTCGGCATCGGCCCGGCGGGCACCGGCAAGACGTTCCTCGCCGTGGCCTGCGCCGTCGACGCACTCGAGCGCCAGGGCGTGCAGCGCATCGTTCTCACGCGCCCGGCGGTCGAAGCCGGCGAGCGCCTGGGGTTCCTGCCCGGCGATCTGGCGCAGAAGGTCGACCCGTACCTGCGGCCGCTCTATGACGCGCTGTACGACCTGATGGGCTTCGACCGCGTCACGCGCGCCTTCGAGAAGGGGCAGATCGAGATCGCGCCGCTGGCGTTCATGCGCGGGCGCACGTTGAACCACGCGTTCGTCATCCTCGACGAGGCGCAGAACACCACGCGCGAGCAGATGAAGATGTTCCTCACGCGCATGGGCTTTCGCAGCAAGTGCGTCGTCACCGGCGACACGAGCCAGATCGACCTGCCGCGCGAGACGATGAGCGGCCTCGTCGAAGCGCGCCGCATCCTGGCGCGCGTCAAGGGCATCGCCTTCACCGACTTCACGGCCGCCGATGTCGTTCGCCACCCGCTCGTGGCGCGCATCGTCGAAGCCTACGACGCTGCCGGGCGGCCGGGCGGCGCGTGAGGCGGATGCCGGCCGCACCTGCGCCGTGCCCGTGCCTGCACCCGTGCCCGCACCCGTGCCCGCGCCGAGCCTGGCGCTCTCGCTGCAGTTCGCCGACGCGCGCCACCGCGCTCTCTTGCCGCGGCACCGCGTCGCGCGCTGGGTTCGCGTGGCGCTCGAGGCCGACGCGCAGATCACCGTGCGCATCGTCGACGCCCAAGAAGGCCGCGCGCTGAACCGCGGCTACCGCGGCAAGGACTACGCGACCAACGTGCTCACCTTCGACTACCAGCGCGAGCCGCTCGTCGTCGCCGACCTCGTGCTGTGCGCGCCGGTGCTCGAAGCGGAAGCGAAGGCGGCGGGCATCGAGGTGCAGGCGCACTACGCGCACTTGCTCGTGCATGGCACGCTGCATGCGCAGGGCTATGACCATCTGCGTGCGGCGCAAGCGCGGGAGATGGAACGGCGCGAGAGTGGACTGCTCGTGACGCTGGGGTTCGCGGATCCGTATTTGCGTTGAACAGCGCGTGCTTCGGCACGGTCGAGGGCACATCGAACGCGCGGCGCATGACGGTCTGCGCGAGCCGAGGGAACCGGGTGGACCCTTGCGCTCCATGTCCCCCGCAAGCGCCCGCCGCTACGCGGCGGGCGCTGCTCCTCCTTACTTCCGCGCAAGGGCCCACCCGTTCCCTCGGCAGCACGACCGTGGCGCACAACGCCGTGGCATGCAGCGGTGGTGCCGATCGTGCCGACAGGGGGCGCTGCTGTCGCGGAAGTAAAGGAGCAAGCAGCGGGCCGCGCAGCGGCCGCCGCTGAGGGCATGGAGCGACGCTGCTCCCCTGGCGGCACGATCTCGCGCAGACCGTCGAGCAGCGTTGTCGGCACGATCCGCGCTGACTTCTCCGAGTCGCGCGCTGGTCGTTCACACGGCCGCGGCAGCGGCGCTTTCCTTCGTCGTCGATCGCCTGCTGCACCGCGCGGTAGAAGGCTTCGCGTGCGTCGCTGGCTGCGGGGTCGCTGGCGCCGCCGCCCCAGTCGGCGTTGGAGGCGATGACGAGCTTGCGCTTCGGGTCGATGAAGATGCCCTGGCCGAAGATCCCGCGCGCGGCGAAGCTGCCGTCGTCGTACGTCCACCACTGGTAGCCGTAGCCGCGGCCCGGGCGGCCGATGTCGGCGCGCTTGCTCGTCGCCTCTTCGAGCCAGCCGTCGGGCGCGATGGCCTGCCCGCCGACACGCGCGCCGTTGAGCACGAAGACGCCGAAGCGCGCGAAGTCGCGCGATGCGGCCTGGATGCAGCAGCCGCTGATCTCGCGCCCGGTCTTGGAGAGGATCCACGTGGCCTGCTGCTCCATGCCGGCGGGCCCCCAGATCTTCTCCGACAGGTATTGCGCCAGCGGCTTCTTCACCGCCTCGCCGACGAGGATGCCGACGAGGTTGGTCTCGCCGGTGCTGTAGTTCCAACGCGTCCCGGCGGGCGCCGCGCGCGGCAGGCGGCGCAGGTAGCTCACGAGGGCATCGACGCCTTCCTCGGGCTGGTGGTTGTTGAAGCGCGCGACGTCCGAGTTCGGGTCCGCATAGTCTTCGTTCCACTGCACGCCCGAGGTCATGGTCAGCAACTGGCGCACGCTCACGTCGTCGTAGGCCGAGCCTTTCATCTGCGGGATGTAGGTGCTGACCTTGTCGTCCATGCTCTTGATGAAGCCGTCGCGCAGCGCCGCGCCGACGAGCGTGGAGGTGAGCGACTTGGCCACCGAGAAGCTCGTCCAGCGGCCGGCGGCGTCGAAGCCGAGGCCGTAGCGCTCCAGGCGCAGCTTGCCGTCGTGAACGATGAGCAGCGCGGCGCTGCGCTGGCCGGCCATGTAGGCATCCACATCGAGCGGCAGCTTCAGCGGCGGGCCCGGCGGCAGCGGCAGCGGCTTGTTGCCGGCAGGCACGGCGCGCCTTGGCCAGCACCGGGGGATGCGGTCGAGCGCGCGGAAGGCCGCGTCGCGCTGCGGCACGCTCGAAGAGCACGTCGCGGTTGGTCGGCAGCGTGGCGAGCAGGCCGCGCGTCTCCTTGTCGAGGAGCTGAACCAGCCGGCCGTGCCGGCGACGACGACGGCGCCGAGCGCCACCGCTGCAATCCTCGCGAACTTCATCGGCTCGATTCCTTGTGGCCGCCTTGGGCGGCACTGCTGTTGCGGGTGTCGTGTGTGTCGTGCCGCGGCATTGGACACCGTTTCGGGCCGCCGGCGCTACGATGCGCGCATGCGAGACACCCGCCGCCCGAGCGCCATCGCCTGCCTCGTTCCTCGCCTCGCGACTCCGTCGCGCGGCCGTGCACGGCCCAGAACGCCGGCGCGCGGGCGCGCGCCGACCGCGGCGATCATCCTCATCGTGCTGGGCACGCTCTTCCTGCTCGGCAACCTCGGCCTGATCCCGCGCCCTGGGAGGCCGCTCTTCGCGCGGTGGTGACGCTCATCCTCATCATCGTCGGCGCGCCTGCTGTGGCGGCGGTAGGGCCGGCGATATCGCCGCGCTTTGCCCTCGGCGCGGGCACGGCGTTCGCCAGCCCGCGCGCCGCCACCTCGAGCGGCTGAATCGCGCCGGCCGCCGCCGGCGCCAGCGTCGCCGCGCAGCCACACCGCGTGCGCGTCCGCGACGTGCAGCACCTGCACGGCGCCCTGGCCCCAGGCCGGGCAGCGGGCAGGCGGCAGGCCTGACGCGACCTGTGCGTGCGGCAACGCGACGACGAGATCGCCTTCGATCGCCAGCGTTGCCGGCGCGTGCAGGTCATCGCACTCCACCGCCAGCGGCAGCTTCGCCTCGCCCGCGAAGCCGAGCGCGCGGGCGACATAGGCGAGCAGGGCTTCGTCGTCGAGACGATGCCGATGCCGAAGCGCGCCAGCTCGGCCGGCGAGACGGCGGCCGCGCCCGCCAGCGGATGACCGCGCCGCACGTAGAGCGCGCCGCCGATCTTGGCCAGCAGCACCGTCCTTGGCCGCCGTCTCTTGCAGCATGCGCTTGTCGCCGACGAAGAAGTCGATCTCCTCGGCTTGCAGCAGCGCCAGCAGGCTCGCGACGTTGCCATGGCGAACGCGCGCCACCACCTGTGGCGAACGCCGGCGCAGTTCGGCCAGCGGCAGCAGCACCAGCACCGCCGCCGGAATCGGCCCGGCGCCGAGCGAGGTCGCCGAGCGTGCCGCCGCGCGGCAACTCGGCGTCGCATTGCAGGCAGCGGCTGTCGAAGACGAGCGCTCGCGCGCTCGACGAGCACGCAGCCTGCCGGCGTGAGGTGCGCGCCGCCGGGCCGCGCTCGAACAGGCGCAGCGCGAAGTGCGCTTCCAGCGCCTGGATGCTGCGGCTGAAGGCGGCCTGGCTCAGGTGCACGCGCGCGGCGGCAGCGACGAGGGCGGCCCTCGTCGGCCGGGGCGATCAGGTGGCTGAGTTGGCGCAGGTTTCATGGCGCAGGTTCTTGCTATGCACCCGAACGCAACGAAGCTCCCCGAATTATGCGATGGACGCGAACCTGCTCCGGGCGCATCCTTCGTCTCGGAGCGGACGTATCGAAGAGGAGCAGCGCAGCGCCGGCAGAAGGGCCTGCCGGCCGGCCGCGATGACGGAGGGAACAGCGATGGAATTCGACTACGTGATCGTGGGCGCCGGCTCGGCCGGCTGCGTGCTCGCTTCGCGGCTGAGCGAAGACCCGGCGGTCACCGTGGCCCTGCTGGAAACCGGCAGGCCCGACCGCAACGTGCTCATCCACGCGCCGGCCGGCGTGGTGGCGATGGTGCCCACGCGCATCAACAACTACGCCTACGAGACGGTGCCGCAGCCGGGGCTGAACGGCCGCCGCGGCTACCAGCCGCGCGGCAAGACGCTGGGCGGCAGCGGCTCGATCAACGCGATGCTCTACGTGCGCGGGCACCTGCACGACTACGACCACTGGGCGAGTCTCGGCAACGAAGGCTGGTCATCGACGAAGTGCTGCCGTACTTCCGCAAAGCCGAGAACAACGAGCAGTTCAGCCGCCAGCCCGCTGCACGGCCAGGGCGGCCCGCTGAACGTGACGCTGCCGCGCAGCCCGAGCCCCATCAACCAGGCGTTCCTCGCCGCGGCCGCAGCCAACGGCCTGCCCAACGTCGACGACTACAACGGCGAGCCGTTCGGCTCGTTCATCTACCAGGTCACGCAGCGCAACGGCGAGCGTTGCAGCGCCGCCAAGGGCTACCCGGCGCCCAACCTCGCGCGGCCGAACCTGAAGGTCTTCACCGGCGCAGTAGCCGCCGCGCGTGCTGCTCGAAGAAGGCCGCGCCGCCGAAGTCGAATACCGCGCCGACGAGCAGACCGTCGCCTTGGCCAACGGCCAAGCGTCGCAGCGCCTTCGCGCGCGGCGCGGAGTCATCGTCAGCGCCGGCGCCTTCGGCTCGCCGCAACTGCTGCTGCTCTCCGGCATCGGCCCCGGCGAGCACACCTGGGCAAGATGGGCGTTCCGTGCAGCGCGAACTGCCCGGCGTCGGCCGCAACCTCAAGGACCACATCGACTACGTGCAGACGTGGCGCTGCTGCCGCTCGACAGCGAGACCTTCGGCGTCTCGCTGCGCGGCAGCGCCAGCCTCGTCGGCGCGATGATGAGCGGAAATGGCGGCGCACGGCACCTGGGCGCATCACCAGCAGCATCGCCGAGTCGGGCGCCTTCATGCGCTCTTCGCCCGACGTGGTGGTGGCCGACCTGCAACTCGTGTTCGTGCTCGGCATCGTCGACGACCACGCGCACCAAGCTGCACTGGGGACACGGCATCTCGTGCCACGTCGACGATGCTGCGCCCGTTCAGCCGCGGCAGCGTCGAACTGGCCAGCCCCGACCCGCATGAGCCGCCGCGCATCGACCCGCGTTTCCTCGAAGACGAGCGCGACCTCGCCTTGCTCGTCAAGGGCGCGCAGATGCAGCAGCGCATCATCGAGTCAGCCCCGTTCGACGGCATCCGCGGCCGCATGCTGTACCCGGTGCGCGCCGACGACGCAGCCGGCATCGCCGCCGACATTCGCGCCCGCGCCGACACGCAATACCACCCGGTGGGCACCTGCAAGATGGGCGGCGACGCGATGGCCGTGGTCGATGCGCGGCTGCGCGTGCACGGCGTGCCGCGCCTGCGCGTGGTGGACGCTTCGATCATGCCGACGCTCATCGGCGGCAACACCAACGCGCCCACGATCATGATCGGCGAGAAGGCCGCCGAGATGATCCGCGCCGACGCGCGGCACTGACAACGAACCGTTCCCGGAGACCTCGATGAAGACGACGAAGCGGGTGCCGCCGGCACCGAACCTGGCCTGTGCGTTCGTGTATCCGTGCGCGCTCGCCTGCGCCTTCGGCCTGACACTGGCCGTGACGGGCTGCGGCCGCAAGGCCGACACCGTCGCGCCCGCGGCAGGCGATGCCACTTCCGCCACCGCCAGCGCCAACGCCGCGTTCGCGCAAACGCTGCCGCTCGATGCGCCACAGGACTTCGAGGACGCCAAGCGCGGCCTCGTCGCCCGGCCCGAGGGCCAGGTGCTCGGCGCCGACGGCAGCGTGCTCGTCGACTTCGATGCCTTCAAGTTCGTCGACGGCGCGGCCCCGCCCACCGTCAACCCGAGCCTGTGGCGGCACGCGCGGCTGAACGCGCAGGTGGGCCTCTTCAAGGTCACCGACGGCGTGTACCAGCTGCGCGGCTTCGACATCGCCAACATCACGCTCGTCGAAGGCAAGAGCGGCTGGATCGTCATCGACGCCCTCACCTGCCGCGAGACCGCGGCGGCGGCGATGGCCTTCGCGCGCAAGCACCTCGGCGCGAAGACGGTGAGCGCGCTCTTGTTCACGCACAGCCACGTCGACCACTTCGGCGGCGCGCTCGGTGTCATCACGGCCGAGGAACAAGCGGCGCGCAAGGTGCCCGTCATCGCCTCGGCGGGCTTCATGGAGGAGTCCACCAGCGAGAACGTGATGGTCGGCACCGCGATGGGCCGGCGCTCGCACGTATTGCAGTTCGGGCGCAACCTCGAGCGCTCGGCGAAGGCACCGTCGACTACGGCCTCGGCAAGGCGGTGGGCTACGGCACCTTCGACATCCTCAAGGCCGACGACCTCATCACCAGCCCACCGAGGAGCGCGTGCTCGACGGCGTGCGCTTCGTGCTCCACAACGTGCCGGGCGCCGAGGCGCCCGGCCGAGATGACCTTCTCGATCCCGAACCTGCAAGGTCTACGGCGGCGCCTGGGCGCGAACGTGCACAACCTGCTCCCGGTGCGCGGCGCCAAGGTGCGCGACGCTTTGCGCTGGGCCGCCTACATGCAGGTGCGCTCGACCAGCTCGGCGACGCCGAGGTCTACGTCGGCCAGCACAACTGGCCGCTGTGGGGGCGCGAGCGCATCACCAGCGTTCATCACCCAGCACCGCGACGTCTACAAGTACACGCACGACCAGACAGTGCGCCTGATCAACGCCGGCCTGACGCCCAATGAGATCGCCGAGAAGGTGCGGCTGCCGAAGTCGCTGCAGACGCATTTCGGCGCCCGCGGCTACTACGGCGACCTGCGGCATAACGTCAAGGCGGTGTACCAGTTCTACCTCGGCGCCTACGACGGCAACCCGGCCCACCTCGACCCGCTGCCGCCGCAGGACGCGGCCAGGCGCTACGTCGAGCTGGCCGGCGGCGCCGACAAGGCGGTGCAGGCGGCGCAGGCGGCGTTCGACAAGGGCGAGTACCGCTGGGCGGCCGAGCTACTGAACCACGTGGTCTTCGCCGACAGCGGCCACGCGGCAGCGAAGGAACTGCTGGCGCGCACCTATGACCAGCTCGGCTTCGTGGCCGAGGCCGCGACCTGGCGCAACAGCTACCTGACCGCGGCCGCCGAGCTGCGCCAGGGGCCGGCGAAAGCCGGCATCAGCCGCGCGGCGTTCCTCGACATGCTGGCGCAGACGCCGATCGAACGCTTCCTCGAAGCGATGGCCGCCGGCCTCGACGGCCCCGCGGCCGAAGGCAAGGCGCTGAAGATCAACCTCGTGCTCACCGACGCGAAGGAGTCGTACCGGCTGTGGATCGAGAACGCGGTGCTGCACCACCGCAAGGCCGAGCCCGACCCGCAGGCCGACGCGACGCTCGCCGTGACCAAGGGCTTCTTCGTGCGCATGATGGCCGGCACCGCCGGCGCCAAGGACCTCATCACCTCCGACGAGGCGAAGGTCAGCGGCAGCAAGATCGACCTCGTGCGCTTCCTGACGCTGATCGACAAGGCGCCGGGGACGTTCGCGATCGTGACGAAGTGAGGCCGGGCTCGATCAGAACGACAGGTCCACCGGCGTGAAGACCTTTCGGTTCTCGAGCGAGCGGCGCCGGATGGCGCGGGCCGCCAGCTGCCGGCGGCGCAGATTGCGCAGTTGACGGATACCGGGGTAGCTCTTCCAGGGCGGGACCTGTTTCGGGGTCTGCTGCTGCCGCGAGTCCCATTCGACGACGTAGTCGCTTTGCTGCGGCGTTCTGGCGAAGATCTCGCGCACGGCCTCGCGGCGGGCATGGACGAGCAGGTACACCGGCCTCGTGTTGCACAGTTCGACCCGGCCGCCGACGGTGGCCGGGTCCTTCACGGCGTAGGCAGCGCCGTCCAGCTCGGCGACGTACATCTCCTGGATCGAGAAGCCGTTGTCGGCGCTGAACACGCGGAAGAAGAGTTCCGGCGAGAACTGGTAGAAGCCGTGCCCGCACCAGTTGTTCGGGATCGTCACCGACACGAACCGCCCGCCCGGCCGGACCATGCGCATGCAGTTCTTGATGGCCGTGGGGAAGTCGAAGACATGCTCCAGCGTGCCCCCGTCGAAGACCAGGTCGAAGCGCTCGTTCCAGTCCGCGGGCGTGGCCCGGTTCAGGTCGTGCGTGAGCGTTGCCTCCTCGTAGCCCGAAGCGTCCATCGAATCGACCGACTCGGCCCCCATCGCGAGCAGCAGCTCGTCGGCATAGGTCGGCAATGCCGCCGCCGGCGCCCGGCCGAGCTGCCTCAGGGCCCGCTGGTACTCGTCGAGTTCGAGGTGGATGTTCTGGCGACCCAGCGTCAGCACGCGGCCGAACTTCACCCCGCCTGAGCGCATCTTCAGCAGCAGCGCCGCCGCGTTCCTCTCGATGCCCATGGCCCGGGCTCAGATGTCGAGCACGATCTTGCCGAAGTGCCTGCCCGAGTGCTGGTGCCTGAACGCATCGGCGATGCGCGCCAGCGGGAAGTGGCTGTCGATCACCGGCACGATGCCGGTGGCCTCGATGGCGCGCACCATCTCGCGCTGGTGGCGGTGGCTGCCGACGGTGACACCTTGCAGGCGGATGTTCTTCGTCATCAGCAGCGCCGTCGACACCGGGGCCTCGCGGCCGCTCAACACGCCGATCATCGACACGTGGCCGCCAATGCGGCAGGCGCGCAGCGACTGCGAAAGCGTCTGCGCGCCGCCGACTTCGACGACGTGGTCGGCGCCGGCGCCGCCGGTCACTTCGTTGACGAAGCGCGACCACTGCGGCTGCGAGCGGTAGTTGACGACGTGGTCGGCGCCAAGCGCCTTCAATCGCTCGAGCTTCTCGTCGGATGACGAAGTGGCGACCACCGTCGCGCCAGCCGCCTTGGCGAACTGCAGCGCGAAGATCGAGACGCCGCCCGTTCCTTGCACCACCACCGTCTCGCCGGAGACGAGCGGGCCGTCGACCATCAGCGCCCGCCACGCGGTGAGCGCGGCGCAGGGCAGCGTGGCAGCCTGCGCATGCGTGTAGCCGCGCGGCTGCCGCGTCAGCCAGCTCGCCGGCGCGGTGACGAACTCGCTGGCGAAGCCGTCGGCATCGTCGCCGGGCACGCTGCGCACCACGTCCTTGCCCACCGGGCCGTCGCGCCAGCGCGGGAAGAAGGTGCTCATCACCGCGTCGCCCTTGGCGAACGGCGAAGGCGCGTCGGCCAGCGGCGGCCCGACCTCGAGGACTTCGCCCGCGCCGTCGGACATCGGCACGCGGCCGTCGGCGGCCGGGATCTCGCCGACGACGACGCACCAGTCGTGATAGTTCAGCGAACTCGCACGCACGCGCAGCAGCACTTCGCCGGGGCCCGGCGCGCGCGGCTCGGCGCTGGCGAGGCGCAGGTTGTCGAGGCTCGCAGGCTGGGCGAGGCGGATGAGGTTCATGGCCGGTCTCCTGGCGAACTGCGGTCTTGAGCGAGGCCTAACGGCCGGGCTTCTTGGTCGCCTCGTAGCGCGCCTTGTTCTCGGCGTTCGGCGGGTACAGGCCCGGCAGCGATGCGCCGCCGTTCACTTCGTCCATCAGCCAGCCTTCGAAGCGCTCCTGCTCGACGGCGGCGTCGACGATGCCAGGCACCAGCGCCTGCGGAATGAGCACCGCGCCGTCGCGGTCGGCGACGATGACGTCGTCGGGAAACACCGCCACGCCACCGCATGCCACGGGCTGCTGCCAGTCGACGAACGTGAGGCCGGCCACCGAAGGCGGTGCCGCAGCACCCGCGGCCCACACCGGCAGGCCCGTCCCGAGCACGCCCGCGAGGTCGCGCACGACGCCATCGGTGATGAGCGCCGCGACACCGCGCCTGGCCATGCGCGCGCACAGGATGTCGCCCCACACGCCGGCATCCTTGACGCCCATCGCATCGACGACGGCAATGCAGCCCGCGGGCATCGCCTCGATCGCGGCACGGCTCGACTTCGGCGAGGCCCACGACTCCGGCGTCGCCAGATCCTCGCGCGCCGGCACGAAGCGCACGGTGAACGCGCGGCCGACGATGCGCGGCTTGTCCGCCGGCAACGCCGCGAGCGGAAAGGCGCCGCGGATCCAGACGTTGCGCAGGCCTTTCTTCAGCAGGATGGTGGTGAGCGTGGCGGTGGTGACGCCGGCGAGCGCGCGGAAGATCGCGGCGTCGTCGCGGGTCGCTTCGCCGCCGGCGGGGGTGGGGTCGGTCATCGGTGGCTCCATGTGCAGCCACTGCGTTGCTGCGGTGGCTCAGGGGAGCAATATAGGCGCTGCGTTGCGGTCAGCCGGGCCGGCGATGCCGGCCTGGTCCACTTCGACGACGGTGCGGATCGCGCCGGCGTGGTGGGCCGTCCGATCATGTCCCGCGGGCTGGCGCAGGCCGGCCCTCCTCCGTTCCGCTCCGCGGCCCACCCCACCGGCGCGATCGAGACGTGGCGGCGTTCGGCGGTCCTCACCCCGCGTTCGACGCGAGGGCACGAGTTGAGGATGAAGACAACCGACCGTGCTGCCGAGGGAGTCAGGCGGGCCTGCGGAAGAACGGAGGAGGGGCCGCCGCCCTGCCGCAGCGAGCCAACTGAGCAGCAGGGCCGCCCGGCTCCCTCGGCCGCCACCACCCGTGGAAGTCCCGATCCTCTCCAACGCACAACCCGCGCCGGAACCGCAGCGACGCTCAGCCGCGCCCCGCCGTCGAAGCGCTCACGCGCTCGTGCACCCAGCGCGCCGTGCGCACCACGCCGCCGAAGCTGAACAGATGCACGCCGACGACGTTGTCGTGGCGCTGCGCGTAGCGCGCCGTCACGGCAAGCTGCTCGGAGGGTTCGGTGTGCACCATCAGCTTCGCGATGCGCGTGCCCAGCGACGACAGCGCCCGCCGCGTGGCGCCGACGCCGCAGCGCTGCGCATAACGCAGCAGTTGCACGGGGTCGCTGGGGCCCGGCATGCCGACGTAGACGGGCAGCTCCGGGTGCTGCTGGTGCAGCGCCGCCAGCAGCGCGACGATGCGCTCGGGCGCGAAGCTGAACTGCGTCACCGCATAGACGCCCAGGCCCTGCCGCGCCGCCGCTTCCAGCTTGGCATCGAGCGCGGCCTGCAGCGCCGCCTGCGCAATCTTCGGGTGCCCTTCGGGGTAGACGGCGATGCCGATCTCGCGCACGCCGGCGTCGCGCAAGAGGCCGCTTTGCAGCAGCTGCGCGCTGTCGCGCCAGGGGCCGAGCGGCGCCGGCTCGTCGCCGCCGATGAGCATCACGCGGTGCACGCCGTGTTCGCGCACGGCGCGCGCGACGAACGCCGGCAGGTCGTCGCTCGCGGTGACGCGGCGCGCGGCGACGTGCGGCACGGGGTCGAAGCCGCGGGCGCGGATGTCGGCCAAGAGCGGCAGCGAAAGCGCCAACGGCCGCGAAGGCAGCGAGGGCACGTAGATGCCGGTGCCGCCGGGCAGGAACGGCGCCGCGTCGGCCAGCGCCGCCGCCTCGCGCACGGTGATCTCGATCGACGCGTTGCCGAGCAACTCGGCCAGCGTACCGGCCAATGCCTCGTTGGACGGGTGCTCGGTGGCGCCAGCCGGCGCAGCGGGTGCAACGGGTGCAACGGGTGCAACAGATGCAACGGGCGCAGCGGAAGCAACGGATGCAGCGTGTGCGGCGGCGGTGGCGGGCATGACGTTCATCGGCAAGGTGAGGTGGAGCGGTGCAGCTTCGGGCCAGGCGGCATCAGCGCGCGTCGCGCTTGCGCGAGACGACGTAGCTCTCGTCGAGGAACCACAGGCTGCCGTGCTTCTTCAGCACCTCGGCGGTCGCTTCCAGGTAGTGCGGCTTGCCGAGCACCTGGGCCAGGCGCTCGTCGTCGATCTGCGCCACGTAGACGGCGGCGTTCCAGGCGGCGAAGAGCGTCGAAGTGCCGATCGCCGAGCCGGCTGCCGAGGCAACCTCGTTCGGCAGCGTGTGCATGTCGTAGCGGAACACGGCGCGGTTGTCGGCGTAGGCGTTGAAGTTGTAGTGGCGCGCGTCCTTGGCCAGCTCGTGCCGCACGGCCGAGAGCACGTCGTGGCGGTCGTTGACGAACGGCTGCTCGCCCGGCCAGATGCGCTGCACGATCTCCAGGCCCGGATCGTTGCCGCAGGAGTGGATGCCGAGCAACCGCCCGCCCGGCCCGAGGGCGCGCACCAGCGGCGCCACCACCTTCTGCGCCTTGAACTCGGCGCTGACGCGGGCGCGGTAAGGCTGCGAGGCGATGACGAGGTCGAAGTCGGCCTGCGCCTGGCCCTGGCGCGGGATGGTGCGGTCGAGCAGGAAGCGGTAGTCGTCGCGGTAGATCACCAGCACCACCGGGCGCTCGTAGATCGGGTTGCCGGTCTTGGCGCTGTGCCGCGCCTGCCAGTGCGTGGCGAGGAAGCGGTCGAGCGAGCCGATCTGCTCGGCGAACTCGTGCGCACTCGAGCCGGTGAGCGCCACCTCCTTCCACAGCATCGAGGTGGCCGCCGGCAGCGAGCGCGGCGTGAGCCACGGCGCCTCGGCGTAGTACATGTTGGTCACGGTCAGCACCGTGGCCGGGTGCTCGAAGAAGCGGTCGGCCATCTTGTGCAGCGACAGGCGCACGTCCTCGAGGCTGATCTCCTTGCCGACGACGTGGAACGGCATCGTCTGGAAGCGCCGGTGCATCTCGCGCATCACGTTCGTGAGCACGGTGCCGTCGCCCATGCCGGCGTCGAACACGCGCAGCGCCGGCGGCCGCGGGTGCAGGTGCGCCAGTTCGAGCCCGACGCGGCGCGCGATCACGTCCTTCTCGCCGCAGGTGGTGACGAAGAGCAGGTACTTCTGGCGGTTGTCGAAGAAGCGGAAGTTGCGCTCGGGCGCGGCGGTGGCGGCTGCTGCGGCCGGCGCTTCGGCGGTGCGCGGCAGCCTGTCGGTGGCGCGCACCATCGGCTGCAGTTCGGGCGGCGCAGCCAGCTCGGCCTTCGCGCCTTGCGCGCGCATGAACGCCTGCAGCCGCGCCAGCGTCTCGGGCTTGATTCGGGCGCCTTCGCGCAAGCGGCTGACGAGCTTGCCGTCGTTGACGGCGCGGCGGCCGAAGGTCGATTCGGCGACGCCGCGCTGGCGGCAGAAGTCGGCGATGCTGTCGAGCAGCGTCGGCGCGCTGCCGGGGTTGCCGCCGAAGCGGCCGTTCTCTGGCGTCGGGTGCAGCGCGGCTTCCATGCGAGGCACTGTAGGCGCAGTGCCCGTGGGCAGGCAACCTCGCCTGGACCGAACGGATTGTCTCTGGCCGTGGGCGGCTGCCCACTGCGGCCCGCGGTCAGCCCACGCGGGCGCCGCAGGCGACCTCGAGCGGGTCGCCTCGGCCAGACGTCTTCAGCGGCACTCGAAGTTCTCGGCCAGTTCGACGCTGCCACTGCCCTTGTAGCGCGCGACCTGAGGGTAAGGGCACAGCGGGCGGCTGCGTGCCGTGCTCCAGGCCGCCGGCACGTCGACGTTGGCGCCGCCGGCGTTGCCGGTGCCGCGCGCCTGGGCGCGCACGCTGGCCGGCACGATGCCGCGTTCGACCCAGTCGACCAGCGGCGTCAGCATGTCGAACTGGTCGGTCGCCGGCCCACCCGAGCAGTGGTTCATGCCGGGCACGCGAAAGAAGCGCGTGAAGTTGCCGGCGTCGCCGCTGTTGGCCGTGCGCAGCGCCTCGTACCAGCTGGTCGTGTCGTCGCTCGAGAAGATGGGGTCGGCCGTGCCGTGGTAGAGCATCATCTTCGCGCCGCGGTTCTTCAGCGTCGACAGGTCGCTCGGGTTCGGTGGCGTCATGAACGACATCGCGCTCTCGGTGAAGGTGGCGTTGGTCGCGTTCACCAGCGTCACCAGGCTGTCGACGTTGCTCGTCAGCGTGAAGTTCGGGCCGTTGAACGCGGCCAGCGCGTCGGTGGTGGGCGGCACCTGCCAGATGTAGGCGACCGCGCCCGAATCGAGGCCGAGCGAGTTGTTGAACTTCCAGGTGGCCCAGCCGCCGGTGTGCAGGCCGTTGTCCCACGGGAACGAGCTGTAGATCTTCGCGCCGGCCGCTGTCGTCGCGCCGCTGAACAGCTTGGCGATCGCGGTCTTCTGCGCCGCGCTCAGGCAGGTGCCGTCGCGCGCGCCGGCGCAGGTCGGCACGTCCCGGTTGAGGTCGAACGCGGCCTGGCAGGCCGCCGTGTCCTGCACGAGGCCGTCGCTGCTGCCGTCCAGCGCGTCGCAGCGCGCGAGGACGGCGTTGCTGACGACCGTGCGCTCGGCCGCGGTGAAGCCGCTTCCCAGGTCGCCGGGCGTCGTCGCCAGCGAGTTGTAGGCCTGCGCGCCGGCGATGTTGGCGATGGCCGCCAGCGGCAGCCTGAAGCCGGGGTCGCCGACGAGGAAGCCGTCGTACTGATCGGCGTAGCGCGCCGCAGCCACCATCGTGTGCCGGCCGCCGTTGCTGCAGCCGCCGATGTAGCTGCGGTCGGGGGCCTTGCCGTAGGCGGTCTGGATCACCGCCTTGGCCATCGGCGTGAGTTTGCCGACGGCCTGGTAGCCGTAGTCGTAGCGCGCCTGCGGGTCGGTGCCAAAGCTGGGCCCGAGCGAGCCGGCGTGGCCGGCGTCGCTGCTGATCACCGCGAAGCCGCGGTTGAGGGCGTTGTCGAGCGGACCGCCGCCGCCGATCGAACCCGTGGCCGTGGCGACACTGCCGTCGATGCCACCGTTGGCCTGGTAGTAGAAGCGGCCGTTCCAGACCGTGGGCAGGCGCATCTCGAAGCCGATCGCATAGCTCTTGCCGTCGACAGCGCTGGTGCGCGCGAACATGCTGCCGCGCACCTGGCAGTGCGCGGCCACCGGGGCGCCCGCGACCGTCAGCGTGCCGGCGGCGATCGCGTTGGCGGCGGTGATCGTCGTGTTCGCGAAGCTGATGCGCGTCAGGAGGTCGGTGCACGAACCCAGCGTGCCGCCGCTGGCCGGAGTCAACTGCGGCGGCTCGCCTTGATCGTCGTCGCCGCCGCAGCCGTGCAGGGCCAGCACGGCGGCGGCCAGGCCGGCGATGCGGCCGGATTGCCATCGGTTCATCACGTGTCTCCTTGCTTGTAGGGCCCTGCGGGCGGAAGCCATGCCGCGCCGGCCAGGGCCACCGGCGGCGACAGTTAGTTATGATTCATAACTAACTGATTGGATCATCTCGCTGGTCGAACCGGCGACGCCACGGGACAAACCCGCGGTGCCGGCTTCATCCTGGCCCGCGGCCGAGCCGCACGTTGTAGTTCAGAATTGGAATCAGCAGAGACGGGCATCGCGCACTGTCCGCTGCGCCCTTGTCCGCGGGCGCGGGCCCGTTGCGCGGGGAGAATGGCGTATGGGCACCCGTGATGAAGAGCGTGGACTTCAACCGCAAGACACGAGCAGTGGTCGCAGGCCCGCACGCGCGGGCGAAGCGCTGCGGCCTGGCGGCCTCGACCCGGCAGCGATGCAGCACCTGGTCGGCTTTCAGCTCGCGATGGCCACGATCGGCACCGACGCCGTGTTCGAGCGCCATATCGCCAAGGCCTTCGACCTGCGCGAGGTCGAGTTCACGGTGCTCGTGCTGCTGCACTCGAACCGCGGCGCGGCGCCCAAGCAGCTGGCGCAGGCGCTGAACCTGCCGGCGCCGAAGGTCACGCTGCTGCTCGACCGACTGACGGAGCGCGGCTTGCTCGAACGCCGCCGCAGCCCGACCGACGGCCGTGCCTTGCACCTGCACCTGACATCCAAAGGCACGCTTCTCGCGCAGCGCGCGCTCGCCGTCTCCATGCACATGGAAGACGACCTGCTGCAGTGCCTCTCCCCGGCCGAACGCGCGATGCTGCGCGAACTGCTGACGAAGCTGGCCGGCGCGGCCTAGTGCGTCGCGGCCGCTCGAACGGCTGCGCGGCTAGTGGAGGAGCTTTCCGCCCGCTCCGCGCCGCAGCCTGGCCTGGCTACGGCGACACGATCGCCGACATCGTGGTCGCGAACGCGAACGGCAGGCTGTTGCGGTTGGGCTGAGTCACCGGTGCGCTCGTGCTCATCGCGGCGATGGTGAACACATACAGGTGGCCGGCCGCCAGCAGCCCCGGCGGCAGCGTCAGCGACGTGTCCGCCGTCGTGAACGACGCCACCGAGCGGAAACGGCTGCGCGTGCCGTCGGGCAGCAGCTCGAACACGCGCATGAAGTAGCGGCCGGCGCGGCCGACTTCCGGCGCGGTCCACGAGACGCGCGGCGAAGTGCCGACGCCGAGCTGGTTGGCGAAGAGCGTCTTGCCGTTGACCTGCGCATGCCGCGGCGGCGTGACCGCCGGCACCAGCGTGACGTTGGCGTCGTCGCGCGAAGCCGGGTCGATGAGCACGCTCATCGAGAGCCCGCGCTGCAGCGGCTCGCTCACCGTGGCGCCGGCGGCGAGGTAGTTCTTCGTGAAACTGACGAAGGTGTCGATCGTGCGGTTCCAGTCGGCGGGGAACGGGTTGCCGTAGCGCAGCGTGCCGAAGTCGATGTCGGTGCCGCCGAGCGTGTCGAACTCCAGCAGCGAGTAGGCGTCGCTGGGCGTGCCCAGCGCCGGCGGCAGCGCGAACGAGCTCACCGCGACGAAGCTGGAAGCCGGCAGCGCGTTCGGATGCACCGCGTCGGCATAACGCGCGAACGTGGCCCGCTGCCAGCGCAGCTTCAGCTTCGCGTTGGCGGCGATGTCGAGGAAGCCCGAGTTGAGCGTCGCTGTCGAGCCGTCGGCCGTCGTGGTGGGCGGCAGCACCAGCGAGCGCGCGAGCACGCGCACCGGGCCGTACGACTGCACCGCCGGCAGCGTCGAGAGCTGGTTGATGTAGGCGATGTCGCCCTTGGTCGCGTCGAGCAGCCCGTCCAGGAGGCCGCCGGGCGCGAGTTCGAACGTGAAGGCGCCGAGCGCGTTCTCGCCCAGGCGCGGCGCATTGAGCACCCCCGGGTCGGTGAGCGGCATCGCCAGCGAGTAGCCGTGCTGCGGCACCACCCAGGCGAGCGCATCGGTCACCTGCCACGGCGCCAGGTTGCCGGTGTTCAGCACCATCCGCGTCGGGTTGGCGGGGAAGGCCACGTCGGCGCGGCCGAAGAAGTCGAAGCTCCAGTCGACGAAGGCCTGGTCGGTCCAGACATAGCGTGTACCCAGCCGCACCCAGTGCGGCCCTTCGGGCACGCCGGCGATCGCATAGGTGCCGTCCGCGCGCCGGGCCGTGGCGGGGATGGTCTCGAAGCCGCCGGCGCCGTCGGGCACGATGGCCTCGATGGTCGTCGGGGTCAGGTCCACCGCCTGTTGCGTGCTGCCCGACGTGGCGCTGTGGAAGAGGAAGCTGTACAGGCCCGTGACGGTGCGCCGCTGCACGGCCGCGGCCTGCGCGCGCACGGCTTCATCAGCGGGCTTGGCATTTGCGCCATCGCCTGCGCCGGCAGCGGCGCGCGCTGCCACCCACGCGGACTCGGCCGCGCTCAGCGAGACCGCTACATCGCCCGAACCGCTGCCGCGCAGCAGGTGCGTGAGTTGAGCGCGCACGCCGGCGCCCTTGGCCCACCACGCTTCCTGGTCGGACGCGATGCGCGGGTACACGGGCGCGCCGCAGGCGCCGGCGTGGGAGTCGGCGTCGGCTCCGGTGAAGGCGAGGTGTCGGTGGGCGAAGGCGCCGGCGTTGGCGCGGAATCGGCCGGGCCGCTGGAACCTCCGCCGCCGCAGGCAGCGACAAGCGAAAGGAGCAGGCTGGCCATGCACGCCACAGCGGCGGCGGACGTCCTCGATCGCAACATCGGCGTCTCCTCGTTGCCCGGTGGACGGCCTGCGTTGCCGCACCCGGTCTCGTTGCGGCGGCTTCCGATTGCCGTCCCGTTTCGCGCTGCCGCGGGGTGCTTCTTCGCTCTCTTCTCTTGCGGCGGCCACTGTAGGCACTCGTTCGAGTGGCAGCATCCCCCCGGTTCGCGTGGTGGTGGCCGCTTGCCGAGGCGGCTCGCAGCCACCGCTCGCGAGCGCTCTTCAGTCGGCCGGCCCGGCCAGACCCTTCCACCAGTACAGCGGCGCCGCCACGGTCGAGGCGAATGAGAAGGCGAGCACCCAGCGCGCACGCTGCGCGGCCGCGAGGCGTGCGTTGCGCAGCGCGTGCACGACGAAGGCGGCGCAATGCCCGGCGCCGAAGACCGAGTACAGCGCCAGCGCGATCACCGGGTCGGCCTCGACGGCGGCCAGCGCATCGGTGATGACGCGCGGTGCGACGACGGCGGCAGCGACTGCCGCCAGCACGCCGGCAGCCGGCAGGAACGCGAAGGCGCCCCAGAACACGCCGCGGCGAACGACCTCGCCCGGCGCTGCAGCCGCGGCCTCAGCGCTGCGCGGAGCGTTCATCGCTTCGCTCCCTTCGCTCCCTTCGCTCCCATGAGCCATCGCGCCCGCCACTTGCGTGCCTCCTCCACCCACAGCACGCTGCTCGCCAGCGCCAGCAGCGGCGCCAGCGTCGCCGGCGCCAGCGGCACGGTGTGGAACATCGCGTTCAGCGCCGGCGCGTACAGCACCAGCGCCTGCAGCGCCACCGACAGCAGCAACCCGCCGAGCAGCCAGCTGTTGCGCAGCAGGCCGAGCGCGAAGGCCGAAGCGGTCGCGGACTGGCAGTTGATGACGTTGAACCACTGCGTCACCGCCACCAGCGTGAAGACCTCGGTGCGCACCGCGTCGATCGGCGCGCCCTCGTGCAGCCGCCACGCGAACCAGCCGAATGCCGCCGCTACCGCGGTGAGTGCCATCAGCGCCGTGCGCACCAGCATCGTGCGGTCGAAGAGCGCGTCGTCGCGCGGCACGGGCGGGCGGCTCATCTCGCGCCCGCTCGCCGGGTCCATCACCAGGTTCACCGTCAGCGTGCCTTCGGTGACGATGTTGATCCACAGGATCTGCACCGCCGCCAGCGGCAGCGGGTAGCCCGCCAGCAGCGCCAGCAAGAGCACGATCACCTCGTCCACCGAGGTCGCGAAGAGGTACAGGATCACCTTCTTCAGGTTGCCGTAGACGACGCGGCCCTGCTCGACCGCGGCCACCAGGGTGGCGAAGTTGTCGTCGGTGAGCACGACGCGCGCGGCGCTCTTGGCGACCTCGGTGCCGGTGATGCCCATCGCCACGCCGACATCGGCGCGCGCCAGCGCCGGGGCGTCGTTGACGCCGTCGCCGGTCATCGCCACCACCTCGCCGCGCGCCTGCAAAGCGCGCACGATGCGCAGCTTCTGCGCCGGCTGCACGCGCGCGAAGACGGCGATGTGCGGCAGCGCGCGCTCGAGGTCGGGCTCGCTCATGCGCTCGAGCTCGGCGCCGTCGATGGCGCGCTCGCCGTGCTCGTCGCGCGCGATTCCGAGTTCGCGTGCGATCGCCCAGCCGGTGAGCTTGTGGTCGCCGGTCACCATCAGCGGCCGGATGCCGGCACGGCGGCAGGCGGCCACCGCGGTGCGCGCCTCGTCGCGCGGCGGGTCGATCTCGCCGATGAGCCCGAGCAGGCGCACGCGGCCGGCGAAGGCGTCGAAGCCGGCGGCGGCGTCGAAGGCGGCCGCGTCCTGCACTGGCTCGACGTTCGCTGCGGCATCGGGATTCGCATCGTCTTCGGCCACCGCCACCGCCAGCACGCGCAACGCGCGGTGGCGAGCACATCGGCCGCTCGCGCGCCGCTTCGCGCAGCACGCGCACTTCGGCCGCCGCGAGGCCACCGGTCGGCAGCAAGCGCAGCACGGCTTCGGGCGCGCCCTTGATGAAGATCTCGCGGCGCGCCGGCGGCGAGACGCTCACCGCGTTCGGAGTGTTCGCTGCGTTCGACGCGTTCGCGAGGTTCGCCGCGTGCACCGTCGCCATCAGCTTCACGTCGGCGTCGAACGGCAGCTCGCCTTCGCGCGGCGCCGCGGCGCGAAGGGCGGCGACGTCGAGGCCGGCCTTCGCGGCCAGCACGAGCAGCGCGCCCTCGGTCGGATCGCCGAGCACCGACCAGGTGCCGCGCTCGTCCTCGGGCGCCAGCAGTTCAGCGTCGTTGCACAGCACCGCGGCGCGAAGCAGCGCAGCCAGGCCCGCGTCATCGGCAGCAGCGACAGCCGCTGCATCCGCCGCCACCGCCCGCACGACACCGCCCGGCGCGTAGCCGATGCCACTCACTTCGAACGTTCGGCCTGCATGCGCACTGCCCCTGGATCCGGGCAGCCACAGCGCCACCGCCGTCATCTCGTTCTTCGTCAGCGTGCCGGTCTTGTCGCTGCAGATCACCGTCGTGCTGCCGAGCGTCTCCACCGCCGCCAGGCGGCGGATGACGGCGCCGCGCGCGGCCATGCGCTGCATGCCCACGGCGAGCGCGATCGTCATCGCCACCGGCAGCCCCTCGGGCACCATCGACACCATCTGGCTGATCGCCACCATCAGCACGTCGGCGAGCGGCAGCTCGCGCGCCAGGCCGAGCGCGAGCACGGCGACGAAGAGCACGAGCGCGGCGACAACCAACGCGCGGCCGAACGCGGCCAGGCGCAGCGCCAGCGGCGTCGGCGGCTCCTCGGCGCGCTCGGTCAGCGCGGCGATGCGGCCGACCTCGGTGGCCGCGCCGGTGGCCACGACGAGCGCGCGCGCCCGCCCGGCGCTGACGAAGGTGCCGGCATACACCATGCCGTGCCGGTCGGCGAGGCCGGCCGCTTCAGCCACTGGGGCTGCCGACTTGGCCACCGGCACCGATTCGCCGGTCAGCGCCGCTTCGGCCGCCTGCAGCTGCGCTGCTTCGATCACGCGCGCGTCGGCAGCTACTGCGTCGCCGGCCGAGAGCAGCAGCACGTCGCCGGGCACGAGGTCGCGCGCCGGCAGCGCCTGCTCGGCGCCGTCGCGCAGCACGCGCACCTGCAGCTGCGCCAGCCGCCGCAGCGCCGCCATCGAGCGCTCGGCGCGGCCTTCCTGGAACGTGCCGACGAGCGCGTTGACGAACACGACGACGACGATGACGCCGGCATCGCCGAGGTGGCCGAGCCCCACGGCCAGCGCCGCCGCGACGAAGAGGATGACGATGAGCGGGCTCGCGAACTGCGCGGCGAAGACGCGCCAGAGCGGCCGCTCGGGCGGCTCGGGCAGCGCGTTGGGCCCGTGCTGCGCCAGGCGCAGCGCGGCGATGCCTGCGCTCAGGCCTTGCGCCGGGTCGGTGCCGAGTTGCGCGGCCGCCTGCTCGGGCGTGAGCGCGTGCCAGGGCGGCGGCGCCGTGTCGGCGCCAACGGGGGCCGCAGCGGCTTCGTCGCCGCCGCTCACGTCCACCTCCGGCTCACGCCGGGTCACTTCGGGCTACGGCGAGTTCGACCCGCGCCTCAACCCTTCATCTTCGCCACGGCGCCGATCCACCGTTCGAACGCCGCCATCTGGTCGGTGATGAACTTGCGCGTGCCTTCGTCGGTGCAGCGGCCAACGGCGTCGAACTTCGTGCCGGCCATGCTGATGAAGACTTCGGGCTTGGCGAGCACGTGCGTGTTCAGGAACAGGAGCACCTTGCGCAGGTCGTACTGCACGCGCGCGCCGCCCACCGGGCCCGGCGAAGCGGTGAAGAGGGCCACCGGCTTGCCCGCCCACGGCTGGTCGTCGCCGCGGCTGGTCCAGTCGAGCACGTTCTTCAGGCCGCCGGGGATCGAGAAGTTGTATTCCGGCGTCACGATCAGCACGCCGTCGGCACGGCGGATGCGCTCGCGCACGCTGGCGACGGTAGGCGGCAGGCCGGCGGCGAGCACGTCGCCGTCGAACACCGGGACTTCGCGCCACTCGACGATGTCGAGCTTCATCGTCCCCGGCATCAGCTCGCCGGCCAGGCGCAGGGCGTGGCGGTTGTAGGAGGCTTTGCGCAGGCTGCCGCACAGGCCGACGATGTCGAGGGAGGTCATCTTCTTCTCTCTGTCTGAGTTGGTTGGGAGAAAGGGGAGGGTGCTACTTCTGCCAGGCCGGGTCCCGGCCCGGCGGAACGCTACTTCCACCAGGCCGGGTCCCGCCCCGGCGGGCGGGTCACTTTCATTTGCTGGCCCAAATGAAAGTAACCAAAGCAAAGGGCCTTGTACTGGCGTGGCCGGTTCGCAATTGGCTGGCAGAGTCTGCGCGCTTGTTCTGTCTTGAGTCGGTCACCGGTGTGTCGAGCCAGTGCTGGTGGCAGCGAGCCACGACATGCAGGCAAGTCTACGCACACCCACGATCACGGCGGGCCACCGCGTCACGTCAGTCAAGCGATGCCGCCGTCATACCCAGGCCGCCACTGACCAAACAGAATAACGCGATATCTTCAGCCAAGCGCGACACCGGGGCACACAGAAGGTAGAAGGCCCTTTGCTTTGGTGACTTTCATTTGGGCCAGCAAATGAAAGATACCCGGCCGGCCGGGCCGGGACCCGGCCTGGTGGAAGTATCACCCTCGTGGAGCAGCAGAAAACGGCGAGCATGCGCCCAGCGCACACCCGCATTGTCACTGCGGCTTCAAGTCCGCCGCCTTGACGATGCGCGCCGCCGCCTCGACCTCTCCGCGCAGGAAGACGTTGAAGTCGGCGGTTTGTATCACATCGGCCTCGCGCCGAGCCGCGCCAGGCGCTCGACGAGTTCGGGCGCGTGGCCAGTGCCTTGGCCGCTTCCAGTTGCAGCCGCGCCACCGCGGCGGCCGGAGTCGCCGAAGGCACCACGAGCGCCACCCAGAACGTGTAGTCCGAGCCGGGCATACCGGCTTCCACCGTGGTGGGCACGTCGGGCAGTTGCGCGCTGCGGCGCGCGCTGCTCACCGCCAGCGTTTGCAGGCGGCCTTCGCGGATGAGCGGCAGCGCCGCCGACAAAGGCGCGAAGAACCAGTCGCTGCGGCCGCCGACGACGTCGCCCATCGCCTCGGGCGTGCCCTTGAACGGCACGTGCACCGCGGTGATGCCGGCCTGCAGGCGGAACTTCTCGGCGTTGAAGTGCGTGGCGCTGCCGACACCGGCCGAGGCGCAGTTCATCGCGCCCGGCTTGGCCTTCGCCGCGGCGACGAGATCGGCAACGCTGCGCCAGCCCTTGGCCGGGTTCACCACCAGCACGTTGGGCAGCGCGACGAGCGCGCCTGCCGGCTGTAGTTCTTCAGGGTGTCGTAGCTGAGTTCGGGTAGATCGACGGGCTGGCGGCGGTGGCCCGAACTCGGCACCAGCACCGTGTAGCCGTCAGTTCGCCTTGGTTGCCGCAGCGGCGGCGATGCTGCCGGCGCCGGGGCGGTTCTCGATCACCACCGGCCGCGCCAAGCTCCGGCTACCTCGCCTACTCGCGCGCGCGGCGATGTCGGTGCCGCTGCCGGCGCTGAACGGCACGATGAAGCGGATCGGCTTGCTCGGGAACGCCGGCGCTGCTTGCTGCTGCTGTGGTTGCCGCTGCGCGCCGGACGTCGGCATGGAACGCGATGAGGGCCGCCACCAGCGAGCGGAACAGCAGCGAGGACTTCATGGAACGTGCTCCTGTGGAGGAAGTGCTTCGATCCGGGCGCGGTGGCGAGTCTGCGCCCGGAAGCTCGCCGCGCTGCGAGCGTTTGTCCCAAGACGCCTGCTCCATCGCGGGGATCAGGGCGTTCACGGCCGCGGCGACCACAGCGACCGCCCGCTGCGCAACGCCCCGTCGTGGTCGCCGAGCAGCGGCGGCGCGGTCACTTCGAGCGAACGCTCGCCGTCGAATGACAGCGGCGAGCGCACCGTCGTCCAGCGCGTACCGGGCTTGCCCGGGTGCGGCGCGTCGACGAAGAGCTGCAGATGCTTGGCCTGCGCATCCTCGGGCACCTCGTTCGTTTCGTACATCGGCGCGTGCGGCACGTCCAGCGCTTCGAGCCGCCGGCACCACTCGGCGCGCGGCTCGCGCGCGAAGTGCGCGCCGAGCACGCCGATCAGCGTTTCCTGGTTGTCGATGCGCGCCTCGCGCGTGGCGAAGCGCGCGTCGTCGAAGAGGTCGGGCTGGCCGATCGCCTTCGCCAGGCCCTCCCAGAACTTCGGCGGGCTGCTCATGTGCAGCGCGATCCATTGGCCGTCGCTGCACTTCATCACGTAGCTCTGCGAGACGCTCGGCCGGCTGTACGGCCCCATCACCTCGCCTTCGCTGAACAGGTGCGTGAACGCGTCGAGGTTGAAGTGCGTCATCGCCTCGAACATGGAAACCTCGACGCGGCGCCCATGGGCGCCGCCATCGGCGTTCGCGCGACCGAGACCGCTGCCTTCGGTGTTCGGCCTGTGCTTCTCGCGTTCCACCAGCGCGCCGAGGATCCCGAGCGCCGCATAGAACCCAGTCAGCGCGTCGGCGATCGCCGGCCCCACGACGCGCGGGTTGGCCGGGTTCACCAGCAGCTTGAGGAAGCCGCTGGCCGCCTGCGCCACCGTGTCGTAGCTCGGCCGCGCGGCCGATGGGCCGTCGGGGCCGAAGCCGCTGATGGCGCAGTAGACGAGGCGCGGGTTCAGCTCGCGCAGCCGCGCTTCGCCGGCACCGAGCTTCGCCGCCACGCCGGGGCGGAAGTTCTGGATGTACACGTCGGCTTCGGCTGCCAGCGTGTCGAAGAGCTTCAGGTCCTCGGGCTGGCGCGTGTCGAGCCTGACGCTCTTCTTGTTGCGGTTGTAGGTCTGGTAGTGCGGGCTGTAGGTGCCGCCGCGGAAGGCGCGGAACGGGTCGCCTTCGGGCTGCTCGACCTTCACGACTTCGGCGCCGAGGTCGGCCAGCAGCATGGATGCCGCGGGCCCGGTGATGAAGGTGCCGTGCTCGAGCACGCGCACGCCGGCCAGCACTTTCGCGTTGCTCATCTGCCTGCTCCTTCGGCCTTCGCTTCAGCCATGCCCGCCCGGCTTCAGCGTCACACCCGGCGGCAGCGCGCCGGTGTAGCGCTGCTCGCGCGTCGCCTGGTACGAGAGCGCGAAGCCGATCGGCCGCGCCAGTTCCTCGGTGAGGTGGCCGATCAAGCCGGCGCAGCGGGCGAGGATCGGCACGCCGCGCAGCGCCTCGGCCGGGAAGCCGACGTCGAGCAGCACCGCCGGAATCGCCGCCGAGACGTTCAGGCGCAGGTCGCGGTTCGTGATGCCGGGCAGCACACCCTCCACCGCTTCGGCGATGGCGATGAAGTGCCCGGGCGTTCCCGCCTCGGCCGCCACGGCGAAGAGCCGCGCCACGCGCGGGTCGCGGTCCTTGTGCAGAGGGTGGCCGTAGCCGGGAACGGCGTGCTTCGCGGCGCGCAGCTCGCGCACGACTTCGCTCGCGGCGTCTCCGAGCGAGAGCTTCTTCTCGCGCGCGAGCGCGTCGATGCGCAGGAAGAGGCGCCCGGCCGTTTCCGATGCGCCAAGGATCACCGAGCCGCAGCCGAGGATGCCCGCGGCCACCGCGCCTTGCAGCGCGTCGGGCGCGGCGGCGAGCGTCATGCGTGCCGCCTGCACGCTCGGCACGAGGCCGTGCTCGGCGATGGCCACGAGCGTCGCGTCGAGCAGGCGGCTTTGCATCGCGTTCGGCCGCCCGCCGGTGACGAGCAGCCAGACGTAATCGGTGAACGAGACCTTGCCGATCAGGTCGCGGCAGAGGTCGGCGCCGCGCACGACGATTGTCTCGTCGTCGGCGCCGCAGATCGCCGACGGGGACAGTGGCCTTGCCGATCTTCGCGGTTGATTTCCCGCAGGGCGGGAGGGCGAGGGTGGCGGAAATGAGCATCGTCTTCACGCCGGCGCCAGCACGAAGTCGTACTTCGCCGCGTGCCAGGGCCCGTCCATCGCACGGCCAGTTGGCGCCTTGGTGCCCTTGTCGTGCCGCTCGTAGGGCACAATGAGGCTGTCGCGCACGCCGAACACCGCATCGGAGTCGAGGTACGGGCTGTCGGGCGGCGAAGAGGTGCGTCGTCACCGCACTTACCTGCTGCGGTAGACCATCATGTGGCGTGCTCGGGCCGGTTCGGGTGCCGGCCCATCGCGCGCAGCATGTCGTCCACCGGCCGGTCGGCAGGCACCGGGTAATAGAAGGGTTGATCGACCAGAAGCGGTAGCCGCCTTCGCTGTCGGTGTGGAAGCGGTCGCGCAGGCGCATGCCCACATCTCCAGGTCCATCTGCATGTTGCCGTACACGCCCTCGTTGCCGCTCCAGCACGTCGAGGCAGCAGTTCGGCGATCAGCTTGCCGCGTGTCGGCAGATGCGGCCGTAGTAGGCGGGCCTGGCATGCCCTTGCCGATGTCGCTGCCGAGCGGCAGCACCGGCGCGCTCTTAGCAGAACGGCCCCTGCACGGTGGCTTCGGTGGGCCTGGCCTTCGCCGTCTTGTCCGCCAGCGCCGCCTTCGAACGCCGCGCCTGCGGTCGAGCGGAACCACGAGCATCGAGATGCCGAGCGTAACCGACAGCAGGATGAACTCCTGGCCGCTCGCGCCGCAGGTCTGGCCGACGCGGGTGAGGAATTGATCGCCGCCATCCACTTGCCGGGCTCGAGGTCGAGCTCGCGGATCAGCGCGCGTGCCGGAACGACGCCGGTGATGATCTGCCGGAAGCGCGGTTGGCGTCTCGGCCAGGCGGTCGAGGACGGCCTGCGGATGTCGGCGGTCTGGTGCTGGTGCTGGTCATGGCGGTTCTGGGGCTCGGGACGAGCAGGGTAGCAAAGGAAAGGAGGCGCGGCTGAGGGCGCGCCGCACGAGGGGGAAGGCGCGCGCGAGAGGGCAGCATGCAGGGTCGTCGTCGTCGACCCTGGTGCGCCGCGCTGCGCAGCGCGCGCGCGGTCGCCGTGTGTAGCGGTGCGGCTCGCCATAGCCCAGGTAGGCGCTGATCTCGTCGCGCAGCATCAGTTCATCGGGCGTGCCCTCGGCCGCGATGCTCCCTTCTTCGAGCACATAGGCGCGGTCGGCCACGCGCAGCGCCGTGGCGACGTTCTGCTCCACCAGCAGCACCGCGAGTAGCTTCGCGGTGATGCTGCGCGCGATGGCGCTGAAGAGCTCGTCGACGAGCAGCGGCGACAAGCCGAGCGACGGCTCGTCCAGCAGCAAGAGCCGCGGCTGCGCCATCAGCGCGCGCGCCACGGCCACTATCTGCTGCTGGGTTGCCGGAGAGCTCCGCCGCCGGCTGGGCGAGCTTCGCTTCAATGCCGGGAACAGCGCCAGCACCATCGCCAGCGTTTCGGCGCGCTTCGCCTTCGCCGCCGGCAGGAGGCTGCCGATCTCCAGGTTTTCCTGCACGCTCATCGCGCCGAAGAGGCGCCGGCCCTCGGGCACGAGCGCGATGCCTGCTTCGCACCAGCGGTGCGCCGGCAGCGCGGTGATGTCGCGGCCTTCGAAGACGATGCGCCCGGCCTTGGCGCGCAGCACGCCGGCGAGCGTGTTGATGAGCGTCGTCTTGCCGGCGCCGTTGGGGCCGACGACGCACAGCAGCTCGCGCTGGCGCAACTCAAGCGAGACGCCCCACAGCGCCGGCGCGGCACCGTAGGCCACTTGCAGGTGGTGCACTTCAAGCATGGCGCGGCTCCAGGCCGGGCGGCGCCGCCGGTGCCCGCGCCGGCGAATCCGGCGACGCGGGCTGCGTCGCCGCAGCGGCCGCAGCCCCCGACCTTCCGCCGGCGCCTTGCAGATGCCCGAGGTAGGCGCTCATCACTTCGGGCCGCTGCATCACGTCGGAGGCCGGACCCTCGGCCAGCAGTTCGCCGTGGTCGAAGACGACGACCCGATCGGTCAGCGCCATCACCGCGCGCATCACGTGCTCGACGAAGACGACGGTGGCGCCCTGGTCGCGGATGCGCCGCACCAGCGCCACCGCGTCGTCGATCTCGGCCGGCGTCAGGCCGCACAGCACCTCGTCGAGCAGCACGAGGCGCGGCCGCGAAGCGAGCGCGCGCGCGAGTTCGAGGAACTTGCGCTGGTGCAGGTTCAGCTCGTCGGGCAACGCCTGCGCCTTCGCTTCGAGGCCGGCGAAGGCGAGCCAGGCCATCGCTTCGCGGCGCGCTGCTTCGGGGTTGGGCAGCCCGACGCCGAACATCGCCGCCAGCGCCACGTTGTCGAGCACATTCAGGCGGCCGAACGGGCGCGGGATCTGGTAGGTGCGGGCGATGCCGGCACGCGCGATGCGGTGCGCGGCGCGGCCGGCCAGCTCGCGGCCTTCGAAGACGACGCTGCCCGCGCTCGGCACGTAGTGGCCGCTGACCAGGTTGATGAAGGTCGACTTGCCCGAGCCGTTGGGCCCGAGCAGGCCGAGGATCTCGCCGCGGCGGACTTCGACATCGACACCGGCCAGCGCCTTGACGCCGCGGAAGGACTTGGCGAGGCGAGTGGCCTTCAGCAGTACGGCACCGCCGTTGGCGGAGCGGCCCGACGCAGCGGCGGCTGTAGCGGCACCCGGCACCAGAGCCGTCCCTGCCGCCTTCGCAGCCGGCGTCGCGACGCGAGCGGCGGCGGCCGGGCCGCGCCGCCGCGCCAGCAACCGCTGCACCCGCGGCAGCACGCCCTCGGGCATGAACAGGATCGCCGCGATCAGCACCACGCCCACCATCGCCTTGCCGGCCACCGCGTAATCGGCGGCGGTGAAGGTGTACAGCAGCAACGTGATCGCCACCGCGCCCACCGCGGGGCCGGCCCAGTGGCGGCTGCCGCCGAGCACGCTCATCAGCACCACGGTCAGCGGCACGGTGATCGTGAACACCTCGCCCGCTGTCACGTAGTTGAGGAAGAGTGCGTGGATGCCGCCGGCCAGGCCCGCGAGCGCGCACGAGACGCCCATCGCCACCAACTTGTAGCGGTAGGTGGGCACGCCGATCACTTCCGCCGCGTCTTCGTCGTCGTGGATCGCGGACAAGCCCGCGCCGAGCTTGCTCACCGAGATGCCCCACGCCGCGAGCAGCGTCAGGGCCGCCGCGGCCAGCGCCAGCAGGTAGAAGGTGGCCGAGGGCGTCGGCCCGATCTTCGGCACCGCCACGCCGGCCAGCGAGACGCCGTTGCCGCCGTCGATGGGCGTGTTGACGATGACGGTGCCGAGCACGAAGGTGACGGCCAGCGTCAAGAGCGCGAACACCTCGCCGCGGATGCCCTTGACGCGGAAGACGACAGTGCCCACCGCGACGCCGAGCGCGCACGCCACTGCCGCCGCCGCCGGCAGCGTCCACAGGAACGGCCAGCCGAAGCGCGCCATCAGCGTGGCGCTCGCGTACAGCCCGGCGCCGAAGAACGCGCCGTGCCCGAACGAGAAGTAGCCGCTGTAGCCCGACAGGATGTTCCAGCTCGTCGCCAGCACGACCCAGTGCAGCACGAGGTACAGCAAAGAGTCGTAGAACGCCGGCAGGCCGAGCGCCGGCAGGAAGGCCAGCGCGATGGCGGCGCCGACGATGGCCAGCGGTGTGCGTTGGCGCGGCAGCCCGCTCATGCCGCCCTCCCGGGGCGCAACAGCAGGATGGCGATCAGCAGCGTGAAGCTCACCAGCGGCGCCCACGAAGGCGCCGTCACCGCCATCGTCACCGCCTCGCTGACGCCGATGACGATGCCGGCGACCAGCGGCGCCAGCGCGCGGCCGAGGCCGCCGAGCATCACCGCCGCGAACACCACGCCCACCCAGGCGTAGATCTGCGCCGGCGCGAGCGTGAAGCCGAGCGCGAGGCACACGCCCGCCACCGCGGCCAGCGCCGAGCAGGTGCCGGCCAGCAGCAACGCGTTGCGCTGGCTGTGCACGCCGAAGGCGGCGGCGATCGGCGCGTCCTCGGCGCTGGCGCGCAGCGCACGGCCGAAGTCGGTGTAGCGCAGCACCGCCCACACCGCGAACGAAAGGCCCACCGCGAGCACGAGCGTGATCAACTCGGGCAGCGGCACGTACAAGCCGGCCACCTTCCAGCGGTGCTCGCCGTAGCCCGACTCGAGCTTGCGGAAGTCGGCTGTCCACACGCCCTGGATCACCGCCTCGACGATGCCGGTGAGCCCGAAGGTCACCAGCAGCGAGTTGAACGGCGTGATCGCGAAGCGCGCCATCGCCGCCTGCAGCGCCGCGCCGAGTGCGAAGAACGCCGGCACGATGACGACGAGCGTTGCCAGCGGGTCCATGCCCATCGTCGCGAGCTGGTAGCACAGGTACGCGGCGAGGAAAGCGAAGGCGAAGTGAGCCAGGTTGATGAGGCGCAGCAGCCCCCAAGACAAGCTCAAGCCGAGCCCGAGCAGGCCGTACAGGGCGCCGACGAAGACGCCCGAGAGGATGCTCTGCGCCAGCAGCGTGGCGCTGTAGTGGTCATGTTCGGCCTCTCCCGCGTGCGGGAGAGGGCTGGGGTGAGGGTGCAGTGATGGGCCCCGACGCCTCACCCCTGCCCTCCCCGCAAGCGGAGAGGGCAACGCCGCGCAGCCTTTGCGCTGCCTCAGTTCGCCTGCACCGTGGCGCCCGGCGCCGCGAACTCCTTCGGCCACACGACTTTCCAGTGGCCGCCTTGCACCTGCTTCACGCGCATCAGGTCGTCACCGTACTGGCCGGGGCCGTTGAAGCGCAGGCTCCCTTGCAGCGTGCCCACGCGGTTGCCGCGCAGCCAGGCGCCGATGGCCTTGTCGTCGAGGCTCTTCGTGCCCTGCACGCCCGCTTCGAGGATCTGCCAGGCGGTGTAGCTGGCCGCGGCCTGCACTTCCACCGCCGTGTCGGGCAGCTTGGCCGCGCTGGCGCGCTCGTGGTACAGCTTGATGAAGTCGGCCGCGCCGGTGGCGTTGGTGAACGGCGGGTGCTCCTCGAAGATCGTCACCGAGAGCGCGTTCTTCGCTTCGGGCAGCGTCACCAGCGGCCCCGGCGCCGGGTAGAGGTAGAAGTGCTGCGGCGGCACGTAGTCGATCTTCTTCATCGCGTCGAGCAGCAGGTTGCCTTCGAGGCCGATGGCGCCCACCCACACGAAATCGGGCCTGGCGTCCTTCACGCGGTTGGCGATGGGGCCGAAGTCGCGGTTGCCGAACTCCCACTCGAGGAAGAGCACCTCGTTCAGGCCGCGCTTCTTGAACACCTCGCGCGCGCCGGCCGAGAGGAACTGGATCGAGGGGAACTTGCTCGTCACCACGGCCACCGTCTTCGGCGGCTTCGGGCCGGCAGCGAGTGCGTCGACGACGGTCGCGGGCACCGTGTTGGCCGGGTCGGCACCGAGCGACCACGCCGGGAACGCCATGTCGTACTTCACCAGGTTCGGAATGCCGAAGGTGTGGTGCACGAGCACCTTGTTGTAGCGCTGCGCCACGCCCATCGCGGAAAGAATGGCGCCGGTGGCGTAGGGGCCCATCAGCAGGTCCACCTTGTCGGCGGTGACGAGCTGCTCGTACAGCGTGCGCGCGAGGTCGGGCTTGCTCTGGTCGTCCTTGAGCACCCACTCGAGCGGGCGCCCGAGCCAGCCGCCGCGCTTGTTGGCCTGCTCGATGTAGATCTCGCCGACGATCTTGTGGATCTGCGCCGTGGCCGCGAGCGGCCCCGTGAGCGCCAGCGTGCT
Source organism: Rubrivivax sp. (assembly GCA_046348035.1). GTDB lineage: Bacteria > Pseudomonadota > Gammaproteobacteria > Burkholderiales > Burkholderiaceae_C > Rubrivivax. The sequence goes on along the minus strand of JAXMEZ010000022.1, from coordinate 147 downwards.
GCCGATGCGGATGGGGCCGCCTTGCGCGCCGACCAGCCCGGAGGCGGTGGCCAGGCCGGCGACGCCGGCAGCGATGGCGGTGCGGCGGGTGATCGGGTTGGCGGGGCTGGTGCTCATCGCAGTTGTCTCCGTGCGCCGGTCAAAACC
>JAXMEZ010000021.1:0-65784 GCA_046348035.1 Rubrivivax sp. | reverse complement strand
CCACGGTGCGGCTGGCGCGGCCGATGTCGCACCGGCACGAGAGCGTGGTGCCCGGTGTCGACGGCTTCATGCACTACGCGCTGAACCCGACGAGCAGGGCGTTGTGGTCGCCGAAGCCCAACATCCGGAATGCCTATCGCACGATGGTGCCGCTGGCCAGCGACGGCCCGTGGAGCCAGGCGCTCGGGCCGACGCACTTCTCGTGGATGTTCCTCGACGACACGCCCGAGGGCCTGCCGCGCGTGATGCCGCCGGACCTGTGGTTCGTCTACCGCACGAACCCGGCCATCTCGTTCTGGGACACGCCGGCCATCGGCGAGAAGATGGCGCGCTTCCCGTTCGTCGTCGCCTTCGCCTACACGCGCGACGAGACGAACCACTTCGCCGACATCCTGCTGCCCGACGCGACGGATCTCGAGAGCCTGCAGCTCATCCGCATCGGCGGCACCAAGTACGTCGAGCAGTTCTGGCGGCACGAGGGCTTCGCGCTGCGCCAGCCGGCGGTGGCGCCGCGCGGCCAGGCGCGCGACTTCACCGAGGTGGCGAGCGAACTCGCCGCGCGCACGGGGCTGACGGCCAAGTACGTCGGCGCGATCAACAAGGGCGGCTGCGGCGTGCCGCTGAAGCACGAGCACGGCGACTTCGCGCTGAGCCCCGAAGCGAGCCCGTCGCGCGAGCAGATCTGGGACGCGGTGTGCCGCTCGGCAAGTGCCGAAGTGAGCGAGGGCGCTGAAACGCACGGCCTCGACTGGTGGCGCGAGAACGGCCTGATGACGGCGCCTTTCCCGCAAAGCCGCTGGTACCTGCTGCCGACGATGCAGCAGCAGGGCGTGCGCTTCGAGCTGCCCTACCAGGAGCGGCTGAAGCGCGTCGGCGTCGAACTCGGCCGCCGCCTGCACGAGAACGGCATGCACTGGTGGGACAAGCAGCTCGAGGAGTACCAGGCGCTGCCGCCGTACAAGGACTTCCCGGGCCTGTGGGAAGCAGCGGTCGTCAAGAGTGGCGGCGACGCCGCGTCGTACCCGTTCTGGCTGCTCACCGCGCGCAGCATGCAGTACGCCTGGGGCGGCAACGCCGGCGTGCAGATGATCCGCGAGGTGGCCGAGAACATCGCCGGCCACCGCGGCGTGATCGTCAACCCGCGCGCCGCCGAGGCGCTGGGCATCGCCGACGGCGACCCGATCGAGATCGCCACGCCGAAGCGCCGCGTGCGCGGCCGCGCCGTGCTGCGCCAGGGCATCCGGCCGGACACGCTGCTGCTCGTGGGCCAGTTCGACCACTGGAAGACGCCGCTCGCAAAGGACTTCGGCGTGCCGAGCCTGAACACGCTGGCGCAGATGTCGATGGACCTCACCGACGCCACCGGGTCGAGCGCCGACCTCGTGCGCGTGCATCTGGCGAAGGCGCGGCCGGAAACAGCGGACGCGGCCGGCGGTCGTGAAGCGAACGACGGCGGCCGGAGGCGACGGCCATGACGCGCTGGGCGATGGTCGCCGACCTGCGCCGCTGCGTCGGCTGCCAGACCTGCACCGCGGCGTGCAAGCACGCCAACGCCACGCCGCCGGGCGTGCAGTGGCGGCGCGTGCTCGACATGGAGTTCGGCGAGTACCCCGACGTCCAGCGCGCCTTCGTGCCGGTGGGCTGCCAGCACTGCGACGAGCCGCCGTGCCTGGACGTGTGCCCGACGAAGGCCACGGGCAAGCGCGCCGACGGCATCGTCACCATCGACTACGACCGCTGCATCGGCTGCGCCTACTGCGCGGTGGCCTGCCCCTACCAGGCGCGCTACAAGACCGAGCGCGCCACCTTCGCCTACGGCCGCGCCAGCGAGCACGAGACCAAGCGCCACGACGAGGACCGCCTCGCGGTGGCCACCAAGTGCACCTTCTGCGTCGAGCGCATCGACGCCGGCACCGCCAAGGGCCTGGTGCCCGGCATCGACCCCGAGGCGACGCCGGCCTGCGCCAACGCCTGCATCGCCGAAGCGCTGGCCTTCGGCGACCTCGACGACCCGCGAAGCAACGTCAACCGCCTGCTGGCCGAGAACCAGCACTTCCGCATGCACGAAGAGCTGGGCACGGGCCCGGGCTTCTTCTACCTGTGGGACCACGCGGGCGGCAGCGGCAGAAACGGCAGTGGCGGCGGCGATACCGGGGGCACGATGGGCGGCAACGGTTCCGGGAGCGGGCGATGAGCTACGGCCCGAACCCCTGGCACCAGCAGCACTGGGACATTCGCGCCGCCACCAACTTCATGGCCGGCGGCGCCGGCAGCGGGCTCATCGCCTGCGCGGCGCTGGCCGGGCTCGGTCCGGCATGGGGTCCGGTGCACGGTACGGCGCCAGCGTGGCCGTGGCCGCTGTTGCTGGGTGCTGCGCTCGTCGGCCTGGGCTTGTTCGCGGTGTGGCTGGAGATCGGCCGGCCGTTGCGGGCGCTGAACGTGTTCCTGCACCCGAAGACCTCGTGGATGACGCGCGAGGCGTTCGCCGGCGCCGCGCTGATGGCCGCCGTGCTGGCGGCGCTGCTGTGGCCTTCGCTGCCGGCGTTGAGCGCGCTCGCGGGCCTCGCCGCACTCGCCTTCGTCTACTGCCAGGGCCGCATCCTGCGCGCGGCCCGCGGCATCCCGGCTTGGCGTGAGCCGCTCGTCGTGCCGCTCGTCGTTTCGCCACCGGCTTGGCCGAAGGGGCAGGGCTGTGGGCCTTGCTGCAGGCGGCGATGCGCCGCTGCGACGTTGCCGACGACGCTGCTGCTGCTCGCCGCGCTGCTCGCCACGGCTCGTGCTGTGGCCGGCCTGGCGTTCGCGCCTCACCGCCGCGCCGCGCGCGCTGAAGGCGATCGATGCTGCCGGCCGGCTCTTCCGCGGCGCCACGCTCGCCGCGCTGGCGCTCGTGGCCGTCGCGCTGCTCGCGCCGCCGGTTCCGATGATGGCCGCGGCGCTGCCGCTCGCCGGCTTGCTGGCGCTGGCCGGCGGCCAGTGGTTCAAGTACACGCTCTTGCTGCGCGGCGCCTTCAACCAGGGCTTCGCGCTGCCGCACCTGCCGGTGCGCGGCGTGCCGCATGTTCGACCTGACGTGCGGCCGTCCGAGCGACGCTGACTGCGAAGAAGAGGAGACGCCAAGATGGGTGCCGCCACCGAGCCTCGCCACTTCGACTCCTCGATGCACGCCGCCGCGCCGGCGCCCGGCGGCGCCGAGACGATGTCGCGCGACGCGCTCGCGGCGCTGCAGCTGGCCCGCCTGCGCGCGACGCTGCGCAACGCCTGGGACCACGTTCCGTGGCAGCGCGCACGGCTCGAAGCGGCCGGCGTGCACCCCGATGCGGTGACGCAGCTCGACGACCTGAAGCGCCTGCCCTTCATGGTCAAGGACGACCTGCGCGCGAACTACCCGTTCGGCCTCTTCGCGCGGCCGGTGGGCGAACTCGCACGCGTGCATGCGTCATCGGGCACGACCGGCAAGCCGACGGTCGTGGGCTACACGCGCGGCGACCTCGAGCGCTGGTCCGACCTGGTGGCGCGCTCGATGACCTGCACCGGCGTGCGCCCGGGCGACCTCGTGCACAACGCCTACGGCTACGGCCTCTTCACCGGCGGCCTCGGCGCGCACGGCGGCGCCGAGCGCCTGGGCTGCCCGGTGGTGCCCATCAGCGGCGGCGGCACCGAGCGCCAGGTGACGCTGATCATGGACTTCGCGCCGCGCGTGCTCTGCGCCACGCCTTCGTACGCGCTGGCCATCGCCGACGTGGCCGAGCAGCAAGGCGTCGACCTGCGCCAGAGCGGCCTCGCGGTCGGCCTCTTCGGCGCCGAGCCGTGGAGCGGCGCGATGCGCCTGGAGATCGAGGCGCGCATGGGCCTCGTCGCCTACGACATGTACGGCCTGTCGGAGATCATGGGCCCGGGTGTGGCCTGCGAGTGCGCCAACCGCGACGGGCTGCACGGCTGGGAAGACCACTTCCTCTTCGAGCTCGTCGACCCCGACACCGGCGCGCCGGTGCCCGAGGGCCAGGCCGGCGAGCTCGTCATCACCACGCTCACCAAGGAAGCGCTGCCGATGCTGCGCTACCGCACGCGCGACATCACGCGCATGAGCACGCAGCGCTGCGACTGCGGCCGCACGCACCTGCGCATCCTGCGCGTGGCCGGCCGCAACGACGACATGCTCATCATCCGCGGCGTCAACGTCTACCCGTCGCAGATCGAGGCCGTGCTCGTCGGCCGCCCGGGCCTGGCGCCGCACTACCAGTTCGTCGTCGGGCGCGAAGGCTCGCTCGACAAGCTGCGCATCGAGGTCGAGGCGCTGCCCGGCTGGCCGCAGGAGAAGTACGCCGAGGCCGCCGCCGATGCGCGCCACCACGTGAAGTCGCTGATCGGCGTCAGCGCCGAGGTGGTGGTGCTGAAGCCGGGCTCGCTGCCGCGTTCGCAAGGCAAGGCGACGCGCGTGCGCGACCTGCGCAACAAGCCCGCGCCAGCGACACCGCTGCACTGAGACAGCGCGGCACTGAAGCACCTTCCGGAGATTCCATGTCCGCCGCCCATCTGCTCGAGCTCAACGTCAACGGCCGCAAGCACGCGCTGGCGGCGCCCGGCGGCGCCTTGCTGCTCGACGTGCTGCGCGAATCGTTGCAGCTCACCGGCGCCAAGCAAGGCTGCGACGGCGGCGAGTGCGGCGCCTGCACCGTGCTCGTCGACGGCGAACCGCGCCTGGCGTGCATCACGCTGGCCGCGAGCGTGCAGGGGCGCGCCATCGAGACGATCGAATCGCTGCCGGTGCAGGGGCGCCTGTCGGCCTTGCAGCGCGCCTTCCACGAGAAGCTCGGCACGCAATGCGGCTTCTGCACGCCGGGCATGGTGATGGCCGCCGAGGCGCTGCTGCGCGAGAAGCCGCAGCCGAGCGACGCCGAAGTGCGCGAAGCGCTGGCCGGCAACCTGTGCCGCTGCACCGGCTACGTGAAGATCGTCGAGGCGGTGCAGGCCGCCGCGACCGCTGCCACCACCACCTCCACCGCGGGAGCGCAGGCATGAAGCCCGGCGGCAAGCGCAGCCACCACGAAGAGCCGCTGAAGCCGGCTTCGCCGCCGACGCACTCGGTGGGCGTCGCGCGGCCGCTGGTCGACGGCGTCGAGAAGGTGACCGGGCGCGCGCGCTACACCGCCGACTTGCCTTGCGCCGGCGCGCTGGTGGGCCGCATCGGCCGCAGCGCGGTGGCGCACGGCGTCATCCGCCGCATCGACGCCCGCGCCGCGAGAGCGCTGCCCGGCGTGCGTGCGGTCGTCACCGGCGAGGACTTCGCCGCGCCCTACGGCGTGATCCCGATCGCGCAGAACGAGTGGCCGCTGGCGCGCGGCAAGGTGCGCTACCGCGGCGAGCCGCTCTTCGCCGTCGCCGCCGACGACGAGGCGAGCGCCGCGGCGGCACTGGCCGCCGTCGAGGTCGAGATCGAGCCGCTGCCGGCGTACTTCGAAGCCGGTGCGGCGCGCGCCGAGGACGCCGTGCTGCTGCACGACGACAAGCCGGGCAACATCGAGCGCCGCGTCGAGCAGTCGTTCGGCGACGTCGCGGCCGGCTTCGCCACCGCCGACCTCGTGCACGAGCGCGAGTTCGACTGTGCCGAGATCTCGCACGGCCAGATCGAACTGAACGCCACCATCGCGCAGTGGGACGCCGAAGCGGGGCGGCTGACCGTGCAGTCGGTGACGCAGGTGCCGTACTACCTGCACCTGACGCTGGCGCGCACGCTCGGCCTCTCGCCGGAGCAGGTCCGCGTCGTCAAGCCATTCGTTGGCGGCGGCTTCGGGCACCGCGTCGAGCCGCTGAACTTCGAGATGGTCACCGCGGCGCTGGCGCGCGCCGCCGGCGGCACGGTGAAGCTGCAATGCACGCGCGAGGATTCGTTCCTCACGCACCGCGCGCGCCCGGCGACGTACGTGCGCCTGAAGCTCGGCTTCAAGGCGAGCGGCGAGATCACGGCGGTCGATTGCGAAGTGGTGCAGCGCGGCGGCGCCTACGCCGGCTACGGCCTCGTCACGATCCTCTACGCGGGCGCGTTGCTGCACGCGCTGTACCGCGTCGGCGCCGTGCGCTACCAGGGCTTCCGCGTCTACACGAACCTGCCGCCGTGCGGCGCGATGCGCGGCCACGGCGCCGTCAACGTGCGCTTCGCTTTCGAGGCGCTGCTCGACGAGGCGGCGGAGAAGCTGGGGCTCGATCCGTTCGCGCTCAGGCGCATGAACCTCATCGAAGCGCCGTACCGCACGCTCAACGATCTGCAGGTCAACAGCTACGGCCTGCCGCAGTGCATCGCTGCGGTCGAGCGCGCCAGCGGCTGGCGAGAGTGGCGTGAGCGCGCGAGGCGCCAGCCGCAGCAAGGCGCCATCAAGCGCGGCTTCGGCATGGCCTGCTCCCACTACGTCTCCGGCTCGGCGAAGCCGGTGCACTGGAGCGGCGAGCCGCACGCGGTGATCCACCTCAAGCTCGACTTCGACGGCGGCATCACGGTGCTCACCGGCGCCTCCGACATCGGCCAGGGCTCGAGCACGCTCCTGGCGCAGGTCGTGGCCGAAGTGCTGCTGCTGCCGATGGCGCGCATCCGCGTCGTCGCCGCCGACAGCGCGCTGACGCCGAAGGACAACGGCTCGTATTCGTCGCGCGTGTCGTTCATGGTCGGCAACGCCGCGCTGCGCGCCGCCGAGGCGCTGAAGCGCGTGCTCGTCGAGGCAGCAGCGAAGACGCTCGAAGCGGCGGCCGGCGACATCGAATGGCTCGGCGAGAGCTGCCGCGTCGCCGGCACCGACCGCGAACTGCACTTCGCCGAGGTGGTGCGCGCGGCGCTCGCCGACACGGGCACGCTGTCGATCAAGGGCGCGTGGTCGACGCCGCCCGAGACGCAGGGCGGCACCTTCCGCGGCGCCGCGGTCGGCTCGACGGCGGGGTTCTCCTACGCGGCGCAGGTGGTCGAGGTCGAGGTCGATACCGACACCGGCGCCGTGCGCGTGCTGCACTGCTGGGTGGCGCACGATTGCGGCCGCGCGATCAATCCGCTGGCGGTGCAAGGGCAGGTGCAAGGCGCCGTGTGGATGGGCATGGGTCAGGCGCTCTCGGAGGAAAACACCTACCACGCGGGCCTGCCGCTGCGCCCCAACTTCCTCGACTACCGCATGCCCGGCGCGATGGATTCGCCACCGATCGACGTGACGCTCGTCGAGAGCATGGATCCGCTGGGGCCGTTCGGCGCCAAGGAAGCGAGCGAGGGCGGTCTGCACAGCGTGCCGCCGGCACTGGCCGCGGCCATCCACGACGCCACGGGCCTGCGCGTGCATGCCCTGCCGATCACGCCCGACCGGCTGCTCGCGGCGCTCACCGAGCAGCGGCGCCGCGCAACGCCACTGGGCGCGACGCCGGCGCAGCGCAAGACCGCGGATGCCGCCGCCGTGAAGGAGGGCCGCTGATGAGCACCGAAGCCGACGCCGGCACGTTCGAACTGCTGCGCCCGGCCAACGCGCGCGACGCCGCGGCGCTCTTGGCACGCGAAGGTGCGCGGCCGCTCGCCGGTGGCACCGACCTGCTGCCGAACCTGCGGCGCGGCATCGGTTCGCCGCGCTGGCTGGTGGATCTCTCCGCGGTGCCCGCGTTCGACACCGTGCACGAAGGCAGCGACGGGTTTCGCATCGGCGCCGGCATCACGCTGGCGCGGCTGGCGAAGCACCCGCTGCTGGCGGCGGCGTTGCCGGCGATCGCCGAAGCCGCCGGCGCCGTGGCCGGGCCCGGGCACCGCAGCGCCGCGACGTTAGGCGGCAACCTGTGCCAGGACACGCGCTGCGTCTTCTACAACCAGAGCGCCTGGTGGCGCGCCGCCAACGGCCACTGCCTGAAGCTCGCCGGCGACACCTGCCACGTGGCGCCGCAAGGCCACCGCTGCCACGCCGCCTACGAGGGCGACGTCGCGCCGGCGCTGATCGCGCTCGGCGCCAGCGTCTCGCTCGTCAGCGTGGCCGGCGGCGACGACGACCGGCAGCGCGAGACGCGCCGCACCGCGCCGCTGCACACGCTGTACCGCGACGACGGCGCCGCGCACCTCACGCTCGAAGCGAACGAACTGCTCGAGGCCGTGTACGTGCCGCGCCCGGCGCCGGGCACGGTGAGCGGCTACCACAAGGTGCGCGCGCGCGCGGCGATGGACTTCCCGCTCGCCGGCGTGGGGCTGAGCCTCACGCTCGACGCCGGCGGCCGCATCGCCGCGCTGACGGTCGGAGTGAGTGGAACGAACTCGCAGCCGCTGCTGCTCGAAGGCACCGGGGCGCTCGCCGGCACGCCGCCCGACGAGGCGGCGGGGCGCGCGCTCGGCAAGCTCGTCTCCAAGCAGGTGAGCCCGATGCGCAGCACCGTCACCGCTTCGCACCACCGGCGCCTGGTGGCGGTGGTGGCAGCGCAGCGGCTGCTCGCGACGCTTGCGGAGAAGGCGCAGGGCGCCGGCGCTGCGTCGCAGGAGCGGCGCACGTGAACGCCGGCGCGAAGCCGCCGCCCGGACCCGCGGATGCGGCCGCGGTGGCCGGCATTGCGCCGACGTGGAACGAAGCCGACGGCACCACGCACCTCGACGTGCGTGGCCTCGCCGCGCCGCAGCCGCTGGTGCAGATCCTGCAACTCGTCGCCCGTACGCCCGACGACGGCGTGATCGTCGTGCACATCGACCGTGACCCGGTGCTGCTGTATCCCGAGCTGCAGCAGATCGGCTGGTGGGCCGAGCCGATCGAAGGCGACCCGGGCGAAGTGCGCCTGCGGGTGGCCCGTGCCGACTGAACGAGCGCGCAGCGCGGCCGCGGGTGCCCGGCCCGGGCCGGGGGCTGCGGCCCGCGCTGCAACGTCGTCATCAACGCCCGCGCCCGCGCGCCGCCAGGGCGGCAGCTTCGTCGCCGGCGCCACGTCGCGCCTGCTGCCGGCGTCGGTACCGTTGCGCTGGTTCGGCGCCGCGGCGTTCTTCCACGCCTGCGCCTGGGTGGCGCTCGGCGCAGCAGCGATGGACCTGCCGCAGTGGCGCGGTGGCCTCGGCTGGCCGCTCGCCGCGTTGCACCTGTGGACCATCGGCACGCTGCTCGCCAGCGCCATCGGCGCCAGCCTGCAGCTGCTGCCGGTGGCCACGCGCCAGGGTACGCGCGCCGTGGCCGTGGCCGGCGCGATGTGGTGGCTCTTCGTTCCCGGCGTGGCGCTGCTCGTTCTCGGCATGGGCCTGGCGCAGCCGGCGTGGCTGGCGGTGGGCGCGACGGCAGTGGTCGCGGTTCTGCTGGCCTGGGGCGCGATGATGGCGATGAACCTCAGCGGCGCGCGCGGCATGCCCGGCGTCGTGCTGCACGGCTGGGGCGCACTCGGCGGCCTCGCGCTGCTCCTGGCGAGCGCGGCATCGCTGGTGGCGCTGTGGATCGGTTCGCCGACGCTCTCGGCGTGGCTGCCGCACGAGGGCATCCGCGCCATCCACGCCGCGGCCGGCATCGTCGGCGTGATGGGGCTGCTGGTGCTGGGGCTGTCGACGATCGTCGTGCCGATGTTCGCGCTGTCGCCGGTGCCGGCCGAGCGCGTGCAGGCGGCCACCGGGGCGTTCGGGCTCGCGGCACTCGCGCTCTGGCTGGCAGCGGCCTGGGCGGGCAGCGGCCACTCGTGGCTCTTCTTCGCGCTGCGCGCCGCCGCCTGGCTTGCTGCGGCGGCGGCGCTGGCGCTGCACCTCGCGATGATGAAGCGCGTGCGTGCCGAGGCGCTGCGGCCCGGGCTCGGCGGCGCGGCGTGGCTCTTCACGTGGGGCTGGGGAGCCGCGGTGCTGGCGCTCGTGCTGCTGGCCGCCAAGCTTGGTCTCGACGCAGCGGCAGTCGCCGGTGCGGGCGCGAGCGCCGATGGCAACGCATTCGGCGGCATCGTTGCCGAACGCCTCGGCCGCCTCGTCGTCGTGCTCGCACTCGTCGGCTGGCTCGGCAGCTTCCTGTTCGGCGTGCTGCATCGCATCCTGCCGTTCCTCGCTGCGGCGCACGCCTCGCGCAACCGCCGCCGCGCGCCGACGCCTTCGGCGCTGACCTCGGCGCAGGCAGTGCTGTGGCACACGCGCGCGCACAGCGCTGCGGTCGCTTGCCTGGCAGCGGCCGCGGCGCTCGATGCACCCTGGCTCTGGGCCCTGGCGGCGCTGGCCGGCGCTGCCGGCGCGGCCGCCTTCGCGGTCTTCTACGCCGTCGCGGCGCTGCGCCTGCGCGCCAGCCTCGCCGCCGCCGGCACGGGGTCGGAGGCCGTGAAGACATGAATCGCGCCGGCGGCACGGTTGGAGTGCGCTTCGCGGCGCGCGGCTTGACCTGGAACAAGGCGCGCCGGCGGGTCGGGTCGCTATTCTGGTACTCGAGTACCGGTTTTGCCTGCCCACCCCATGATGAATCCTTCCGGCGCCGTGGCCCAGTTGCTCGAAGACGAGCACCGCACCAGCCTCGAACTCGTCAACCGCTTGGAGCCGCTGCTGGGGCGCCGCGACGACGCCGCGTTGGCGGCACTCGCGCCGGCGCTCGTGCGCGCGCTCGAGCATGAGACCGACCGCCACTTCGGCTTCGAGGAACGCGAGCTCTTTCCGCGCATGACCGAAGCCGGCGACGGCGACCTCGCCGTGCTGCTGACCGAGGAGCACGAGACGCTGCGCGCCGTCGCCGCCGACCTGCTGCCGCTGTTGCGCGCCGGTGCCGGCAGCGGCAAGGACGGCGAGGCGCTGCGGCGCCTGGCCGCCGAATGGTGCGAGCGGCTCGTGGCGCACGTGCAGAAGGAAACGGCGGCGCTGCTGCCCTTGCTGGCCGACCTGCTCGACCCGGCCACCGACGGCGAATTGGCGCTGGCCTACGCCTCGCAGTGAAGGCGCGAATGAACCTGCTGCGCGTTTCGATCTCAGGCCAGGCCTTGCAGGCCGCGCCGGGCCGATGGCCCGGCCGCTCGCCAGGCATGAACGGTCCACTGGACTTCATCTCCGGGTTCCGCCTCCTCGCCGCACGAAGTGCGGCTGCGGTGCTCGACCACCTCGGGCGCTCGACGGTTCCTTGCCGCCCTGACCGACCCGTCGAGCAGAACAACCAGGAGGAGTCGATGATGACAGCGATGCCCGTGCGGTCCGACCCGGTGACGATCCGCGCGCTCGCGGCGAGCGACCTCGACGCCGTCGTGGCGCTCGACTCCGCTGCCGAAGGGCGCACGCGCCGCGCCTACATCGAGCGCCGCCTGCGCGCGGCGCAGCGCGAGCCGGCGCTGCACGCGCAGTTCGCCGCCGTCGACAGCGACGGCCTGGCCGGCTGCATGCTGGCGCGCCTGCTCGAAGGCGAGTTCGGGCGCACGCGCCGCGGGTTGCGGCTGGAGTTGTTCGGCGTGCGCGCCGACCGGCGCGGGGTGCATGTCGGCCGCCAGCTCTTCGAGGCGCTGGCGGCGTGGGGCACGCGGCACGGCGTCGTCGAAGTGCGCAGCGCGGCGATGTGGCGCGAGCACTCGATCCTCGCCTTCTTCGACGCGCTCGGCTTCGAACTGGCGCCCGAGGTGGTGCTGCAATGTTCGTTGAGCGAGGGCCTGTGGACGCCCGGCCGCGACGAAGACCTGCGCGGCCCGCCTGACGGCAACAGCGACGACGAAGCCCGCGTGCAGCGCGAGATCGACTACGGCCGCACCGAAGCCGAAGGCGCCAACGACCACGACCGCGCCAGCCACGGCGGCGCGCAGGTGAGCACGATGGTGCGGGCCGACCTCGACGCCATCGCGCGCATCGACCGCGGCATCACCGGTGCCGACCGCCGCGGCTACATCGAGGCGCGGCTGGCCGAGGCGATCGAGGACAGCGGCGTGCGCGTGTCGCTCTCGGCGCGCGCCGACGGCCTCGTCGCCGGGTACCTGATGGCGCGCGCCGACCTCGGCGACTTCGGCCGCACCGAGCCGGTGGCCGTGATGGACACGCTCGGCGTCGACCCGGGCTTCGCCCACCGCGGCGTCGGCCGCGCGCTGCTGGCGCAGCTCTTCGCCAACCTCGGCGCGCTCGGTGTCGAGCGCGTCGAGACGGTGGTGCCGGTGCGCGAGCTGGCGCTCTTGGGCTTCCTCGGCAGCGCCGGCTTCGTGCCGGCGCAACGGCTGCCGTTCGCGCGCCGGCTGTAGACGGCGGCAGGTTCATTCCCCGCTCGTTGTCAGGGGCTGCCGCCCCCGCCCTCTAGACTCCCCGCATGGATGCCGACGAAGACAGCGTGCGCGAGGCCCTGCGCGCCGTGCTCGACCCCGAAGCGGGGATGAACATAGTCGACCTCGGCCTCGTCTACGACGTGCAGGTGACGCCCGAGAGCGGCGTGCTCGTGCGCATGACGATGACGAGTGCGGCCTGCCCGATGCTCGAGTCGATCGTCGACGACGTGCACAACACGCTCGAAGCGGCGCTGCCTTCGGGCACGGCGATCGAGGTCGAGATCGTGTGGGATCCGCCGTGGACGCCCGAGCGCATGAGCGGCTTCGCGCGCGAGCACTTCGGCTGGGCACCGCGATGAACGCCGGCGGCGGCGCCGCGCCGCCGCGTCCTCCGCATCCGGCGTCCCCGCCCTCGGCGCTGGGCGTTGCCGCCCGCCCGGGCACCGGCGGCGTCGCTGCACGGCCGCGCCCAGGCGGCGCAGCCGCTCGCTCACGTACCAGCGGCGTCGCCTGGTGGCGGCTGCCGTTCCTCGCCTTCGGCTTCGTCGCGCTGGCGGTGGCGACGGGCGCCGGCCTGGCGCGCCTCGCGTGGCCGATGCCCGACGTGATGGCCGCTGCTGCGGCGCTGCACGGGCCGCTGATGGTGTGCGGCTTCTTCGGCGTCGTGATTTCGCTCGAGCGCGCGGTGGCGATCGGCAAGCCCTGGGCTTACGCGGCGCCGCTGGCCGCGGCGCTCGGCAGCGCGGCGGCGTTGCACGGCGCCGAGGCGGCCGCGCCGTGGCTCTACCTCGCCGGCGCGGCGATGCTGACGCTGGCTTCGGCCGACGTGCTGCGGCGCCAGCGCGAAGGCTTCAACGTCGTCATCGCGCTCGCGGCCGCGTGCTGGGCCGTGGGCACGGCCGCTTGGGCTTTCGGGGTGCCGGTGCTGCGCGCGATACCTTGGTGGCTCGCGTTCCTCGTGCTCACGATCGCCGGCGAGCGGCTTGAGCTGTCGCGCTTCGTGCCGCGCACGCCGCGCGCGGTGCGGCTCTTCGCGGCGGTGGTGGGGCTCGTCTTCGTCGGCCTCGTCGCCTGGCCGTGGCCGGCGGGGCCGCGCTTGTTCGGCGCGGCGCTGATGGCGCTGGCCGGCTGGCTCTTCGCCAACGACCTGGCGCGGCGCACGGTGCGCACGGCGGGGCTCACGCGCTTCATCGCCGTGTGCCTGCTCGCCGGCTACGGCTGGCTGCTGGCCGGCGGTGCGCTGATCGCCGCCTTCGGCCTCGTGCCGGGCAGCGCCGCCTACGACGCGGCGCTGCACGCGCTCTCGCTGGGCTTCGTGTTCTCGATGGTGTTCGGGCACGCGCCGGTGATCTTCCCGGCCGTGCTGCGCGTGGCCGTGCCGTACCGGCGCTGGTTCTACGCGCCGCTCGTGCTGCTGCACGCCGCGGTGGCGCTGCGCGTCGGCGGCGCCGCGGCCGGCTCGTTCACGCTCAGGCATGGGGGCGCGCTCGCTTCGGCGCTGGCGCTGGCGGCGTTCATCGTCGCGATGCTCACGGCGGTGCTGGGCGGCCGCAGCAGCAAGGCGCGGCGCACCGCGGGCTGACGTTCAGGCCGGACGTTCAGGTCGAACGTTCAGGTCGAACGTTCAGGTCGAACGTTCAGCTTGAACGTTCAGGTCGGGCGCGACAGCAGGTGCACGTACTCGTGCTGGGCCGTGTTGACGGTCGACACGCGGTACTCGACCGGCTTGTCGCCGAAGGTCAGCGCGGTGCGGCGCACTTCCAGCACGGGCGTCCCCGGCGCAATGCCGAGGATCCTCGAGGCGGCGCGGTCGGCGGCGACGGCGCGGGCGCGCTCCTGGGCCCGCGTCACGGTGATCGCGAACTCGGTCTGGTAGAGGTGGTAGATCGTGCTCGGGCGGTCGCGAAAGCGCTTCTCGCTCAGCCCCTTGAACAGCAGCGCCGGCAAGGCGGATGCGGTCGTGGATGACCGGCCGGCCTTGCAGCAGCAGGCGGTTCTCCACGCGGATGACCGGATCGCCGACCTTCATTCCCAGCGCCTGCGCGGGTTCCTCGTCGGCGCGGCCGCGCTCGAACAGCAGCAGCTCCACGGTCGGCGAGTCGCGCCGCCCGTCGCTGCGCTCGACGTGGAAGAACTGGAACAGGAAGCGATCGGCGCTGTGGACGGCGACGAAGGTGCCGCGCCCCTGCCGGCGCACGAGGATGCTCGGCCACCAGTTCGTCGACGGCGGCGGACCGTGCCAATGGAGACGCCGAAGGCGCGCGCGCCAGGTCCGCGCCTCGCTGGCAGGGCGTCGCCGGGGCCGCAGTCGCGGTCCTCGATGGCGCGCAGCAAGGCGCGCTTGACGGCGCGGTACAGCGGCCCGCCGAGCGCGCCGGGCTCGATCGGCCCGAAGGCGGGTGAGGCATCGACCAGCATGGTGGCGCGCCATTCTCGCGGGCGGGCGCCATGGCATGCAAGTCATCTAAATGACCGAGTTGACACGCCGATCGGGCCGGTCGGACACTGCGCGCCTCGCTTGCTTCCCGCTTCCCGACGAGGAGACCCCCGATGATTCACTTCGTGTTGCACGACGCCAGGGACACCGTCGCCGTCGTCGTCGTCGAAGGCGTCAAGGCCGGCCAGATGCTGAACGGCTGGATCATGGACGAGGACAAGATGACCAGCGCAGGCGCGCCAGGACATCCCCATCGGGCACAAGGTGGCGCTGAAGGACATGGCGCCCGGCGACACGGTGTGGAAATACGGCATCGACATGGGCAAGGTCGTCGCGCCATCAAGGCGGGCGAACACGCCCACGTCCAGAACATCAAGACCAAGCGCTGGTAGTCCCCCGGTGCAAGGAGCCCCCATGTCCGTCGTTTCGAGCAACTCCACCTTTCCTCGGCTACCGGCGCGAGAACGGCCGCGTCGGCGTGCGCAACCACGTCATCGTGCTGCCGCTGGACGACCTTTTCCAACGCCGCGGCCGAGGCCGTCGCGCACAACATCAAGGGCGCGCTGCCGATCCCGCACCCCTATGGCCGGCTGCAGCAGTTCGGCGCCGACCTCGAACTGCACTTCCGCACCTTGATCGGCGCCGGCTGCAACCCCAACGTCGCCGCCGTGGTCGTCATCGGCATCGAGGACAGGCCGACCCAGAAGGTCGTCGACGGCATCGCGGCCACCGGCAAGCCGGTGGTCGGCTTCGGCATCGAAGGCCACGGCGACCACGACGATCATGCGCGTGCGAGCAAGGCCGCGCGCGAGTACGTGCAGTGGGCCAGCGAGAAGCAGCGCGAGGTCTGCGCGCTGAAGGAGCTGTGGGTCAGCACCAAGTGCGGCGAGCGACACCACCAGCGGCCGCGGCGCCAACCCGACGGTGGGCAACGCGTTCGACAAGCTCTACGGACTCGGCAGCACGCTGGTGTTCGGCGAGACCTCGAGATCACCGGCGGGTGAACGCATCGTAGCCGAGCGCTGCCGCACGCCCGAGGTCAAGGAGCGGTTCATGTTCATGTTCAACCGCTACCAGGACATGATCAACCGCTACAAGACGAGCGACCTCCTCGACTCGCAGCCGACCAAGGGCAACATCGCCGGCGGCCTGACGACGATCGAGGAAAAAGGCGCTCGGCAACATCCAGAAGATCGGCAAGAAGTGCCTGGTCGACGGCGTGCTCGACAAGGCCGAGGTGCCCACCGGCCCCGGCCTGTGGTTCATGGATTCGTCCAGCGCCGCGGCCGAGATGGCCTACGCTGTGCGCGGCCTCGTCGTGGTGCACTTCTTCCCCACCGGCCAGGGCAACGTCATCGGCAACCCGATCCTGCCGGTCATCAAGATCTGCGCCAACCCGCGCACCGTGCGCCTGATGAGCGAGCACATCGACGTCGACAGCAGCGGCCTGCTGCAGCGCGAGATCACGTTCTCGACCAGGCCGGCGACAAGCTGCTCGAGTGCATGCTGCGCACGGCCAACGGGCGCCTCACGGCGGCCGAGGCGCTGGGCCACCGCGAGTTCGTGCTGACGCGCCTGTACGAGTCGGCTTGAGGGCGGTGGCGATGGCGCGCATCGTCATCACCGAGCCTTCATGGACGAGCCGGCGCGGTCGCGCCGGCTGCGCGCCGCGCACGACGTGCTCTACGACCCGAAGCCTGTCGACGACGCGGCGCGCCTGCACGCCGAAGCGAAGACGGCCGACGCACTGGTCGTGCGCAACCGCACGCAGGTGCGCGGCGAGCTGCTCGCTGCGCTGGCGCGCGCTGCGTCGTCGGCCGCCTCGGCGTCGGCCTCGACAACATCGATGTCGCCGCCTGCGAACAGCGGCCTGCGTGATCCCGGCCACCGGCGCCAATGCGCACAGCGTGGCCGAGTACGTCGTCGGCGCGTCGATGCTGTTGCTGCGCGGCGCCTACGGCTCGAGCGCCGAGGTCGCCGCGGGCCGCTGGCCGCGCAACGCGCTGTCGGGCGGCCGCGAGCTGGCCGGCAAGACGCTCGGCCTCGTCGGCTTCGGCTCCATCGGGCAACTGACGGCGCGCCTGGCGCGTGCGCTGGGCATGCCGGTGATCGCGTTCGACGCGATGATGGATGGCCGCCATCCGGCCTTCGCCGAACTCGGCGTGGCGTGCGTCGGCCTCGACGCGCTGCTGGCGCGCGCCGACGTGGTGAGCCTGCACGTGCCGCTGGTCGAGAGCACGCGCAACCTCATCGACGCCGCACGCATCGCCCGCATGAAGCCCGGCGCGGTGCTCGTCACCGCGCCGCGCGGCGGCATCGTCGACGAGCGTGCGGTGGCCGCGGCGCTGAAGAGCGGCCACCTGGGCGGTGCGGCGCTGGATGTGTTCGACGCCGAGCCGCTGCCGGCCAGCGCGGCATCTTCGAGGGCTGCCCGAACCTGCTGCTGACGCCGCACATCGCCGGCGTGACGCGCGAGTCGAACGGGCGCGTCAGCGGCGTCATCGCCGACAAGGTGCTGGAGGCTCTGGGCTGATGGCCGTCGTCGCCGCCGAGGCGTTGCGTGATCTCGTCGCCGCGGCGTTGCGCCGTGCCGGCGCGAACGAGCCGATGGCCGCCGCCACGCCGCGGCGCTGGTGCTGGCAGAGGCGCAGGGATCGGCTCGCATGGCCTCTCGCGCGTGGCGCAGTACGCCACGCACCTGCGCAACGGCCGCGTCGATGGCGCGGCGATGGGCGCGCGTCGTGCGCGCCAAGGGCGGCACGGCGGTCGACGCCGGCGCAGGCCTCGCGTTCCCGGCTTGCGCGCTGGCCGTCGAGGAAGCCGCTGCAAGGGCGCGCTGAGCACGGCGTCAGCTTCGTCGGCGTGGTGCGCAGCCACCATTGCGGCGTGCTGGCCGACCATCTGCGCGCCGCCGCGCGCGCCGGCCTGTCGGCTTGGCCTTCGCCAACTCGCCGGCGGCCATGCCGGCAGCGGGCGGGCGGCATGCGATCTTCGGCACCAACTGGCCGCGGCGGCTTTCCCGCGCCGCGCGGGCGATCCGCTGCTCGTCGACCTGAGCCTGCTGAAGTGGCGCGCGGCAAGGTCATGGTCGCGGCGAAGGAGGGCAAGCCGATCCCGCCGGCTGGGCGCCTCGACCAGCAAGGCCGTCCCACGACGGACGCGAAAGCTGCGCTCGAAGGCTCGATGCTGCCGATCGGCGCCGTCTCCTCGCCGAAGGGCGCGATGCTGGCGCTCGTGGCCTGTTTCTGCTGGTCACCGCGGTGATCGGCGCGAACTTCGGCTTCGAGGCATCGAGCTTCTTCGTCGACGAGGGCAACCGGCCCGGCATCGGCCAGGCCTTCATCGTCATCGACCCCGGTGCCCTTGCCGGCAGCACCGATGGCGCCGGCTACCTCGACCGGCTCGAAGTGCTGGTGAGCGAGATGCTCAGCGACGACGGTGTGCGCCTGCCCGGCGCGCGACGCGAAGACCTGCGCCGCAAGGCCGAGGCCGACGGGCTGAACGTGCCCGATGCGATGCTGGCGTCGCTCAGCGCGCTGGCCGGCCGGTGACTCTGCTGTTTGACCTGCCTGACCTGCCTGACAACGACACAACGACTGGAGGACTTCATGCAGCGACGTTCCCTGCTGCTCGGCGCCACGGCACTGCTGCCGGGCATCGGCTTCGCGCAGGCGGCCGACTGGCCGCGCGCCGGCAGCACCATCCGCTACGTCGTGCCCTTTCCGCCGGGGGGCCTGACCGACGTCATGGCGCGCCTCGTCGGCGAGCAGCTCGGCAAGCGCTTCGGCGCCAACGTCGTCATCGACAACCGGCCCGGCAACGGCGGCATGATCGGCGCCGACGCCGTGGCCAAGGCGTCGCCGGACGGTGGCGCGATTCTCGCCGTCACGATGTCGCACGCGGTGAACGCGTCGCTGTTCAAGGGCAAGTGGCGCTCTACGACCTGCAGAAGCGACCTCGCCGGTGGCGCTGCTCGCGGGCAGCCCGATGCTGGTGGTGGTGCCCGCTGCGGCCAAGTCCGATCCGCGACTTCGGTGCGCTGCTGGCCGCGGCAAAGTCGCGGCCGCTCAACGGGGGCTCGAGCGGCAACGGCACGCCGCCGCACCTCACGCTGGCCTCTTCAACCAGCCGACCGGCAGCAGCATCCAGCACGTGCCCTACAAGGGCGGCGCGCGCCGTCGATGACCGACCTCATCGGCGGCCAGCTCGACGTGATCTTCTCCAACTTCCCCGAGAGCATCGCGCACGTGAAGGCCGGCAAGCTGCGCGCGCTGGTGATCGCCAGCACCGCGCGCCACCCCGCCGTGCCCGACGTGCCGACCACCGCCGAGGCCGGCCTGCCCGAGTTGCGGCGGCCGCAGGAACTGGACGGGGATCATGGCGCCCGCCGGCCTGCCCGAGGCGATCGCGACGAAGATCGGCAACGAAGCGGTGGCGATCATGAAGACGCCGGAGATGGCCGAGAAGGCCGGTGTCCAGGGCTTCCGCGTCGACGCGCGGCCGGCAAGCGAGTTCGCCCGCTTCCTGGGTGCCGAGGTCGAGCGCTGGGCGAAGGTGATCGTCGCCGCGAAGATCAGCGCCGACTGATCCGCGGCGCCGCGCTGCTCGCCTCCTCGGAAACCCGCGCGGTCCATGGCTCCCCGGTTGACCTGAGTCATCCTCGGTGCGGCCGCGGCCGGGCTACGCTCGCGCCCGGTGTCTCAAGTCCCATGACCCGCGGAGGGCCGGCCCCTTGGATCTCGAAGGCTCTGGCAACGGCCGCGTCTACCGCATGGCTGCACGCCCGGCGGCCACGACCGCCGTTGCGGCCGTTTCCACCCAGCAGCGACGAGCACCTGCGGCTACACGGCCACGGCGCAACCTCGGCGCCGCCGCTGCGCGAGCTGCGCGGCCCGCAGGTGGCCTGCCGCAACTGCGGCCTCTTCGCGTTGTGCCTGCCGGTGGGCGTGGGCGCCGCCGACCTCGACCTGCTCGAGCGCGTGATCAAGCGTCGGCGCATGCTGGCGCGCGGCGAGCGCGTGTTCCGCCGCGGCGAGCGGCTGCACAGCGTCTTCGCGGTGAAGTCGGGCTCGGTGAAGACGACGCTTTCGGTGGGGCGCCTGGACCGCGAAGGCGAGCAGGTGACCGGCTTCCACTTCCCCGGCGAGCTGCTCGGCCTCGATGCGGTGGGCGCCGGGCGCTACCAGTACGACGCCTGCGCGCTGGAAGCGGCGAGCCTGTGCGAAGTGCCGTTCGACGACCTCGAGCAGCTGGGGATGCTGGTGCCCAGCCTGCAGCGGCAGATGCTGCGCGTGATGAGCGGGCAGATCGGCCACGACCTGCTGCAGCACGTGCTGCACTGCCGCCTCTCGGCCGAGCAGCGGCTGGCCGGCTTCCTGGTGAGCCTGTCGGCGCGCTTCGAGCAGCGCGGCTTCTCGGGCTCGGCGCTGCGCCTGCCGATGCCGCGCGAGGACATCGGCAACTACCTCGGCCTGGCCAAGGAGACGGTGTGCCGCCTCTTCACCGCGATGCAGCAACGGCAGCTGCTGACCATCGCGCGCAAGCAGGTGGTGATCCATGACCGGCGTGCGCTCGAGACCATCGCCGGCCTCGACGCCGGCGACTTCGTCGCGCCGGCAACGCGCCGTTCCTAGGACATACCCGAAGCGACGGTGACCTGCGTCACCATCGCTGCGCCTTCGCCTTGAGCGCGAACGGCGGCCCGACCATCCTGCGCCGCACACGCGAGGGATGCGAGGCAAAGAGAAATGGGCCATGTCGTCACCGCGGCCGAGATGGCCGCTGCCGAGGCGGTTGATCCCCATCCGGCCGCTGCGCACGGCGCGCACGCCGCGCACTGGGAGACGAGCCCGTGGCCGCTGGTGTGCGCGCTCGGCGTGCTGCTCTTGATACCGGTGCCGTTCACGCTGCACTTCGTCTACCAGCAGTCGATGGCAGCGGTGCTGTGCCTGGGCGGCGCGGTGCCCCTCACGGTGTGGGGCATCGCCGGCTGGGTGCGCGAGGCGATGGCCGGCCACGGCGAAGGACTGATCCTGCCGGCGATGGGCTGGTTCATCCTCGCCGAGGCGCTGATCTTCATGGGCTTCTTCGCCGCCTACTGGCTGATGCGCCTCACCGCGCCGGCCTGGCCGCCGGCCGGCTCGGTGGCAATGCCGAAGCTGATCCCGGCGCTGATGACGGTGCTGCTGATCTCCTCCAGCTTCACCTACCACGCGGCCGAAGGCGCGTACGAGGCGCGTGACCACGGCCGCTTCCTGAAGTGGCTGGCGGTGACGATCGTGCTCGGCGCCGCGTTCGTCTCGCTGTCGGGCTTCGAGTGGAAGCACCTGATGGGCGAGGGCTTCGGCTTCGGCGCCAACGTCTACAGCACTTCGTTCTATTCGATCACCGGCTTCCACGCCGCGCACGTGCTCGTGGGGCTGGGGGTCTTCGTCGCGGTGCTGCTGCCGGCGCTGGCCGGCCGCACCAACGCGCGCTTCGTTGCCGCGGCAGGCATCTACTGGCACTTCGTGGACGTGGTGTGGCTCTTCGTCGTCTCGCAGCTTTACTACTGGTAGCGCTGGCGGCGCTGGCGGGAGCGGTTCCAGGCCCGGCGCGCGCCGCGCCGCCGGAGCTGGCTTCGCCATCGCCCTCGCACGTCGACCCGGCGTTGCTCGCCATCGACGAGGCGGCGTTCCTCGGCACGCCGATCGATGGCGACCTGCCGCTCGTGGGCGAGGACGGGCAGCGCTTCCGCCTGGGCGAGATGTTCGGCAAGCCGATCGTGCTGCTCTTCTCCTACTACAGCTGCGACGGTGCCTGCCCGGTGGTGAACCAGCGCCTGGCGGAAGCCGTCGCCGGCGCGCAGCGCTTCCGCCCGGGGCAGGACTACCGCGTGCTGACGCTCTCGTTCGACCGCAAGGACAGCCCGGCCAGCGTGCGCAAGTTCGTGCAGACGCTCGGGCCCGGCGTCGCGCCGCAGGCGTGGCGCTTCGCGCTCTTCGCCGACGAAGGCGACATCCGGCGCGTCGCCGAGAAGGTGGGCTACAAGTACTTCTGGTCGGTGCGCGACCGCCTCTTCGTGCACCCGAACGTGGCCATCGTGCTCTCGCCGCAAGGGCGCGTGGTGCGCTACCTGTCGAGCTGGACGATGTCGCCGCGCGACCTCGAGCTGGCGCTGATCGAGAGCGACTGGAACCGCGTCACGACGGCCGGGCGCCTGATCGACATCGCGCAGGGCATCTGCTTCAGCTACAGCTTCAAGGAAGGGCGCTACCGGCTCAACGCGCCCTTGTTCATCGCCGCGGGCTCGCTGACGCTCGGCTTTGCGGCCATCGTCGCCGGCTTCGCGGTGTTCCGCAGAAAGGCGCGCCGCTCCGGCGCTGTCGCAGCGCAACCGGGCATCACCGCCCGCACGCAGGAGGCAAGACATGCATAGACGCAGGCGCCGCGCATTCGGCGCGGCCGCGCTGGCGGCGTTGATGGCCGCGACCATGACTGCAACTGCGAGTGCGGCCGCGGCGGCGGCGCCCGAGGTCCGCGACCCGGCGCGCGCCTGGGACGCGCTGTGGCACGAGTACCTCGTCGACGTCGGCATCATCTTCGTCGTCTTCGCCGGCCTCGGCGCCTGGTTCATGCTGCGCTACCGGCGCCGCTCGCCCGACGAGCAGGGCGACGGCCCGCGCCTGTCGCGCCTGGGCGCCGTCGGCTGGGTGGTGATCCCGATGTTCGCCTTCATGGCCGACGACTTCTACCTCGCGGCCAAGACCTGGAACGTGTGGAACATCTACCGCGACGTTCCCGCCGACCGCATGGAGATCAAGCTCGAAGCGGCGATGTGGCGCTGGGACTTCACGTACCCCAACGGCGTCAAGGCGACCAACGAGCTGCGCGTGCCGGCCGGCAAGCCGGTGATGCTGCGCATGACGAGCACCGATGTCGTGCACTCGCTGTACCTGCCCGACTTCCGCGTCAAGGAAGACTCGATGCCCGGGCGCGTCACCTACCTCTGGTTCTATCCGCGCGTGCCCGGCGAGTACGTCAATACCTGCGCCGAGTTCTGCGGAATGATGCATTCGAAGATGACGGGCAAGGTCATCGTCATGCCGGCCGCCGAGTTCACCGCCTGGTACGGCGACGAGGAACGCAAGGCGGCAGCGGCCAAGCCCGCGAGCGGAGGGTGACCGACATGGCTTTCTCGCTGAAGGAATGGGTCTTCACCACCGACCACAAGCGCGTCGGCGTGCTGTACCTGATCGGCTCGGTGGCGGCGTTCATCGTCGCCGGGCTGATGTCGATGCTGATGCGCTACGAGCTGATGAACCCCGGCCCCGACCTGACCGGCAACCCCAACTCGTACAACACGTGGCTGTACTTCCACGGCGCGGCGATGATCCTCGGGTTCCAGATCCCGGCGCTCACCGGCTACCTCGCCAACTTCCTCGTGCCGCTGATGATCGGCGCCAAGGACGTGGCGTTCCCGCGCCTGAACGCACTCTCGGTGTGGCTGTTCTACGGCGGCATCGTGCTGGCGCTCTTGACGTTCGTGATTCCCGACCCGCCCGACATCATGTGGACGGGCTACCCGCCGTATTCGCTGAAGACCGGCGGCAACACGGCGCTCTACACCTTCACGGTGCTGATGATCGGCTTCTCGTCGATCCTGGGCGGCGTCAACTTCCTCACCACCATCGTCTACCTGCGCGCGCCGGGGCTGGGCTGGAACCAGCTCAACATGTACGTGTGGTCGATCGCCGCCGCGTTCGTCGTCCAGCTCATCTTCGTGCCGGTGCTGGGCGTGGCGGTGACGATGCTTGCCTTCGACAAGTACCTCGGCTCGCACTTCTTCAACCCCGCCAACG
This sequence comes from Rubrivivax sp., assembly GCA_046348035.1. Classification (GTDB taxonomy): domain Bacteria; phylum Pseudomonadota; class Gammaproteobacteria; order Burkholderiales; family Burkholderiaceae_C; genus Rubrivivax. The sequence goes on along the minus strand of JAXMEZ010000021.1, from coordinate 42,348 downwards.
GCGGCGACGTGCTGATCTACCAGAACCTGTTCTGGTTCTACTCGCACCCGGCGGTGTACGTGATCCTGCTGCCGTTCCTCGGCATCGTCTTCGACATCACCGCCACCTTCGCGCGCAACCGCGTCTTCAACTACAAGGCGGCGGTGTACGGCGGCATCGGCGGCGTGCTGCTGCTCTCGGGCGAGGTGTGGGTGCACCACCTCTACACGGCCGGCATGCCCGACTGGCTGCGCCTGGGGCAGATGGTCTCGACGCTGCTCATCTCGGTGCCGGTGGGCTTGCTGATGATCAGCCTCATCGGGACGCTGTACCGCGGCTCGATCAGCTTCCGCACGCCGATGCTCTATGCGCTGGCGGTGCAGTTCACGTTCCTCATCGGCGGCCTCACCGGCATTCCGCTGGCGATGGCTTCGCTCGACCTGAACCTGTCGGATACCTACTTCATCCCCGGCCACTTCCACTACGTGATGGCGGTGTCGGGCACGTTCGCGATCTTCGGCTCGATCTACTACCTGTACCCGAAGATGACGGGGCGGATGTACAGCGAGAAGCTCGGCTGGGCCGGCTTCATCTTCACCTTCGCCGGCATCAACCTCGTCTTCTTCCCGATGATGATGGCGGGCCTCTATGGCATGCCGCGGCGCTACTTCGACTACGAGCAGTTCCCGCAGGTGCACGGGCTGCAGCAGTTGATGACCTTCGGCGCGGTGGTGATCTTCGTCGGCGCCGCGATCACGATCTGGAGCTGGATCCAGGGGCTGTGGGCGGGCGACAAGGCGCCGGCCAACCCGTGGGGATCGCGCTCGCTGGAGTGGACGGTGCCCTCGCCGCCGCCGCCAGGCAACTTCGCGCAGGTGCCCGTCATCGCGCCGGACTGGCACCCCTACGGCTACGGCCGCAGCGAAGCCGCGCGCTGAGACTCTCGCTGCGCTGAGCCCGACGGGGCGCCGCCGCAAGGGGCGCCCCGTTTGCATTGCCCTCGCCGGCGTTTTGACAGTGCCGCGTCAAACATGCACAATGCGGGCATCTTTCGGTTCTTGCTGCCGCTGCGCACGGAGAACACGATCATGGCCCTGACGATGACCATCGCCGCGCCGGGCAGCAGCAACGCCGCCGGTGCCAGCTTCGCCACGCCGTTGGAGATGCTCGGCGAGTGCCACCGCCGCGTCGAGCGCCAATGCGGCACGCTGGCGCGGCTGGTGCCGCACCTGGCCGCGAACGGCAGCGACGCCGCGGCGCGCGAAGCGGCCACGGCCGTGCTGCGCTACTTCGACCTCGCCGGACCGAACCACCACGCCGACGAAGAGGAAGACCTGTTCCCGGCGCTGCTCGAATCGATGGCCGGCTCCGACGCGGTGTGCCTGCGCGAGCTGACCGAGTCGCTCGCCGCCGACCACCGCGAGTTCGAGCGCCGCTGGGCCGCGCTCAGGCGCACGTTGCAGGAAGTGGCCGAAGGCCGCGCGGCACTGCTCGACGCGGCCGACGTGCAAGGCTATGCCGACCTCTACAAGCAGCACATCGCGCGCGAGGAAGGCGAACTGCTGCCGATGGCTTCGCGCCTGCTGGGCGATGCCGAGATCGAGCGCATCGCGCTGGCGATGCAGCGCCGCCGCGGCCTGCTGCCTTGACGCAAGAGCCTGACACCTGATGCGCCTGATCGCGGCGCGCCTGAAGCCGCCTTCAGCCGCCTTCGGCCGCAGAACCGGTTGAACCGTTCGCTTCGACCACCGATCCGACCCACCCACCCCAGAAGGAAGTTCGATGTCCCTGCCGCACCTGCACCTCTCGCCCGACGCCATCTACCCCTTCGACGCGCGCGGCATCGCCAAGCGCTTCCGCCATGCGGCGATCTTCGGCGCGCTCGATTCGCTGCGGCCCGGCGAGACGATGCGCTTCGAGAACGACCACGATCCGCTGCCGCTGCTGGCGCAGATCGCGCAGCGTTACGGCGAGCGCGTCGACGTGCAGTACCGCCAGCGCTCGGCCGAAGGCGTGGTGATCGACTTCCGCGTCAGCGAGTGAGGTCTCGAAGGAGGCCCCTTCCCGTTCGGGCTGAGGTATCGAAGCCCGCCGTCAGGCGCGGCCGCCCTCAGCGCCAGAGCGGCCCGATCGCGTCCAGCGTGTTCTTGAGTTCGAGCCCGAACTCGGTGTCGCCTTCCATCACCAGCGCGCGGTCGAAGAAGAGGCGATCGGCGTCGTCCTCGCCGCGCACCAGACGCCACAGCGCCATCGTGTGGGCGCGGATGACGACGGCCGGTGCCTGGCTGCGGCTGGCGACGGCGAAGCCCGCATCGCCCAGCACGAGGACGATGCGCAGCCCCGGCTCGAGCAGTTCCAGCTCGACCGCACGGCCGGCGAGCGCGCGCCGCTGACTCTCGCTGAGAAGCGGCAGCAGCACGCGGTCGAGCACGCGCGCAGCGAGCCATGAAGGCGGCTGCGGCGGCAACCGGCGCACGAAGCTGCGTCCGCGCGACGCGACGCCTTCGAGGAAGGCCGGCAGCGGCGGCAGGTTCTCGAGCCCCGGCAGACGGGACAGACCGGGAAGCTGAGGCAGGCCGGGCAGGCCCGCGCGTTGGGGCAGCGGCGAAGGTGAACTCATCGGAGCCCTCTCGTAAGCCGTGAAGTCATGAAGCCATGAAGTCATGAACTCATGAACTCATGAACTCATGAACTCATGAACTCATGAACTCGAACTCTGACTCATGAACTCATGAACTCATGAACTCATGAAGCCATCGCCGCCGCCGGCTCGCGCAGCGTTTCGAGGCCGGGCCGGCGGTGCGCGTAGCCGTTGACGAGCGCGCCGGGCAGGCCGATCGACTTCAGCGCTTCGAACGCCTCGGCCGGCGCGGCGCCTTGGTTGTAGACCGCGTCGAACCAGCGCAGCACGTCGGCAAAGCCGTTCGCGCAAGGCGAAAGGCGCACGCGCGCGACGCCGGCCGCGCGCAGCTCGGCCGCCTCAGCCAGCAGCGCGTGCAGCGCCGCCGATTGCGTCTGGATGCCGTTGAGCACGAGGAACGGCTGCGAGTCGCCGCTGGTGGCCAGCAGCAGCCCGTCGGCGTCGCCGCGGCAGCGGAAGTCGCAGTTGTCCTTCGGCAAGTGGTGGTGGCGCGCGGTGAAGCAGCGGGCCGAGAACGCGAGCGGCAGGCGGCCGAAGCCGAAGACTTCGGTCTGCACGATGCCGGCCGGCCCTTGCACCGGGTTGCTCACCGGGTTCGCCGCCGCAACGCCATCGAGCGGCAACTCGACCGGCGCCACCCAGGTGCCGGCGCCGAGCGCCGCATGCTCGACGAGCGCGGCGCGGTTGTAGATGTTGATGTGCGGGCCGAGCACGAAGGGCCGCCGCTCCGGCCGCACCTGCGCCGCAGCGGCCAGTACGCGCAGCGCCGACGCGTCGCCGGCCTCGACCGCGAACTCGTCCTGCAGGGCGTTGTGGCGCATCGTGCGCAGCTCGGCTTCGCTGGCCAGCAGCGCCTGAGTCGCCAGCACCACTTCCTTGCCGGCGCTCGCGAGGTCGCGCGCCAGCGCCTGCCAGTCGGCGAGGCGCATCTCGTTGCGGCGCGAGCAGACCACCTCGCCCAGCACGACGGTGCGCGCCGCGCTTTCGGCGACCTCGGCGTAGAACGCCAGCAGCGTCTCGCGCGGCCACCAGTAAAGCACCGGGCCGACGGTCAGCTCGATGCGCGGCTGTGTCGAGCCGCCGGCCGCATTCGCATTCGCGTTCGACATCGTCGTCGTCTTCATCGCGTCATCGCCCTTCATCGCTTCAAGGGCCATCATCGCCACGGCCGGTCATAGGCGCCCAGCGTGTGCTGCTGCCCTTCGGCCCAACGCCCCAGCTCGGCGGTCCACGCCGGCTGCACCGACCAGCGCGCGCTGCTGGCGGCGGCGTCGATCGCCGAGCGCCAAACGCGCGTCACCGCGGCCACGTAGTTCGGGCTGCGCTGGCGGCCTTCGATCTTGATCGCCGCGACGCCGGCCTCGATGAGCTGCGGCAGGATCGCCACCGTGTTCAGGCTCGTCGGCTCCTCGATCGCGTAGTCGCGCACGCCTTCCACCTCGAAGCGGCCCTTGCAAAGCGTCGGGTAGCCGCGCGGCTCGTCGGGGGCATAACGGTCGATCAGCACGCCATTCAGGCGCGCCTCGACGCCGGCCGGCGTCTCGTGCCAGCGCACGGCCGAAGGCGGCGAGCACACGCCCGCGGTGTTCGGCGACTGCCCGGTGACGTATGACGACAGCGCGCAGCGCCCCTCCACCATCACGCACAGACTGCCGAAGCCGAACACCTCCACCTCGGCGCGCGTGTTCTTCGCCAGGTGCTGCACTTGTTGCAGCGTCAGCACGCGCGGCAGCACGGCGCGCTTGATGCCGTAGCGCTCGCGGTAGAACTCGATCGCCTCGTAAGTGGTGGCCGAGGCCTGCACGGAAAGGTGCAGCTTCAGCTGCGGCAGGTGGTCACGCACGTAGGCCATCACCGCGGTGTCGGCGACGATCAGCACGTCGGCGCCCAGCGCCGCAGCGCGCTCGACGGCGCGCCGCCACGGCGTCTCGTCGCGCGCGTCGGCGAACGTGTTCAGCGCCATCAGCACCTGCGCGCCGCGCGCGTGCGCGTAGCGAACGCCCTCGGCCACCTGCTCGTCGTCGAAGTTGAGGCCGGCGAAGTTGCGCGCGTTGGTGGCGTCCTTCAGGCCGAGGTAGACGGCGTCAGCGCCGGCGTCCACCGCCATCTGCAAGGCGCGCAGCGAGCCGGCAGGGCAGACGAGGTCGGGCCTGCGCGGCGCGGCGCCGGGGGCGCGCTCGGCGGGCGCGGGGCGGCTTTCGGACATCGAAGGGACAACCGTACTTCGGACAAGCGGCGGATGCTGGGCCAGCGGGGCAGGGCGGTCCTTGTCCCAGTTCAAGCGGCCAGGCCGCCCGGCGCGGCTTGACCCAGGTCATGGCAGATGGCGGCCGGCGGCGGATAAAGGCCGGCACTCCTCGAACCGCAGCTTCGTGAGCTTCGCCGACCCCGCCGCCGCCCAGCGCCTGCGCTCGCCGCCCGTCGAACGGGCGGTCTCGGGCTGGCTGCGCTTCGGCACGACGGCCTTGCCCGAGCACGGGCCGCCGCGACCGCGCTGACGGTTGCCGCGCGCGCCGCGGCTGCAAGCGACCGCAAGGGCCAGCAAGCGGCCGCGGCGCGGCCTTCACATCGCCATTGGAGGAGCCATGTCCCCCCGGACCATCGAACTCGTGCCGGCCGCCGCGCCGGCCTCGGACGCCGACCCCATCGTCGGCGGGCGCGTCGAGCTGCAATTGCTGACGACGCTCAAGTGCAACCTGAAGTGCACCTATTGCTCGCTCGGCGTCGGCGAGGTGCTCGGCTCGCAGACCGAGGTGCGCTATGACATCGACCAGCTCGCACGCTTCGTCGCCACGCACCTGGCGGGCAAGGAGATCATCGTCACCTTCTACGGCGGCGAGCCGACGTTGAACCGGCCGCTGATGGAAGCGGTGATGCAGCGCTTTCCCGGCTGGCGCTACCAGCTGCAGACCAACGGCACGTTGCTCGACGATCTGCCCGATGCGGTGCTGGCGCGGCTGGCCAACGTGCTCGTGTCGATCGACGGCGGCGAGGCCATCACCGACGGCTACCGCGGGCGCGGCATCTGGCGCCAGGTGCGGCGCAACCTAGGCGCGGTGCGCAGCCGCATCGGCGGCACCGTCACCGCACGCGTCACCTGGGGCAACCCCGAGACCACGTTCGAAGAACTCGACGCGCTCGTCGGCGCCGACGGCGCCGACCGTGTCTTCGACTACCTGTACTGGCAGTTCGTCGCCGGCGAGATGTACGGCGGCGACTCGCCGGCGCGGCGCCAGGCGGTGCTGGCGCGGCTGATCGAGCGCTTCTTCGCGTCGACCGAGGCGCTTTATCCGCTGGTGCCGATCATGGGCATCGTGCGCAACAAGCTGCTGCCCAACCGCGCGCGCGAGCTGTATGCCGGGCGCACGCAGTGCCGCGCCTCGACGCATCTGCTCAACGTCATGCCCAGCGGCCAGATCTTCCCTTGCCCGGACCTGATGTACGCCGGCCACCTGCAGATGGGCGACATCCAGGGCAACTGGCTCAAGGCCAGCGCGCTGCAGCCGGCGCCGGCGATGCCGTGCGAACACTGCGAGGCCTTCGGCTGGTGCCGCGGCAACTGCATGAAGAACCTGTGGCTCGCCTACGTGAAGGGCGACGAGCGCTACCGCACGCAGGTCGTCGAGCCGATCTGCGAACTCATCCGCTTCATGGGCCGCGAGATCGACCGCCACGACCCCGCGCGCTGGTTCGCCCGCCTGCCGCTGCCGGTGCGCCGGCGCCTCACCGACGCCGAGGTCTACGAGTACGTCGAGGTCATGCCGTAGGCGGCTCGATCTCGGCGCGCATGCGCCGTGCCATCAGCGCTTCGTACACGCCCGGCGCGATGCGGCTGAGCCACCACGCGAGGTGCGCGGTGCGGCCGATCAGCACACGCGGCTTTCCGCGCGCCGCGGCTTCGCAGATGCGCCGCGCCACGTCCTGCGGCGCCAGCGGCTTGCCGACGACGACGCGCGTGGCGTGGCGGCCGGCGTGGCCGCGGCCGTCGAGCGCGTGGCGGTCGATCGCGGTGTCGACGAACGACGGGCAGGCGAGCGTCACGGTGAGCCCAGCGGCGGCCACCTCGGGCCGAAGGCTGTCGAAGAAGCCGTGCAGCGCGTGCTTGCTCGCCGCGTAGCCGGTGCGCGCGAGCAGAGGCGAGTAGCCGGCGACGCTGGAGATGGCGACCAGCACGCCGCCGCGCGAGAGCAGGTGCGGCAAGGCCGCCTGCGTGATGTGCACGGCGCCGAAGAAGTTGACTTCGACGACGCGGCGGATGACTTCGGGCGCGGTGTGTGCCAACGCGCTGTGGTGGCTGATGCCGGCGTTGGCGAAGAGCCAGTCGATGCGGCCGAAGTGCGCCACGGTGCGCGCGATGGCCGCCTCGCAGGCGCTGCGGTCGGTGACGTCGCAGCGAAGGGTGAGCACGTTACGGCCTTGCATCGGGAGGTCAGCCGTTAGCTCCGCGGCCAGCACGGCGAGGCCGGCGTCGTCGAGATCGAGCGCGGCCACGTTCGCGCCATGAAGCGCAGCGTGGCGGGCCAGCGCGCGGCCGAGCCCGCTGGCAGCGCCGGTGATCACGACGACCGCACCGGCCAGTTCGCGCCGCGTTCGGCTCATCGGTCACCGCCCGCGCAGTCGCGCAGTCGCACAGGCGTGTCGTGCGCTGCGCAGGCCGTGCTCAACGCTGCCCCTGGCCGCGATCCAGACCGTGACTGCGGCAGTACAGCTCGAACACCTCGGCCGAGGTCATCCGCGGCACGTAGCCGAACACTTCCTTCAGCCGCTTGTTGGCGAGCACCGGCCGGTAGCGCAGGAATGCCACCTGCTCAGGCCCGTAACGCGAGAGCTTCAGCGTGTGCAGCACCGCCAGCGCCGCACGCAGCACTGCGGCCGGAAAGTGCACACAGCGCTTGCCCAGGCGCTCGGCGATCTCGTCGATGGACAGTGCGCCGTCGCCGGCGACGTTGAATTCGCCGGCCGGGCCGCCGAACACCGCGTGCTCGATCGCGCCGACGACGTCGCGGTCCCAGATGAAGACGAACGGGCTCGGTGAGCCGCGCACCGCGATCAGCATCGGCTTGTCGAAGAGCGCCGTGATCTGGTTGCGCGTGTTCTCGCCGAGGATCGTGCCGACGCGGAACACCACCTGCGCCAGCGCCGGGTGCTTGCGGCGCGCCTCGGCGAGCATCTCCTCCACCTGGCGCTTGTGGTCGGCATAGGCGAACTCGGCGTTGCCGCGCAGCGGCTGCTCTTCGCTGATCCACTCCGGGTTGTCGGCGTGGTAGCCGTAGGCCGCGCCGCTGGAGGTGACGACGAGGCGGTGCACGCCGGTGGCGACGCACGCTTGCAGCACGTTGCGCGTGCCGAGCACGTCCACCGAGTACTCGAACTCGCGGTTCGACCCCGGCCCCGGCGTGACGATGGCGGCCAGGTGCACGACGGTGTCGATGCGGTGGCGTTCGAGCGCGCCGCGCAGCGCGGGGTCGCGCACGTCGATCGTCTCGTACAGCACGCCGGGCGGGCGCGCCGCCGGCGGTGGCTCGCGCACGTCGGTGGCGACAATCGCCGCGCAGCGCGGTGCGCCATTCGCAGCCGGCTGCGCCAGCGACTGCACGAGCAGCGAGCCGAGGTAGCCCGCCGCCCCGGTGACGAGCACTCGCGGCGCGGCGGCGCTCATGCCCTCACTTCCCCTTCGGCTCCAGGTGCATGTCCTTGAAGTGCATCAGCCCCGGCGCCCACATGTGCTTCACCGGATCCACGTCGACGTGGATCACCGCCGGCCCGCCGGTGGCGAGCGAGCGTTCGACGGCGCCGCGCAGCTCGCGCGGGTCGGCCACGCGCTCGCCGTGCGCGCCCATCGAGCGCGCCAGGTCGTCGAAGCGGATCTCGCCGAGGTCGGTCGCGATCGTCTCGTCGGGGCCGAGCGACTTGAAGATCAGCGTCTTCAGCGGCTTCAGCATGAACTGCTGGTTCATCTTCACCATGCCCCACTGCTTGTCGCAGACGACGAGGTAGACGACGCGCATCTTCAGGCGCACGGCGGTCTCGATCTCCTGCGGGTGGAAGCCCATCGCGCCGTCGCCGATGATGCAGCACACCGGCTTGTCGGGGAACGCCGCCGCAGCGCCGAGCGCCTGCGAAACGCCGGCGCCGAGCATGCCGAACTTGAAAGTGGAGACGAGCGTGTTCGGCACGCGCATCTGGTGGAAGAACATCGTCCAGATGGTCGAGTTGCCGCCGTCGGCGACGAGCACCGAGCCTTCGGGGAACACCTGCTGGCACACGTGCGCGATGTGCGCGCTCGTCATCGGCACGGCCATGTCGGCGAGCTTCTCGTCGACCTTGGCGCGCTCGGCGCGCATCGTCTCGTTGTAGCCCTGCACGCGCTTGCGCCGCGCATCGAGCGGCATGCGCTCGCGCATCGCCTGAAGCTTCTCTGCCAGCGCGGCGAGGAAGAGCCTGGCATCGGCCACCACCGCCAGCGCCAGCGGCTTGTTGGCGCCGACGATGGTTTCATCGATGTCGACCTGGATCGACGCCTGCTCGCCCGGTGCGCGCCAGTAAGGCGGCTTGCCCCACCAGTCGGTCTCGCCCAGGCGCGAGCCGACGATGAGCACGGTGTCGGCTTCGTTGCGCACCTGGTGGTTGAGCTTCACCCACACCATCGGCACGGCGAGCGGCGAAGTCTCGGGCAGGACGCCGCGCGCCGCCCAGCTGGTGGTGACGGGCGCGTGCAGCAGCTCGGCCACGCGCGCGAGTTCGGCGAAGGCGCCGGCGTGGATGACGCCGCTGCCGGCGTGGATCATCGGTGCCGGCGAGGCGGCCAGCATCTGCGCCGCCTTCTCCACCTGCTCGGCCAGCGGCGGCAGCGGCTGCGTGCGCCGGTACTGCGCCGGCTGCCATGTGGCGACCTCGGCCTTGACCTTGCCGTTCATCACGTTCTCGGGCACGTCGAGGTGCACGACACCCGGTCGCCCTTCCCACGCGTGGCGCAAGGCGATGCGGCCCATCTCGGCGACGCGGTCGAACGAAGGCACCGCCTCGCTCCACTTGGCGATCTTGCCGATGACGCCGGCCTGGTCGAAGCACTGGTACGCGCCGCCGCGGTCGGGGTACTGGATCTGCGGCCGCCGGCAGCTCGTGATGGCGAGCACGCGGTTGCCCTCGGCCTGCTCGACGACGAGGCCGGGCAGGAGGTTCGCCACGCCCGGCCCGTTGCTGGCCATGCAGACACCGAGCCGCCCCGTCAGGCGTGCATAGGTGCCGGCCATGTGCGCGGCACTCGTCTCGTGGCGCGGCGTGACGATCTGGATGCCGAGTGCGTGCAGCGCCGAATAGAAGCCGAAGTAGGTGCCGTCGACGATGCCGAACACCTTCTCGACGCCCTCGGCCTGGAGCATGCGCGCGAGCACCGCGCCGCCGGTGGTTTCTGACACCTGGGGTTCTCCTCCTGTTGTCGATAGCGCTAGCGTACCGCGCCGCGACGAACAGGAACTGGCGGAGCGAGATGCGCAGCGACCTCGGCGCGCATCGTCGCGGCGAGCTCGGCCGAACGGTCGCGCAGGCGGAACATCGGCCCGGCGACGAGCACGGCGAACTGCCGGTGCGGCATCGCCAGCGGCAACGCCACGCCGCCGAGGTCGGCGGTGAACTCGGCGTTGCCCTCGAACCAGCCGCGGTCGAGTGAGCGGCGGATCTCCTTCTCGACCGCGGCCACGCTCATCAACGTGGTCGGCGTGTAGCGTTCGAAGGCGGCGCGCTTCAGCACCTTCGTGCGGTCGGCCGGGCTCATCAGCGACAGCAGCGCGCGGCCGGTGGCGGTGACGTGCAGCGGCACCATCTTGCCGGGCCGGGCCGCGTAGCGCACCGCGTTCGACGATTCCACCGAATCGACGAACACCGCGTAGGCGCCGCTGGCCGCGGCCAGCACCGCGGTCTCGCCGGTCTTGGCTTGCAGCGTCTCCAGCAGGCGGTGCAGTTGGAGCGGCACCGGGTCGGCGCTCTCGATCTGGCGCACGAGGCCGCCCCACAGCGGCGAAGGGTAGTAGCTGCCGCGCGCCATCGGCTCGTAGAGGAAGCCGCGCGCGGCCAGCGTGCCGAGCAGGTTGAACGTGCTCGATCGCGGCCAGTCGAAGCGGCGCGCGATCTCCGCCAGGCTCGCCGGCTGGCGGTGCTCGGCGAAATACTCGAGCAGTTCGAGGACGTTGGCCGCTTGCTTGACGTTCACGGTGTGGGTTGGTGTCGAAGGAGTGGACGGGAGGCCGCCGGCACCAGTTGCCGCTGCGACAGCCAGAACGGCGCCGCGGCCAGCGCGATGCAGACGAGCGCGAACACGAACCCGACGCGGTAGCCGCCGGTCCAGTCGTGCAAAGCGCCCGCCAGCAGCGCGCCCAGCGCCGTGCCGATGGACATCAGCGCGTAGATCGCGCCGTAGACGGTGGACTGGCCGTGGCCCGCGAACAGCTTGGCGCTCAGGCTCGCCACCACCGGCCCGCGCGCGCCCTGGCAGATGCCGAACAGCACCACGTAGCCGGCCAGCAGCCATTCGGCTGCCGGGCCTTTGCTGCGGTACGTCAGCGCCAGCAGCATGCAAAGGCCGAGCGCCGTGCCGATGAAGCTCACCGTGGCCGCGCGGCGGTGCGAGAAGCGGTCCGAGACCCAGCCCGAGCCCGAGACGCCGGCGATCGACAGCATGCTGGCCGTGCCCACCGCCGTGGCCGACTGCAGCGGCGTGAAGCCGATGTCGATGAGGTAGGCCACCGACTGTGGCAGCACGAGGTACATGCCGAGCGCGGTGAAGAACATCACCTGCACCAGCAGCCAGAAGCGCGGCTGCGCCATCGCGGCGCGCAGCGGGCTCACGGCGGCAGCGCCTTCCGACGCATCGGCGCGGCGGCGCGGCGGGCGTGGCGCGGTGATGGCGCGCCACGGCAGCATGAGGGCGAGGAGGCCCACGCCCACGAGGCCCGCGCCCAGGGCCAGGTAGGTGATGCGCCAACCCTGCCAGTCGATGAGCGCCTGCGACAACGGCACCATCACCAGCGACCCGCAGCCGAACGCCGCGTAAGCGATGCCGATGGCGGTGGAGAGCCGCGAAGAGAACCACCACGTGAGCAGTGCCGCTGCCGGCACCATGCCGACCGCGCCGCTGCCCAGGCCCCCGAAGACGCCGAGGCCGACGTAGAGCTGCCACAGCGCGCCGGCCTGGCTGGCGATGAGCATCCCCGCGGCCAGCAGGCCGATGCCGCCCGCGTACAGCACGCGCGGGCCGTGGCGCTCGAACACCCAGCCGGCGGCCGGCGAAGCCAGTCCGGCCACCAGCATCAGCACCGAGTAGATGCTCGTCATCTGCGCCCGCGCCCAGCCGAACTCCTGCTGAAGCGGCAGCAGGAAGACGAGGAACGTGTCGCCGATGCCGCGCGCGACGAAGTTGAAGAAGAAGCACAGCGCCAGCACGGCGAGGGCGCGGCGGCCCGGCGCGGTGGCACTGTCGCTTCGGTTCGGCATGGCGTTGGCTTGCGTCATTCGTGAACAGCAGCGGTGGACAGCGCGTGAACACCGGCCGCAAGCGCCCCCCCGCGTGCCGGTGCCTCTGCGGTGCCAAGCCTGACACGACGCGTGCGCGGCGGCCAAAGGTGTTTTTCCCTATGGATGACTTGTCCACATCCATGAATAGTGCCTGCCGCATGGGACCCCTGCACGGCATCCGCATCATCGACATGACGTCGGTGCTGATGGGGCCGTTCGCTTCGCAGGCGCTCGGCGACATGGGCGCCGACGTGGTCAAGATCGAGGCGCCGGCGGGCGACCTCGTGCGGCAGATCGGCCCGGCCCGGCACGAGGGCATGGGCCCGATCTTCCTCAACGCCAACCGCAACAAGCGCAGCGTCGTGCTGGACCTGAAGCGGCCCGAAGGCGTGCAGGCGCTGAAGCGCCTGCTCGTCGATGCCGACGTGCTGATGACCAACGTGCGCCCGCAGGCGATGGCGCGGCTCGGCCTCGCCTACGAGGTCGTGAGCGCGATCAACCCGCGCCTCGTCTACGCCGGCCTCTTCGGCTTCGGCCAGGACGGCCCGTACGCGGCGCGCCCGGCCTACGACGACCTGATCCAGGGCGCTGCCACGCTGCCGCACCTCATCGCGCGGGCCTCGGGCGGCGTGCCGCGCTACGTGCCCACCGCGGTGGCCGACCGCATCGTCGGCCAGGCGGCGGTCGGCGCCATCCTCGCCAGCCTGCTCGCGCGCGAGCGCACGGGCCGCGGCGACCGCGTCGACATCCCGATGTTCGAGACGATGGTCGCCTTCGTGCTCGGCGACCATCTCGGCGGCCTCACGTTCGAGCCGCCGCTGGACGAGGGCGGCTACCCGCGGCAGCTCTCGCCCGAGCGGCGGCCGTACCGCACGAAGGACGGCTACATCTGCGCCCTCGTCTACAACGACAAGCAGTGGGAGGGTTTTCTCAAGGGCATCGGCCGCGAGTCGCTGCTGCGCGAAGACCCGCGCTTCGCCACCTTCAGCGCGCGCTCGCGCCACATCGACCACGTCTACGGCTGGCTCGCCAGCGTGTTCGAGCAGCGCACCAGCGCCGAGTGGGCGCCGCTGCTCGAGGCGGCCGACGTGCCGTTCATGCCGATGCACGACCTGCAGAGCATCCTCGCCGACCCGCATCTGCAGGCCACCGGCTTCTTCCAGTCGGTGCAGCATCCCACCGAAGGCGCGATCCGCTCGATGCGTTCGGCGCCGCGCTGGCAGGTGCACGCGCCGGGCGAAGCGCGCCTGGCGCCCAACCTCGGCGAGCACACGGTCGAGGTGCTGCGCGAGGCGGGACTGGCCGATGACGAGATCGCTCGCTTGATCGCGGACGGCGTCGCGGCGTCGCAAAGGAGGCGGCATGAGCGCGCCGCAGAGCGACGCCCAGGGCGCAGTGCGCCATCCGACAGCGGTGCGGCCGCGCAGGCCGGCCCCTCGCCGGCCTGCGCGTCGTCGAGTTCGCCGGCATCGGCCCCGGCCCGCTCGCCGGCATGCTGCTGGCCGACATGGGCGCGCAGGTGATCCGCCTCGACCGCGTCGAGCCCAGCGGCCTCGGCATCGAGCGGCCGCCGCGCTTCGACCTCGCGCTGCGCGGCAAGCGCACGCTGAAGGTCGACCTGAAGACTGAAGCCGGCCGGCGGACCGCGCTCGCGTTCGTGCGCCGCGCCGACGTGCTGATCGAAGGCTTCCGTCCCGGGACGATGGAGCGCCTCGGGCTCGGCCCCGAGGTCTGCCTGCGCGACAACACGCGGCTCGTCTACGGCCGCGTCACCGGCTTCGGCCAGGAAGGGCCGCTGGCCCAGGCGGCCGGTCACGACCTCAACTACATCGCGCTCACCGGTGCGCTGCACGCCATCGGCCGCGCCGGGCAGCCGCCGACGCCGCCGCTGAACCTGCTCGGCGACTACGCGGGCGGCTCGATGCTGCTGGTGATGGGCATGCTGGCCGCGCTGCTGCACGCGCGCAGCAGCGGGCAGGGCCAGGTGGTGGACGCGGCGATGATCGACGGCGTCGGCGCGCTGATGGCGCCTTTCTTCGGCCTGCAGGCGGCCGGCCTGCACGACGGGCCGCGCGGCACCAACCTGCTCGACTCGGGTGCGCCGTTCTACGACGTGTACCGCTGCGCCTGCGGCGGCTACGTCTCCGTCGCCGCCATCGAGCCGAAGTTCCGTGCCGTACTCGTGGACCGCCTGCGCGAGGCCGGTGCCGACGTCGAAGGGCTGCCCGCCTTCGACGACCGCGAGCGCTGGCCCGAGCTGCGCGCGCGGCTGGCCGCCGTCTTCGCCGAGCGTTCGCGCGGCGAGTGGAGCCGCGCCCTCGAAGGCAGCGACGCCTGCTTCGCGCCTGTGCTGGCTCTGCCCGAAGCCCCCGGCCACCCGCACCACGCCGCGCGTGGCAGCTTCGTCTCGGTGGACGGCGTGGCGCAGCCGGCACCGGCGCCGCGCTTCGGCGCCACGCCGCCCGGCACGCCGCTGCCGCCGGGGCAAGCCGGCGATGCGCGCGAATGGGCGCGCGCCTGGGGCGTGCCGGCCGCTGCGATTGCGCTCGCGCTGCCGGCATGAGGCGCCACGGATGGACAACCCGATGCTGAGCGCGAACGACACGGCGAATGACGCAGCGAACGACAGCGCGAACGACAGCGCGAACGACAGCGCGAACGACAGCGAAGTGCCGCCGACCTACCGCCTTCTGCGGCGCTGGATCGACGCCATCGACGGCGTGCTGGTCGCCATCGGCGGCGCGATGCTGTTCCTGCTGATGTGCCTGGTGGTGGCCGATGTCGGCCGGCGCTACGCGTTCAACGCGCCGATCGCCTGGTCGTACGAGGTCATCAACAACTACCTGATGCCGGGCCTGTTCTTCCTCGCCGTCTCGCACACGCTGAAGGCGCACTCGCACGTGGCCGTGGACATCCTGCACAACTACGTCGGGCGCCGCACGCGCTACGTCTTCGAAGCGGTCTCGATGACGCTGGCCGTGCCGGTGTTCGCCTACGCCACCTGGCTGGCTGCCGGCAAGACGCTCGGCGAGATGCAAACGGCGGCCGGGGCGAGCAGCGGCCTGGCGGTGCCGTCGTGGACCGTGAGCATCGTCTTCCCCATCGGCTTCGGCATGCTGACGCTGCGGCTGGCGTTGCACGCCGCGGGCTACATCGGCACGCTGGCCACAGGGCGGCGCTTCAAGGAACTGCCGCCGATCTCGGGCACCGAGGAGGGGGCCGAATGACCGCCGCGTTCGTCGTCGCGCTGCTGTTCGCGCTGCTCGCCATCGGCATGCCGGTGGCCTTCACGCTGGCGTTCACCGGGGCGCTCGGGCTCTATCTCGTCGGCGGGCTCGACGCGGTGCAGGGCGTGCTGTCGACGGCGCCGCTGTCCACCGCGGCGTCGTACGAGCTGATCTCGGTGCCGCTGTTCATCCTGATGGCCGAGTTCGTCATCATGAGCGGCGTCGCCGACAACCTGTTCAAGGCCGCCGCTACGTGGGTCGGCCGCGTGCCCGGCGGCCTGGGCATGGCCACCGCGCTGGCGGGCGCCGGCTTCGGCGCGATCTCGGGCTCGAGCACGGCCTCGGCGGCGACGCTGTCGTCGACGACGATGCCGGCGATGCTGAAGCAAGGCTACGAACCGAAGCTCGCCGGCGGCGTGGTCGCGATCTCGGGGACGCTGGCGATGCTGATCCCGCCTTCGATCGCGCTCGTGCTGTACGGAATCATCGCCGACGTGAGCATCAGCGCGCTGCTGATCGGCGGCGTGATCCCCGGCATCCTCGTCACGCTCGTGATCATGGGCACCGTGTGGGCGCTGGTGACGATCGACCCCAGCTCGGCGCCGCGCGGCCAGGCCTACACGCTGCGCCAGAAGGTGGCGGCGCTGCGCGTCGTCGGGCCGATGGTGTTCCTCTTCATGGCCGTCACCGGCGTCATCTACTCGGGCATCGCCACGCCGACCGAGGCCTCGGGGCTGGGTGCCTTCGGCGCCTTCCTCATCGCGCTGTGGGAGCGCAAGGTCTCGCGCGCGGCCCTGGCGAAAGCGCTGGTGCACGCGGCGCACGCGAGCTGCATGATCATCATGATCATCGTCTGCGCCAAGGTCTTCGGCTACTTCTTCACCCTCACGCAGAGCACGCAGGCGCTGGTGGCGTGGATCAACACGCTCGACGTCTCGCGCTGGGTCGTGCTGGCGCTCATCCTCTTCGGCTACCTCGTGCTCGGCTGCCTGATGGACCAGGTGGCGATCCTCATCCTCACCGTGCCGATCGTGCTGCCGGTCGTCAAGGCGCTCGGCTTCGACCCGGTGTGGTTCGGCGTCGTCGTCATCCTGATGGCCGAGGTCGGCCTCGTCACGCCGCCGGTGGGGCTCAACGTCTTCGTCGTCGCCCGCTACGCGAAGCGGCCGCTGGCCGAGATCTTCGGCGGCGTCTGGCCGCACGTGTTCAGCCACCTGCTGCTCGTCGTCTTGCTGGTGGCCTTTCCGCAGATCATCCTCTGGCTGCCTTCGAAGATGGCGCCTTGATCCACCGTTCCATCGTCAGGAGACATTCGATGACCCGCTCGCGCCCCGACTCGCGTACTCCGTTCGTTGCCCGCGCCGCCGCCGCTCTCGCTGCCGCGGCGTTGCTCGGCACCGCCGGCCCGGCCGCCGCGCAGGCGACCAAGATCAAGATCGCCGACTCGTTCCCGGTCGGCCACTACCTGCCGAAGTACTTCACGACGCCGATGATGGAGCGGCTGAAGGCCAACCCGGCGGCGAAGGGCTTCGAGTTCGAGTACTACCCGGCCGAGCAGATGGGCAAGGCGAAGGACTTCCTCTCGCTCACGCAGTCGGGCCTCATCGACATCGCCTACGTCGCGCCGGGGTTCGTCTCCGACAAGATGCCCGCGTCGGTGGTCTCCGAGCTGCCGCTGCCGTTCCAGGGCTCGTGCCAGGCGACGCTCGCCTACTTCAACCTCGCCAAGCCCGGCGGCCTGCTCGACAAGAAGGAGTTCGCGCCCAACGGCGTGCGCCTCGTCTTCACGATCGTGCTGCCGCCGTACCAGGTGATCACGCGCAAGCCCTTCGCGAGCCTGAAGGAGATCGAGGGCATGAAGATCCGCGCCTCGGGCTCGGCGAAGGAGCTGCTGCTGAAGAAGCTCAAGGCCGTGCCGGTGCTGATGCCCACGCCCGAGGTCTACGAGTCGCTGTCGCGCGGCACGATCGACGGCGTGCTGTTCCCGTTCAACAGCCTGGCGCCGTACGAGATCGACAAGCTCTCCAAGACCGGCACCATCGGCTCGAACTTCGGCTCGTTCGTCGCCAACTGGGTCATCAGCGAGAAGCGCTTCCAGTCGCTGCCCGCGCCGCTGCAGAAGGACCTGATGGCGATGGGCGAGGAGCTGACGCGCAGCGTGTGCCGCCAGGTCGAGAAGGACGAGGCCGGCGACATCGAGAAGACGAAGACGGTGGGCGTCAAGCTGACGCCGCTGGCCAAGGCCGACCAGGACGCGCTCGAAGCCGCCGCGACCGAGGTCGCCACCGAGTGGGCGCAGAACCTCGACCGCCGCGGCAAGGGCGGCACCGAGGTGCTGAACGCCTTCAAGGCCGGGCTCGCCGCCAACACGTAGTTCCGACGTTAGGGGCCTTGCGGTGATCGGCGCGCTCGAGCTGACGCGGCTGCCGGCCGAGGCCGAGGCGCTGCGCGCGCCCGTGCGCGCTTTCCTCGACGAGGCGCTGGCCGGCATGCCGGCCGACCGCCGCGCGCGTTCATGGCTCGGCTTCGACGCCGCGTTCAGCCGCGAGCTGGGCCGGCGCGGCTGGATCGGCCTGGCGCTGCCGGCGGCATACGGTGGCGGCGGCCGCGACGCTTTCGCGCGCTTCGTGTTGGTGGAGGAACTGCTCGCGCGCGGCGCGCCGGTCTCGGCGCACTGGATCGCCGAGCGCCAGAGCGCACCGATGCTGCTGCGCTTCGGCAGCGAGGCGCAAAAGCGTTTCCACGTGCCGCGCATCTGCCGCGGCGAGAGCTTCTTCGCCATCGGCATGAGCGAGCCACAGGTCGGCTCCGACCTCGCGAGCGTGCGTACGCGCGCCACGCGCATCGCCAACGGCTGGCGCCTGAACGGGCAGAAGATCTGGACGACGCACGGCAACCATTGCCACTTCATGATCGCGCTCGTGCGCACGTCGGGGCAGCCGGAGGACCGGCAGAAGGGCCTCTCGCAGCTGCTGTTCGACCTGAAGACGCCGGGCATCACGATCCGGCCGATCGAGGACCTCACCGGCGACAGCCACTTCTGCGAGGTGTTCTTCGACGACGTCGAGCTGCCCGACGACGCGCTCGTCGGCGAAGAGGGCGCCGGTTGGCAGCAGGTGACGGCGGAGCTCGCGTTCGAGCGCAGTGGGCCGGAGCGGATCTATTCGAGCATCGTGCTCTTCGACACCTGGCTCGCGCACCTGCGCGCGCAGGCGCGCGCGGGCCGGCGCACCGACGACGCGGCGGTCGTGCTGGCCGGGCGGCTCGCAGCGCACCTCGCGGCACTGAGGTCGATGTCGCTCGCGGTGACGGCGCGGCTCGCCGCCGGCGAAAGCCCCGCCACCGAGGCGGCGCTCGTCAAGGACCTCGGCACTGAGTTCGAGCAGTTGGTGCCGATCGCGGTCGCCGATCTGCTGGGCGCGAGCGATGCGCCGGTGCCGGCCGAGCTGCAACGCACGCTCGCCTACATCACGCACTTCGCGCCGACGTTCTCGCTGCGCGGCGGTACGCGCGAAGTGCTGCGCGGAATGATCGCGCGCGGTCTGGGGTTGCGATGACCGGGGCTGCGATGAGCGGCGCGGCGATGAACGAGTTCGCGCAAGCGCTGGACCGGCTGCTCGCGAACGAGTGCCCGCCGGCCGTCGTGCGCGCCGTCGAGCGCGGTGCCTCGGCCGAACCGCTGTGGCGCGCGCTCGAAGGCTCGGGGTATCTCGATGCGCTGGTGCCCGAGAGCCGCGGCGGCGCCGGGTTGAGCCTTGCCGACGCGTTCGACCTCTTCGTGCTGCAAGGGCGGCACGCGGCGCCGGTGCCGATGGCGTTGACGATGGCCGCACGCGGGATCGGGCAAGGCGGGCAGGGCGGGCAGGGCGGGCAGGGCGGGCAGGGCGGGCAGGGCGGCACCGATGCGTTGCCGCGCGAACTCGCCGCCGTCGTCACGGCCGCGCAGATCGTCGGCGCGCTGGAGCGCGTGCTCGAACTGAGCGTCGCGTTCGCGAACCAGCGTGTGCAGTTCGGGCGGCCGATCGGCAAGTTCCAGGCGATCCAGCACCAGCTCGCGGTGATGGCCGAACAGGTGGCCGCGGCGCGGCTGGCGGCGCAGCTCGGCTGCCAGGGCAGTGGGCGAGGCAGCGGCGAGCGCGGCGAAGGCTTGGTGCCCGACCGCTTGCACGCCGCGGTGGCCAAGTCGCGCACCAGCGAAGCGGCCGGCATCGTCGCGCCGATGGCGCATGCGATCCACGGTGCCATCGGCATCACCGCTGAGCTCGATCTGCAGCTCTACACGCGCCGGCTGCATGCCTGGCGCGCCGATCACGGATCGGAGCTGGCCTGGAACCGCGTCCTCGGCGAGGCCGTGCTCGCCTCCGACGAGCCGCGCACCCTCGACTTCATGCGCAGCGCGCTGCTGCCGGGCTGAAGCGGCATCGATTGCCAACGACCCAACGCATGAGTACCGCCAACCCCTTCCTCCTCTACGAACAGCGCGGCGCCGTCGTCACGCTGACGCTGAACTCGCCGGCCGCGCAACGTGCTCACCGGCAACACGGCCGCGCAGGAGTTCGTCGACGCCTGCGCGCGCATCAACGCCGATGCGTCGGTGCGCGCCGTCATCGTCACCGGCGCCGGCCCGGCGTTCTCGGCCGGCGGCGACCTGAAGGACATGCAGTCGATGTTCAGCATGTCGCCGGCCGAGCTGCGCGAGTGGTACCGGCGCGGCGTGCAGCGCCTGGCGATGGCGGTCTACCAGCTCGAGGTGCCGGCGATCTGCGCCGTCAACGGCCCGGCCATCGGCGCGGGCTGCGACCTGACGACGATGCGACATCCGCATCGCGTCGGAGCGAGCGAGTTTGCCGAGAGCTTCGTCAAGGTCGGCCTGATCCCCGGCGACGGCGGCGCATGGCTGCTGCCGCGCGTGGTGGGCAAGAGCATGGCCGCCGAACTGTCGTTCACCGGCCGCACGATCGACGCGGCCGAGGCGCTGCGCATCGGCCTCGTCTCGCGCGTCGTGCCGCCCGAACGGCTGCTGCCCGAGGCCGAGGCGCTGGCCGACGAGATCGCGCAGAACCCTGGGCGTCGCGCTGCGGCTGGCCAAGAAGCTGCTGCGCGAAGGCGAGCGGCTCGACTTCACATCGCTGCTGGAATTCTCGGCCGGGATGCAGGCGCTGGCGCACAAGACGCCGCAGCACGTCGAAGCGGTGAACGCGTTCGTCGTGAAGAGGAAGCCGGCGTTCGGGGATTGATGCCCGACCTCCGTTCGCGCCGAGACATCGGAACCCGTTCGCCCTGAGGTATCGAAGGGCGGGCTTCGATACCTCAGCCCGAACGGGAAAAGGCTTCGATACCTCAGCCCGAACGGACTCCCTGTTCGACGCTTGGCTCAGCGCCGCACGCGCCGCAGGAAGCCGCGGCGGGGTGCGATCCAGTCGGCCGCGGCCAGCAGCTCGGGCGGCAGCTCGCCGCCTTCGCCCTCGATGACGATGCGGTCCTCGGCGACGAGCCGTGCCTCTTTGCCGACCGCGACACCGTCGACCCGATAGTGGTTGCGCCCCGCGTCGTCGACCACGCGCACGAGCCGCGCGCCGAGCGCGGTCTCGACGCCGGGGCGCAGCACGCACCACGCCTCGCCGCGGCCCTCCGGGTCGAGCTTCCCGACCTCGTCGTAGGCGGGCTCTTCGGGCAACACCGGGCGCAAGCCGGTGTGATCCATCGCCAGGAGCGGCAGGATGCGCTCGACACTCCTGGGCTGCGCCGCCCAGGCGAGGAGCGCGGCGGTCGAGTCGAACGCGGCCAGCGTCTGCAGCACCGCGCGCGTCGGCGTCATCAGCCGCCGCGCGTGCCCCGGGGCCAGCGCCTCGGCGGGCGTCATCCAGATGTGGTCGGTGGTCTCACCGGCGTCGTGCAGCGCCTGCTGGCCGCGCGGCACCGCGGCGACGAAGAAGCGCGTGTCGAAGCGCTTGGCGCGGCCGGCCGGCGTCAGCCAGTGCGCGATGAAGTGCAGCGAGTCGAACGCCGGCGTGAGGCCGAAGCGCGCACAGACCGCTTCGATCGCGATGCGGCCCGCGGCCACCTGCGGCCGCAGCGCGGCGAGCTCATGTTGCGCGGCCTCGGGCAACACCGGCCAGCCACCGGCCGCATCGCGCGCCAGCAGGATGCCGCACTCCTCGAAGCATTCGCGCAGCGCGGCGTGCTCGAACGCGCCCCCGCTGTTCGCCGCGTGTTCGCGGTCGGCCGCGTCGACCAGCCCGCCCGGGAAGACCCAGGCGCCGCTGTTGTGGTCGCCGCGCTCTGCGCGCTGCAACAGCAGCACCTCGAGCGAGGCGGGGGCAGCACCGCCGTCGCGCACGACGACGACGGTGGCGGCATCGCGGGGGACGGCAGGCGGCATGGCTTGGGAGCTATTCACAGACATGAACAAAGAGTGCATCCCAATGGACACTGCCATCAATAGGCGTTACCCTGCCCAGCCATGATTCGATCGCTCTTCTTCGCGCCCGCGAACCGGCCCGACCTGGTGCTGAAGTTCCCGCGCTTCGCCGCCGACTGCTGCGTCATCGACCTCGAGGACGGCACACCCGTCAACGAGAAGGCCCGCGCCCGCGAGCAGCTGCACGCCACGGTGGCCCAGGTGCGCGCAGCGGGCCTGAAGGGAATGCTGACCGTGCGCGTCAACGTGCCGGCTTCGCCGCATTACCTCGCCGACCTCGAAGCCGCGTTCGGCGCCGATGTCGACGGCGTCGTCATCCCCAAGCTCGAATCGCCCGAGCAGGCCTTCCCGGCGCGGCACTGGATCGAGCGCCTCGATGCCGAGGCGCCGCGCGCGCGCCCGCGCACTGTCGTTGCCGGCATCGAGTCGGTGCGCGGCGTGCTCAATGCGGTGGCGCTGTGCGAGCACGTGGCCGCCATCAGCGCTGGAATCGCAACGGGCTCGGTCTACTTCGGCGCCGAGGACTTCGCCGCCGACATCGGCGGCTGCCGCAGCCGCGCGGCGACGAGGTCTACGCCGCGCGCTCGATGGTGGTGATGGCCGCCAAGGCCGCCGGCCTCGTCGCCATCGACCAGGCCGTGGTCGACATCCGCAACGACGCGCTCTTCCTCGACGACGCAGCGCGCGGCCGCGACCTCGGCTACGACGGCAAGATCTGCGTCACGCCGGGCCAGGTGAAGCCTGCGCACCGTGCGTTCTCGCCCACGGCCGACGAACGCGAGCAGGCCCGGCGTCTGGTTGCTGCCTACGAAGAAGCCACGCGCGCGGCATCGGCACCATCGATTTCGAAGGCCGCATGATCGACGGCCCGCTGCTCAAGCGCGCCCAGCAGGTGCTGGCATTGCCGGTGGCGGAGGGCTGATGCGCAGCGTGCCTCTGGCGAGCCTCGACCTCGCGCAGTACATCCGCCCCGGCGACGGCGTCATCTTCCAGCAGGGCTGCGGCGAGGCGCTCAGCCTCGGCGAGGCTTTCGTGCAGCAGCGCGCCGGCTACAGCGGCGCCAGCGTCTTCTTCGGCTCGGGCTTCTCGCGCACGTTCCAGCCCGAGCATGCCGACCACCTGCGCTTTTCCGGCATCGGCGGCATCGGCACGCTGCGCAAGCTGGCGAGCGCCGGTGCGCTCGACCCGATCCCGTGCCACATCTCCTCGATCGAGCCGATGCTGCGCGACGGCACGATCCGCGCCGACGTGGTGATGCTGCAGGTGAGCCCGCCCGACGAGCACGGCGTCTACAGCCTCGGCCTCGTCAACGACTACGTGCGCACGGCGATGGCGCGCTCGCGCGTCGTCGTCGCCGAGGTCAACCGGCAGATCCCGTGGTCGCATTGCGACCGGCCGTTGACCGAGGCCGACATCACGGTGGCGGTGGAGACCGACCGCGAGCCGCTGGAACTGCCCACCGCGCCCTTCGGCGACACCGAGCGCCGCATCGCCGCGCATCTGCAGGACCTGATCCCCGACCGCGCGACGTTGCAGGTCGGCATCGGCGCCGTGCCCGAAGCGATCCTCGCCAGCCTCGGCGACCGGCGCGGCCTCGGCATCCACTCCGGGATGATCGGCGACTCGGTGGTCGACCTCATCGAGCGCGGCGCGGTGAGCAACGCGCACAAGGGCCTCGACGAAGGCGTCACCGTCACCGGCGTCCTCTTCGGCACCCGGCAGCGCCTGTACCGCTTCGCGCATCGCAACGCGCAGATACGGCTGTGCCCCACGAGCCACACGCACGCGCTCGGCGTGCTGGCGCGGTTGAAGAACCTGGTGTCGCTCAACTCGGCGCTGGAAGTGGACCTCACCGGCCAGGTCAATGCGGAAGCCATCGGCGGCGATCACATCGGCGCCGTCGGCGGGCAGGTGGACTACGTGCGCGCGGCGGCGCAGTCGGCAGGCGGCGTTTCCATCATCGCGCTGCCTGCCGCCGGCCGGCAAGGCGAATCGAAGATCGTCAGCCGCTTGTCGGGCCCGGTGACCACGCCGCGCAGCGACGTCGACGCGGTCGCCACCGAGCACGGCGTGGCGCGGCTGCGCGGCCGCGGCCTGCGCGAGCGCGTCAAGGCGTTGGTGGCGATCGCCGCGCCCGAACACCGCGAGCGGCTGCTGCGCGAGGCGCGCGAGGTCTGGAAGTGAGGAAACGAGGAAATGACGAAATGAGGAAGCGACACGGGGCATGGGCATGAACCTGACCGACGAAGTGCTGTTCGAGGTGGTCGACGGCATCGCCATCGTCACCATCGATCGCCCCGCGGCGCGCAACGCGATCAACCCGGGCGTCATCGAGGGCCTGCGCCTGGCGTGGCAGCGGCTCGCGGCCGACGACGCGATGCGCGTGGGCATCCTCACCGGCAGCGGCGACAAGGCGTTCTGCGCCGGCATGGACCTGAAGGTGGCCGCCGCCACGCAGCTGCGCGTGCCGCCGCGCGACATGTTCCCGGTGCTCGGCGACATCGTGAAGCTCGACAAGCCGGTGATCGCCGCCGTCAACGGCGTCGCCTACGCCGGCGGCTTCCTCTTCGCGCAGATGTGCGACCTGTGCGTGGCGAGCGAGAACGCGCAGTTCGGCATCACCGAGGCCAAGGTCGGCCGCGGCATGCCGTGGGCGGCGCCGCTGGCGCACATGCTGCCGCAGCGCGTGATGATGGAGCTGCTGCTCACCGGCGCGCCGATGTCGGCGCAGCGCGCGCACGCGCTCGGCTACGTCAACGCCGTGGTGCCGCTGGCGCAGCTGCGCGAAACGGCGCTGGCGATGGCGAAGACGATCGCCGCCAACGCGCCGCTCACCGTGAAGGCGGCGCGCGAACTCGTGTACCTGTCTACCGAGATGGGCCGCTCGGCGGCGCTGCGCGCGGCCTACCCGCTCTTCGAGAGCGTCTACCTCAGTGAAGACGCGCAGGAAGGCCCGCGCGCCTTCGCCGAGAAGCGCGCGCCGCAATGGACGGGTCGATGACGAGCGGCCGATGAACTTCGACCTCACCCCCGAGCAGGAATCCATCCACAGCGCGGTGACGCAGCTGTGCACGCAGTTCCCCGAGTCGTACTGGCGCGAGCGCGACATCGACGGCGTCTTCCCCGAAGCGTTCTACCGCGCCATGGGCGAGGCCGGCTGGCTCGGCATCGCCATCCCCGAGGCCTACGGCGGCGCCGGCCTCGGCGTGCAGGAGGCCGCGGTGATGATGCAGGCGGTGGCCGAATCGGGCGCCTGCATGAGCGGCGCCTCGAGCATCCACATCAACGTCTTCGGGCTGATGCCGGTGGTGGTGTTCGGCACCGAGGAACAGAAGCAGCGCATGCTGCCGCCGATGGCCAAGGGGCGCGTGAAGTCGTGCTTCGGCGTCACCGAGCCGAACACGGGGCTGAACACGACGAAGCTGAAGACGCGCGCCGTGCGCCGCGGCGACCGCTACGTCGTGCACGGCCAGAAGGTGTGGATCTCGACGGCGCAGGTGGCCGACAAGATCCTGCTGCTGGCGCGGACGACGCCGGTGGAGGAGCTCGGCGAAGGCGACCGCTCCGGCGGCTTGTCGCTCTTCTACACCGACCTCGACCGCAGCCACGTCGACATCCGCAAGATCGACAAGATGGGCCGGCATTGCGTCGATTCCAACGAGCTCTTCATCGACGGGCTGGAGATCCCGGTGGAGGACCGCATCGGCGAGGAAGGCCGCGGCTTCAAGTACATCCTGCACGGCATGAACCCCGAGCGCGTGCTGCTCGCATCGGAAGCCATCGGCATCGGCCGCATCGCGCTCGCGAAAGCCTCGGCCTACGCGCGCGAGCGCATCGTCTTCGACCGCCCGATCGGCCAGAACCAGGGCATCCAGCACCCGCTGGCGCGCAACTGGGTCGAGCTGGAAGCGGCGCAGCTCCTGATGATGAAAGCCGCCTGGCTCTACGACAACGGCCGCGACTGCGGCGCCGAGGCCAACGCGGCGAAGTACCTCGCAGCCGAGACCGGCTTTCGCGCCTGCGAGCAGGCGATCCTCACGCACGGCGGGATGGGCTACTCGAAGGAGTTCCACGTCGAGCGCTACCTGCGCGAGATCATGATCCCGCGCATCGCGCCGGTGAGCCGCGAGATGATCCTCTCGCACATCGCCGAGCGCGTGCTCGGGCAGCCGAAGTCGTACTGATACGGACTTGCCATCAATTGCATAAGAAACCGTTCGGGCTGAGCTTGTCGAAGCCCCTTCCGGCCGCGTCGAAGGTGGCGCTTCGACAAGCTCAGCGCGAACGGTTCTTCAGGATCGAACGACGAGAGACCTGCCGATGAACAACCGTCTTTGCGAGATGTTCGGCATCGCCGCGCCGATCTTCGCGTTCTCGCATTGCCGCGACGTCGTCGTCGAAGTGTCCAAGGCCGGTGGCCTGGGCGTGCTGGGCATGGCCCGCGCGCACGCCGACCGCATCGAGGAAGACCTGCGCTGGATCGACGCCCACGTCGGCGGCCGGCCCTACGGCGTCGACATCCTGATGCCCTCGAGCTACGAGGACGTGGCGCAGGTCGACATCGACGCGCTGCCGGCCGAGCACGTGGCCTTCGTGCAGAAGCTGCTCGACGAGGCCGGCATCCCGCGCCTGCCGCCGGAGCAGGCCGACGCCGCGGCGCGCGAGCTGCTGAAGGGTCTGCACATCACGCCGCGCGAGAGCCTGGCGATGCTGGAAGCGTGCTTCCGGCACCCGATCAAGCTCATCGTCAACGCGCTCGGCAGCCCACCGAAGGACCTCGTCGATCGCGCGCACGCGCTCGGCATCAAGGTCGGTGCACTCGCCGGCAAGACCGAGCACGCGCTGAAGCACAAGGCCGCCGGCTGCGACCTCGTGGTGGCGGTAGGCACCGAAGCCGCCGGCCACACCGGCAACATCTCTTCGATGGTGCTGTGGCCGCGCATCGTCGACGCGGTGGCGCCGCTGCCGGTGCTGGGCGGCGGGGGAGTCGGCCGCGGCCGCCAGGTGGCGGCGGCGCTGGCGCTCGGCTGCGAAGGCGTGTGGTGCGGCTCGATCTGGCTGAAGACGGTGCAAAGCGAGCTGACGCCCGAGATCCGCGCCAAGCTGCTGAAGGCCGGTGCCGACGACGCCGTGCTGACGAAGACCGTCACCGGCAAGCAGTGCCGCACGCTCGCCAATGCCTTCACCGACGCGTGGAGCCGGCCCGGCGCGCCGAAGACGCTGCCCGCGCCGCTGCAGAACATGCTGTGGTGGGCGCACGGCCGCACGCGCGTCGAGCGCGTGAAAGACGCGAAGGCCGAGGCCTTCCTCACCTACCCCGTGGGGCAGCTCGTCGGCGACATGAACGAGGAAAGCTCGGTGCGGCAGGTCGTGCAGGACATGCTCGTCGAACTGGCCGAAAGCAAGGAACGCCTCGACCGCATGCTCGGCTGAGGCATCGGAACCCGTTCGCCCTGAGGTATCGAAGGGCGGGCTTCGATACCTCAGCCCGAACGCGAGAGGGCTTCGATACCTCAGCCCGAACGCGAGAGGGCTTCGATACCTCAGCCCGAACGCGAGAGGGCTTCGATACCTCAGCCCGAACGGGAGAGGAGCCTCAGCCCGGACGGGAAGGGCCCGGCAGCAGCAACTCGTCGCGATGGCCGAAGCCGAGTGAGTTGTCGACGAAGAAGAGGCGCTCGGGCCGCAGGCGGTACCAGCGCACCTTGGCCAGCGCTTGCGCGATGGCAGCCGGCGCGCCGGGACCACCGGCCACGAGCGGGAACTTGCGCCCATAGAGGCGCTGCGCTTCGTCGCGCTCGTTGCCTTGCAGCTCGGTGGCCGTGCCTTCGAGCTGCACGCCCTTGATCGCCGCCCAGTCGGCGGTGTCGTCCTGCACCGTCGCCGCGACGCGCGGCTGGCGCGCCAGTTCGCTCGCATGCCGGGTCGAAGGCGACGAGAGGAACACGAGGCCGTGCTCGTCGCCGGCGTAGAACACCGCCGCTGCCCACGGACCCTGCGGGCCCGCCGTGGCCAGCGTGAGAACGCTGTGCGCTTCGAGGTAGCGGCGCACGCGCTGGCGCAACTCGTCCTGGCTCACGTCCTGGCTCACGTCGCGGCACCCGAGCCGTTCTCTTCACCGCCCGCCTCGTGCTGCCGCTTGAGCCGGTACGCCAGCTGCGGCCGCGTGATGCCGAGCATGCGCGCGGCCGACGAGAGGTTGCCGCGCGCGCGGTCGACGGCGCTCTCGAGCAGCATCGATTCGATCTGGTCGAGCGTCATCACGCCGTTGAGCACCGCTTCGCACAGGTCGCGGCCCGCGTCGGAGCGGCGCAGGTCGCCGAGGTCGCCGAGGTCGCCGTTCGCGTCGAGCCCGAACTCGCGCGCTGCCTGCGCCGGCGAGTCGGCGCAGGCGCTGAAGAGGTGGTTCACCTCGATGCGCGTGCCGGCCGGCGCCAGGATGACGCCGCGCTCGACCATGTTCTGCAGCTCGCGGATGTTGCCCGGCCACGCGTAGGTGAGCAAAGCGCGCTTGGCCTTGTCGGTGAAGCCGCGCAGCCGCTTGCCGTGCACGGCCGAGAACTTCTCGAGGAAGCTCTTGGCGAGCACCGAGATGTCCTCCTTGCGCTCGCGCAGCGGCGGGATGCTCACCTGGTAGGCGTTGAGCCGGTAGTAGAGGTCGGCGCGGAAGCGGCCGTCCTTGACGCGCTGGAGAAGGTCCACGTTCGTCGCCGCCAGCAGCCGCACGCTGATGCGGCGCGCCTTCTGGTCCCCCAGGCGCTCGATCTCGCCGTCCTGCAGCACGCGCAGGAGCTTCACCTGCGCCGGCAGCGGCAGGTCGCCCACCTCGTCGAGGAAGAGCGTGCCGCCGTGCGCGCGCTCGAAGCGGCCGGGGCGCGACACCAGCGCGCCGGTGTAGGCGCCTTTCTCGACGCCGAAAAGCTCGCTCTCGATCAGCTCGTGCGGGATGGCGCCGCAGTTGATGGCGACGAAAGGCGCGTCGCGCTTGCCGCCCATGTCGTGCAGCGCACGCGCGAAGAGTTCCTTGCCCACGCCCGTCTCGCCCAGCAGCAGCACGGTGATGCGGCTGGAAGCGGCCTGCCGCAGCAGCTCGCAGGCGGCCTGGAAGCCGGGCGAACGGCCGACCATCTCCGCCGGCAGCTTGTGCGCCTGGTCGATGGTGTCGCGCAGCGTGCCCACCTGCGCCTGCAGGTCGAGCAACTGGTCGGCGATCGACTCCGGCGTGAAGAAGCGCGTGTGCTCGGCCGCGTCTTCCCACTCGCCGACGGGCTTGCCGATGATGCGGCAGTTGTTGTCGCCCATGCCGACGCACTCGACTTCCTTGTACAGGATCGGCCGGCCCATGAACGCCGAGGTGTAGCCGCAGGCGTAGCCGATCTGCGTCCAGCACACGGGCTCGTTGTGGATGCCGTAGTAGCGGCGGTGCGACTGGCCTTCCCACGAGTTCTCCCACAGGAACTCGCCGTAGAAGCGGCCGCTGACGCGGTCCAGTTCGATGCGCACCGGCGTCACGCGCACGATGCCTTCGAGCGTGTGCAGCCGCGGCCCGGTCATGAACGCCTCGATGTCGCTCACGTCCTCGGCGCGCGTGCGCGCGAGTTCGGCATCGCGCAGGCCCGAGGCATAGCCCATGCGCATCAGGAGGCCCTGCGCGCGCGCCATGCCGAGCGAGTCGATCAGCTCCTTGCGCAGCGTTGCCTGCGCCTCGGCGTGCACGAGCAGCATGCGGTGCTCGTGCAGCCAGATCTGCCCGGTCTCGGCGCAGAAGTGCACCTGGGCACGCAGGTCGTGCCCTTCGTCGTTCTTGGTCGGAACGCTGTGGAGTCTGGCCACGGTCAACCCCCGGGCTCGCCGCCGAGCCGGCACTGTGAGGCCGCGGTGCCGGTCGGCGCGCTGACCCAGGTCAAGCGGATGACTCAGCGCGGCCGATGCGGCGGTGCAGCGTGGCGAAGCGGGGCCGGCAGCACTTCATCGGTTGATCAAAGCCTGGCCGCCACGCACGGGTGAATTGACGATTTGATGAGGCGTCGCGGGTGCCCGCGTGGCGTGCCGCCGGTGCCTGCGAGGGCCGCGGGTTTGTCCTGATCCTCTCCTCGGCGCAGACGCGGCGGCGCAGCTTGCGGCGGGGGTCGCCGGCGCGCCGCTGGCACGCGCGATGCAGAGAACAACGCGGGCCGCTCGCGGCGCCTGCTAGGGCGCCGCGCTGCGGAAACGAAACCGGAAGACGAAACCACCGAAGAGGCTGGCGATGAAATTTCCCGTCCCGCATGACGTGAAGGCGCAGGTCATTCCAGGTACCGAGGGCTGGGAGCGCATGTATCCCTACCAGTACCAGTTCGTCACCGACGACCCCACGCGCAACCGCTACGAGAAGGAGATGTTCTGGTTCTACGACGGCTTGCACTACCCCGAGCCGCTGTATCCGTTCGACACGATCTGGGACGAGGCCTGGTACCTCGCGCTCTCGCAATACAACAACCGCATCTTCATGGTGCCGCCGGTGCGCGGCGTCGACCACCGCATCATCAACGGCTACGTCTACATCTCGCCGGTGCCGGTGAAGGACCCCGAGGAGATCGGCAAGCGCGTGCCGCACTTCATGGAGCGCGCCGGCCACTACTACAAGAACTGGGACGAGCTGGAGAAGAAGTGGAAGACGAAGATGGAGGCGACGATCCGCGAGCTGGAGAAGCTGCCGATCCCGCGCCTGGCGGACATGGAAGACATCGCCGTCGTCACCGGCGCGATGGGTGAATCGCAGGGCTACCACCTGCTGAAGAACTACGACGACCTCATCAACCTCGGCATCAAGTGCTGGCAGTACCACTTCGAGTTCCTGAACCTGGGCTACGCGGCCTACGTGTTCTTCCTCGACTTCGTGCAGAAGCAGTTCCCGAGCATCCCGGCGCAGCGCGTGACGCAGATGATCTCGGGCATCGACGTCATCATGTACCAGCCCGACGAGGAGCTGAAGAAGCTGGCGCGGCTGGCCATCGAGCTGGGCGTGCACGAGGCGGTGACCTTCAGCCCCGAGTGGACGACGGTCGAGGCGGCGCTGAAGCAGCTGCCCAAGGGCGTGCAGTGGCTCACGTCGCTGAACCTCTCGCGCGAGCCGTGGTTCAACGTCTCCACCGGCACCGGGTGGTTCCATCACGACCGTTCGTGGAACGACGCGATGAACATCCCGCTCAACGGCATCCAGACCTACATCGGCAAGCTGCGCGCCGGCGTCGACATCGAGCGGCCGATGGAGCGCGTGCGCGCCGAGCGTGACCGCATCACCGCCGAGTACCGCGGCCTCATCGACAAGGAAGAGGACCGCAAGCAGTTCGACGAGCTGCTCGGCTGCGCGAAGACGGTGTTCCCGTACGTCGAGAACCACCTCTTCTACGTCGAGCACTGGTTCCACTCGGTGTTCTGGAACAAGATGCGCGAAGTCGGCGCCATCATGAAGGAGCACGGCGTCATCGCCGATGTCGAGGAACATCTGGCTGCTGAAGCGCGACGAGATCAAGTCGGCGCTGTGGGACATCGTCACCGCCTGGGCCACCGGCGTCACGCCGCGCGGCACGCAGACCTGGCCGAAGGAGGTCGAGTGGCGCAAGGGCGTGATGGCCAAGTTCAAGGAGTGGAACGCGCCGCCGGCCATCGGCACCGCGCCCGAGGTGATCCAGGAGCCGTTCACGATCGTGCTCTGGGGCGTGACCAACAAGTCGCTCGCCGACTGGGCCTCGGTGCAGGAGGTGAAGGACCCCGACAGCATCACCGAGCTGAAGGGCTTCGCCGGCAGCCCCGGCGTCATCGAAGGCCGCGCGCGCGTGTGCCGCACGGTGAACGAGGTGGGCCAGCTGCAGCAAGGCGAGATCCTCGTCGCGCCGACGACCTCGCCTTCGTGGGCGCCTGCCTTCGCCAAGATCGGCGCCTGCATCACCGACGTCGGCGGCGTGATGAGCCACGCGGCCATCGTCTGCCGCGAGTACGGCATGCCGGCGGTGGTGGGCACCGGGCACGCGACCAAGATCATCCGCACCGGCATGCTGCTGCGCGTGGACGGCTCGACGGGCGCCGTGACGATCGCGCGTTAGGCGGCGATCGGGAGGGGCCATGCAGGCGTTTACCGCTGCGGCGGTGACGGCGGCGGCCGCGCGCTGCGCCGGGCGAGGCGCGCGCCGGTGCGCCGGCCGTGTGCTGGTTCGAGGACTGCCGGCGCGAGTCGGTGCCGCTGGTGGGCGGCAAGTGCGCCTCGCTCGGCGAGCTGATCAACGCCGGCGTGCGCGTGCCGCCGGGCTTCGCGCTGACGACCGACGGCTACCGGCAGTTCATGGCCGGCGCGGGCCTGGCGCGCGAAGTCCGCGGCGTGCTCGCTGCGGTGGCCGCCGACCTCGAAGCGCTGGAAGCCGCGAGCGCGCACCTGCGCTCGCTCGTCGAAGCGCAGCCGTTCCCCGAGGCGCTCGAGGACCTGGTGGCCGAGTGCTACCGGAAGCTCTCGGTGCGCTGCGGGCTGCCGGCCGCGCCGGTGGCGGTGCGCTCCAGCGCCACCGCCGAGGACCTGCCCGACGCCAGCTTCGCCGGCCAGCAGGACACGTACCTGTGGATCCGCGGCATCGATTCGGTGCTGGAGCACATGCGCCGCTGCATCAGCAGCCTCTACACCGCGCGCGCCATCGCCTACCGCGCCAACAAGGGCCACGCGCACGACGACGTGGCCATCGCGGTGGGCGTGCAGAAGATGGCCAACGCCTACACGGCCGGCGTGATGTTCACCATCCACCCGGCCAACGGCGACCGCTCGGTGATCGTCATCGACTCCAACTTCGGCTTCGGCGAGACGGTCGTCTCCGGCGAAGTGACGCCAGACCACTTCGTCGTCAACAAGGTGACGCTGGACATCATCGACCGCACGATCTCGCGCAAGGAGGTCTGCTGCACGGTGGACGTGAAGGCGCAGCGCTCGCAGACGATCGAGGTGCCGCTGGAGCGGCAGACGGTGCAGTCGCTGATCGACGACGAGATCACCGAGCTGGCCTGGATGGGCAAGAAGATCGAAGCCCACTACGGCCGGCCGATGGACATCGAGTGGGCCATCGACAAGGGCGTGCCCGCCAGCGGCAGCGTCTTCATCCTGCAGGCGCGCCCCGAGACGGTGTGGAGCCGGCGCGAGCGGCCGAGCGCGGCGCGCGGCGGCACGGCGATGGACTACATCCTGACCAGCCTGCTCACGGGCAAGAAGGTCAACTGAACCTCTTCACTGCAATCCTCACAGCAATCCATTCCCTTCCCACGGAGAACCCATGAACGCACGCACCGAAGTCCGCCCCATCGACGACCTGCGCAGCTACATCGCCGCGCTCGAAGCGCACGGCGAACTGCACCGGGTCAAGGCCGAGGTGGACTGGAAGTTCGAGCTGTGCCACGTCTCCAAGGTCAACGAGGAGAAGAAGGGCCCGGCGCTGCTGTACGAGAACGTCAAGGGCCACGACATCCCCGTCTTCACGAGCGCCTTCACGACGCCCAAGCGGCTGGCCATCGCGCTGGAGCAGGACCCGTCGCTGACGATGTGCCAGCTGTCGCGGCGCTGGATGGAGCTGACGACCAAGCAGCTCATCAAGCCGGTCGTCGTCGACAAGCCGCCGGTGATGGAGAACATCGTCGAGGGCGACGCCGTGGACCTCGAGAAGTTCCCGGTGCCGTGGTTCTACCCCGACGACGGTGGCCGCTTCTTCGTCACCGCCGGCTACCTGGTGACGAAGGACCCCGACACCGGCTGGACGAACCTCGGCACCTACCGCTCGCAGGTGCTGGGCAAGAACATCCTCGGCTCGCAGATCATCAAGGGCAAGCATGGCGACATGCACATGAAGAAGTACCAGGAGCGCGGCGAGCTGATGCCCGCCGCGGCCGTGGTCGGCTGCGACCCGGTGCTGTTCCTGGCCGGCTCGACGCTGGTGAGCGCGCAGACCGACGAATACGACATCGCCGGTGCGCTGCGCGGCCGCCCGGTGCCGGTGTTCAAGAGCGAGCTGACGGGCCTGACGCTGCCGGCCAACGCCGAGATCATCGCCGAGGGCTTCATCGACCCGAACGAGCTGATGGACGAAGGGCCGTTCGGCGAATACACCGGCTACTACTCGGGCAACAAGGGCAAGGACTGCCCGAAGCCGGTGCTGCGCGTGAAGCGCATCCTCTACCGCAACAAGCCCGTGTTCTGGGCGACGACGGTGGGCAAGCCGATCAACGACATCCACATGATCCAGTCGCTGAACCGCACCGGCGCGCTGTGGCACGACCTGGAGACGATGAAGGTACCCGGCATCATGAGCGTGTACCAGCCGGCGGCGGCGACCGGGCGCTTCTGGGCCATCGTGTCGGTCAAGCAGATGTACCCCGGGCACTCGAATCATGTCGGCAACGCGGTGATCGCCAGCACCACCGGCCACTACGGCGTCAAGGGCGATCGTCGTCGACCACGACATCGAGGCCGACGACATGGACCGCGTCTGGTGGGCGCTGGCGACGCGCTTCGACCCCAAGCGCTCGGCGCAGATCATCGACCGCGGCCGCTCGACGCCGCTGGACCCGGGCCTGCCGATCGAGGCGCGCGACATCACGAGCCGCATCATCCTCGACGCCTGCACGCCGTTCGAGTGGAAGAACAAGCCGTCGGAGATCTTCATGGACCGCACCGTGCTGCAGAAGGTGTCGGGCCGCTGGAACGAGTACGGCTTCGCCGGCGCCAGCCCCGTGGCCGACATGATCGGCCGCCTGACGCGGCCGGAGGCGGCGAAGAAGACCAAGAGCGACTGACGCGACCGACGCGACCGACTCGACTGACCAGGAGCGAGAAGAGAGCAGCCATCAGCCGCCAGCGAGCAGCGACCACCCGAACATCGCCATGAAGCCACCCAAGGGCATCGTCATCGTCTGCAACCTCGACACGCGGGGCGAGGACATCGCGTTCGTGCGCGACCTCATCCGCGAGCGCGGCCACCAGCCGATCCTGGTGGACTTCAGCATGGAGGAGCCGCCGCCGTTCCCCGGCGACATCCGCACCGAGGAAGTGGCGGCGCGCGGCGGCCTGCCCATCGAGCAGGTGCGCGAGAAGTACCGCAGCGACCGCGACACGGCCACCAACAACCAGATCCGCGGCGCCTCGGCGATCGTCGGCGACCTCGTCCGCGCCGGCCGCGTGCACGGCATCATCGGCATCGGCGGCGGCACGGCGACGCTGGTGGCGACCTCGGTGATGAAGACGCTGCCCTTCGGCATGCCCAAGGTGATGGCCTCGCCGATGGCGGCGCACCCGGCCTACATCGACAAGTACGTGGGCACGCGCGACATCACGATGCACCACACGGTGCTCGACATCGTGAAGATGAATCCGCTCTTGCGCGCGCAGATCGTCAACGCGGTGGGTGCCGTGTGCGGCATGGTCGAGATGACCGAGGGCACCGAGTTCCGCTTCGACAAGCCCTGCGTCGCGGTGTCGTCGTTCGGCTTCGGCGAGATGGCGGTGCAGGCGGCGCTCGGCATGCTGGAGGAAGCCGGCTTCACGCCCATCGTCTGCCACGCGCAGGGCAAGGGCGACCGCGCGATGGAGGAGATGATCCGCGACGGCGCTTTCCAGGGCGCGCTCGACCTGTGCATCGGCGGCGTCATGGAGCACCTGTTCAAGGGCAA
Organism: Rubrivivax sp.; assembly: GCA_046348035.1. GTDB lineage: Bacteria > Pseudomonadota > Gammaproteobacteria > Burkholderiales > Burkholderiaceae_C > Rubrivivax. The sequence goes on along the minus strand of JAXMEZ010000021.1, from coordinate 6,893 downwards.
CCGCGACCCCGGCCCCGACCGCCTGAAGGCCGCCGCGGCGGCCGGCATCCCCACGGTGCTGGCGCCGTGCGGGCTCGACATCCTCTCCTACGGCGGCCGGCCCGAGATGCTGGAGAAGACGCGCGACCGCGCCCAGTACGTGCAGGACGCTTTGCGTGTGCAGGTGCGCACCACCGCCGACGAGCTGCGCCAGGCGGCCGACGTCATCGCCGAGCGCCTGAACGAAGCGCGCGGGCCGTGGACGTTCCTCGTGCCGCTGAAAGGCTGGTCGTCGCTCGACCGCGAAGGCCGGCCGATCTACGACCCCGTTGCCGACGCCGCCTTCGTCGAGCGGCTGCGGCAGCGCCTCGCGCACCCCGAGCGCGTGCGCGACGTCGACCTGCACCTGTACACGCCGGAGTTCGCGCGCGTGGCCGTCGACGAGTTCGTGCGCCTGTTCCGCTGGGTCGGCCTGCCCGAGCCGGCGCGCGCCGCCTGACGCGCCTGATCCACCGCCTGACGCGCCTGATCCACCGCCTGACGCGCCTGATCCGCCGCTCAAACCCTGAAGCGAAAGAGCCGCTGCCATGCTCGTGCGCAACTGGATGAAGGCCAACCCGATGACGATCTCGGGTGACACGCTGGTGTCCGAGGCGAAGCGGCTCATCAGCGAGAACAACCTGCATGCGCTGCCGGTGGTCGAGGAGGGGCGGCTGCGCGGCCTGGTGACGCGCGCCAACCTGTTGCGCATGGGCCACTTCGTGCTGCGCACGCAGGACCCCGACGAGTTCAACTTCTTCGTCACCCGGCTCACGGTGCGCGACGTGATGGTCCGCTCGCCGGCCACCGTGCAGGCCGGCGACACGATGGAGCAATGCCTGCTCAGGGGCCAGGAACTCGGCGTGGCGCAGTTCCCGGTGATGGAGGGCGCCGAGGTCGTGGGCGTCATCTCCGCCAACGAGATCTTCCAGTTCGCGGCCTGCTGCCTGGGTGCCGGCGAGCGCCGCAGCGGCGTGACGCTGGCGCCGCTGCGCCTGCGCTCCGGCGTGCTGGCGCAACTCGCCCGCCTGTGCGACCAGGCCGGGGCGGGGCCCGAGGCGATCTATCCCGTCTGCAGCCGCCAGCGCGGTGGCGCCGATGCCGGCAGCGACCCGGGCGTTGCGCCGGCGCGCCAGGTCGTCGTGCGCTTCCAGGGGCCCGACCACACGGCCGTGATCGCGGCGCTCGAAGCCGCGGGTTACCGCGTCACCGAGACCGTGGTCAACGACAGCCCGGCGCTCGTCGCGTGACCGCGAGCCGCCCGTCGCAGCATTCGCGCCGTTAGTGTCCAAGCGGAGACCTTGCCGATGAGCCTGCCCCTGATCGTCGCCATCACCGGCGCCACCGGCGTGCTGTACGGCGTCGAGATGCTGCGCGTGCTGAAGACGCTCGGCCAGGAGACGCACCTCATCCTCTCGGAAGCCGCGGGGATGAACCTGGCCATCGAGACCGAGTACACCGTGGACGACGTGCGGCGGCTGGCGAGCGTCGTCTACAACAACAAGGATGTCGGCGCCGCGGTGGCCAGCGGCTCGTTCCGCACGCGCGGCATGATCGTCGCGCCGTGCACGGTGAAGACGCTGTCGGCCATCGCCAACTCGTTCACCTACAACCTCGTCGTGCGTGCCGCCGACGTGCAGCTGAAGGAAGGCCGCAAGCTCGTGCTGATGGTGCGCGAGACGCCGCTGCACAAGGGCCATCTCGAGCTGATGGCGCGTGCGGCCGACTGCGGCGCAATCCTCCTGCCGCCGATGCCGGCCTTCTATCATCGGCCGCAATCGATCATGGATATCGTGCACCAGAGCATCGGCAAGGCACTCGACCAGGTCGGCATCGAGCACGACCTGTTCGAGCGCTGGAGCGGCCACGGCGGCCACCGCCGCGGTGCGCGTGCCGAGCTGGCCGCCGACGGCGCGCGCGACGCCGCGGCCGCGCCGGTGGCCCTGCCGAGCGCAGCGGCGGTGCCGGCCCTTTCGACGCCATCGGCGGTGCCGGCCGAGCCGGCCGTGCCCGCGACCGGACGGTGACGGCGCGCGCAGAGCACCCGTTCTGGCGCTTCTCGCTCGCGCTGTGGGCGCAGCCGCCGGTCGTGCGCGCCTGCCTCGCGTTGCAGGACCGGCACGGTGCCGACGTGAACCTCGTGCTGTTGTGCTGCTGGATGGCGAGCCGCCAGCAGCGCCTTGACCGGCGCACGCTGGCGCGCGCGATGCGCCTCGTCGGCGCCTGGCAGGCCGATGTCGTGCGGCCGCTGCGCGCGGCGCGGCGCGCGCTCGCGCGGGCTTTGCCGGCGATCGAACCTGCGCGTGCGCCGGACCTGCGACCGCCCCCGCGGCTGCGTCGTCGATCGACCTCGCGCGCGAGGCGCTGAAGCGCGGCATCACCGCGCTCGAACTCGACGCGGAGTACGTCGAGCAGACGCTGCTGGCGCAGTACGCCGACTCGCTGCCCGCCGCCGCGCGGCCATCGGAACCGTCAGCGGCCGCGCGAGCCAGCCTCACGCGCTACCTGGCGCTGCTCGGCGTGCGCGAAGGCGCCGCGCAGGCCGAAGTCGATGTGCTCGCCTCGGTCCGCATGCCGCCGCGGCGGCACTTCGGGATCGATTCGCCCACCGAGCACGGCCCGCCGCGGCGCCGCGCGCGATCGTCCGGCCGCACGTAGGTGCCGCAGGTAGCTGCCGCCCGTAGCTGCCGCACGTAGCGGCCACACGCAGCGGCCGCCGCTGCGCGCTGGCTCGCCACCGCGAGCCGCTGCGCCGGCGCGCCGTGTTCCTGCCACCGTCCGAGCGCTGCGCGCGCATGCGCCGGCCCTCGCTCATGAGAACCGACATGAACCCCATCTCCACCATCTCGCCGCCGGCGGTCGTGCCGGCGCGCGACCAACGATCGCCGGATCCGATCGCCGGCCACCGCGTCGAGCTGCAACTGCTGACGACGCTGAAGTGCAACCTCAAGTGCACCTACTGCTCGCTCGGCGTGGGCGAGGTGCTCGGCTCGCAGACGCAGGCGCAGTACAGCGTCGACGAGCTCGCCGCCTTCGTGCAGCGGCATCTGGCCGACAAGGAGGTGATCGTCACCTTCTACGGCGGCGAGCCGACGCTGAACCGGCCGATGATGGGCGAGGTGATGCGGCGTTTCCCGCACTGGCGCTACCAGCTGCAGACCAACGGCACGCTGCTGGACGACCTGCCGGCCGACGTGCTGGGGCGGCTTTCCAACGTGCTGGTGTCGATCGACGGCGGCGAGGCCATCACCGACGGCTACCGCGGCCGCGGCGTCTGGCGCCAGGTGCAGAAGAACCTGCACGCGGTGCGCGGCGCCATCGGCGGCAGCGTGACGGCGCGCGTGACCTGGGGCAACCCGGCGACGACCTTCGAGGAGCTGGAAGCGCTCGTCGCCGACGGCTCGCCGTTCGACTACCTGTACTGGCAGTTCGTCGCCGGCGAGCAGTACGGCGGCGACGCCTGCGAGCGCCGGCGCGAGGTGCTGGCGCGCCTGGTGGCGCGCTTCTTCGAGCGCCGCGACCGCGTGCTGCCGCTGATCCCGCTGATGGGCATCGTGCGCAACAAGCTGCTGCCCGGGCGCGCGCAGGAGCTGTATGCCGGGCGCACGCAGTGCCGCGCGTCTTCGCACCTGATCAACGTGATGCCCGACGGCCGCATCTTCCCGTGCCCGGACATGATGTACGAGCCGGCGATGCTGATGGGCAGCGTCCGGGACAACTGGCTCGCGCCGAGCCCGCTGCAGCAGACGGCCGCGATGCCGTGCGCCGGCTGCGAGGCCTGGCGCTGGTGCCGCGGCAACTGCATGAAGAACCTCCATCTCGGCTACGTGAAGAACGACCTGCGCTACCGCACGCAGGTGGTCGAGCCGATCTGCGAACTGCTGCGCTGGCTCGGCCGCGAGGTCGACCGGCACGACCCGCAGGCGTGGTTCGCGGCGCTGCCGCTGCCGGCGCGGCGGCAGGTCACCGATTGCGAGGTCTACGAGTACGTCGAGGTGATGCCCTGATGCCGTGACGGGCGAGGCGGCCGCGCTGCCGGGGGCGTGCAGGACCCTGATCCGCGGCCGGCGCGCCGCTGCCGGCCGTGCGCGCGCTCGAATGCCCCGTCGTCGCCTGCGCAGCCCGCGCACCTCCGTCGGGCAGCGGAATGCGCGCGGCGGACTGGCGCGTTCTTGTCGGAGATCAAGGATGGCGGCGGTAGCGGCGAGGATCGTCGTGCGCAACAGATGCCACGCCTCGTCCGCGTGCTTGCGCGGAACTGGCGAGGGCGGGTCTCCACTCCTCGGAGTTGCCGAAGATGTCGCCGTCCGGTCTCGGTTCGTGGCTCGCGCAGCGTCGCCGCTGGCGCCGCGTTGCCGGTGCCGTCATCGCCGGCGCGATGCTGGCCTCCTGCGTGACGGTCGAGTTGCCGACGATCGCACATGTGCACGTGGGTCACGTCGTCACGGCCTGGGTGGACACGCCGGGGCAGCGGGCGTTGTTCGATGTCGCCCTCGCCGAGGCCGCCATCGCCACGGAGCACGCGGCCTACGCGGTGGACGGGGCGCGCGACGTGGCCGCCGTGCGGCTGCACCTGGGGCACGTGCTGCATGCGGTGGATCCCGTGCGCGAGCCGGCCGGCCCGGGCACGGGCTACGGGCTCGCGAAGGCGATCGGCGGCTGCGCCGACCACCTGGGCTTCGAGCTCGAGGTGCGCGATGCCAGCGCGAACCTGAAAGCGGGCATGCCGGCGGTCATCGGCACCTTGCGGCCGCTGCGCGACGAGGCGCGGGCCATCGCGGCCCTGGCCGCCGAAGGAAGAGGTGCTGCCGATGCGGCCACGGCGCTGGCCTACGCGCAGGAGGCACGGCAGCGCGCGGCACGGCTGGCCGGCGAGCTGTGGCTCGCACGCCATCAGCTTGCGCAGGTGGTCGCCGCCGAGCAGCCGCCGTACCGCGTGGTGGCGCGCCGCTACCTCTTCGGCATCATCCGCCTGCCCTCGGGCGAGTGGGCCTTCGACAATGTGCCGGGCGCTGCCGCTGCGCACGGCGGCTACCGCTGAGGCCGACGCAGGGCGGGCAGGAACAGGCATGGGCATCGTGGCACGCCCCGTTGCAGCAGCCTGGCTGGCCGCCGTGGTGCTCGCCGCAGGCCAGCTGAGCGGCGATGCCCGCGGCAACGAAGTGCTTGCCGCCGCCTGCCGAGGCGGTGCCCCCGCCGACGAGCCTTGCCGTGGTGCCCTCGAACAGGCAGCGGCCGACGATGCGCTGGCACTGGCCGAGCAGTGGGTGGCGAGCAAGCGCTACGCGCCGGCGCTGCAGGTGCTGGAGCAACTGCGCCGCCGGCAGCCCTGGAACACGCGCGTCGCGCAGCGGCTGCACGAGGTGCGCAGCCTCGCCGAGGAGGCGGCTTGGCTGGCCCGGCGCAGCGAGGGCGCGGCGCCGCCGATGCCGGCCCTCCCGGCCGCCCCAATCGCCCCGGTGGCTCCGGCCCCCTTCGCCACCGGAGCCGACCTGGCGCTCGTCGAGACGCGCTGCACGCGCCTGGCCGGCGAGGCCGCGCTCGCTGCCTGCGACCAGGTGCTGGCGGTGCGTCCGCGCGATGCCCGCATCCTTGCCGCGCGCGGCGACCTGCTGCTGACGCTGAACCGCGCGGCCGAGGCCGTGGTGGCCTACCGCGCCGCGGCGGCCCAGGCACCGAGCCCGGCGCTGGCGCAGAAGATCGCGCTGGCCGAGGCCATCGTGCGGCCGGCCCCCCTGGCGCTCGACCAGCAGTTGCTCGCGCTGGCGCGCGCCCAGGACCAGGGGCTCATCAGCCGCGCCGAGTACGAACGGCAGCGCGCCGCGCTGCTGCAGCCGCCCGGCCCGATCGCGACGCCGAGCAGCGCGGCGAGCGCGTCACCGGACCCGGCCGCGTTCGGGCGCTTCCATGCGCTGGTGATCGGCAACAACACCTACCGCCATCTCGACCGCCTGGAAACCGCGATCAACGATGCGCGCGCCATCGGCGACGTGCTGCGCACGCACTACGCTTTCGAGGTGCGGCTGCTGACCGACGCGACCCGCGCCGACATCGTCGAGGTGCTCGACGAGTACCGCAGTCGCCTGGAGCCGGGCGACAACCTGCTCATCTACTACGCCGGGCACGGCTGGCTCGATCCCGAGGCGGACAAGGGCTTCTGGCTGCCGGTGGACGCCCAGCAGGACAAGCGCACGCAATGGGTCTCCAACGACACCGTGCGCGACGCGCTGCGGGCGCTGAAGGCCAAGCATGTGCTGGTGGTCGCCGACAGCTGCTTCTCCGGCGCGCTGACCCGTGGCGCCACGCCGCGCGCCGGCCGCAGCAGCGACTACCTGCTGCGCATGTCGCGCCTGAAGGCGCGCCAGGTGCTCAGCTCCGGCGGCCTGGAGCCGGTGGCCGACTCCACCGGCGGCGGCCACTCGCCCTTCGCGGCGGCGCTGCTCGACACCCTGAAGGGCAACCAGGGCGTCCTCGACGCGACGTCGCTGTTCGCCGAGCTGCGCCGGCCGGTGGCGTTGCGCTCGGACCAGGTGCCGCAGTTCGCCGACATCCGCTTGGCCGGCCATGAGGGCGGCGACTTTCTCTTCGTGCGCCGCAAGTGAACGACGGGGCCCTCGATCGGGGCCCGATGGCGGGGGCTCGGCGCGCCGCCGCCGCAACCTGAGGAGAGCATCATGAGCTTGATGACGATCCTGGTCCTGCTGGCCCTGGCGGCGACCGTGTACTCGCTGATCTCAGGCATCTCGGCAATGGCCACGCGCGGCGAAGTCGGCCATCACAACAGCGACGAGTGGATGTTCAGGCGCGTGGGCTTCCAGGCGCTGGCCGTGGCGCTGCTGGTGATCGCGATGGCCGTCGGCTGAGGCCGCGGCGCA
>JAXMEZ010000020.1:0-71825 GCA_046348035.1 Rubrivivax sp. | reverse complement strand
CAGGAAGCCGTGCATCAGGCCTTGTGCATCGAGCCACCCTTCGCCGGCAAGGCCGAGCGAGCCGCCGGCGAGATCGTGCGTCGCGAGCCACGGAAAGCGCGCCGCCAGCGCCTCGGCGCCGAGCAGCGCCACTTCGGCCCCTTCGGCGCGCTGCACCGCATGGTTGCGCTCCAGCACGGGCCACCCCGCCGCCGTGGCGAGGAAGAGGTAGCCCTGCTCGACGAAGCCGATGAGCGGCGGCAAACCGTCCACCGCCAGCCGCTCGCCCGCTTGGCGCAGGAACCGCGTGCCGAACATCGACATGCGCACGTTGCCGGGCGTACTGAACTGATGCCGGATCGACGCCAGCGAGCGCGTCGTCGCGCAGCTCGCGTAGCTCGGGTCGGCTTCGAGCACGAGGATGCTAAGCCGCTCTCGCATGGCCTCGGCGAGGAAGAACGCCGCTGCGCTGCCGATGACGGCGCCGCCGACGATGACGACGTCGAAGGATGTGCCCGCCACAGCGCCGGCCGCGGGCGCACGTCCCTCGCCCACGCCCCCAATCGCCCCGACACTCACCCCTTCTCGCGCTCCTGCAGCACGCGCCACATCACCTTGCCGCTGCCGCTCTTGGGCAAAGCGTCGACGAACTCGACGATGCGCGGCACCTTGTAGGCGGCCATGTGCTCACGCGCCCAGGCGACGATGTCGTCCGCAGCGACCTTGCCGCGCGCATCGGCGCGCAGCACCACCACCGCCTTCACCGTCTCGCCGCGGTAGGCGTCCTGCGTGCCGATGACGCAGGCCTCCTGCACGTGCGGGCACTTGAACAGCAGCAGTTCCACCTCGCTCGGCCAGACCTTGAAGCCGCTGGCGTTGATCATCCGCTTCAGGCGGTCGGTCATGAAGAAGTAGCCTTCCTCGTCCATGCGACCGAGGTCGCCGGTGCGGAAGAAGGGCTTGCCGTCGATCTCGACGAACGCGGCCTTGGTCGCCTCGGGGTGGCGCCAGTAGCCGCGGAAGACCATCGGCCCGTGCGTGACGATCTCGCCCGACTGGCCCGGCGGCATCGGCAACAGCGTGTCGGGGTCGACGATGCGGCTGTCGACGCCGAAGATCGGGATGCCCAGGCATTGCAGCTTCGCGCGCTCGGGCGGGTTGGCGTGCGTGGGCGCCGCGGTCTCGGTGAGGCCGTAGCCTTCGGCGAAGACGAGGCCGAACTCCTCGCGCAGCCGCTCGGCCACGGCGTGCGGCATCGCCGCGCCGCCGCCGCTCATGTAGCGCAGGCTCGAGAGATCGAAGCTCCTGTAGTTCGGGCTGCCGAAGAGGTCGATGACCATCGTCGGGATGCAGGTCCAGTGGGTGATGCGGTGACGCGAGATGAGGCGCCCGGCCAGCTCGCGGTCCCAGCGCGGCATCACCACCGACGTACTGCCCTGGTAGATGCTGGCGAGCACGCCGTACATCATGCCGGTGATGTGGAACATCGGCACCACCGCCAGGCCCACCGTCTCGGGGCCCGCGAAGCCCCACTGGCCGCCGCCGGCGACGTTGGCCATCAGCGTGCGGTGCGTGTGCATGCAGCCCTTGGGCAGGCCGGTGGTGCCCGACGTGTAGGGCAGCAAGGCGAGGTCGTCGGGCGCGGCTTGCGACGGGCCCGCGGGCCGGTGACCAGCACCGAGCGCATCGGCCCAGCGCGTGCACAGCGCGGGCAGCGGTGGATCGGCGCGCAGCCATTCGAGCACCGCCGGCGACGGGCGCTCGGCCTCGTCGAGCACCTCGGGCATCGCGTCGGTGAAGCGCGTGGCGACGATGTGCTGCAGCCGCTGCGCCGGCGCGAGCCGCTCGTTCGCTTCGGCGACGATGCCGGCGAGGTCGACGCTCGTGATTGCGAAGCGCGCTTCGGGGTCGGTGATGTAGTGGCCGAACTCGTCGGCGCGGTTCATCGGGTTCACCGGCACCACCACCGCGTCGCAGCGCTGCACGGCGTAGAAGGCGACGACGAACTGCGGGCAGTTCTGCATGAAGAGCGCCACACGCTCGCCGCGTTGCAGCCCGTGCGCCTGCAGCCAGCCGGCCAAAGCTTCGGCCTGCGCGAGAAGCTGCGCGAAGGTGAGCGCACGGCCGAAGAAGACGTAGGCAGCCTTCGCGGGGTAGCGGCGCGCGCTGACCTCGAGGTTGAACCACAGCGACGTCTCGGGGATCGTCAGCTGCGTGGGCAGGCGGCGCGGCCAGATGGCGGCGTGGCGGGGCGTACGTGGCTCGTGCGCTTCATGCGCCTCTCGCGTGATGCCCGTGCCTGCCGCCGCGGCAGCAGCGCCTTCGCCTTCTTGCCCCATCGAGTCAGCCACCGGCACCTTCACGCCGGCGTGCGGGTTGCCGGTACGGCTGGCACTCGCCCAGCTGCCTGAAGCGCGGCAGCGCACACAGGCGTTCCATGCAGATGTCCTGCGATACCGGCGTGCGGCCCGCGCAGGCAGCGCTGGGGCTCTCCGGCAGGCGCGGACGTTCGGCGGCCGCGCCTTCAGGCGTCGCGGTCGGCGGCGCGCGGTTCGGACGCGCGGCGGTGGGCACCGTGGGGGTCGAGGGCGGCGCGGCTTCCGCTTGCGGCGCGGTGGCTTGTGCCGGCGCAGTGGTGCTCGGCACCGGGGTCGGCGCTGTCGGCGTCGCTGCGGTCGGCGGCGCTGCGGTGGGTGTCGCAGCGGTCGGTGCCGCCGCGGTCGGGGTCGCTGCGATCGGGGTCGCTGCGGTCGAGGTCGCTGCGGTCGGGGTCGCCGCGGCTGCTGTTGCTGCACTCGTCGTTGCCGCTGTTGGCATTGGCGATGTCGTCGGCGATGCCGGCGTCGGCGCCGCAGCGGTGCCGCTCGCGGCGCCTTGCTCCGGTACGGCCGCGGCAGCACCGGCGGCGGCTGCACCCGAAGGCGCCGCCGCCGAAGCAGCCGGTGCCGCCGCTGCTCCTTCACCCGGCGCAGCGAAGCGCCACCAGCCGGCAGCACCCAGCCCCGCGCCCACGACGAGAGCAGCCAGCGCCAGCGGCAACACCTTCGAGCGCGCCACGGGCGGCGGCAGCCGGTGCGCATCGTCGGCGGCCACGGGCAGCGCGTCGTGGGCGGCGCGGTGCAGCGGCGGCGTCGAGGTGCGATCGGGCTCGCGCCGGGCGCCGGGTGCGAGCGGCGGCGCGGGCATGTCGAGTTCGATGTCGGTGATCGCGCTGTCCACCAGCGGCACCGTCACCGGTTGCGGCCCCTGTGGCAGCAATGACTGCGGCGCCATCGCCGTCTTCTCCCATGCCGCGGCGCCGGACGTTGCCGCCGCGGGGCGATACGGCAACGGCGCGCGGCCTTCCAGCACCGCGCGCAACTCGCCCACGTTCTGCGGCCGGTCGGCCGGGCGCGGCGCCAGCATCCATTCGATGATGCCGAGCATCTGCGGCGAGATGCCCGGCGCCAGTTGCGGCGTGAGGGCCGACGCTTCCTCGGCCACCGTGCGTGCCGTCGCCGGCAGCGGCGGATGCCCGAGCAGCATGAAGTGCAGCGTCGCGCCGAGCGCATAGAGGTCGGTCCACGGACCTTGCCTCACCGAGCCGGTCTCGCCGTACTGCTCGATCGGCGCGTAGGCGGGCTTCAGGATCGCCGTCAGCGTCTGCGTCTTGCCGGTGATGACGCGGCGCGCGGCGCCGAAGTCCAGCAGCACCGGGCGCCCTTCGGATTCGAGGTGGATGTTGTCCGGCGCGATGTCGCGGTGGTAGACGCCCTCGTTGTGCAGCTGCTCGAGCGCACCGAGCAGCGGCGTGAGCGTGCTGCGCAGCCATGCTTCGTCAGGCGCGCGGTTGGTGCTGCGGCGGATGTCCTTCAGTGTGCGCCCGCGCAGCACCGGCATCGCCATGTACGCGGTGCCGTTGGCTTCCCAGAAGCGGTGCACCTTGATGAGCGACGGGTGGTCGAAGCGCGCCAGCAGCTTCGCTTCGTTGACGAACGAGCGCAGCCCGAGCGCGAAGACCTCGGCGTCGCTTTGCGAGCGCAGCGAGACGTGCATGGTCTCGGTGCGCCCGGCCATCGACGCCGGCATGTACTCCTTGACCGCCACCTCGCGCTCCAGCGCGTGGTCGAAGGCGAGGTATACGATGCCGAAGCCGCCGACGCCGAGCACGCCCTTGACTTCGAATTCGGCCAGTCGCGTGCCCGGCGGCAAGGCGCTTTCGAATTCAGGCAAGGCGCGCGCGGCTTCGGACATGAGCCCTCGTGATGCGGTGACGAGGCAGCTTACCAGGGAGGGTTCATGGGGCAATGGCCACAATCCCCGAGAGCAGTGACGCACGGCCGGGGGATGGCGTTGACGGCATCGGCAGTGTTCTCTGAGCGCGTCCCTCCGGCGACGGAAGCCGCCGTCGCGCCGCGAGCGGACCGGCGCGCTGCGGCCTTGACCGGCGCTGCTTCGCGCGGGCCCGCTGCGCCGGCGGCCCCTGCGACGCCGGTGGCGATGCGGCGCCCGCGTCGGACTTCGCGCCGGCGTCGGACCCCGCACCAACCTCGCTGCGCGAATGCCGCGCCTACCTGCGCTTGTGGGTGGCGCGCGTGCCGGCACCGCGGCCGGCCAGATGCTGATGGTGGCGGTCGGCTGGCAGATGTACGACCTGACCGCCTCGGCGTGGATCTCGGCCTCGTGGGCCTGCTGCAATTCGCGCCGGCACTGGCGCTCGTGCTCGTCGCCGGGCACGTCGTCGACCGCCACCAGCGCGCACGCATCCTGGCGCTGTGCCTGTCGGCGCAGGTGGCCGTGGCGCTCGGCCTGGCGGTGACAACCGCCGCGGGCGCGATGACGCGCGAGGCGCTCTTCGCCGCCTCGGTGGCACTGGGCACCGTGCGCGCCTTCCAGATGCCGGCACAGCAGGCGCTGACGCCCTCGCTCGTGCCGCCGCAGCTGCTGGCGCGGGCGCTGGCGCTCTCCTCTGCCGGCATGCAAGGCGGATCGTCGCCGGGCCGGCGCTCGGCGGCCTCGTCTACGTCCTCGGCGCCGCGGCCACCTACGGCTTGGGCGCGGCCCTGTTCGCGCTGGCGGCGCTGTTGTGCCTGGCGATCCGCTACGCGCATGCGCCGCGCATGGAACCGGTGAGCTGGCAGCGGCTGCTGGCCGGTGTGCACTACGTGGGCAGCAACAAGGTGGTGCTGGGCGCGATCTCGCTCGACCTGTTCGCGGTGCTGCTCGGCGGCGCGACGGCGCTGCTGCCGATGTTCGCGCGGGACATCCTGCACACCGACACCTTCGGCCTCGGCCTTCTGCGCGGCGCGCCGGCGGTGGGCGCGCTTGGCATGTCGCTGGCGTTGACGCGCTGGCCGATCCGCCGCCGCGCCGGCCGCACGCTGCTGGCGGCGGTGGCGCTCTTCGGCGTGGCGACGCTCGTGTTCGGGCTCGCCACGTCGTTCTGGCTGGCGATGGCCGCGCTCGCGATCTCGGGCGCAGCCGACATGGTCAGCGTCGTCATCCGCCAGTCGCTCGTGCGGCTCGAGACGCCCGACGCGATGCGCGGCCGCGTCAGTGCCGTGAACTCGGTGTTCATCGGCGCCAGCAACCAGCTCGGCGAGTTCGAGTCCGGCGCCACCGCGGCGTGGCTCGGGCCCGTGGGGTCGGTGGTGCTCGGGGGCATCGGCACGATCGTGGTGGCGGCGCTGTGGCTGCGCCTGTTCCCGGCGCTGGCGCGGCGCGACACGCTGGCCGGGCGTTGAGGCGCGCTCGTGGCCACGGTCTCACGCGGTGTTGCGTTCGATCGCATAAGAACCGTTCGGGCTGAGGTATCGAAGCCCCACGCAGCAGCGCCCTTCGATACCTCAGGGCGAGCGCCGATTGGCTCGCGCGAACTTGAGTCGCCGAACGCAAGGCCGCCTTCACCCGCCCTCGCCCCGCTTCGCCGCCATGCGCGCCTTCGCGCCGCGGGCGCGCGCCTTCCACACTGCCACTTCGGCCTTGCGCTGAAGCGCCGTCCGCGCGTCGCGCCGCGCCTCGCGTTGAAGCTTGCCCCAGTTGCGCAGGCGCTCGTCGCTCACCGCACCGCGCACGGCGCAGCCCGGCTCGCTCTCGTGCCGGCAATCGCGGAAGCGGCATTGCAGCGCGCGCTCGGCGATGTCGTCGAACACCTGCTCCAGCGCCTGTGCGTCGCCGTCCAGGCGCAGCGTGCGCAGGCCCGGCGTGTCGATGATGCAGCCGCCGGCAGCGGCGCGGTGCAGCACGCGCGCCGTCGTCGTGTGGCGGCCGCGGCCGTCGCCGGCGCGAGCGGCGCCGGTGCGCCACACTGCATGGCCGACGAGCGCGTTGGTCAGCGTGCTCTTGCCGGCGCCGCTGGAACCGAGCATCACCACCGTCTGGCCGCTGCCGAGCCACGGTGCCAGCAGGCACTGCGGCTCTTCGCCGAGCGCCGAGAGCGCCACGGCCACGGCGCCCGCGGGCAGCAAAGCCCTGCGCCGCCGCCTGCCGCTCTGCGACGAGCGCGGCATCGCCGCACAGGTCGGCTTTCGTCAGCACCACCAGCGGCGTCACGCCGGCCATGCGCACGAGCGCCACGTAGCGCTCGAGCCGGCGCAGATTGAAGTCGTGGTCCAGGCCCATCACCAGCATCGCCGTGTCGGCGTTGCTGACGATGACGACGCGCTCCACCTTGTCGCGGCCGTCGTGCAGGCGGCGCGCGAGCTGGCTGAGCGGCGGCAGCCGCTCGTGAACCCACCACTCGCCGAACGCGTTGCGCGTGGCGAACACCCAGTCGCCGACCGCCAGTGCGTCGGCCTCGGCGGCGAGTGCTGCACGCAGCGCCGGCAGCATGCGCGCTGCGTGCTCGTGGCGGCCGTCGTGCAGCGTCAGGCCTTCGCGCTGCACTTCGGCCACGCGCATCAGTGCGGGACGCAGCGGCGGCGAGCGGCGCGCCATCGTCTCCGTTGCCTCGTGGCCGAGCAAGCGCAATTCCGCTTGCCGGGCCATCGCCGGTGCGAGGCCGATGCCGCGCAGGCCGGTCAGAGTCTCTTCGTTGAACATCGTTCGAGTTCCATCTCTCGCTTGGCAAGCAGGACCGACCGACGCACGTTCGTCGAGGCGAACGCGGCGGCGCGGCCCGCTCAGGGTTGCCGCCGCGGCCACGGCAATGCCGGCGCCGCGCGGCGCTCAGGAAGCAGGGTTGGTGCGGGTCGGTGCGTGACGCTCAGGTCACGAGCGCAGGCGACAAGCGCGGCCGGCGCGAGGCGATGAACGGAGCCGCCTGGCCGCCTTGAGGGCGGCAGGCGCTTCAGCGCGTGCGGGCGCGGCAACGCCCGCGAAGCGCGGCGCCACGGACCGACAGGGTACTGTCTCGGCCTTCATCGCGGCCTCCTCTCGGTGCGTGGTGGTGAGCCCGGCAAAGGTGCCGGGAGCTCGGTGCTCGGGCAGCGGCGCGAAGCGCAGTGCGCTCGAAGCGGCGCGCACTGTGCCCGCGCACGGCCACGGCGTCAAGGCCTTCGCTGCCTCGTTATCCTCCGTGCGGCATGCACGGTGTGGCACGAAGACGCCGACCTGCTGGCGGTGGAGAAGCCCGCCGGCCGCTTGGCCGTGCCCGGGCGCGGCGAGGCGGGCCGCGATTGCGTGGCCGCCGACGTGGCGGCGCGCTGGCCCGGCGCGCCGTCGTGCACTTCGACATGGCGACCTCGGGCCTGATGCTCTTCGCTCGCAGCGCCGCAATGCAGCGCGCACTCGGCGATGCTTTCGCCGGCCGCCGCGTCGGCAAGGGCTATCGCGCCGTCGTGCACGGGCTCTTGCCGAGGACAGCGGCGAGATCGACGCGCCGCTCGCTGCCGACTGGCCCAACCGGCCGCGCCAGCGCATCGATGCCGAGCACGGCTGTCCGTCACTGACGCGCTGGCGCGTCATCGCACGCGACGTGGCTGCTTCGCGCACGCAACTCGAACTCGAACCGCTCACCGGGCGCACGCACCAGTTGCGCGTGCACCTGGCGAGCATCGGCCACGCGATCGTCGGCGATGCGCTGTACGGCGAATGCACGGCCAGCGAGCCGCGGCTGCTGCTGCACGCGAGCAGTCTGGCGTTCGCACACCCGCGTGACGGCCGCGCTTTGGCGATCAACAGTCCCGCGCCGTTCTGAGCCGCTGCGAGGCAAGAAGGACCCCGACATGACCGCAACGTCGAAGGGTAACGAACTCGCCATCGTCACCGGCGCCTCGCGCGGCCTTGGCCATGCGCTGGCAGCGGCGCTGCGCGTGCGCGGCGCGACGCTGCTGACGATCTCGCGCCGGCCGTGCGTGCTGACAGGCACCCGCGGCAACGCGCGGCACGACGATTGGAACGCTGACCTCGCCGACCCTTTGCCGTTGGCGAACCGGCTGGTGCAGCGGCTCGCAGGCCCGCGTGGCGAGACCTTCCGCTCGGTAGTGTTCATCCACAACGCCGCGACGCTTTCGACGCCGGCCCCGCTTGCCGACGTGCCGTTGCCCGAGCTCACGCAAGCGATGCGTGTGAACCTCGAAGCGCCGATCGTGCTGAGCGCGGCCTTCCTGCACGCCACCGCCGGCTGGGCAACGGCCACGCGCAAGCCTCGTCTTCATCTCCTCGGGCCTCGGCCGCACCGCGATGGCCGGCGCTGCCTCGTACTGCGCCGCCAAGGCCGGGCTCGATCACCTCGCGCGCTCGCTGGCGCTCGAAGAGGGAGCGCGGTCGAACGGCGCCCGCGTCAGCCGTTGGCGCCCGGCGTCATCGACACCGACATGCAGGTAGCCGCGCGCCGCCGACGCAGCCGCCTTCGTCGCACGGCAACGCTTCGTGGCGCTGAAGGAAGGCGGCCAGCGCTCGCGGCGCCCGCGGCCGCTGCGGCGCGCCTGCTCGCCGCGATCGACCACGCTGACTTCGGCGCGCAGCCGGTGGCCGACGTGCGCGAGTACGCCGGGCGCTGAGCGTTCACGGCGCTCGACGGCGCTCGGCGTCAGCCGAGCAGCACGCCGGTACTGCGCGCCGCGCGCAGCAGCTCGTGGTCCGGCGGCACCGGCCGCGAGCGGCCGGCGACGTCGGCCAGCGGCACGTCGACGCGCTCGTTCTGGCAGCGCCACCATCCGCCCGAAACGCCGCGAAGCCACCAGTTCGGCCGCGTGCACGCCGTAGCGTGTGGCGAGCACGCGGTCGTAGGCGGTGGGCGTACCGCCGCGCTGCACGTGGCCGAGCAGCGTGCTGCGCACCTCGCAGCCGACGAGCGGCTGCAGGCGCTGTTGCAGGAGCTGCCCCACGCCGCCCAGGCGCGGCTGCGCATTCGGGTCCGCGGCCGGCGCTGCCGCCTCGTGCACCTGCCGCACCGGCTGCG
This sequence comes from Rubrivivax sp., assembly GCA_046348035.1. GTDB lineage: Bacteria > Pseudomonadota > Gammaproteobacteria > Burkholderiales > Burkholderiaceae_C > Rubrivivax. The sequence continues at coordinate 62,524 of JAXMEZ010000020.1, read as the reverse complement.
CGTCGCCGAGCGCCACGCCTTCGGCGATGCAGACGAGCAGGCTCTCGCGCTCCTGCGCTCGCGCCGCGAGCGCCGGCAGCGAGAACGGCAGCTCGGGAATGAGGATCGCGTCGGCGCCCCCGGCCAGGCCGCCTTCGAGCGCGATCCAGCCGGCGTGCCGGCCCATCGTCTCCAGGATCATCACGCGGCCGTGGCTGCGCGCCGTCGTCGCCAGGCGGTCGAGCGCTTCGGCCACCACGGCCACGGCGCTGTCGAAGCCGAAGCAGCGGTCGGTAGCCGGCAGGTCGTTGTCGATCGTCTTCGGCACGCCCACCACCGGCAGCCCCAGCGCCTCGAAGCGGCCGGCGATCTGCATCGTGCCGTCGCCGCCGATGGCCACCAGCGCGTCGATGCCCAGCTCGCGCACGTAGGCCATCGCCTGCCCGGAGCGGTCGGCGCCTTCCCAGGCGAACGGGTCGCAGCGGTTGTGCGTGCCGAGGATCGTGCCGCCCTCGGCGAGAATGCCGGCGACGTCGGCTTCGGCCAGCGGCCGCACGCGCCGCGCCACCAGGCCGTGGAAGCCGCGTTCGACGCCGGTGATGCGCGCGCCAGGGCACTCGCGCATGAGCGCCAGCGTCACCGCGCGGATGACGGCGTTGAGGCCGGGGCAGTCACCCCCGCCGGTGAGGATCGCGACGTGCGGTGCGGCGTTCGCCATGGCGGGCATCCGTTGCAAGGGAAGAAGAGCGGGCGCCGCGCGGCGGCTTCAGCCACGTCACGAGGTCGGCCTTGAGTTGTGCGAGGTCGGCCTGGCGCGTGTACATCATGTGCCCGGCGTCGTAGTAGCGGTGCGTGATGCGCTGGCGCACCGCGCTCGGGATGTCCAGCCGCGCCAGCGACCAGTCGCTGGCGCTGTACGGCGTGCCGAGGTCGTAGCGGCCGCTGGCGGCGAGCACTTTCAGGTGCGGGTTGCGGCGCATCGCGCGCGCGAGGTCGGGGCTCGTCGAGGCGAAGCCCATGCGGTCGAAGCCGCCGGCGGCGTCGCGGGTCCAGCTCCAGCCGCGGTTCACGTCGGTGTTGAGGACCTGGTAGCGCGCTTCGATGTCGAGGCCGAGCTGTTCGCGGAAGTACGCCATCGCCGCCATCGTGTAGGGCGAGGCGATGGCTTCGATGCCGGGGTCGAACTCCCAGTCGCGCGTGCGGCTGGCGGCCATCGGGCCGGTGGCGCGCGCCTCCAGGCGACCGACGATGAGGCCGCGATCGCGCAGCGCCTCGAAGAAGAAGGTCTGGTCGCTGATGCGCAGGTCCTTCTCCTCGACCAGCGCGCGCGGCAGGCCGGTGACTTCGGCCAAGCGCTTGGCGATGCGGCTGCGCTCCTTCTCGCTGAGGCGCGAGCCGGCGTGCAGCGCCGCGGCGTAGTCCTGCTGCACGAACTCCTCGGCCGCGGCGCGCGCGGCAGCCGGAGAAGCCCCGGCACTGCCGCGCAACAAGCCGTGGAACTGCGCCGCGTTGGCGAAGCCCGGCACGAAGAGCGCATACGGCAGGTCGTTGGCCGGCGCGAAGACGAGGCTTTGCAGGTCGAGCGCGCACGACACGAGCACGAGCCCCGACAGCGCCACGCCCAGCGTCTGCAGCTTGTCGGCGATCGCGGCGCCGCGCGTCGTGCCGTAGCTCTCGCCGGCCAGGTACACCGCCGAGCCCCAGCGCTTGTGCCGCGTCAGCCACAGCCGGATGACCTCGGCCAGCGCATCGGCGTCGCCGTCCACCGAGAGCATCTTCTTGCGCGCCGCCTCGCTGGCGGTGGCCGACCAGCCGGTGTGCGGCGGGTCGATGAAGACGAGGTCGAAGTGCTCGAACCACGTCAGCGGGTTGTCCTCCACCGCGTAGGGCGGCAGCGGCATCGAGCCGTCGTCGGGAACGACGACGCGCTTGGGGCCGAGCGCACCCAGGTGCAGCCAGATCGAAGCCGAGCCCGGCCCGCCGTTGAAGGCGAAGCACACCGGCCGCTCGGCCGCCGCGGCGCCCTTGAGCAGGTAGGCCGTCGTCAGCACCGCCGCTTGCGGCTCGCCGCCGGCGGCGGCCAGCCCTTCGGCGCCGACGGCGATGAACGCGGCCGAGGCGGTGTAGTCGAAGTGGCGCGAGCCGATCTGCACGCTGCCGCTCGTCTCGGCAGCGGGGCGCGCCAGCAGCTTCTCGACGTGCTCCTTCAGGCGCTTGGCCGCATCGGGGTCGGCAGCGGCGGGGGTTGCGGCAGGGGCTTCGCTCACGGTGTCTCCTTCTTCGTGTTGTTCCGGGCCGGGTTCAGGCCGGCTTGCCGGTGGCGAGCATCGCGCCGAAGGCGGCGAGGTCGACGTTGCCGCCGCTGACGATGATGCCCACGCGCTGGCCGCGCGCTTCGACGACGCGCTCGAGCAGCGCCGCGGCAGCCAGGCAGCCGGTGGGCTCGACGACCATCTTCATGCGCTCGGCGAAGAAGCGCATCGTCTCGACGAGCTGCATGTCGCTCACGGTCACGACGCGCTTCACGAGGCGCTGGATGACGGGGAACGTCAACGCGCCGGCGGCCTGCGTCTGCGCGCCGTCGGCGATCGTGCGCGGCGTCTCGATCTTCACGATGCGGCCGGCGGCGAGGCTTTGCTGCACGTCGTTGCCGGCCTCGGGCTCGACGCCGATCACCTCGATGCCGGGCGACTTTGCATGCGCGGCAACGGCGCAGCCCGAGATCAGCCCGCCGCCACCGACGCAGACGACGAGCTTGTCCAGCGGCCCCACCTCGTCGATGAGTTCGGCCGCCGCGGTGCCCTGCCCGGCCATCACGTGCGGGTGGTCGAACGGCGGGATCAGCGTCGCGCCGCGCTCGGCCGCGAGGCGCTTGCCGATCGCCTCGCGGTCTTCCTTGTAGCGGTCGTACAGCACCACTTCGCTGCCGCGTTGGCCGCTTTGGTACTCGCGCGTGGCGGCGAGCTTGGCCGCCGGCGAATCGGTGGGCATGACGATGACGCTCGGCATGGCGAGGAGGCGCGCCGCCAAGGCGATGGCCTGCGCGTGGTTGCCCGAGGAGAAGGCGATGACGCCGCGCTCGCGCCGCGCGGCGTCGAACTGGGCCAGCGCGTTGTAGGCGCCGCGGAACTTGAAAGCGCCCATGCGCTGGAAGTTCTCGCACTTGAAGAAGAGCTTCGCGCCGCAGCGATCGTCGGCCTGGCGCGAGGTGCGCACCGGCGTGCGCTGCGCGACGCCGGCCAGGCGGGCCGCGGCCGCTTCGATGTCGGCCGGCGCGATGGGCAAGCCCTCCAGGCCCGCCAATCCCGCCAGCCCTGTGTTCGGGGGGTGTTCAGCAGCGTTCATGCGCTTCGGTTCCTCTGCGGCAAGGGCGGTGTGGACAGACGGCGCCGCAGGCGGCCGGGCGCAGCGCAGGCAGTGACAGACGGCACGGAAACGCGGCGCAGCCTCGGCGAGAGTCGTGCCGCCATTGGGGAATTCACCTTAATCGCGCATCCGCCACTGTCAGCTTCGTGCGGGAAACGGCCGTTAAGGTGGCCGTGCGCAGACGCAATCCTCGCATGAACGTTCTCTCGCATTCCGAAAACAAGGCGCTCGGCCTGGTCGAGATGGTCGACCTCAAGTGGCTGCTTGCCGGCGAAGGGGTGCACGTGAACGTCGACCGGCTGCGCAGCGACCCCGTGTACGCCCGCCGCGTCCTCGACGCCGCCGAGTCGTCGCAGAACCCGGCGCTCCCGGGCGTGGCAGCGCGCGTGCGCCGGTTGCTGGGCCTCGATCAGGCCTGACCGGGGCTGCGCCCGCCTCGGCTGCGCCGAGGCACTGCCTTCGGCTTCGTTGCGCGCGCCCCGCGGCCAGCGCGAAGAAGGCCTTGCGCGTACCATGCCTTGCGCCTGGGTGGCGCCACACAACGGAGGCCTCGCCATGAAGCCCGCAGCCCGCCGCCGCAACGCCTGCGCGCGTGGTGCGCGCGCGCAAGTGTGAGGGCCTGGCTGGCCGCGGCCGGCGCTGTCGGCGCGCTGGCGCTGGGCGGCTGCGCGCAACAGCCGCGCACCATCGCCGTCGAGCAACTACCGCAGGACTCGCTCTTCGCGCCTTCGAACGAGGCCGCCGCTGCGGCTGCCGCGGCCGAGCGGTTGTTCGAGATGTCGGCGCCGATGCGCGACTACGCCGAGCGCGCCCTGCGCCAGCCCGGCAGCTTGCGCGACCGGCGCCAGGCGCTCATCGACGCGCTGTACGTGAAAGATGCGCTGCACCTGGCCTACGACGCCGAAGCAACGCGCACCGCGGCCGAGGCCTTCGACGCGCGCGCGGGCAACTGCCTGTCGCTGGTGCTGATGACGGCGGCCTTCGCCAAGCACCTGGAGCTGCCGGTGTCGTACCAGCAGGTGCTGGTGGACGAGGAGTACACGCGCGCCGGCGACCTCTTCTTCGCCAGCGGCCACGTCAACGTGATGCTCGGCCGGCACGGCCCGCCGGCGCGCGTGGACGAAGCGCACTGGCTCGTCATCGACTTCCTGCCGCAGCTGCAGTTGCGCGGCCAGCGCACGATCGAGATCGCCGAGGACACGGTGGTGGCGATGTTCCTCAACAACCGTGCCGCCGAGGCGCTGGCGCGCGGCGAACTCGACAAGGCCTACTGGTGGTCGCGCGCCGCGCTGCAACGCGACGGCGGCTTCGCCCCGGCGGCCAACACGCTGGCGGTGGTGTACCAGCGCGCCGGTCATGTGGCTGCGGCCGAGCGGGCGCTGCGCTTCGTCATCGAGCGCGAGCCGGCGAGCGCCAATGCCTGGTCCAACCTCGTGCGGCTGCTGCGCGCGCAAGGCCGCGACGAAGAAGCGCGCGTTGCCGCCGAGCGCCTGGCCGCCATCGAGCCGACACCGCCGTTCCACTTTCTCGAGCTCGGCCGGCAGGCGCTGCAACGCGGCGATGCGGCGCAGGCGCGCGACTTCCTGCAACGTGAACTGCGCGTGCAGCCGCAGCAGCACGAAGCGCACTTCTGGCTGGCGCAGGCCTACGCGGCGCTGGGTGATGCGGGCAACGCCGCGCGGCACCTGGCGCTGGCGGCGGAGTACAGCCCCACGCGCTCGGCGCGCGCCATCTACGCGGCCAAGCTCGACCGGCTGCGCGCCACGCTGCACCAGTAGAGCTTGGCCAGCGCGCCACGAGACCGGCGGCGGTCGCACCGGGCTGAGGGCCTGAGGGCCTGCTAGGCTACGCGCCGCCATGCCATCGAAGCCGAAGAAACCCAACGCGCTCATCGAGATCGCGATCACCATCGTCGTGCCGGCGCTCGTGCTGATGAAGCTGAGTGACGCGCAGCATCTCGGGCCACTGCGTGCCTTGCTGCTGGCGCTGGCCTTCCCGCTTGCCTGGGGCCTGTGGGACGGCTGGAAGCGCCGGCGGCTGAACTGGCTCTCGGTGCTGGGCGTCGTGAGCACGCTGCTCACCGGCGGCATCGGCTTGCTTCAGCTCGAAGCGCGCTGGCTGGCGGTGAAGGAAGCGGCGGTGCCGCTGGCCATCGGCCTGGCGGTGCTCGCCTCGGCGTGGACGCGGCAGCCGCTGATCCGCATCCTCGTCTTCAACGCCGACCTCTTCGATGTCGACCGCGTACACCGGGCGCTCGCCGAGCGCGGCACCGAGCAGGCGTTCGAGACGCGGCTGCGCCAGGGCACCGTGCTGCTGGCCGGCACGTTCTTCTTCTCGGCGGTGGCCAACTACGTGCTGGCGCGCTGGATCGTCACGAGCCCCGCCGGCACGGAGGCGTTCAACCAGGAACTCGGGCGGCTGACGCTCTTGAGCTACCCGGTGATCGCACTGCCGTCGATGGCGATGATGATGGCGCTGATGTTCTGGCTGGCGCGCGGCGCCAAGCAGCTGACCGGGCTCGAACTCGAAGAGATGCTGATGACGGCCGCGTCGTGACGACGCCGCGGGCCGGCCGCCCGCCCTGCTCAGACGATCACAGGTTCCGGTTCGAGCCGGATGCCGAAGCGCCCATAGACGCTTTCCTGGATCGCGCGCGCCAGCGTCACCACTTCCGAGCCGTGCGCGCCGCCGCGGTTCACGAGCACCAGCGCCTGCTTGTCGTAGACGCCGGCGCGACCCACCGTCTTGCCCTTCCAGCCGCAGGCGTCGATGAGCCAGCCGGCGGCAAGCTTCACCGTGCCGTCGGGCAGCGGGTAATGCACGATCTCCGGGTCGCGGCCGATGATGTCGCGGCACTGCTCGGCGCTGACGACCGGGTTCTTGAAGAAGCTGCCCGCGTTGCCAATGGCCAGCGGGTCGGGCAGCTTGGCGCGGCGGATCGCCGAGACCCAGTCGAACACCGTGCGCGCATCGGGGTTCGCGTTGCCGCTCTCGGCCACCTTGCGTTCGAGTTCGAGGTAGCCGAGCACCGGCACCCACGGCCGCGGCAGCCTGAAGCGCACGTGGGTGATGAGCGACTTGCCGGCGAGGCCGCCGAAACCGGTGTGCTTGAAGGCGCTGTCGCGGTAGCCGAAGCGGCAAGCACGCGCGTCGAGCGTCACCGCGCGGCCGGTGACGAGGTCCACTGCGTCGAGCGACTCGAAGCGGTCCTTCAGCTCGACGCCGTAGGCACCGATGTTCTGCACCGGCGCCGCGCCCACGGTGCCTGGGATCAAGGCCAGGTTCTCCAGCCCCGGCTGCCCTTGCGTGAGCGTCCAGGCGACGAACTCGTGCCAGTTCTCGCCGGCGCCGGCCTCGACGACCACCGCGTCGGCGCGCTCCTCGACGATGCGCCGGCCCTTGATCTCGACCTTGAGCACGACGGCATCGACATCGCGCGTCAGCACGACGTTGCTGCCGCCGCCGAGGATGAACTTGGCGGCGCGGCCGAACACCGGATGGTCGACGACGCGCCGCACGTCGGCGACGCTACCGATGCGCACCAGCGTGCGCGCCACCGCCGGCAGGCCGAACGTGTTGAACGCGCGCAGGCTGGCCCGCTCCTCCACAGCCAGCGGCGGCGCTGCCGTCGCGGCAGCGGCTGCCGGTCCGGAAGAAATGCGCGTCGGCGGTGCGGGTCGCATGCGAGAATTTTATTCACCATGCCCAGCTTCGATGTCGTCCTCGAGCCTGACCTCGTCGAGCTGCGCAACGCCGTCGAGCAGGCGAACAAGGAGATCGGCACGCGCTTCGACTTCAAGGGCTCGTCGGCCGAGGTCGAATTGACGCAGCAAGGCGCCAAGGGGCGCGAGATGGCGCTGCTGGCCGACAACGACTTCCAGCTGCAGCAGGTGCGCGACCTGATGCTCGCGCGCCTGGCCAAGCGCGGCGTCGACGTGCGCTACCTCGACTTGTCCGAGTCGCCGCAGAAACTCGGCGGCGACCGGCTGCGCCAGCCGGTCCCGGTGAAGAGCGGCATCGACGCCGACACCGCGCGCCGCGCCGTGCAGGCGCTGAAAGCGAGCAAGCTCAAGGTGCAAGGCGCCGTGCAGGGCGACATCGTGCGCGTCAGCGGCGCCAAGCGCGACGATCTGCAGGCCGCGATCGCGCTGCTGCGGCGCGAGCTGCACGAGCTGCCGCTCGGCTTCACGAACTTCCGCGCATGAAGGCGGTGCAGCGTTCCTCGCGAACCACATCCGCGCCGGCGGCGGCGTGGCTGGTGGCGTTCGCACTGGCCGTCTGCGCCGGGGCCGCGTTCGCGCAGGCCCAGGGGTCGACGCAAGGCAGCAGCTCGGCGTCGGACGTTGCGCTGGCCGGCCGCATGGGCGACAAGGCGCTGCTGCTGTTGCAGGGCCGCTCGGTCGTGCTGGCGGTGGGCCAGGCGAGCGGCGGCACCCGCCTCGTGCGCTGGGAGCAGGACGCTGCCGTCGTCGAGCACGCCGGCACGCAGCTCCGCCTGCGCGTCGGCGCGGCGCCGTCGCGCGTGGGCGGCGGTGCCGCGGCGGGCGATGCGCGCGAGATCGTCATCCCGGCCGGGCCCGGCGGGCACTTCCTCACCGATGGCGCGATCAACGGCCAGGCGGTGCGCTTCATCGTCGACACCGGCGCCACGCTCGTGGTGCTGTCGCGTGCCGAGGCGACGCGGCTGCGCCTGGACCTGCGCGACGCGCGGCCGGTGCGCACGCAGACGGCTGCCGGCGTCGCTGCGGCATGGATGCTGCCGCTGCAGCGCGTGCGCGTCGGCGAGGTCGAGGTGTTCCAGGTGATGGCGCTCGTCACCGACGCGCCGATGCCTTACGTGCTGCTGGGCAACAGCTTCCTCGACCGCTTCCAGTGGCGGCGCGAGAACGACGTGATGCGGCTGTCGCGCCGCTAACGCACTGTCGTCGCGCTGCTTAAAGCGCCCTGCGCGCGCGCCTCTGTCGCGCTACTCGTACTGCCGCAAAGCCGCCGCCAGCCGCGCGCGCACGGCGCGCTTCAGCGCCGGCGGCTCGGCGACTTCCACCTGCTCGCCCTGGCGCAGGATGTCCATCACGAGTTCGGTGTCGTCGGCATACGGCAGGCGCAGCTCGTAGCGGCCGTCGTCGAGCCACCGGCCCTGTTGCTCGGAGTGCCACTGTTCGCGGCTCGCCCACAGCGCGGCGGTGCGATCGAAGCGCAGCGTCGCCCAGCGTTGCTCGCCGCCGGCGTAGATGCCGTAGCCGCCATCCATCGCCTTGGCCACTTGCGCCGGTGGCACTTCGCGCGCTTTCTGCTCCAGAACCTCGGCGTCTTCGATCGCGTCGAGCGCGAAGCGGCGCAGCGCCTCGGTGCGGTGGCACCACGCGTCGAGATACCAGGTGCTGCGGTAGTGCACCAGGCGCTGCGGCGAGACGTCGCGCTCGCCGCTCTCGCGCCGGCCGCGCGTGAGGTAGCGCATGTGCAGGCGCCGGCGCTGCAACAGCGCCTCGGCCACGCGCTGGAAGAAGCGGCTCGGCACCGGGCGCTTCAACGCGCTGACGATGCGCACGCGCTGCTGCAGCGCCGCGCCGGCGGCGCTGCCGTCGCCGCTGCCGAGCAACTGGTGGATGCGTTCGAGCAGCGGCTGCAGATGGCGCGCCAGCAGCCCTTCCTCGTCGAGCCCGGCGAGGAGCTGATGCGCCATCAGCAGCGAATACAGCTCGCTCTCGTCGAACCACAGGCCCGGCAGCTCGTGCTTGCGGCCGGCGTCGGCACCGACCGTGGCGCCCATGCGGTAGCCGTTGGTGTCGCGGTCGTATTCGATCGGCGCGCCGAGCCGGCTGCGCAGGTACTCGAGGTCGCGCTTCAGCGTCGCCGGCGAGACCTCCAGCTCTTCGAGCAGGGTGCGGAAGCTCGCCGCGCCGCGGGCGCGGATCAGGCGTTCGATCTTGTACAGGCGCTCGGTGTTGGCCATCGATGCGGGGCTTGGCTGAATGCTGCCCCGGCATTGTCCCCGCGCCGCACCGGCGCCCGCGCGCTCCTCGTGGCTCAGCGTTCCTTGAACCCGGCCCAGCCGCCGCCGAGCGCCTTCAGCAGGTCCACGGTCGCGGCGAGCTGGCGTTCGCGGTTGCGCACGACCTCGATCGCCGCGGCCGTGCCGTGCGTTCGGCATCGAGCCCGTTCCAGAGCCCGAGTAACCCGGCGTCGAAGCGCGCCTGCGCCAGCTTCAACGCGTGCCGCGGCTTCGCTGCGCGCGCGCGCATCGGCTTCCGATTCGCGCGCGGCGCGCAGGCTCGCCAGCGCATCGGCCACTTCCTTGAACGCCGTGGCCACCGCCTGCTGGTAGGCGGCCACCGCTTGCGCTGCCGCGCGCCGGCAGCGTCCACGCGCGCCGCGTTGCGGCCGCCGTCGAAGATGGGCAGCGCGAGGCCGAACGCGAGCGACCAGAAGCGCGCCGGCGCTTCGAGCAGATGGGCCAGCTCCGTGCTCTCGAAGCCCAAGGCGCCGGTGAGCGAGAGCGAGGGGTACATCGCCGCCTTGGCGATGCCGATCTGCGCGTTGGCCGCCACCAGCAGCTGCTCGGCCCGCTGCACGTCGGGGCGGCGTTCGAGAAGCTCGGAAGGCAGCCCGGCGGCGGCAGCGGCGGCACGGCCTGCGCGGCGAGCGGCGCCTCGGCAGCGGCCAGCCCCGGCTCGCCGGTGAGCAACGCCAGTTGTGACTGCGCGAGCGTGCGCCGCTGCTGCAGCTCGCGCAGCGCCAGCGCGGCATCGGCGCGCTGCGTCTCGGCCTGCTCCACGTCCAGCCGCGTCGACGCACCGCCGGCCAGGCGCTGGCTCATCACGCGCGCCGTGTCCTCGCGCAGGCGCAAGGTCAGGCGCTGCGCGGCGATCTGCTCGTCCAGCGAACGCAGCGCGAACCATGCCTGCGCCACCGCACCGGCCACCGTCAGGCGAACCGTGTCGCGCGCCGCCTGGCTGGCCAGGAGCTGCGCCCGCGCCGCCTCGGTGGCGCGCGCGAGCTTGCCCCACAAGTCCAGCTCGAACGACGTGGACAGCGACGCCTGGAAGTCGTTGCCTTCGATCGCCACGCCGGTGGGGTTGCCGCGCGCACGGGCGCTGACGCGGGCACGGCTCGCGTTGGCACCGGCGCTCAACGTCGGCTTCGTCGCGCCGCTGGCTTCGCGCACCAGCGCGTCGGCCTGCTCGACGCGCGCCACCGCCTGCGCGATGTCGCCGTTGCCGGCCAAGGCCTTGGCGACGAGGCCGTCGAGCGTGCGGTCGCCGAAGAGCGTCCACCAGTCGGCGGCGAGCGGCGCGGTGCCGGAGGTTGCCGTTGCGGCAGAGGCTTCACCGTAGCTCTGCGGCAGCGCGACCGCAGGCCGCTGATGATCGGGCCCGAGCGTCGTGCAGCCGGCCGCGAGCAGCAGCGCCAGCGAGGAGGCAGCGGCAGCCGCCAGCGGCGCGGCCGCGCGGGTGGCGTGCTGCCGCGTCGTCATCGCGCGCTTCATTCCTCGCCCCCGTGGTGGTGCGTGTGCTGCGGCCGCGGTTTCCTCGCCAGCAGGCTGAAGAAGAGCGGCACGAAGAGCGGCGCGACGAAGGTGGCGACGATCATGCCGCCGAAGACGCCGGTGCCCATGCTCTGCCGCGCCGCGGCGCCGGCGCCGGTGGCCAGCACCAGCGGCACCACGCCCATCACGAACGCCAGCGACGTCATCAGGATCGGCCGGAAGCGCAGCCGCGCCGCCTCCTGCGCCGCCTGCATCGCTGTCTTGCCCGCTTCCATGCCCTGCATCGAGAACTCGGCGATCAGGATCGCGTTCTTCGCCGCCAGGCCGATCAAGACGACGAGGCCGATCTGGAAGTAGATGTCGTTGCTCATCCCGCGCAGGAACACCGCCAGCAGCGCGCCGGTGACGGCGAACGGCACCGCCAGCACCACCGCCAGCGGCACGCCCCAGCGCTCGTACAGCGCCGAGAGGATCAGGTAGACCATGATGATCGCGAAGCCGAACGCGAACACCGAGGCGCTGCCGGTGCGCTTCTCCTGGAACGCCTGCGCCGTCCACTCGAAGCTGTAGCCCGGCGGCAGCACCTGGCGCGCCACCGCTTCCACGGCGGCGATGCCTTCGCCGGAGCTGAAGCCGGCCTTCGTGCTGCCGAGGATCTTGGCCGCGACGTAGCTGTTGTAGCGCTCGATCTGTTCCGGGCCGATCAGCGTGCTGACGCGGATCAGCGCCTTCAGCGGCACCATCTGACCCGTGCTGGCGCTGCGCACGTGGATGGCGCCGATGTCCTCGGGGCGGCTGCGGTAGGCGGCATCGGCCTGCATCGTCACGCGGTAGGTGCGGCCGGCCTTGTTGAAGTCGTTGACGTACAGCGACCCCATCTGCGCCTGCAGGGCCGAGAAGACGTCGGTCGTGCTGACGCCCAGCGCCAGCGCCTTCTCGCGGTCGACTTCCACGCGCAGCTGCGGCACGGTGGGGCGGAAGAAGGTGTTGAGCCCTTCGAGTTCCGGCCGCGCCCGCAACGCGGTGATGAAGTCGTTCGTCACCTGCGCCAGCGCGGCGGTGTCGGGCGAGGCGCGCCCCTGCACGTAGAGCTCGAAGCCGCCGGCCTGCCCGAGGCCGAGGATGGGCGGCGGGTTGAACGCGAAGGCGATGCCGTCGGCGAGCGCGAAGCCCTTGCCGCTGAACTCGGCGGCCAGCGCCTGCGAACTCTGCTGGCGCTCGTGCCACGGCTTCATCGGCAGGAACATCGTCGCCGAGTTCGGCTTCGTGCCGCCGCCGATGAGGTCGAAGCCGTTGACGATGAAGATGTTCTCCACCGCCGTGTTGCCGCTCATCATCTGCCGGATCTGCTCGGTGCTGCGCTCGGTGCGCTCGAGCGTGGCACCGTCGGGCAGCGCGGCCACGGCGATGATGTAGCCCTGGTCCTCGTTGGGCACGAAGCTGCCCGGCACGCGCGTGAACAGCAGCGCCCCCGCGCCCAGCAGCAGCGCGAAGGCGATGAGCGAGACGACGCGGTGGTGCACGACGAGATCGACGCCGCGCACGAAGCGCCCGGTCATCCAGCCGAAGACGCGGTTGAACGGCGCGAAGAAGCGTTCGCTCCAGCCGCCGTGCTCGGGCTTGAGCAAGAGCGCGCACAGCGCCGGCGTCAGCGTCAGCGCGACGGCGCCGGAGATGACGACCGCGATCGTCACCGTCACCGCGAACTGCCGGTACAGCGTGCCGGCGATGCCGCCGAGGAAGGCCACCGGGATGAACACCGCGCACAGCACGAGCACGATGCCGATCACCGCGCCCGAGACCTCGCGCATCGCCTCGATGGCCGCGGCCATCGGCGCCATGTGCTCCTCGCGGATCAGGCGCTCGACGTTCTCGAGCACGACGATGGCGTCGTCGACGACGATGCCGATGGCCAGCACCATCGCGAACAGCGTCAGCGTGTTGATCGAGAAGCCCGCCAGCCACAGCCCGGCGAAGGTGCCGATCAGGCTCACCGGCACGGCGAGCATCGGGATCAGCGTCGCACGCCAGGTCTGCAGGAAGACGAACACGACCAGCAGCACGATGACCGCCGCCTCGACGACGGTGGTGGTGACCTCCTTGATCGACGCCGAGACGAAGCGCGTCGTGTCGTAAGGGACGAGCACGTCGACGTCGGCAGGGAAGCGCTCGCGCTTGAGCTCGGCGATGCGCTTCTTGACGCCGTCGCCCACATCGAGCGCGTTGGCGCCCGAGGCAAGGAACACCGCCAGCGCGATCGCCGGCTTGCCGTTGGCGCTGTTGCTGGCGTCGTAGCTCTGGGCGCCCAGTTCGATGCGGGCCACGTCGCGCAGGCGCAGCGTGCCGGCGGCGCCGGGGCGGACATCGGCGGTGCCGGTGCTGCCGGCAACCGCAGCAGTGCCAGCGGCGGCAGCAGCGGCAGCAGGCGTGGCGCCGGCGCGGATGACGATGTCGCCGAACTGCTCGGGGTCCACCAGGCGGCCGCGCGCGGTGACGGTGTAGACGAGCTGCTGGCCCTTGGGTGCCGGGTCGGCGCCGATCTTGCCGGCGGCGAACTGCGCGTTCTGCGCGTTCACCGCCGCCGCGATGTCGCCGGTGGTGACCCCGAGGCGCGCCATCTTGTCGGGGTGCAGCCACAGCCGCATCGAGTAGTCGCGGGCGCCGAAGATGATGACGTCGCCGACACCGGGCACGCGCTTGATCTCGTCGAGCACGTTCTGCGTCGCGTAGTTGCTCAGGAAGAGCTGGTCGAACGTGCCCTTGGGCGAGGTGAGCGCGACGACGAGCAGGAAGTTCAGTGAGCGCTTGGCGACGACGACACCGTTGCGGCGCACCTCGTCGGGCAGGCGCGGCGTGGCCAGCTGCACGCGGTTGTTGACGTTGAAGGTGGCCTTGTCGATGTCGGTGCCGACGTCGAAGGTGGCGGTGATCGACGTCTGGCCGTTGGAGCTGCTGCTGCTCTGGAAGTACAGCAGGTTCTCGATGCCCGAGAGCTGCTCCTCGATCGGCGCTGCCACCGTGGTGGCCAGCGTCTCGGCCGAGGCGCCGGGGTAGGTGGCGGTGATCGTCACCGTCGGCGGCGCGATCTCGGGGTACTGCGCGATCGGCAGGATGCGCAGCGCCACCAGGCCGGCGAGCACGACGACGATCGACATCACGGCCGCGAACACCGGCCGCTCGATGAAGAAGCGGGAATCCATGCGGCGGACCCTTCCGCGTCTTCAGCGTGAAGCCGGAGCCGAGGCCGGCGCCGCGGGCCGCGCGGTCGGCGCTGCACCCGAAGCCGTGCCCGCAGCGGCGTTCGTGCTCGCGGCGCCAGGCGCCCCCGGTGCTGGTCCCGACGCACCACCGCCGGCCGCCTGCGCGGCCGCCTTCGGCTGCACGGGCGCGCCGGGGCGCAGCTTGATCAGGTTGTCGGTGATCACCGCGTCGCCGTCCTGCAGCCCCTTGCGCACGACCCAGTCGGGGCCGACCCAGCCGCCCACTTCCACCGGCGCCGGCGCCGCCTTGCCTTCGCGCGCGACCCACACGAACTTGCCCTGGTCGCCGGACTGCACGGCAGCCTGCGGCACGAGCCAGCCGCGCTCGGTGCCCAGCTGCACCTGCGTGCGCACGAACTGGCCGGGGAGGATGGCGACGCCGGGGTTCGGGAACTCGGCGCGCAGGCCCACGGTGCCCAGGCGCGCATCGACCGTCGGCCCGGCGTAGTTGAGCTTGCCCGGCGGGCCGAGCGGGCGGCCGTCCTGCGACAGCAGGCGCACCGGCGCGCTGCGCTGGCCCTTCAGCGGCGCGTACTCGGTTTCGCTGAGCGAGAAGCGCACCCAGATCGGGTCGGTCTGCATGATGCGCGCGAGCAGCCCGTCGGCGGCGCTGACGAGGCTGCCTTCGCTCTTCTCGGCGCGCGTGGCGATGCCCGAGATCGGCGCCGTCACCACCGTGTACGACAGGTTCAGCTCCGCTTCGCGCACGCGCGCCTGCTGCGCCTGCACCGCGGCTTCGGCGAGCGCGAGCGCGCTCGCAGCGTCGTCGGCTTCGCGGCGCGAGACGGCCTGCATGTCGGCCAGCGGCTTCAGGCGCGCGGCCTCGCGCCGTGCCTGGTCGGCCTTGGCTTGTTCCTGCGCCAGGCCGGCACGCGCCTGTGCCAGCGCGATCTCGAACGGCGCGCGGTCGATCGTGAACATCGGCGAGCCGGCGCGCACCGGCTCGCCTTCGCGGTATTGCTGGCGCTGCAGGATGCCGCCCACGCGCGCGCGCACTTCCACTTCCTTGGCGCCCTCGGCCTGGCCGACGGCTTCCACGGTGATGGGCACCGCCTGCTGCTGCACGGTGCGCACGGTCACCGGCATCGGCGGCATCGCGCCGCCGCCCGGCCACCGGGGCCGCCCGGCCTCCCGCGGGCCGCTTGTCGCCGCAGGCGGCGAGCAGCAGCGCAGGCAGCACCAACGCGGCCAACGGCAGCCGCGCTCGCGCGGCGGCAGCGGGCAGCGCGAAGGTTCCATGGGCTGGCCGGCCGGCCGGGTGACGTTCTTCATGGAGGTGTGCTGGGTGTTGGTCTTGGTGGCACGAGAACGCAGGAAGGCGACGAGGGAGCGACGCGAGAGGCGACGCGGGCAAGGCCCGCTCCTCCTGCTGCATCCTCCCGCCGCGGCTCCCTGCACGACGAACGAGCGGCTCGCATCTCGACAAGGCCATCCGCGTTCGCGGGCAGCCCGCGCTTCGAGGCGCGGGAGTGTAGGGGCGCGCGGCAAGACCCCGCTGGCGGCGCTCCCCGTCCGATGCCTGTTCTAGACTCGGCGCGGGTGCCGTGCCGTCGCAGCACAGCAGGTTGACGCGTCGGTCGGGCCGCCACGCGGGCTGACCTCATCCGAAAGCTGCAATGCCCGTGCAACCCCTCGACTCGCTCGCTGCCGCGCTGTTCGCGGCCGCCTTGCTGCACACCTTCGCCGCCACGCAGTTCGAGCGCCTGGCGCAACGCCTGCCGCGACATGCGGGGCTTTGGCACCTGCTCGGCGAGGTGGAGGTGGCCTTCGGCTTCTGGGCCATCGTGCTCGTCGCGGCGATGGCGTTCTTCGCCGGCGCCGAGCCGGCGTTGGCCTACGCGGGTTCACGCGACTACACCGAGCCGCTCTTCGTCTTCGTCGTCATGGTCGTCGCCGGCTCGCGGCCGGTGCTGCAGACGGTGCGTGCGGCGCTCGACCTGGCGCTGCGCTGGATGCCCGTGCCGCGGCACCTGGGCACCGCCTGGCTCGGCCTGGCCGCGGTGCCGCTGCTGGGGTCGCTGGTGACGGAGCCGGCGGCGATGACGATCGCGGCGCTGATGCTGGCGCCGATCGTCTTCCGGCCCGAAGTGCCCGAGCCGCCGAAGTACCTGGCGCTCGGCGTGCTCTTCGTCAACGTCTCGATCGGCGGCACGCTCACCGCCTACGCGGCGCCGCCGGTGCTGATGGTGGCGTCGGCGTGGCAGTGGGACAGCGCTTTCATGCTCGCCACGTTCGGCTGGAAGGCGATGCTGGCGGTCGTCGTCAACGCGACGGTGGCGGTGTTCGTGCTGCGCAAGCATCTCGGCGAGGACGGCGTCGGCGCGGCAGCAGCGACGAGACCACGCCTGACGAGCCGCCGCCGCGGCCGCCCGTGCCGTGGCCGCTGGTCGCCGTGCACCTCGCGCTGCTGGCCGCCGTGGTGCTGCTCGCGCACCATGCGGTCGCCTTCGTCGCGCTGTTCCTGCTCTTCCTCGGCATCGCGCGCGCCTACGAACGGCACCAGGATCCGCTGCTCGTCCGCGAGGCGCTGCTGGTCGCGTTCTTCCTCGCCGGCCTCGTGGTGCTGGGCGGGCTGCAACGCTGGTGGCTCGAACCGATCGTCGCCGGCCTCGAACCGGGCGCGCTCTTCTTCGGCGCTCTGGCGCTCACGGCCTTCACCGACAACGCGGCGCTCACCTACCTCGGCGCACAGATCGCCAGCCTGGCCGGCGAAGCGAAGGTCGCGCTCGTCGCCGGTGCGGTGGCCGGCGGCGGCCTCACCGTCATCGCCAATGCGCCGAACCCGGCCGGGCTGGCGCTGCTGCGCTCGGGCTTCGCCGACGGTGCCGTGGGTGCCGGCGCGCTCGCGCTCGGTGCACTGGGCCCGACCGCGGTGGCCGCGGCGGCGTTCCTGTTGCTTTGAATCTCCGCTGCGAGCGCAAGCGCTCAGCAGCGATGGGTGTTCGCGCTGGCGGAGACGGAGGGATTCGAACCCTCGATGCAGGTTTTGCCCGCATACTCCCTTAGCAGGGGAGCACCTTCGGCCACTCGGTCACGTCTCCGGCGAAGTGGGCGCGATTCTAGCCCGCGGCAGCGGCCGCCGCCGGCCCTTCGAGCCCGAAGGCCTTGTGCAGCGCGCGCACCGCGAGCTCCATGTACTTCTCGTCGATGACGACGCTGGTCTTGATCTCGCTCGTCGTGATCATCTGGATGTTGATGCCCTCGGACGAGAGCGTCTGGAACATCTTCGCGGCGATGCCGGCGTGGCTCTTCATGCCGATGCCGACGATGCTGACCTTGCAGATGCGCGCATCGCCGACGACGTTGCTGGCGCCCACGGCCGGCAGGATCTTCGTCTTCAGCAGCTCCATCGTGCGCTGGTAGTCGTTGCGGTGCACGGTGAAGCTGAAATCGGTGCGGCCGTCGTGGCTGACGTTCTGGATGATCACGTCGACATCGACGTTGGCCTCGGCCACGGGGCCCAGCAGCGCGTAGGCGATGCCGGGCCGGTCGGGCACGCCGATGACGCTGATCTTCGCCTCGTCGCGGTTGAACGCGATGCCGGCCACGACGGCTTGTTCCATCTTCTCGTCTTCCTCGAAAGTGATGAGCGTGCCCGAAGCGGCTTCTTCCTCGATGGGGATGTCCGGCGGCGTGAAGCTCGACAGCACGCGCGTGGGCACGCGGTACTTGCCGGCGAACTCCACCGAGCGGATCTGCAGCACCTTGCTGCCCAGGCTCGCCATCTCCAGCATCTCCTCGAAGCTGATGGTCGTGAGCCTTCGTGCCTCGGGCACGATGCGCGGGTCGGTGGTGTAGACGCCGTCGACGTCGGTGTAGATCAGGCACTCGGCGGCCTTCAGCGCCGCGGCCACCGCCACCGCCGAGGTGTCGCTGCCGCCGCGGCCGAGCGTGGTGACGTTGCCTTCGCTGTCCAGTCCCTGGAAGCCGGTGATGATGACGACGCGGCCGCGCTCGAGGTCGGCGCGCACGCGCTGGTCGTCGATGCGCGCGATGCGCGCCTTCGTGAACGCCGAGTCGGTCTCGATCGGCACCTGCCAGCCGCCGTAGCTGACCGCCGGCACGCCTTGCGCCTGCAGCGCCAGTGCCAGCAGGCCCACCGACACCTGCTCGCCGGTGGCGGCAATGGCGTCCAACTCGCGCATCGCCTCGGGCGTGCTCGCGTTGGGCATCAGCTCTTTCGCGAGGCCGAGCAGGCGGTTCGTCTCGCCGCTCATCGCCGAGGGCACCACCACCATCTGGTGGCCGGCACGCACCCACTTGGCGACGCGCTGCGCGACGCTGCGGATGCGTTCGGTGGAACCCATCGAGGTGCCGCCGTACTTGTGAACGATGAGGGCCATTGCGCTGGTGGTTGCGGGTCGGAGCGGACTCGCCGCGTCGGGATGTGGGAGCACGCTGGCTCGCAGCGCGCAAACCGGCGATTTTAGGGGCGGCCGGCCGCGCGGGCTGTGCTGGCCGCACCGGCCGCGCTCCGGCGAGGCGCCGCAGCGGCGATGGCGAGCAGGCCGCGCTTGAGCACGAGGTCGCCCTGCCCCGCATGCCAGCGCCCGTGCCGACCGTCCGAGTGGCCCGGCAGTTCGTCCATCAGCCGGCGCACCAGCGTCTCGGGCACGGGCGGCGGCATCACGCTGCCGAGCCACAGGCGCAGCACGGCGACGCGGCGCGGCTGCGACAAGCCCAGCCACGCCGGCACCGGCATCGCCGCACCCGCGCAATCCAGCGCCGCCAGGTCCGCTGCGGCCACTTCGGCCACCAACGCCGCATCGTCAGCGGCGCGTTGCGCGGCGCGCGCCAGCGTCGGCTCGGCATCGGGGAACGCGGCGTGCAGCGCCGGCCACAGCGCACGCAGCCGACCGCGCGCGAAGCGCCGGTCGGCGTTGCTCGGGTCCTCGGCAGCGCGCAACCGGTGCCGGCGCAGGTAGGCGTCGATCGCTTCGCGCGGGCAGCCGAGCCACGGCCGCGCCCACGTGATGCCTTCGCGTTCGACGACCTTCGGCATTGCCGCGAGCCCGGCCGCGCCGCCGCCGCGCAGCGCCTGGATCAGGAACGTCTCGGCCTGGTCGCGCCGGTGCTGCGCCAGCAGCACGAGGCCGCAGCCTGAAGCGCGCGCCATGGCCGCCAGTGCCGCATAGCGCTCGCGCCGAGCCCACGCTTCGACGCTGTCGCCGCGCGCCGGCTGGCCTTCGAGGCGCTCGCACGCGAAGGCCACGCGCAGGCGGCGCGCCTGGCTGCGCACCTGCTCGGCCCAGGCATCGGCCTCGGGCATCAGGCCGTGGTGCACGTGCAGCGCGATGACGTCGATGCCGAGCGGCTGCGCCTGCCGTGCCGTGGCATGCAGCAACGCCGTCGAATCGCGGCCGCCGCTGGCAGCGACAGCGACGGTGCGGTTCACGTGGGACCTGCGAGCCGTGTCGCCGGCTCGATCAGCGTTCGGTGCTGTCGGCGAAACGCCCGTAGGCGCGCAGCCGGTCGTAGCGGCGCTGCAGCAGGTCCTTGGGCTTGAGGTCGGCCACCTGGCGCAGCGCGTCGGCCAGGCCGCGCTTGAGCTGCGCGGCCATCCACGGCATGTCGCGGTGCGCGCCGCCCACGGGCTCGTTGACGATCTTGTCGATGACGCCCAGCGCCTTCAGGCGGTGCGCGGTGATGCCCAGCGCCTCGGCCGCGTCGTTGGCGCGCTCGGCCGTCTTCCAGAGAATGGACGCGCAGCCTTCGGGCGAGATCACCGAGTACACCGCGAACTGCAGCATCAGCACCTGGTCGGCGACGCTGATGGCCAGCGCCCCGCCCGAGCCGCCCTCGCCGATGATGGTGGTGATGATCGGCACCTCGAGCTTGCTCATCTCGAAGATGTTGCGGCCGATCGCTTCGCTCTGGCCGCGCTCCTCGGCGCCGATGCCGGGGTAGGCACCGGGCGTGTCGACGAACGTGAACACCGGCAGGCGGAACTTCTCGGCCAGCTGCATCAGGCGTAGCGCCTTGCGGTAGCCCTCGGGCCGGCTCATGCCGAAGTTGCGCAGCGTGCGCTCCTTCGTGTCGCGCCCTTTCTGGTGGCCGAGCACCATGCAGGCGCTGCCGTTGAAGCGCGCCACGCCGCCGACGATGGAGAGGTCGTCGGCGAAGTGGCGGTCACCGTGCAGTTCGTGGAAGTCGGTGAAGATCTGGCCGACGTAGTCCAGCGTGTACGGCCGTTGCGGGTGGCGCGCGATCTGCGTCACCTGCCACGGCGTCAGGCTGGAGTAGATGTCCTTGGTGAGCTGCTGGCTCTTCTGCGACAGCCGCTCGATCTCCTCGGAGATGTCCACCGCCGACTCGTTCTGCACGTAGCGCAGCTCGTCGATCTTGGATTCGAGTTCGGCGATCGACTGCTCGAATTCGAGGAAGTGGCGTTTGGTCATCGGTGGGCCCGGAGTGTCGACACGCGCAGCATCGGCAACGGCAGCAGCATCAGTACTCGACGGGCAAGGGATCGAGGCTGCGCCAAATATACCAAGTGGCCACCGAGCGGAAAGGCGCCCACGCCTCGCTCACCTCGCGCGCCTCGGCACGCGAGACCGGCTCGCCGCTGAAGTAGTTGAGGCTGATGCCCTTGAGCAGGCCGAGGTCGTCCAGCGGCAGCACGTCCGGGCGCATCAGGTGGAAGATGAGGAACATCTCCGCCGTCCAGCGGCCGATGCCGCGGATGGCCACCAGCTCGGCGATGATGGCCTCGTCGTCCATCGCCGCCCAGTCGGCCACGTGCACGCGGCCTTCCTGGAAGTGGCCGGCGAGGTCGAGCAGGTATTCGCACTTGCGCGCCGACAGGCCCGCCTCGCGCATCGACGCCGGCGTAAAGGCGCACACCTTCCCCGGTGCCAGGTGCGTGCTCGGGCCGCCGACGCAGCCGGCGAAGCGGTCCCACACCGATTGCGCCGCCTTCACCGAGATCTGCTGCCCGACGATCGAGCGCGCCAGCGTCGTGAAGGCGTCGCCGCGGCTGACGAGGCGCGCTTCGCCGAACTTCGGGATCAGGCGCTTGAGCACGCGGTCGCGCCGCGTCAGGTGGCGGCAGGCGTCGTCCCAGTACTGCGGCGTCACGGCCGCGGCCGCGGCGCCGTTGATGCGGCTCTCGCGGCCCTCTCGGCTCTTCTTCGGGGCCGGTGCCGGCGCGGGTGCCGGTGCCGGCGCGGCCGCCATCTTGCGCTGCGCCATGGTCAGGCGCGCACCCAGGTCGTTCCCTGGGGCGAATCCTTCAGCACGATGCCCTGCGCCGCCAGTTCGTCGCGGATGCGGTCGGCGAGCGCGAAGTCGCGCGCCTTCTTCGCCGCGGCGCGATCGGCGATGCGCGCCGCGATCGCGGCTTCGTCGAGCGCGCCGGCGCCGCCGCCCTGGCCTGCGCCTTGCAGGTACGCGCGCGGCGCCTCGGCGAGGATGCCGAGCACGCCGCCCAGCGCCTTCAGGAGCGGCGCCGCGGCGCGCTCGCCGCGGTTGATGTCGGCGGCCAGTTCGAACAGCACCGCCAGCGCGCCGGGCGTGTTGAAGTCGTCGTCCATCGCGCTTCGGAACGCGGCGGCGCGCGGCTCGTTCCAGTCGATGGCGGCGAGGTCGGCAAACGCACCCGCCGCGTCGAGCGCGGTGTAGAGCCGGCGCAGCGCCGTGCGCGCTTCGTCCAGCAGCGTGTCGCTGAAATTGAACGGGCTGCGGTAGTGCGTGCGCAGCATGAAGAAGCGGATCGCCTCGCCGTCGAACTTCTTCAGCACGTCCTCGATGGTGAAGAAGTTGCCCAGCGACTTGGACATCTTCTCGTCGTCGATGTTGAGGAAGCCGTTGTGCACCCAGGTCTTGGCGAACAGCGCGCCGCTGGCGCCTTCGCTCTGCGCGATCTCGTTCTCGTGGTGCGGGAACGTCAGGTCCATGCCGCCGCCGTGGATGTCGAACGGTTCGCCGAGCAGCGCGCCGCTCATCGCCGAGCACTCGATGTGCCAGCCGGGCCGGCCGGTGCCGAAGGGGCTTTGCCACTTCGCATCGGCCGGCTCCTCGGCCTTGGCGGCCTTCCACAGCACGAAGTCCAGCGGATCCTCCTTGTCGCCGAGCACGGCGACGCGCTCGCCGGCGCGCAGCTCGTCGATGCTCTTGCCCGAGAGCTTGCCGTAGCCGGGAAAGCGGCGCACCGAGAAGTTCACGTCGCCGTTGGTGGCGCGGTAGGCCAGGCCCTTGTCCTCGAGGCGGCCGATCAGCGCCAGCATCTGCGGCACGTACTCGGTGGCGCGCGGCTCGTGCGTGGGCGAGAGCAGCTTCAGCGCGCCGAGGTCGCGGTGCATCGCGGCGATCATCTCGTCGGTCAGCGCCCGGATCGCCACGCGGCGCTCGAGCGCGCGCTTGATGATCTTGTCGTCGATGTCGGTGATGTTGCGCGCGTAGGTGACGCGCCAGCCGCTGGCCAGCAGCCAGCGGTAGATCACGTCGAAGGCCAGCATCATGCGTGCGTGACCCAGGTGGCACAGGTCGTAGACGGTGATGCCGCACACGTACATGCGCACGTGGCCGGGTCGCAGCGGCGAGAAAGGCTCGACCCGCCGGGTGAGCGTGTTGTGGATGCGTAGCGCCATGGACAACGGACGGCGGCCGCGACGGGCCGGCGGCGTTGCGCGAAGCGCACCAACCGGCGCGGCGCCCGACGGCGTCGATAGAATGAAATCCAGTATGCCACGCCGAGTGCAACGCTCTTCGCTACGCCAGGCGTGCCGGTTCGCGGCGGTGCTGGCATTGGCGGCGAGTGCATTCGCGGCCACGGCGGCGAGCCCCGCGGGCGCCGCCGGCAGCGAGGAAGTGCGCGCGGTGCAGGACCTGCTCGCACGCGGCCAGGCGCAGGCCGCGCTGGAGCGGCTGCTGGCGCGCGAAGGCGGCGGCAACGCCGCGGCCGGTGCGGCAGGCACGGCAAGTACAGCGAACATGGCAAACGGCACCGCTTCGAGCATCGACGCCGAACTGCGCTTCCTGCACGGCGTGGCGTTGATGGACCTGCAGCGCAACGCCGAGGCGCTGGCCTGGTTCGAGCGCATGTCGCAGGACCACCCCGAGCTGCCCGACCCGTTCAACAACATCGCGCTGCTGCACGTGCGCGCCGGCCGCCTGGAACCGGCGCGGCAGGCGCTGGAGACGGCGTTGCGCAACGACCCTTCGTACCGCGTCGCCCGCGCCAACCTCGGCCTCGTGCACCTGATGCTGGCCGTGCAGGCGTGGGAGCAGGTGGTCGCCGGCGGGCCGGTGGAGCCGCAACTGCTGCGCCGCCTCGAAGGCGCGCGCGCGTTGCTGGCGGGCGGCGTTCCGGCCTCGCGCTGAAGCGGCGCGCGCAAGACGATGCTGCTGCTGAAGCTGGTCCGGGGGCTCGAGCGCGCTGCCGGCGTGCGCACGCTGGCGCAGGTGTCGCCGCGGCACCAGCGCTTCGTGATCGGCCGCGACCCCAAGTGCGACTGGCCGATCCCCGACCGCGAGCTGGCGCTGTCGGCGCGCCATTGCGAGATCGTGCAGGCCAACGGCCAGCTTGTGCTGCGCGACCTGTCGACCAACGGCACCTTCGTCAACGGCGCGCGCAAGCGCCTCACCGGCGACCATGTGCTCAGGCACGGCGACCGCATCGCCTTCGGCAGCTACGTCGTCGAGGTGTCGCAGGCCACCGACACCGATCCGGCAACTGCGGCGCCCCCCTCGGCGGCCGTCGCGCGCACGCGCTTGCGGGCTCGCGGCGGCGACCCCGCGGCGATGGTGGGGACCGACTGGCAGCAGGCCGACGCGCTGGGGCCGGCGCCGAGCCTGGACATGAGCTCGGGCTTCACGCGCATCAGCAAGCCTTGGCTGGACACGTCCACCGACGCGCAGAGCTCGGTCTTCGCCACGGTGCCTAACGTCCGTCCTGATGGGGGGCCGGATGGGGGACCGGAGCGGCCGCCGTCGGTGTTCGAAGACACGACGTCTTCGGCTGCGGCGCCGTTGGCCGCGGCGCCCGATGCCGCCGGCGAGATGCTGCGCGCACTGGCCGCGGGCCTGGGCGTCGCGCCCGAGGCGCTGGCCGGCCGGCCGCCGGCCGAAGCGGCGCACCGTGTCGCGCGATTGCTGCGCGTCGCGATGTTCGCGCTGCATCACCAGCTTGCGCTGCAATCGCGCCAGATGCGCGAACTCGGCAGCCGCGCCAGCGCCGATCTCGCCGGCTCGGCAACGGCGCCGCTGCGTCGCGCCGCGGGCCCGCAGGAAGCGGTGGCGGCGTTGCTCGCGGCCGGCAGCGAAGGCGAAGCGATGGTCGTTCGCGCGCACGGCGAACTCGGCCAGCACACGCAGCGCATCCTCGCCGCGTTCGAAAGCACCTGCCAGCGCCTGGCGGAGCAGCTCGACCCGGCCACGCTGGCGCAGATCGCACCCGCGGGCGACGACCCGGCGCTGCTGTGGCAGACCTATGGCGCTTTGTGGCAGGCGCTCGGCTTCGGTGCCGACAAGCCGTGGGCCGAGGGCTACGTCGATGCCGCCTTCATGCACCTGGCGACGGCCTACGACGAATCGCCGCCGCCGAGCAAGACCCCGCCTTGATCCGAGGCAGCGCCGCCTGCAGCCGAGCGCAGCGCCGACGCTGCAATAGACTCGCCAGCCCTTGCATCGGCCGCTGCGGCCGATCGCGCCCCGCCGACCAACATCTCATCAGGGAGAAACGCGCTTGATCCGATCGCTCATCACCACCGGCGCCGTGGCGCTCGCGCTCGCCGCCGCGCCGGCTTTCGCGCAGAAGGTGCGCCTGGCCACCAGCGAAGGCGACATCGTGCTCGAACTCGACCGCGCCAAGGCGCCGAAGACGGTCGACAACTTCCTCGGCTACGTGAAGTCGGGGCACTACGACGGCACCATCTTCCACCGCGTGATCCCCGGCTTCATGGTCCAGGGCGGCGGCATGAAGCCCGACATGAGCGAGAAGAAGACGCTGTCGCCGATCCCGCTGGAAAGCCGCAACGGCCTGGCGAACGCGCGCGGCACGGTGGCGATGGCGCGCACGATGGACCCCAACTCGGCCACGGCGCAGTTCTTCATCAACCTCGTCGACAACGCCTTCCTCGACCAGCCGAACGCGCGCGACGGCAACGGCTACGCGGTGTTCGGCAAGGTCGTCTCGGGCATGAACGTCGTCGACAAGATCGCCGCCACGCCGACGGGCAACGCCGGCGGGCACCAGAACGTGCCGGTCAAGCCGGTGCTGATCAACAAAGCCAGCCTGGAGAAGTGACATGGCAGCCGCAGCAAAGAAAGTCCGCCTCGAAACCAGTGCCGGCGCGATGACCGTCGAGCTCGACGCCGAGCACGCGCCTTTGTCGACGGCCAACTTCCTGGCCTACGTCAACGCCGGGCACTACGACGGCACGGTGTTCCACCGCGTCATCAAGGGCTTCATGGTGCAAGGCGGCGGCTTCACGCCGGACATGAAGCAGAAGCCCACGCAGGCACCGGTGCGCAACGAAGCCAACAACGGCCTCAAGAACAAGCGCTACACGCTGGCGATGGCGCGCACGAACGACCCGCATTCGGCGACGGCGCAGTTCTTCATCAACACCGTCGACAACACCTTCCTCGATCACAGGGGCGAGAACCCGCAGGGCTGGGGCTACGCGGTGTTCGGGCGCGTCGTCGAAGGCACCGATGTCGTCGACAAGATCGAGGGCGTCGCCACCGGCCGCAAGGGCTACCACGACGACGTGCCGCTGCAGGACGTGCGCATCGAGCGGGCCACCGAGGTGGCCTGATGGCCGCCGGCGCGCCGCTCGCCGTTGCCACGGCCGCGACGCTGCCGGCACCCACCGTGTTCACGGCGCCGGCCGCCTGGCGGGCGATCGACTTCGTCTCCGACCTGCACTTGTCGCAGGCGACGCCGCGCACGTTCGACGCCTTTGCCGCGCACCTCGTGGCCAGCGACGCCGACGCGGTGTTCATCCTCGGCGACCTGTTCGAGCTGTGGGTCGGCGACGACGCGCGCAGCGATCCTTTCGCGGCGCGCTGCGTCGACGTGCTGGCGCGCGCCGGGCGCCGGCTGCACCTGGCGGTGATGGTGGGCAACCGCGACTTCCTGATCGGCGCCGAACTGCTCGCCGCCTGCCACGCGCACGCCCTGCCCGACCCGACGCTGCTGCTCGCGTTCGGACAGCGGGTGCTGCTGTCGCACGGTGACGCCCTGTGCCTGGCCGACCGCGACTACCAGGACTTTCGCCGTCAGGTGCGCGATGCGGCCTGGCAGCGCGCCTTCCTCGCCAAGCCGCTGGCCGAGCGCCTGGCCGTGGCGCGGGAGATCCGCGGGGCGAGCGAGAAGAGCCACATGCGACGCCAGTTCGACGGCGAGATGGCCGCCGACGTCGACGTGGCCGCCGCGACGGCGTTGCTGCGCGCCGCGGGTGGCAAGTGCCGTGCACGGCCACACGCATCGCCCGGGCTCCGAAGCGTGGCCCGGCGGCTTCGAGCGGCACGTGCTGACGGATTGGGATCTCGACACCGGCTCGCGCGCCGAAGTGCTGCGCCTCGACGCCGGCGGCTTCACGCGGCGTCCGCCCGCGAGCCGCGCCGCCGCATGCTGAACGCGCTGTGGCGCACGTGGCAGCGCTCTCGTGAGGAAGCAGCGCTGCGCCGCCGCGCGATTCCCGATGACTTGTGGAAGCGCACGCTCGTGCGCTTTCCGTTCCTGCGCTGGCGGAGCGAACCCGATCAAGGCGAACTGCGCCGCCTGACGAGCCTCTTCCTCGACCGCAAGGAGTTCAGCGCCGCGGGCGACCTGCGCCTGACGAACGCCATCGTCGTCAGCATCGCCGCGCAGGCCGTGCTGCCGGTGCTGAAGCTGGGCCTGGCGCGCTACGACGGCTTCGTCGGCATCGTCGTCCACCCCGACCAGGTCGTGGCGCGGCGCGCGGTGCACGACGACGACGGCCTCGTGCACGAGTACGACGAGACGCTGGCCGGCGAAGCGGTGCAAGGCGGGCCGGTGATGCTGTCGTGGCGCGACGTGCGCGAAGCGGGCCGCGCCACGTCACCGGGCTACAACGTCGTCGTGCACGAGTTCGCGCATGTGCTCGACCTGGCCGACGGGCTTTCGGACGGCGTGCCTTTGTTGCCGCCGGGGCTGTCGCGGCGCGAGTGGCTCTCGGTGCTCGAGCCCGAGTTCGAAGCGTTCGCGCGCCGCGCCGACGCCGACGAAGACACCTGGCTCGACCTGTATGCCGCCAGCGGCATCGACGAGTTCTTCGCCGTCGCGAGCGAAGCGTTCTTCGTGCACCCGCACGGGCTTGCCCCGAGCACGAGCCGCTGTACGCGCTGCTGCAGCGCTTCTACCAGCAGGACCCGCGGGCGTTCGCGCCGCCTGCTGACGCGAGCCGCTGAGCGCGGCCCCTCAGGCCGGCGTCGCTTCCGTCTTCGGCTTGTCGCTCTTGCGCGGTGGCTGGATGTCCAGCGTCACCGCTTCCTTGTCGTCGATGTCCACCGTGAGGCGGCCACCGTCGACCAGGCGGCCGAAGAGAAGTTCGTCGGCGAGCGCGCGCCGGATCATGTCCTGGATGAGGCGCTGCATCGGCCGCGCGCCCATCAGCGGGTCGAAGCCCTTCTTCGCCAGGTGCCTGCGCAGGTTGTCGGTGAAGGTGACCTCGACCTTCTTCTCGGCGAGCTGGCCTTCGAGCTGCAGCAGGAACTTGTCGACCACGCGCAGGATGATCTCCTCGTCCAGCGCCTTGAAGCTCACCGTCGCGTCGAGCCGGTTGCGGAACTCGGGCGTGAACAGCCGCTTGATGTCGGCCATCTCGTCGCCCTGCTCGCGCTTGTTCGTGAAGCCGATGGTCGCCTTGTTCATCGTCTCGGCGCCCGCGTTCGTGGTCATGATGATGATCACGTTGCGGAAGTCGGCCTTGCGCCCGTTGTTGTCGGTCAGCGTGCCGTGGTCCATCACCTGCAGCAGCACGTTGAAGACGTCCGGGTGCGCCTTCTCGATCTCGTCGAGCAGCAGCACCGCGTGCGGCTTCTTGCTGATCGCCTCGGTCAGCAGGCCGCCCTGGTCGAAGCCGACGTAGCCCGGCGGCGCGCCGATCAGGCGGCTCACCGCGTGGCGCTCCATGTACTCGCTCATGTCGAAGCGGATGAGGTCGATGCCGAGGATGTAGGCGAGCTGCTTGGCCACCTCGGTCTTGCCGACGCCGGTGGGGCCGCTGAAGAGGAAGCTGCCGATCGGCTTCTCGGGCTTGCCGAGGCCCGAGCGGGCCATCTTGATGGCGGCCGAAAGCGCCTCGATGGCCGGGTCCTGCCCGAACACCACGCTCTTCAGGTCGCGTTCGAGCGTCTTCAGCTTGTCGCGGTCGTCGCTGGAAACAGAAGCCGGCGGGATGCGCGCGATCTTGGCGACGATCTCCTCGACCTCGCTGCGCGTGATGGTCTTCTTGCGCTTGGTCTGCGGCAGGATGCGCTGCGCCGCGCCCGCCTCGTCGATGACGTCGATCGCCTTGTCGGGCAGGTGGCGGTCGTTGATGTACTTGGCCGCCAGCTCGGCCGCGGCCTGCAGCGCGCCGACCGCGTACTTCACCTGATGGTGGTCCTCGAAGCGCGTCTTCAGGCCCTTCAGGATCTCCACCGTCTGCTCCACCGAAGGCTCGATCACGTCGACCTTCTGGAAGCGCCGCGACAACGCCGCGTCCTTCTCGAAGATGCCGCGGTACTCGGTGAACGTCGTCGCACCGATGCACTTCAGCTGGCCGCTGCCGAGCGCGGGCTTGAGCAGGTTGCTCGCGTCGAGCGTGCCGCCGCTGGCGGCGCCGGCGCCGATGAGCGTGTGGATCTCGTCGATGAAGAGGATCGCGTGCGGCTGGTCCTTCAGCTGCTTCAGCACGCCCTTCAGGCGCTGCTCGAAGTCGCCGCGGTACTTGGTGCCGGCGAGCAGCGCGCCCATGTCGAGCGCGTACACCACGCTCTCGGCCAGCACCTCGGGCACGTCCTTCTCGGTGATGCGCCAGGCCAGGCCTTCGGCGATCGCGGTCTTGCCGACGCCGGCCTCGCCCACCAGCAGCGGGTTGTTCTTGCGCCGGCGGCACAGCACCTGGATCACGCGCTCGACCTCGTGCTCGCGGCCGATCAGCGGGTCGATCTTGCCTTCCTTGGCGAGCTGGTTGAGGTTCTGCGTGAACTGGTCCAGCGGCGAGCCCTTCGACTCGCCCGGCTCTTCCTTCTCGCCTTCGCCGCCGCTGGGGTTCTCGTTGTTCTTCGCCGGCTCGGGCGGGTCGCTCTTCTTGATGCCGTGGGCGATGTAGTTCACCACGTCCAGGCGCGTCACGCCCTGCTGGTGCAGGTAGTACACGGCGTGCGAATCCTTCTCGCCGAAGATCGCCACCAGCACGTTGGCGCCGGTCACTTCCTTCTTGCCGTTGCCGGTGCTCTGCACATGCATGATGGCGCGCTGGATCACGCGCTGGAAGCCGAGCGTGGGCTGCGTGTCGACCTCTTCGGAGCCGCCCACCGTGGGCGTGTTCTCCTTGATGAAGGTGGCCAGGCTCCTGCGCAGGTCGTCGATGTTGGCGGCGCAGGCGCGCAGCACGTCGGCGGCGCTCGGGTTGTCCAGCAGTGCCATCAGCAGGTGCTCGACGGTGATGAATTCGTGGCGCTGCTGGCGTGCCTCGACGAACGCCATGTGCAGACTGACCTCGAGCTCTTGCGCGATCATGCGGCCTCCATAATGCACTGAAGCGGGTGTCCGTCGCGACGCGCCGCGGTGAGCACCAGTTCGACTTTCGTCGCGGCGATGTCCTTCGGATAGACGCCGCACACCCCACGCCCTTCGTGGTGGATCTTGAGCATGATCTGGGTCGCCGTCTCCAGGTCACGCTGGAAATACTGCTGCAGCACCATGACGACGAACTCCATCGGCGTGTAGTCGTCGTTCAGCATCACCACCTGGTACAGCGAAGGCGGCTTGGTGCGCGCCACGCGGCGCTCGGCCACCACGGTGCCCTGCCCGGCATCGCCACCCCCGGCGCCACCGGGGCGCGTCGGGTCCGGCCGGCCTGTGGGCAGGCGCGGTCCGGACGGCGGTTTTTCCTCGGGCATGATTCATTCTATCGAGATGGTTCCGGCTTGCAGGGGCCCGAAATGGCCCTCTTTCCGGCTATGACGCGGCGGTTCGACCGCAGCGTTCTGACCAGCGCCACCGGCGCTGGTTCCGGGGCAAGCCCGCTGCCCGGCGGACATGCCGGCGGCCGCCCGCCCGCCGGCGATTGACAGCGCGAAAGGCGCGGGTCGAGAATTTTTCCGCCACGGCTGGCGCGGAGGCCCGCATGACAACAGGCATCGTGAAATGGTTCAGCGACGCCAAGGGGTTCGGCTTCATCGAGCCCGAGGGAGGTGGCAGCGACGTCTTCGCGCACTTCTCCGCGGTGCAGATGGACGGCTTCCGCACGCTGCGCCAAGGCAGCCGCGTCACCTACGACCTCGTGCAGGGGCCCAAGGGCGACTCGGCGCAGAACATCCGCCCGTTGACGCCACCGCCGGGAGCCGATGGCGCAGCTGCCGAGGCGGGCCCGCACCCGGCGTAGCGCACCGCTGCCGGGTACGCCCGGCCCTCCAGCAGCAGGCCGGCGCCGCGAGCGCCGGCCGTGCACTCAGTTGTTGAACGCGGCCAGGCCGGTGATCGCCCGGCCGAGGATCAGCGCGTGGATGTCGTGCGTGCCTTCGTAGGTGTTCACGACTTCCAGGTTCACCAGGTGGCGGGCGACACCGAACTCGTCGCTGATGCCGTTGCCGCCCATCATGTCGCGCGCCACGCGGGCAATGTCGAGCGCCTTGCCGCAACTGTTGCGCTTCATGATGCTCGTCACTTCCGGCGCCGCGTTGCCTTCGTCCTTCATGCGGCCCAGGCGCAGGCAGCCTTGCAGTCCGAGCGCGATCTCGCTGACCATGTCGGCGAGCTTCTTCTGCACGAGCTGGTTGGCGGCCAGCGGGCGGCCGAACTGCTTGCGGTCGAGCACGTACTGGCGCGCGCGCAGGTAGCAGTCCTCGGCCGCGCCGAGCGCGCCCCAGGCGATGCCGTAGCGGGCGCTGTTGAGGCACGTGAAGGGGCCCTTCAGGCCGCGCACTTCGGGGAAGGCGTTCTCCTCGGGGCAGAAGACGCCGTCCATCACCACCTCGCCGGTGATGCTGGCGCGCAGGCCCACCTTGCCGTGGATGGCCGGGGCGCTCAGGCCCTTGGCGCCCTTGTCGAGCACGAAGCCGCGGATCGCGCCTTCGTCGTCCTTGGCCCAGACGACGAACACGTCGGCGATCGGCGAGTTGCTGATCCACATCTTCGCGCCCGAGAGGCTGTAGCCGCCGGCCACCTTGCGCGCCCGCGTCACCATGCTGCCGGGGTCGCTGCCGTGATTGGGCTCGGTAAGTCCGAAGCAGCCGATCCACTCGCCGCGCGCCAGCTTGGGCAGGTACTTGCGCTTCACGGCCTCGGTGCCGAACTCGTTGATCGGCACCATCACCAGCGAGCTCTGCACGCTCATCATCGAGCGGTAGCCCGAGTCGACGCGCTCGACCTCGCGCGCGATGAGGCCGTAGCTCACGTAGTTGAGGCCGGCGCCGCCGTAGGCCTCGGGGATCGTCGGCCCGAGCAGGCCGAGTTCGCCCATCTCGCGGAAGATCGACGGGTCGGTCTTCTCGTGCCGGAACGCTTCCTGCACGCGCGGCAGCAGCTTGTCCTGGCAATAGGCGTGCGCGGCGTCGCGCACGGCGCGTTCGTCGTCGGAAAGCTGGCCGTCCAGGCGCAACGGGTCGGCCCAGTCGAAGGTGGCTTTGACGGCTTTGGGGTTGGCGTTGGCCATGATGCGGACAGGCTCCTGAAGCTGCTCTCGAAGGAAGGCGCGAATCGTCGCCGCCGCAGGCGACCCGGCGCCATGAACCGGATCAATCCGGGCCGATCGCGGTCAATCGGGCACGACGGCGGTCACCTCGATCTCGACCTTGGCGCGGTCTTCCATCAGCGCCCCCACCTGCACCGCGGCCATCGCGATGTCGTAGTGGCCGATCAGCTCGCGGAACGCCTTGCCCACCTGCGGCAACGCGGCGAAGTACTCGCGCTTGTCGGTGACGTACCAGGTCATGCGGGTGATGTGCCGCGGCCCCGCGCCGCCGGCGGCGAGGACGGCGAGCGCATTTTGCAGCGCCTGCCGCGCCTGCGCGCCGAAGTCGTCGGATTCGAAGCGCTCGTTCGCGTCCCAGCCGATCATGCCGGCGACGAACACGTGGCGCCCGCGCGCCGAGACGCCGTTGGCGTAGCCCTTCGGCCGCGGCCAGCCTTCGGGGAGCAGGGCCTCGTGCATCGTTGCCATGTTCGACTTTCCTCGCGCGCGCCGCGCTACTTCGCCGCCGCGCCCACGTCGCGCAGCAGTTCGCGCGCGATGATGAGCTGCTGCACCTCGGTGGCGCCTTCGTAGATGCGCAAGGCGCGGATCTCGCGGTACAGCCGCTCCACCGCCATCTCGCTGACGACGCCGAGGCCCCCGAACATCTGCACCGCCGCGTCGATGACCTGCTGCGCGCCCTCGGTGGCCACCATCTTCGCCATCGCCGCTTCACGTGTGACGCCGCGGCCCTGGTCGCGCTGCCAGGCGGCGCGGTAGGTCAAGAGCGCCGCGCTGTCGATCGTCGTCGCCATCTGCGCGAGCTTGGCCTGCGTGAGCTGGAAGTCGGCCAGCACGCCGGCGAACATGCGCCGCGAAGTGGCGCGCGCCAGCGCTTCGGCCAGCGCCCGGCGCGCGAAGCCGAGCGCCGCCGCGGCCACCGACGTGCGGAAGACGTCGAGCGTGCGCATGGCGATCTTGAAGCCCTCGCCCGCCTCGCCCAGGCGCTGGGCGGCCGGCACGCGGCAGTTCGTGAAGCGCAGCGTCGCCAGCGGATGCGGCGCGATGACCTCGATGCGCTCGGCCACCTCGAACCCCGGCGCCGTGGCGTCGACGATGAAGGCGGAGATGCCGCGCGCGCCGCGCGCTTCGGCCAGGCTCTGCCCCGGCGGCAACAGGCTCGCATCGCGCGCGAAGACGACGTAGAAACCGGCGATGCCGCCGTTGGAGATCCACGTCTTCTCGCCGTCGAGGACGTAGTGGTCGCCGTCGACGCGCGCGGCGCACTTGTCGCCGCCACGTCGGAGCCGGCATCGGGCTCCGAGAGCGCGAACGCCGCGATCGCCTCGCCCCCGGCAACGCGAGTCAGATAGCGCTGCTTCTGCGCCGCTGTGCCCGCGAGGCTGATCGCACCCGAGCCGAGCCCCTGCATCGCGAAGAAGCCCGCGAGCCTCGAGTGGAAGGCGAGCGTCTCGCGCAGGAGGCAGATGGAGCGCGTGTCGATGACCTCGGCCGCGCCACCCACGGCGCTTCCGGCCACGGCGTGCGCGAGCCAGCCGGCACGGCCGAGCGCGCCACGAGCGCGCGGCACTCGCCGTCGACATCGCTGCCGTGTTCGTGTGGCACGTGCTCGCTCGCCCATGCCTGCAGCGCGCCGCGGCGAGCTTGCGGTGGCGATCTTCGAAGAATGGCCACTCGAGGTGGCGCGCGTCGGGAACCAGCGCAGCGGCCGGCGAGCGCCGGGCCGGCGCCGTGCCGGCAACGCGCGGCTGCGTTGTCGTTGCTCATCGTTGCTTTCCTCCTGTGCCGCGCTCGCCGGCGCGCCGCTTCGCTGGTGAAGGCGCAGCAGGGCCGGTGGGACCGGTGGTGCAGGCGGCCGCGGTCCTTCGCGCGCCTGGCCTGCTTGTTTGCCAGGTGCAGCCGCAGCTGGCCGAGCGCAGCGTACAGGCTCGCCTTCACGTCGCGGTCGAAGCCGTCGAGCAGCTCGGGACGAGCCAGGCCTCGTGTTCGGCGGCCATCTCGCAGAAGCGCGCACGGCCGGTTATGGGTGAGGCGCACGATCAGCGAGCGCCGGTCCTCGGGGTCGGGCAGGCGCTCGACGAGGCCTTCGCCGACGAGCCTGGTCGGTGAGGCCGGTGACGTTGCCGCCGGTCACCATCAGGTAGCGCGCGAGCGCGTTCATGCGCAGCTCCTGCGGATGGCGGCTCAGCTGCGCCAGGTAGTCGAAACGCGGCAGCGTCGTCGCGAAGCGCCGCGCAGGCGGGCGCGGATCTCCTGCTCGATCTGCGTGCTGCAAGCGAGGAGGCGCAGCCACAGCTTGATGGCCGAGCGGTCGCCGGAAGTGCGGCGACGCGCGCTTCGAGGCCGATGCGCCCCTCGTCCAGGCCACGCAGCAGCTTGAACTCGCGCATCGACGACGAAGCCGAGGACGACGAGGCTATGAAGGCTCTCAATCATGCCGGTGGTGCCATGCCGGCAGCCGGCGCAGCACCCGCGCCGGCGGGCGCAGCGGCCGCGGCCGCTCGCGCCTTCTCGCGCGCGAAGTTGCTTTCCATCTGGTTCTTGGCAGTGGTGTACTGCTTCGGCCACATCACCTCGGTGAAGCCGATCTTCGCTGCTTCGGTCAGCGTCCAGGCCGGGTTCGCGAGGTGCGGCCGCGCGATCGCGCAGAGGTCCGCGCGGCCGGCGGCGATGATCGAGTTCACGTGGTCGGCTTCGCTGATGGCGCCCACGGCGATCGTCGCGATGCCCGCTTCCTGGCGGATGCGGTCGGCGAACGGCGTCTGGTACATGCGGCCGTAGGTGGGCTTCTGGTGCGCGCTGACCTGGCCCGACGAGCAGTCGATGAGGTCGGCGCCCGCGGCCTTGAACGCCTTCGCGATGGCCACCGCGTCGGCCGGCGTGATGCCGCCTTCGACCCAGTCGTGCGCCGAGATGCGCACCGACATCGGAAGCGTCTGCGGCCACGCCTCGCGCACGGCCGTGAACACCTCCAGCGGGTAGCGCAAGCGGTTGGCGAGCGAGCCGCCGTACTCGTCGGTGCGCCGGTTGGTCAGCGGCGAGATGAACGCCGACAGGAGGTAGCCGTGCGCGCAGTGCAGCTCCATCCAGTCGAAGCCGGCGGCAGCGGCGCGGCGCGCCGCGGCAGCGAAGTCGGCCGTGACACGGTCCATGTCGGCACGCGTCATCGCGCGCGGCACGGCGCCGTCGTCGAGGTACGGCAGCGCGCTGGGCGCCAGCAGCGGCCAGTTGCCTTGCGCCAGCGGCTGGTCGGCGCCATCGCCCTGCCAGGGCGCGTTGGTCGAGCCTTTCGCACCGGCATGGCCGAGCTGGATGCCGATCTTCGCGTCGCTGTTCGCGTGTACCCAACTGACGATGCGCTTCCACGCCGCGCCCTGCGCGTCGTTCCACAAGCCCGGGCAGCCCGGCGTGATGCGCGCGTCGGGGCTGGTGCAGGTCATCTCGGCCATCACGAGGCCGGCGCCGCCCATCGCCCGCGCACCCAGGTGCACGAGGTGGTATTCGCCCGGCACACCGTCTTCGCACGAGTACTGCGCCATCGGCGAGACGACGACGCGGTTCTTCAGCGCCAGCGAACGCGCGCGCCAGGGCGTGAACATCGGCGGCACCGCGGGCAGCGCCGGCGGGCGATCGAGCGCGGACTTCGCCGCGAACCAGCGCTCGTAGCCCTCGAGCCAGGCCTTGTCGCGCAGGCGCAGGTTCTCGTGGCTGATGCGCTGGCTGCGCGTCAGCATGCTGTACATGAACTGCTCGGGCTCGAGCTGGTCGCAGTAGCGCGCGCCGCAGACCTCGAACCACTCCATCGCGTTCCACGCCGCGTTCTGGATGCGCAGCGTCTCGATGCGGCGCGCTTCCTGGTAGGCGGCCAGCACTTCGGGGATGTGCGCCGGCGTGTCGCCGAGCAGCTGGAACTGCCGCGTCAGCTCGATCGCGTCTTCGAGCGCGAGCTTGGTCCCCGAGCCGATGGCGAAGTGCGCCGTGTGCACTGCGTCGCCCATCAGCACGACGTGGCTGCCATGCACGTTCTTCAGCCACCAATGCCCGCAGACGACGCGCTGGAAGTTGAGCCACGCCGAGCCCCGCAGGTGGCGCGCGTTCGTCATCAGGCGCGCGCCTTGCAGGTTGTCGGCGAAGAGCCGCTCGCAGAAGGCGATCGAGTCCTCCTGCCCGGCCTTGTCCAGCCCATGCGCCAGCCAGACGTGCTCGGGACATTCGACGATGAAGGTCGTCGTCGTGGCGTCGAACTTGTAGATGTGGGCCTGGAACCAGCCGTGCTCGGTGCGCTGGAAGTCGAACGTGAAGGCGTCGTAGAGCTTCGTCGTGCCGAGCCAGATGTAGCGGTTCGGGCGCGTGACGATGTCGGGCTCGAAGACCTCGGCGTAATTCGTGCGGATCTTCGAGTTGATGCCGTCGCTGGCGATGATGAGGTCGGCGTCGGCGTAGTCCAGGTCGCTGTCGACGTCGCGCTCGAAGACGAGCTTGACTCCCAGGGCCTCGCAGCGCGCCTGCAGGATGTTCAAGAGCCGCTTGCGGCCGATGCCGACGAAGCCGTGCCCGCCGGAGCGCATCACGCGGCCCTTGAAGCGCAGCTCGATGTCGTCCCAGTGGTTGAACGCCTGCTGGATCTCGTCGGCGGTGGCCGCGTCCCAGCGCCGCATGTTGTCCATCGTCGCGTCGGAGAACACGACGCCCCAGCCGAACGTGTCGTAGGGCCGGTTGCGCTCGACGACGGTGATGTCGTGCGCCGGGTCGAGCTGCTTCATCAGAAGCCCGAAATACAGGCCCGCCGGGCCGCCCCCGATGCAAACGATCTTCATCGCCCCGTCCTTCTCGGCGCCTTCAGCGCAAGTCGCAACGAGGCCCGCCGCCGGCGTGGCGCGGGCCTCTGGGGCGATAGTTTATGTTGCTATTATTTAGATATCAAGCATCTGCGGGGAGCGCGCCTCGTGGCGAGGGTTTATCACGCGGGTTGACGCGGCGCGGGCAAGGCCGCGGGCGCGAGCCCGGCGGGGCTTATTTGCGGCGGTCGGGCCCTGGGGGCCCGACTCCCTTGCGCTGCTCGGCTTGGGGTCGCGCGGCCAACTCGCTTCGCTCACTGCGTTCGCTTCGCTCAGACAGTGGCCGCGAGTCAGTTTACGAAGCGCGCGAGTACGCGCCGACCCCAAGCCTGCGCTGCTCAGCGCCGCAAGTGCGCCCTGCCGGGCTCGCGCCCGCGGCCTTGCAGGCAACGTGGGCTGTTCTCGTCGAACGCCACCGCCGGTGCCGCAAAGGGCTGTGCGGGCAGGGTGCGGCGCGCACGAGAGGCGCCGAGCAGCGCAGAACTCCTGGCCGCGCGCGTACTCGCGCGCATCCACACCTGACTCGCGGCCACTGTCTGAGCGGAGCGAACGCAGTGAGCGAAGCGAGTTGGCCGCGGGCCAGGAGTTCGAGCAGCGCAGGGCAGTTCCGAGCGTCAGTGAGGAACCGCCGAACATAAGCGCCGCGCCCTGCCCGCTCAGCCCTTTGCCGCCACGACGTTCGAGTCCCAAGCCGCTCGCCGCGAAACCGATACGTCACGGCTCACGAGACGCGAACGCAAGTTCGGCACCCTTCAAACCGCCTCGCGCGCCGCACTTCAAGGCCGAGCGAGCTGCTCGCACACCGCCCGCGTCACGTCCGCCGTGCGCGCCTTGCCGCCGAGGTCGCCGGTGTGCAGCGCCGGGTTCGCGGTGACGGCTTCGATGGCGCGCATCAGCCGCGCCGCGGCTTCCGCTTCGCCGAGGTGCTCCAGCAGCATCACGCACGACCAGAACGTCCCTACCGGGTTCGCCAGGCCCTTGCCCATGATGTCGAAGGCCGAGCCGTGGATCGGCTCGAACATGCTCGGGTAGCGGCGCTCGGGGTCGATGTTGCCGGTGGGCGCGATGCCGAGGCTTCCGGCCAGCGCCGCGGCGAGGTCGGAGAGGATGTCGGCGTGCAGGTTCGTGGCGACGATCGTGTCCAGGCTCGCCGGCCGGTTGACCATGCGCGCAGTCATCGCGTCGACGAGTTCCTTGTCCCACTGGACATCGGGAAACTCGCGCGCCACCTGCACCGCGATCTCGTCCCACATCACCATCGCGTGGCGCTGCGCGTTGCTCTTGGTGACCACCGTCAGCAGCTTGCGCGGGCGGCTCCGAGCAAGGCGGAAGGCGAAGCGCAGCACGCGCTCGACACCGGCGCGCGTCATCATCGTCACGTCGGTGGCGGCCTCGATCGGATGGCCCTGGTGCACGCGGCCGCCGACACCGGCGTATTCGCCCTCCGAGTTCTCGCGCACGATCACCCAGTTGAGGTCTTCGGGCTTGCAGCGCTTCAGCGGCGCATCGATGCCGGGCAGGATGCGGGTGGGCCGCACGTTGGCGTACTGGTCGAAGCCCTGGCAGATCGCGAGCCGCAGCCCCCACAGCGTGATGTGGTCGGGGATGTGCGGGTCGCCGGCCGAGCCGAAGAGGATCGCGTCCTTGCCGCGCAGTGCGTCCAGGCCGTCGGCGGGCATCATCACGCCGTGGGCGCGGTACCAGTCGCCGCCCCAGCCGAAGTCCTCGAACTCGAAGCGGAAGCCGCTTGCCGAGGCGGCCAGCGCTTCCAGCACCTGCCGGCCGGCGGGCACCACTTCCTTGCCGATGCCGTCGCCGGGAATGGTCGCGATGCGGTAGGTCTTCATCGAATGTCTCCTCGGGGGTGGGCGCCGCGCCATCGGCGCACGAGCATCGTCAGGGATGCCGGCACTGTAGGAAGAGCGGCATGGGCCGGCGCGGCCCGCCGGTGAAGCCATTCTTGACTTCCGGTTGACAATCGACCGCGCGGTCTCGAAGGAGCACAACGCGTGGCGAAGAAGAACGTGCAGCCGGCCGATCTCGGATTCTTCTCGGCGCTGGCGGCCGCCGGCAGCTTGAGTGCCGCGGGCCGCGAACTGGGCGTCACCACCGCCGCGGTCAGCAAGCACCTGGCGCAGATGGAGGCGCGCATCGGCGTGCCGCTGGTCGTGCGCACGACGCGGCGCATGAGCCTCACGCCCGAGGGCGAGGCCTACCTCGCACAGGCGCGGCGCATCCTCGGCGACATCGAGGACCTCGAGCAGATGCTGGGCACCGCCAAGGGCACGCCGAAGGGCCTGCTGCGCGTCAACGCGACGCTCGGCTTCGGGCGCAGCCACGTGGCGCCGGTGATCTCGCGCTTCGTGCGCCGGCACCCCGAGGTCGAAGTGCAGCTGCAGCTGTCGGTGAATCCGCCGCCGCTTTCCGACGATGCCTTCGACGTCTGCATCCGCTTCGGCGCGCCGCCCGACGCGCGCGTCATCGCCCGCCGACTCGCTGCCAACCGCCGCCTGCTGTGCGCGGCGCCTGCCTACCTGGCCCGGCACGGCACGCCGAAGGTGCCGGCGGACCTGGCGCGGCACCAGTGCATCGGCATCCGCCAGGGCGACGAAGCCTACGGCCTGTGGCGGCTGGCGAGCCCCGCCGTGCGCGGCCGCGCCGCGCAGGTGGAAGCGGTGAAAGTGCGCGGACGGTTATCGACCAACGACGGCGAGATCGCCGTGCACTGGGCGCTCGAAGGCCACGGCATCCTGATGCGCGCCGAGTGGGACATCGCGCGCCACCTCGCCAGCGGCCGCCTCGTGCCCGTGCTGCCGCAGTACGCCACGCCCGACGCCGACATCCACGCCGTGTACCCGCAGCGGCACCAGATGGCCGCGCGCGTGCGTGCGTTCGTCGACTTCATCGCCGAGGCGATGGGCTCGCGCGCCCCGGCGCCGGCCATGCCCGCCACGCCGGCGCGCTCGTAGAGGGATAGTGGGGGTCAACGGCGTTCCCGCCCCGGGGTGACGGCGCTCAGGACAATCCCGCATCGACGGTCGGGGTCCGCAGACCAGAATAACGTATACGTTTCGGGGGCGATGCTCCCATCCTTCCCATGCTTCCCTGGCTCGCCGACACCGCCTCCGCATCGCCCGCGCTGCTGGCCGGCGTGCGCGAGACGACGCTGGCCAAGATCGTGCGCGACGAGATGCTGGCGCTTATCCTGCGCGGCGAACTGGCGCCCGGCCAGCGCATCAACGAGCCCGATGTCGCCGCGCGGCTGCGCGTTTCGCGGGTGCCCGTGCGCGAGGCGCTGCGCGAATTGGAAAGCACCGGCCTCGTCGCGGCGCGCAAGCACGCCGGCGTCTTCGTGCGCCGGCTGGAGCCGCGCGAGGTGGCCGACCTCTACGAGCTGCGCAGCGTGCTCGACGGCCACGCCGGCTTCCGCGCCGCCACCGCGGGCGCTGCCACGCGCCGGGCGCTGGTGCAGCGGCTGAAGGCGCACGTGCGCGAGATGAAGGCGCGCGCGCACAAGCGCGACGTGCAGGGCTACTACGCGGCCAACCTCGCCTTCCACTGGGCCGTGGTCGAAGCCGCGGGCAACCAGGCTTTGGCGCAGGGGTACCGCGGCATCGTGCAGCAGCTGCACCTGTCGCGGCTGCAGAACCTCTCGCGCGATGTCGGCATGCAGGCGTCGCTCGCCGAGCACGACGACATCGTCGCCGCCATCGCTGCCGGCGACGCCGCGCAGGCGCAGTCGCTCGCCGCAGCGCATGTGACGGTCTCGCATGTGCGCCTCGTCGAGCAGCTCGGCGGCGCGGCCCCCGCAGCCCCTACAGCCGCTGCTGCGGGCCGCGCCCAAGCGCCCGCGCCCGCTGCCGCAACCGCTCGGCGCACCATCGCCGAAGGAAGACACCGATGAACCCGACCTCCTCTCGCTCCCGCCGCGCCGCCTCGCGCCGCGCGCTGCTGATGGCTGCCGCCTCGGGTGCCGCCGGGCTCGCACTGCCCGGCCGCAGCGCCTTCGCGCAGGCCGCGGCGTGGCCCACGAAGCCGCTGCGCTACATCGTGCCGGTGGCCGCCGGTGGCGGCAGCGACTTCATCGCGCGCGCGGTGTGCGAACGCTGGGCGCGCCAGCTCGGCCAGACGATCGTCGTCGAGAACATCGGCGGCGGCGGCGGCGCGATCGCCGCGCAGACCACGGCCAAGGCGGCCCCGGACGGCTACACGCTGATGCAAGGTTATGTCGCCACGCACGGCACGAGCCCGGCGACACGCAAGCTGGCCTACGACGCGGTCCACGACTTCACGCCGATCGGCATGATCGGCGGCACGCCGAACGTGCTCGTCGTCAACGCCTCGCTGCCGGTCCACGACCTCGAGGGCTTCGTCGAGTACCTGAAGAAGAACCCGGGCCAGGCGAGCTACGGCTCGGCCGGCGTCGGCTCGCTGACGCAGCTGGTGATGGAGCTCTTCAAGCAGCAGGCCGGCGTCTTCATGCTGCACGTGCCTTACCGCGGCATCGCGCCGGCCTTCACCGACCTGCTCGGCGGCCAGACGCAGGCGATGTTCCCGGGGCTGGCCGCGGCGATGCCGCACATCCGCTCCGGCCGCGTGAAGCCGCTGGCCGTGACCGGCAACGCGCGCGCCGCGGTGCTGAAGGACACGCCGACGATGGTCGAGTCCGGCTTCAAGGGCTTCGACGCGGTGCAGTGGTACGGCGTCGTCGGACCGGCCGGCATTCCGGCGCCGGTCGTCAAGCAGTTGAACGACACGCTCAACGCCACGCTCGCGGCGCCCGACATGCGCGAGCGCCTGGCCAGCGAAGCCGTCGAGCCGATGCCGATGGCCGCCGATGCCTTCGGCAAGTACATCGCCGCCGAGGTGGTGCGCTGGACGGCGCTGGCGAAGGAACGAAAGATCCAGGTCGACGAATGACCGGCGAACCGGCCGGCGCACCGACCCGCGATAGACCTGCGATAGACCTCGAGAGAGCACCAGATGGCCCGCAACACCCAGGTCGCCGCCGACCTGAACGCCCCGCCCGTCACGCGCACGCTCGCGCGCTTCGTCGCCACGCACCCTTCACGCGGCTGGAGCGACGCGGTCGAGCACGAAGCGCACCGCACCTTCCTCAACTGGGCCGGCTGCGCCGTCGGTGCGGCCACGCACGAGGCGATGCGCGCCGCGCTGGCGGCGGTGCAGATGCTCGAGCCGGCGCCACAGGCCACCGTGCTCGGCCGCCGCGAGCGCGTGGACATGGCCGGCGCGGCGCTGCTGAACGGCATCAGCTCGCACACGTTCGACTTCGACGACACGCACCTGAAGACGATCATCCACCCGGCCGGGCCGGTGGCCTCGGCGGCGCTGGCGCTGGCCGAGCACCTGGGCATCTCCGGCCGCGCGCTCGTCGATGCGCTGGTGCTCGGCATCGACGTCGCCTGCCGCATGGGCAACGTGATCTACCCCGAGCACTACGACCGCGGCTGGCACATCACCGGCTCCACCGGCATGCTCGGCGCCGCGGCGGCTTGCGCGCGGCTGCTGAAACTCGACGAGCAGAAGACGGCGATGGCGCTCGGCATCGCCGCTTCGCAGCCGGTGGGCTTGCGCGAGCAGTTCGGCACGATGACGAAACCCTTCCATCCGGGCGCCGCGGCGCGGGCGGGTCTGCTCTCGGCGCTGCTGGCGAAGAACGGGTTCACGGCCAGCGCGCGCGCGCTCGAGGCGCCGCGAGGCTTCGCGCAGGTGGTCTCCACCAAGTGCGCCTGGAACGAGGCCAGCGACGAGCTCGGCCAGCGCTTCGAGATCTCGTTCAACACCTACAAGCCGTTCGCCTGCGGCATCGTCATCCACCCGAGCATCGACGCCTGCGTGCAGCTGCGCGAGCAGGGCGTGAAGGCCGACGACGTCGAGCGCATCGAACTGAAGGTGCACTCGCTGGTGCTCGAACTCACCGGCAAGAAGGAGCCCGCCGACGGGCTGCAAGGCAAGTTCAGCGTCTACCACGGCTGCGCTGCCGGCCTCGTCTTCGGCCGCGCCGGCGAGCACGAGTACGCCGACGACATCGTCACCCGGGCCGACGTGGTGGCGCTCCGGCGCAAGGTCGTGGCCACCGTTGACGACGGCATCGACGAAGCGTCCGCCGACGTGACCGCGGTGCTGCGCGGTGGCAAGCGCGTGCACATCTTCGTCGAGCACGCCATCGGCTCGCGCGAGCGGGCGATGAGCGATGCGGCGCTCGATGCGAAGTTCGCGGGCCAGGCCGAGCCGATCCTCGGCGCTCCGCGTACGGCGGAGCTGATCGCCGCGTGTCGCCGGCTGGCGGGCATCGGCAACGTGCGCGAGCTGACTGCGCTGGCGAGCGCTTGACGCGGTGTGACTCAACGCTGACCCGCAAGCCGAACCGATGCCGCACCTCCCCGCCTCCACCGCGCTGGCGCGCTTTCGCGTCATCGACCTGACGCAGGTGCGCTCGGGCCCCACCTGCTGCCGCCAGCTCGCCGACTGGGGCGCCGACGTCATCCAGGTGCAGATGCCCGAGCACCTGCGCAGCGGCGACACGCCCGGCGGCCAGGACGGATCGGACTACCAGTACACGCACCGCAACAAGCGCTCGGTGACGCTGGACCTGAAGCAGCCGCAAGGCCTGGCGCTGCTGAAGCGGCTGATCGCCACCGCCGATGTCGTCGTCGAGAACTTCCGCCCCGACGTGAAGCAGCGCCTGGGCATCGACTACGAAGCGCTCGCGAAGGACCAGCCGCGGCTCGTCTACGCCAGCATCTCCGGCTTCGGCCAGACCGGGCCACTGGCCGCGCGACCCGGCTTCGACCAGGTGGCGCAAGGCATGGGCGGGCTGATGTCGGTGACGGGCCTGCCCGGCCAGGGCCCCGTGCGCGTCGGCATCCCGATCGCCGACATCGCCGCCGGCCTCTTCGCCGCGCAAGGCATCCTCGTCGCGCTGCTCGAACGCGAGACCTCGGGCCGCGGCCAATGGCTGCACACGTCGCTGCTGGAAGCGATGGTGGCGATGATGGACTTCCAGACCGCGCGCTGGACGATCGAAGGCCAGGTGCCGCCGCAGGCCGGCAACGGCCACCCCACCAGCGCCACCACCGGCACCTACAAGGCGCGCGACGGCTGGCTGAACGTGGCCATCTTCGGCAGCAACCGTGGGAGCGCTTCCGCCGTGATCGGCGCGCCCGAGTGGCCCACCGATCCGCGCTTCAAGGACGAGAAGGCGCGTTCCGC
Organism: Rubrivivax sp.; assembly: GCA_046348035.1. Taxonomy (GTDB): domain Bacteria; phylum Pseudomonadota; class Gammaproteobacteria; order Burkholderiales; family Burkholderiaceae_C; genus Rubrivivax. The sequence goes on along the minus strand of JAXMEZ010000020.1, from coordinate 18,492 downwards.
CAACCGCGCCGCGCTCGCTGCCGGCATCGACGAGCGGCTGGCCAAGCGCGACCGCGCCGAATGGATCGAGCTTCTCACCGCAGAAGGCGTGCCTGCGGCCACATCAACGACATGCGCGAGGCGCTCGAAGAGCCGCAGGTGCGGCACTTGGGGCTGGTGCAGGAAGTGGTCTCGGCGCACCGCGGCCGCCAGCGGCTCGTCGGCCAGCCGGTGCAGCTGGCGCGAACGCCCAGCCGCATCGTCCGCGCCGCACCGAAGCGCGGCGAGCACACGGCCGAAGTGCTGGGCGAGCTCGGCATCGGCGCCGAAGAGCAGGCGCGGCTACGCGACGAGGGGGTGTTCTGATGGGCGAGCCGAGCGACGCGAGGGTGCAGAACATGCCGAGCGAGCCGCGTTCGCCCACCGAACGCGTGCAGGCCTGGCGCGACGGGAGCGCGCTGCACATCCGCTTCAACAACCTGGCGCGGCACAACGCGCTCTCGGTGGTGGACATCGGGAAGCGGTGCCGGTGCTGCTGGCGCAGGCCGAGGCCGACGACACGGTTCGCCTCGTGGTCTTCTCCGGCGCCGGCGACAAGGCGTTCGTCTCCGGTGCCGACATCTCGCAGTTCGAGGACCACGCGCGCGGCGCGCAGGCCGTCACGCGCTACGAGGCGATAGCCGAAGGCGCGCTCACCGCCATCGAGCGCTGCGCGCGGCCGACGCTGGCTTGCATCCGCGGCTGGTGCATCGGCGGCGGCGTCAACGTGGCGATCGCCTGCGACATCCGCATCGCCGCCAGTGATGCGACGTTCGCCATCCCCGCGGCGCGCCTGGGCCTCGGCTACCGCGCCTCGGCGATGAAGAACCTCGTCGACCTCATCGGCCCCGGCGCGGCGAAGGACCTCTTCTTCACCGCGCGGCGCATCGGCGCCGACGAAGCGCGCTCGTTCGGCCTCGTCTCGCGCGTGTGTGCTCCGGACCAGCTCGAGGCGCTGCTCGCCGAGTACACCGGCGCGCTTGCGGACAACGCACCGTTGACGATCCGCGCCGCCAAGGCGATCACCGCCGCGATCCTCGGCCCTTCGTCGGCCGCCGACACCGAGGAGGCCAAGGCGTTGATTCGCGCCTGCTTCGAAAGCGACGACTACGCCGAGGGCCGGCGGGCGTTCATGGAAAAGCGCCGGCCGGTGTTCAAGGGCCGCTGAGACAACGAAGCGCCTGTCCCCACGCGAACGCGCGCGAACGGCGCTCACACCACAGCCGATCGGGCAGACGAGCGGGCATGAAAGCAACAGCGACGATGCGCCAATGGCAGATGAGGGAGATCGACGGCCGCCTCGCGCCGCGGCTTGCCGACGACGTGCCGCGCCCGCAGCCGGGCCCGGGGCAGCTCTTGCTGCGCGTGCGCGCCGCGGGGCTCAACCGCGGCGAGTTCATCGCCGGCCACGGGCTGCACGGCCGCGGCGGGGCCGGCAGCGGTAACGCACGGCCGCTCGGCACCGAAGCCGCGGGCGAAGTGGTCGCGCTCGGCGCCGGCGTCGAAGGCTGGCGCATCGGCGGCCGTGCGATGGGCCGCTGCGCCGGCGCCTTCGCCGACTTCGCGCTGCTCGACACGCGCGAGGCGCTCGCCGTGCCGGCAACGCTCGACTGGGCGCACGCCGGTGCGGTGCCGCTCGTCTTCATGGTCGTCTACGACATGCTCGTGCTGCAAGGGCGGTTGCGGCCCGGCGAGACGCTGCTCGTGGCCGGCGTCGCCTCGGGTGTGGGCGTCGCGGCGCTGCAGGCGGCCAAGGCCATCGGCGCGCGCGTCATCGGCACCTCGTGCAGCACCGCCAAGCTCGAACGGCTGCGCGCGCTCGGCCTCGATGTCGGCTTGAACACGCGCGGACCGGACTTCGCTGCCGCGGTGCTCGATGCCACCGCCGGCCGCGGCGCCGACCTCGCCATCGACACCGTCGGCGGCAGCGTCTTCGCCGAGCGCCTGCGCGCGCTCGCGTTCCAGGGGCGGCTGGCGATGGCGGGCTATGTCGACGGCGTGTTGCAGGCCGAGCCGACCTCGAAGCGCTGCACGCGAAGCGGCTCACCCTCTTCGGCGTCAGCAACAAGCTGCGCACGCCCGAGCAGCGCGCCGAGCCGGTGCCAGGCTTCCGCGCCGACTGGCTGCTGCTCATGGCCAGCGGCCGCATCGTGCCGCTGGTGACCGCGTCTTCGCGTACTGGGCAGCTCGCCGAGGCGAAGGCCAGCATGGAATCGACCGAGCATGTGGGCAAGCTCGTGCTCGAAGGCAGCCGCGACTGACGGCTGGCGCGAACACGGCGGCGAATGGCGCAGCGAACAGAACGGCGAACGCAGCGATGAACGAAGCGAGGAGCCCAGCGATGAACGCATCCCGGCGGCGCGGCCTCACCCTCCCGATCAAGCTCGCCGTCGCAAGGCGGTTTCTGGCCGCAGCGGCCGCGGCGGGCACAACGGCCCTTTGCGCCGGGCCCGTGCTCGCGCAGCAGCCCTACCCGACGAAGCCGGTTCGCCTCGTCGTCGGCTTCGCGCCGGCCGGTGCTGCCGACACCGTGGCGCGCGCGATGAGCGAAGCGTTCGGCCGCGCGCTCGGCACGAGCGTCGTCGTCGAGAACAAGCCCGGCGCCGGCTCGAGCTTGGCCGCCGAGTTCGTCGCCAAGGCACCGGCCGACGGCTACACGGTGCTGCTCGCCAGCCCGAGCAGCATCTCGGTGAATCCGGCGCTGAACCCGAAGCTCGGCTATAGGTTCGCCGACCTGCACTGGTAGCCAAGCTCACCGCTTCGCCGCTGGTGATCGCAGCGAATCCGGCCACCGGCATTGCATCGGTGAAGGACTCGTCGCCGCGGCAAAGAAGGCGCCGGGCAAGATCAACCATGGCGCCACTCCTCGGGCATCGGCTCGGCGCCACACCTCGGCGCGGCGCTGTTCTCGCTGGTCGCCGGCGTGCAGCTCTTCCACGTGCCGTTCAAGGGCGGCGCGCCCGCGGTGCAGTCGGTGGTGGCCGGCGACACGCAGGTGACCTTTGCGACGCCGCCTTCGGTGCTCGAACTCGTGCGCGGCGGCCGCCTGCGCGGGCTGGCCGTGAGCACGCGCGAGCGCTCGCCGCTGGTGCCCGACCTGCCGGGCATGGCCGAAGCGGCCCGCTCCGAGTTCGCCATCGACTTCTGGTACGGCCTCTTCGTGCCCGCGGGCACGCCGGCGACCGTCTCACGCAAGCTGTTCGAGGCCGCGAGCGCCGCGATGCGCGAGCCGGCAGTGAAACAAGCGCTGATGCGCGACGGCACCGACGTCGACCTCTCGCCCTCGACCGAGCACTTCACCACCTTCCTCGCCAGCGACAACGCTTTCTGGGCGAAGCTGGTGAAGGAGGCGGGCGTGAGCAAGGATTGATCCCTGTCTCGCTTGCCGCATGACGATGCAACATCGGGGCCCCATGCACTTGCTCCTCGCCGAGCGCGATCGCGGCGCACGCACTGGTGCGAGCGATCCGCAATCAACCCACAGAGCGCCCAGCCAATGAGCCGCACCCGACGTTCCTTCTGCCTCGCCGCCGGCGCTTCGCTGCTGGCTGCCTGCGCCAGCACCACGAACCAGACCGGCGCGCCCGACCAACGCGCCGTGGCCCAGCTTGGTGGCGGCAGCGGCAAGATGCGCGCCGCGATCAATCCCGGCAACCTGATCCTCGCCGCGGCCCCAACGGCGAGCCGAAGGGCGTCTCGGTCGACCTGGCGCGCGAGGTGCGCGGCGCGGCGGCTCGGGCTAACGGTGGAACTGGTGCCTTTCAACTCGGCCGGCACGGTCGTCGAAGGTGGCGCAGGTCGATCTCGCCTTCGTCGCCATCGATCCGGTGCGCGCGGCCGACATGGAGTACACCGCGCCCTACGTCATCATCGAAGGCGCCTACTCCGTTCGCAATGCTTCGCCGCTGATGCGCAACGACGAGGTCGACCGCGTCGGCACGCGCGTCGCGGTGGCCGCGGCAGCGCCTACGACCTCTTCCTGGACGCGCGAACTGAAGGCGGCCACGCTCGTGCGCGCGCCGACCTCGCCGGCGGTGACCGACCTCTTCCTGGCGCAGAACCTCGAAGTGGCCGCCGGCGTGAAGCAGCAACTCGAAGCCGACGCCAAGCGCGTGGGCGGCGCGCGGCTGCTGCCCGGGCGCTTCATGGTCATCGAACAGGCGATGGGCGTGCCGGAAGTGGCACCGCGGCGCAAGCGTGGCTCAAGGGCTTCATCGAGAGATGAAGGCTGGGCTTTGTCGCCGAAGCGCTGAAGCGGCACGGCATCGAAGGCGCCGCCGTGGCGCCGCGCGCTGGCGGCTGATGCGCGAAGCCTGAGCCCCTCGGCGGCTCTCAGCGGTACGACGCAAGACGCGCATGCCGCCGTCCTTCGCGACGAGCAGCACGTCGTAGGCGTCGCGGCGGCCGCCGTAGACGGCACCGTCCATGCCGGGCGAGCCGACCGGCATTCCCGGCACCGCCAGGCCGGCGGCGGCGGGCTTCTCGGCCAGCAGGCGCATCACATCGACGGCGGGCACATGGCCTTCGATCGCGTAGCCGCCGACCAGCGCCGTGTGGCACGAGCCGAGTGCTGCGGGGATGCCCAGGCGCTGGCGCATCGACGTGTTGCCGGTCTCGTGCACGCGGACGCGGAAGCCGCGCGTTTCCATGTGCGCGATCCAGTCCTTGCAGCAGCCGCAGGTCGGGCTCTTCCAGACTTCGACCAGCGCGCCGGACGGCGCCGGCGCGGCCGCTGCCAGCCGCCCGAGAACGAACAGCGGGCCGGCCGCAGCCAGCGTGCGCAGCGAATGGCGAAGCGAACCACGCAGGATGGCGCGCCGCTCTTGATGCAACCTTCTCATCTCATTCATCACGTCGCTTCGGCAGGCGGCAGGCCATGCACACCGCGGCCTGCACCGCCGTCACCTCACATGTGCTCGATCATCACCTGCCCGAAGCCCGAGCACGACACCTGCGTCGCGCCGGCCATCAGGCGGGCGAAGTCGTAGGTGACCTTCTTGCTCAGGATGGCGCGCTCCATGCTGGCGATGATGAGGTCGGCCGCCTCGGTCCAGCCCATGTGGCGCAGCATCATCTCGGCGCTGAGGATCTCCGAGCCCGGGTTGACGTAGTCCTTGCCGGCGTACTTGGGCGCGGTGCCGTGCGTGGCTTCGAACATCGCCACGCTGTCGGACAGGTTGGCGCCCGGGGCGATGCCGATGCCGCCCACCTGCGCCGCGAGCGCGTCGCTGATGTAGTCGCCGTTGAGGTTGAGCGTGGCGATGACGCTGTACTCGGCCGGGCGCAAGAGGATCTGCTGCAGGAAGGCGTCGGCGATGGAGTCCTTGATGATGATCTCCTTGCCGGTGCGCGGGTTCTTCAGCTTGCACCACGGGCCGCCATCGATCTCGACGGCGCCGAACTCCTTCTTCGCCAGCGCGTAGCCCCAGTCGCGGAAGCCACCCTCGGTGAACTTCATGATGTTGCCCTTGTGCACGAGCGTCACGCTGGGCTTGTCGTTGTCGATGGCGTACTGGATGGCCTTGCGCACCAGGCGCTCGGTGCCTTCGATCGACACCGGCTTGATGCCGATGCCGCTGGTGGCCGGGAAGCGGATCTTCTTGACCCCCATCTCCTTGATGAGGAAGTCGATGACCTTCTTCGCCTTGTCGGTCTGCGCCTCGTACTCGATGCCGGCGTAGATGTCCTCGCTGTTCTCGCGGAAGATGACCATGTTGGTCTTCTCCGGCTCCTTCAGGGGGCTCGGCACGCCCTTGAAGTACTGGATCGGGCGCAGGCAGACGTAGAGGTCGAGCTCCTGGCGCAGCGCCACGTTGAGGCTGCGGATGCCACCACCCACCGGCGTCGTCAGCGGCCCCTTGATCGACACCACGTACTCGCGCACGGCGGCCAGCGTCTCCTCGGGCAGCCAGACATCGGGGCCATAGACCTTGGTGCTCTTCTCGCCGGCGTAGACCTCCATCCAGTGGATCTTCTTCTTGCCGCCGTAGCTCTTGGCCACCGCAGCGTCGACCACCTTGATCATCACCGGCGTGATGTCCAAGCCCGTGCCGTCACCTTCGATGTAGGGAATGATGGGGTTGTCGGGCACGTTGAGCGAGAAGTCCGCATTGACGGTGATCTTCTTGCCCGCGGCGGGCACCTTGATGTGCTGGTACATGGATGCGCTCTCCTCGCCGTGCCGGGGCGGCATGGCAACGTGTTCTCGGGGGGTGGTTTCGGCTCTCGATTCCGTGCCGCGGACCGGGCGGGCATGCGGGCAATGCAGACGTGCTGCGAGCGTCGGACGATTCTAGGCCAGGGGCTGTCGATGGCCTGACGTGCAAGGTGCTGTCAGGCCGCTATGACAGCCACGCGGCGCAGGCCTCGGCAACGCGGTGCCACAGGCCCGAAGTCAACGCCCAGCCCGACATCGCGGCCATCGCGGCGCCGGCCGCGCGCAAGGCCCATTGCTCGGCGCGCGCGCTGCCGCCGCGGCCGAGCTTGCGCCAGACGAACGGCGCTGCAACGAGCCCGGCCGATGAAGCCAGCGCGAAGACGAACATCGCCGCCGCGCCGCCGGCCGCGCCGTTGGCGAGCGCCGCCACCAGCAGCGCCGATTGCAGGAGGCCGCAAGGCCACGCGAACCACAGGCTGCCGGCAAGGCCGGCGCGCAGCACGGCGGGGCGTTCCGCCGGGGCCGCCGGGGCTGCCAGCGCCATCGACGGCGCGGCCACGGGTTGCCAGCCCGGCGCAGCGGACGAAGCAGACGCTGCAGAAGCAACCGGCGCATTGGACGCAGCGAGCACCGGCCCCGGCCGCCGGCCGATCGCAGCCAGCCATTGCGGCTGCCGCGCGCGCCACAGCAGCCACAGGCCGAGCGCGAAGAGGCCGCGTGCACGAGCGTCCACAACGGCCGCAGCACCGGCGCCGCGCCGGCCAGGCTGCCCAGCGCCGCCAGGCCACCGGCCACAGCGGCACCGGCCGCAGCGTAGCCCGCGGCGCGCGCCGCGTGGAAGGCCAGTGTCGCCGTCGCTGCGCCTTCGCGGCCGATCACCGCCGCACAAGGCGCCGCGCACATCACGCCGTGCAATGTGGCGCGCCGGCGAGGCCGAGCGCGAAGGTGCTGGCGACGATCGCGGCTTCAACCATCGTTGCCGATCCTGCCGGGCCGCGCGGCGTGCGCCGCCGGCAAGGCCTTCAAATGATGCGCGAGAAGCGCTCGCGCACCTGGTCGGCCTGCAGATGGCGATCGAACACCATCGCCACGGCGCGCACGAAGTACCAGCCGAGCGGCGTGACGCGGATCGACTGCGCGTCCACCTCGACGAGCCCCATTTCGGCCAGCGGCGCGACGTTCCAGCTCGGCGGCGAACCTCGCGGAAGCGCACCAGGTGCGCCAGCTCGACCGACTCGAACTCGACTCGCCCCTGGCACATCAGCGCCATGATGACGGCGCGGCGCAGCAGGTCGTCGCGCGTCAGCGCCAGGCCGCGCACGACGGCGAACTCGCCTTGCGCCAGCGCGTCGTGGTACTCCTGCAGCGTCTTGGCGTTCTGCGCGTAGGTGGCGCCGACGCGGCCGATCGCCGAGACGCCGAGGCCGATGATGTCGCAGTCGGGCTGCGTGCTGTAGCCCTGGAAGTTGCGGTGCAGCCGCCGCACCTTGGCGACCGCGAGGCGCTGTCTTCCGGCAAAGCGAAGTGGTCCATGCCGATGTAGACGTAGCCGTGCGAGAGGAACCCGGCCAGCGCCCCTTGCAGCGCCGCGCTGCTCGGGCTCGAGCAGTTCGGCACCGATGATGCGCCGCTGCGCTTGAAGCGCTGCCGGCAGGTGCGCGTAGGCATACAGCGCGATCCGGTCGGGCCTGGTAGGCCGACCACCTGCGCGATGGTGCGCGCGAACGACTCCGGCGTCGTAGCGCGGCGGACAGGCCGTAGATGAGGTCGGCGTTGATCGACTGGAAGCCGAGTGCGCGCGCCTGCCCCATCAGCTCGCGCACCATCTCGAACGGCTGCACGCGGTGCACCGCCTTCTGCACGTTGGCGTCGAAGTCCTGCACGCCGAAGCTGATGCGGTTGAAGCCGAGCGAGCGCAGGTGGTGGAGCCGCTCGCGCGAGGCGGTGCGCGGGTCGACCTCGATGCCCAGCTCGGCATCGGGCGCGAACTGGAATGCCGCGCGCAGCATGGCCATCAGCTCGTCGAGCTCGCCATCGGTGAGGAAGGTCGGCGTGCCGCCGCCCAGGTGCAGCTGCGAAACCGGCTGGCCGTGGCCGAGCTCGGCCACGTGCAGCGCCACTTCGACGCGCAGGTCGTCCAGGTACGGCCGGGCGCGTTCGTGGTGGTGACCTTGTTGCAGGCGCAGTAGTAGCAAAGCGCCTCGCAGAACAGGATGTGCACGTACAGCGACAGCGGCGGCGCGCCGCCGACCACCGCGCCCTCGGCGCGCTGGCGCAACGCCTGCCGGTACTGCGCGCAGCCGAACGCCTCGACGAAGCGGTCGGCCGTGGGGTACGAGGTGTAGCGCGGCCCGGGCTTGTCCAGGCGGCGCAGCATCTCGTCGGTCAGCACGATGGGCGCTTCGGCGCTGCGCGCGAGCACGGGGTCCGGCATCTTGGTCACACGGGGGTCGGATTCATCCAGCGCGCTAATGTGCCGGCCCGTCGGCAGCAGGGGCTTGATCCGCGTCTCAAGCCTGAAAAGACGGCCCGCCGGGCCGGTTTCGGCCTGCGGGACAGGCGCCGCCGCCGCCGTCCGCCGCGGCCAAAGGCACGCCCGCCGCCCCGGCGGCGGCCATCGGCGATACTTCAGCCCGTTACGTTTGCCCCGCCGCCATGCCCCCTCCCGCACAAGCCGCCGCCGCAGTCCGCCCCGAGCCCTTCAAGGTGGCCTGCTCGAGCTGCAACCTGCGCGAGCTGTGCCTGCCGGTGGGCATGTCCAACGACCAGCTCGAGCGGCTGGACGATCTGGTCGAGCAGCGTCGCGCGGTGCCGCGCGGCGAGGCGCTGTTCCGCGCCGGCGACGGCTTCCAGTCGCTGTACGCGGTGCGCACGGGCTTCTTCAAGACCTGCGTGGCCAGCGAGGACGGGCGCGAGCAGGTCACCGGCTTCCAGATGGCCGGTGAGGTGCTCGGCCTGGACGGCATCAGCACCGACCGCCACACCTGCGACGCGGTGGCGCTGGAGGACTCGCAGGTCTGCATCATCCCGTATGGCCAGCTCGAGCACCTGACACGCGAGCTGTCCGACCTGCAGCACCAGTTCCACAAGATCATGAGCCGCGAGATCGTGCGCGACCACGGCGTGATGCTGCTCTTGGGCAGCATGCGCGCCGAGGAGCGCCTGGCGGCCTTCCTGCTGAACCTGACGCAGCGGCTGCGCGCGCGCGGCTTCTCGGGCAGCTCGCTCGTGCTGCGCATGACGCGCGAGGAGATCGGCGGCTACCTCGGCCTGAAGCTCGAGACGGTGAGCCGCGCCTTCAGCAAGTTCCAGGACGACGGCGTGCTTTCGAGGTCAAGCAGCGCCAGATCTCGGTGCTCGACCCCGAGCGTCTGCAGCAACTCGTCGGTCAGGCGCCCTGCTGATCGATCTCGTCGGCGCGCCGGGCCAGGCGCGGCGCGACGAGGCTGGCGGCTGCCAGCAGCGCCCAACCGTCAGGGCCTGGGTTGCGCGGCGTGGTTGCGGGCCGCGATCGCCGGGGTCGTGGCGGCGTCGACCTGCGTGTCGGCGGCGAGCACCGGGTCGGGGTGGCGCAGCGCCAGCGCCAGCGTCACGAAGGAAGCCAGCACCACCGCGAGCGGCCCGGCGATGACGAGCCAGACCATGCGCACGCGCCACCAGGGCAGCGTGGGCAGCGGTTCGGTCGCTGAACGGGTCATCGTCGGGTCTCCTTGCGCTGCGCCGGCATTCGCGGCCGCGGTGTGGTTCGAAAGGCCAGGAGCCAGGAGCTAGACCGCCTGGCGCCAAGGCCCGGGTGTCAGCGCGGCACGATGAAGGTGGACTTCTCCACCACTGCCGGCCCATTGTCGCCGCCCGCGACAGCGCCGTCTTCGAGGCGGCGGATGGTGAACTCGATGCGGTGCGACCCGGGCTTCTCGGCGGCGGCCACTTCGGGCGGCACGCGTACGGCCACGGCCACCCAGCGCGCGCCGGCGCGCTCGACATGCACCGGCCCCGGTTGCGGCTCGATGCGCAGTTGCGGCAGGCCGGCCACCTCGATGCGGAAGCGGTGCGCGTCCTCGGTGGCGTTCATGATCTGCAGCCGGTAGACGTTCTCGACGAAGCCGTCATCGACGATGCGCGCCAGCGTGCCGCGGTCGCGCACGACGTCGACCTTGAACGTGGTGCGCAGCGCCATCGCCGCCGCCAGGCCGAGCGTGATGACGCCGAGGATGGCACCGTACACCAGCACGCGCGGGCGCAACACGCGCAGCCACTCCTGGCCGCGGCTCAAGTGCCGCGCCATGCCGTTCTGCGTGTCGTAGCGGATGAGGCCGCGCGGGTACTGCATCTTGTCCATCACGCCGTTGCACACGTCGATGCAGGCGGTGCAGCCGATGCATTCGTACTGCAGGCCGTTGCGGATGTCGATGCCGGTGGGGCACACCTGCACGCACAGTTCGCAGTCGATGCAGTGGCCGAGGTTGGCGGCCTCGAGGTCCGTCTTGCGCCCGCGGGTGCCACGCGGGTCGCCGCGCTCGGCGTCGTAGCTGATGATCAGCGTGTCGCGGTCGAACATCGCGCTCTGGAAGCGCGCGTACGGGCACATGTACTTGCACACCTGCTCGCGCAGGAAGCCGGCGTTGCCGTAGGTGGCGAAGCCGTAGAAGAGGATCCAGAACGTCTCCCAGGGACCGAGCCCGAACGAGAGCGTGGAGCCGGCGAGTTCCTTGATCGGCGTGAAGTAGCCGACGAACGTGAAGCCGGTCCACAGGCCGATGGCCACCCACACGAACTGCTTGCCGCCCTTGCGCAGCACCTTGCCCACCGACCACGGCGCGGCGTCCAGCCGCATGCGCGCCATGCGGTCGCCCTCGAAGCGCTGCTCGACCCACAGGTAGATCTCGGTGTAGACCGTCTGCGGGCAGGCATAACCGCACCACAGCCGCCCGGCCACCGCGGTGAACAGGAACAGCGCCAGCGCCGAGACGATGAGCAGCCCCGCCAGGTAGATGAAGTCCTGCGGGTAGAGCACGAGGCCGAAGATGTAGAAGCGGCGCGCGCCGAGATCGAACAGCACCGCCTGGCGGGCGTTCCACGTCAGCCAGGGCAGGCCGTAGAACAAGAGCTGCGTCGCCCACACCAGCGCCCAGCGCCAGGTGGCGAACCAGCCGGTCACGGCGCGCGGGTAGATCTTCTTCTGCTTCTGGTACATCGAGACGACCTGCTCGCGCATGTCGTCGTTGCCGCCGTTGCGGCCCTTGCCGCCATTGCCGTTGTTCCCGCGCTCACCGCCGTTCGCGGTGGCACGGTCCGGCGCCCCCGCGCCCATGGCGGCGGGGTCGTTCGCTGCACTCTTCACGTCGTCTTTCACGTCAAGACAACGCGGCGCGGCCGCTTGCAACGCGGCCGCGCACGCCATGCACTCCTTGTCGGATGGCCGCCTTCAGTCGGCGCGCACCTTCTGTGGCTTCGTCAGGTTCCAGGCGTAGGCGGCCAGCACATGCACCTGCTCGGGCGTGAGCAGCTTGCCCTGCGGCGGCATCACGCCGTTGCGGCCCTGCGTCACCGCCTCGACGATGGCCGCCTCGCCCCAGCCGTACAGCCACACCTTGTCGGTGAGGTTCGGCGCGCCGATCGCCTTGTTGCCCTTGCCGTCGGGGCCGTGGCAGGCGGCGCAGACGGCGAACTTCTCCTTGCCCAGCTGCGCGGCAACCGAGTTGTGGGCGCTGCCCGACAGGCTCAGCACGTAGTTGGCGACATTGCGCACGTCCTCGCTGCTGCCGACGGCGGCAGCGATCGGCGGCATCGTGCCGGCACGGCCGTTGAGGATGACGGCCTTGATCTGCTCGGCCGACTCGGTGGCCAGGCGCGAAGCCGGCGGCAGCGTCAGGTTCGGGAAGCCCTTGCTGCCGCGCCCGTCCGAGCCGTGGCACTGGGCGCAGGTGTTGAGGAACAGCCGCTCGCCGATGGCCATCGCCTGCGGGTCGTCGGCCAGCTGCTCCGGGGTCATGTCCTTGTACTTGGCGTACACCGGGGCCAGCGCCGCGGTGGCGCGCGCCTGCTCGGCCTCGAACTGGCTGACGCTCGTCCACTTCAACGTGCCGGGGTTCGTGCCCAAGCCGGGATAGAAAGCGAGATATACCGCCGCGAAGACGACGGTGATGACGAACAGCCACATCCACCAGCGCGGCAGCGGGTTGTTCAGCTCGCGCAGATCCTCGTCCCAGACGTGGCCGGTGGTGTTGTCGTTGGCCATCACGCGGCGGCGGCTGGCGATGACCAGCAGCCCGATGCAGGCCAGCAGGCTCACCGCCACCACGGTGGCGACGAACAGGCCCCAGCCGCTGTGCACGAAATCACTCACGTCGTTCTCCTTGTCGGTTCGCGGCAGGCGCCGGGGGCAGCGGCTCGATCGCCTCGTCGGCGAACGGCAGCGCCGCGGCGGCTTCGTGCTCGGCGCGGCGGCGCCGGCTCCAGGTGTGCACCACGAGCGCCAGGAACAGCACCAGGCTGGCCAGCGTCACGGCGGCGCGGATGTCGTTCAGGTCCATGCGGGCCAACCCCTTCCCAATCGTTCGGCTCAGGTCCGGTTCAGGTCCGGCTCACTTGCGCGCCGTGCCCAGCACCTGCAGGTAGGACACGAGCGCGTCCAGCTCGGTGCGGCCCTTCACCGCCTCGGCGGCCTTGGCCACCTCGTCGTCGCTGTAGGGCACGCCGACGCGGCGCAGCGCCACCATGCGCGGCGCCAGGCTGGCCGGGTCGATGCCGGCGCTTTGCAGCCACGGGTAGGCCGGCATGTTCGACTCGGGCACCAGGTCGCGCGGGTTGTTCAGGTGCGTGCGGTGCCACTCGTCGCTGTAGCGGCCGCCGACGCGTTGCAGGTCCGGACCGGTGCGCTTGCTGCCCCACTGGAACGGGTGGTCGTAGACGAACTCGCCGGCCACCGAGTGCGCACCGTAGCGCAGCGCTTCGGCACGGAACGGACGCACCATCTGCGAGTGGCAGTTGTAGCAACCCTCGCGGACGTAGATGTCGCGGCCCACCAGCTGCAGCGGCGTGTAGGGCTTCAGGCCCTCGACCGGCTGCGTCGTCGAACGCTGGAAGAACAGCGGCACGATCTCGACGATGCCGCCCACCGCGCAGGCGAGCAGGATCAGCACGATCATCAGGAAGTTGCTGGTCTCGATCTTCTCGTGACCCGACACATGCGATGCCATCTCTAGTCGCTCCTTGCGTGGCTGGCTTCAGGCGTGCGCAGCCGCCACCTGCGGGATCGGCGCGGCGGCAGCGCGGCCGCTCCTCACCGTCATCACCACGTTCCAGCCCATCACCAGCATGCCGCTCAGGTACAGCAGGCCGCCGAGCAGGCGGATCACGTAGTACGGGAACGTCGCCTTGACACTCTCGACGAAGGTGTAGACGAGCGTGCCGTCGGCGTTGACCGCGCGCCACATCAGGCCCTGCATGACGCCGGCGATCCACATCGCGGCGATGTACAGCACGATGCCGATGGTGGCGACCCAGAAGTGCAGCTCGATCGCGCGCACGCTGAACATCTGCTTGCGGCCATACAGGCGCGGGATCAGGTAGTACAGCGAGCCCATGCTGATGAGGCCCACCCAGCCGAGCGCGCCGCTGTGCACGTGGCCGACGGTCCAGTCCGTGTAGTGGCTGAGCGCGTTGACGGTCTTGATCGACATCATCGGCCCTTCGAACGTGCTCATGCCGTAGAAGGACAGGCTGACGATCAGGAACTTCAGGATCGGGTCGTCGCGCAGCTTGTGCCAGGCCCCCGACAGGGTCATGATGCCGTTGATCATGCCGCCCCAGCTCGGCGCCAGCAGCACCAGCGAGAAGATCATGCCCACGCTTTGCGCCCAGTCGGGCAGCGCGGTGTAGTGCAGGTGGTGCGGGCCCGCCCACATGTAGGTGAAGATCAGCGCCCAGAAGTGCACGATCGACAGCCGGTAGCTGTACACCGGGCGCTCGGCCTGCTTGGGGATGTAGTAGTACATCATCCCCAGGAAGCCGGCAGTGAGGAAGAAGCCCACCGCGTTGTGGCCGTACCACCACTGCACCATCGCGTCCTGCACGCCGGCGTAGGCCGAGTAGCTCTTGGTCAGCGAGACCGGAATGGCCGCGCTGTTGACGATGTGCAGCAGCGCCACGGCGAGGATGAAGGCGCCGAAGAACCAGTTGGCCACGTAGATGTGGCGCACCTTGCGCATGCCGATGGTGCCGAAGAACACCACCGCGTAGGAGACCCAGACGACGGCGATCAGCAGGTCGATCGGCCACTCGAGCTCGGCGTACTCCTTGCCCTGCGTCATCCCCAGCGGCAACGTGATCGCCGCGGCCACGATGACCACTTGCCAGCCGATGAACGTGAACAGCGCCAGCTTGGGCAGGAACAGCGCCGTCTGGCAGGTGCGCTGCACCACGTGGTACGAGGTGGCGAACAACGCGCAGCCGCCGAAGGCGAAGATCACCGCGTTGGTGTGCAGCGGCCGCAGCCGGCCGTAGCTCAGCCACGGAATGCCGAAGTTCAGTTCCGGCCAGGTGAGCTGGGCGGCGATGATGACACCCACCAGCATGCCGACGACGCCCCACAGCACGGCAGCCAGCGAAAAGAGGCGTACGACGGTGTCGCTGTACTCGCGCGCGGGCGCGGACGATGCGACCGACTCCTGTGCCATCCGGTTTCTCCTCACAACGATGCCTGTCGCACCGACAACCGCGAATTCTTCTCCGGGCGTGGGGTCAATCGCTTGATCACAGTCAAGCGGCGTTTCCGCGCCGCACCAGCGCGCCGTCAATCGTCTCTCAGGATCCGCTCGCCTTCGCGGCCGAGTTCGTCGAACTGGCCGTGGAAGACGGCCCAGCCGAAGACGCCGACGATGGCCAGCAGCAGCACCGTCGACAGCGGAATCAGCAGGTAGAGGATGTCCATGCTCGGAGTCGGGTCAGTGCGGCGCCCTCGACGCGCGATTCAGCACTCGATTCAGCACGCGATTCAACGCGCCAGACGCAGTGCGTTGCCGACGACGACGAGCGAGCTCGCCGCCATGCCGAGGCCCGCGGCCCATGGCGGCAGCCAGCCGGCCAGTGCCAGCGGCACGCAGGTGGCGTTGTAGGCAGCGGCCCAGGCGAGGTTCTGGTGCACGATGCGCACGGTGCGCCTGGCCGTGCGCCGCGCCGCGAGCAGCGCGTCGGCGCGGCCCGAGGCGAGCACGAAGCCGGCCTCGACGCGCGCCACGAGCGCGCCCTGCCCCATCGCCAGCGCGACGTCGGCGCGCGCGAGCACCGGCGCATCGTTGATGCCATCACCGACCATCGCGACGCAGCGCCCTTCGGCCTGCGCCGCGGCGACGCGCGAGCTTCGCTTCGGGCGTGGCCTCGGCACACGACGTCGGTGATGCGCAGCCGCGCGGCCAGCGCCTGCGCGCGCTCGCTGCGGTCGCCCGACAGCAGCGTCACGCGCACGCCTTCGGCTTGAAGCGCGGCAACCGTCTCCTCGGCCCCGGGCCGCAGCGATTCTTCGAACGTGAAGGCAGCCAACGCCTCGCCATCGAGCGCGAGCCAGGTGCCTGCATCGGCGCCTGCACCAGTGCCTGAATGAGCGCCGGCCGCAGCGCCTGCATGAGCGCCTGCACCGGCATCCGAATCAGCGCCTGCATCAGCGCACAGAACATCGCCGCCGGTTGCCCAGCGCGGCGCTCCAAGCCGCCAGGTGCGGCCCGCGGCGTCGATCGCCTGCACGCCTTGCCCCGGCGCTTCGATGAAGCCCGCAAAGCCGGTCCCTTCCTGGCCGGCCGCGGCAGGCAGATCTGTCGCCGCACGCACGAGCGAGCGCGACAACGGATGACTCGACCACGCTGCCAGCGCCGCCGCCGCTGCCAGCGCCGCCGTCTCGCTGCCTGCGAGATGCCGCCGTCCCGCAGCGGTCAGCGTCACGCCCGCCAGCGCGGGCATGTCCTCGGTGAGCGTGCCGGTCTTGTCGATGAAGACCTGGCGCGCCTTGGCCAGCGCTTCGATCGCGTCGAGCCTTTGCACCATCACGCCCTGGCGCGCCAGCGAACGCGCCGCGGCCAGCAGCGCCGCCGGCGCCGCCAGCGACAGCGCGCACGGGCAGGTGACGATCAGCACCGACACCGCGACCCACAACGCGCGCGAAGGGTCGATCACGCTCCACACGGCCGCACCGGCGGCAGCCAGCAGCAGCACCGCCCACAAGAACGGCGCCGCCCAGCGGTCGGCCACGCGGGCCAGCGCCGGGCGCTGCGTGGCGGCGCTGCGCATCATCGCGACGATGCCTTCCAGCCGCGTGTCGGCGCCGGCGCGCAGCACGCGCATCAGCACCGGCGCGCCGCGGTTGATGCTGCCGGCGACGACCGCATCGCCCGCGGCCTTCGGCACCGGCTGCGATTCGCCGCTGAGCAGCGACTCGTCGCAGTGCGTGCGCCCGGCGAGCAGCGTGCCGTCGGCAGGGAACGCCTGCCCGAGCGCGACGCGCGCACGGTCGCCTTCGCGCAGCCGGAGCACGCTCACCGTCTCGGCGCGGCCCTCGTCGGCCTCGCCTTCGAGCACGCGCTCGGCCGTCTCGGGCAGGCGCGCGAGGCTCGCTTCCAGTTCGTCGGCGGCGCGGTGGCGCGCGCGCAGTTCGAGCCAGCGGGCGCCGAGCAGGAAGGCGACGAACATCGTCAGCGAATCGAAGTACACCTCGCTGCCGAAGACGCCGCCGGGCGCGAACGCGGCGCCGGTGCTGGCGACGAAGGTGACCGCGATGCCCAGCGCCACCGGCACGTCCATGCCGATGCGCCGCGCGCGCAGGCTGCGCCAGGCGCCGGCGAAGAACGGCCGGCAGGCGAAGGCGAGCACCGGCAGCGTCAGGATCCAGCTGCCCCAGTCAAGCAGCCGGCGCATGTCGGCACTGAGTTCGCCGGGGCCGGCCACGTAGGCGGGCGTGGCGAGCATCATCACCTGCATCGCGCAGAAGGCGGCGACGAAGAGCCGCCACAGCGCCATGCGTGCTTCGCGCTGGCGCAGTGCGCGCGCCGGCGCGGCGGCATCGGGAACGGCGGCGTAGCCGGCCCGCCGCACCGCCGCGACGAAGCGCGAAGGCTGCGTGCGCTGCGGCTCCCACACCACGGTGGCGCGTTCACTCGCCGCGGCGACGCGGGCTTCGCGCACGCCGGGCACGGCCGTGAGTGCCGCTTCGATGATGCCGGCGCAGGCGGCGCAATGCAGGCCAGCCAGCTGCAGGCTCGATTCACCGAGCCGCTGGCCATCGCTCGCCGCGACCCAGCGCGTGAAGCGTGCGACCTCGAGCGGATCGTCGAGCACCGCGGCTGCGTCACGCGCGTCACGCGCGTCACGCGCGTCACGCGCGTCGTGAGCGTCGTGAGCGTCGTTCGTGGCCATGCGCGCACGCGCCGCAGCGCGAGCTTCGGCTGCGTTGTCGTCGGCAACGAGGGTGGCGGCGTTCATCGGCAAGCCGACGCCGGGCTCCTTCTCGGGCCCCTTCACGCCGACCTGACAATCTATGCTTCCCCTGTCGAGAGCCTCATGATGCATGTCAAGCCGACCCGTCCCCTCCGCTGCCGCGCTGCGCTGCCGGCCTCCTTCGCCGCCGGACTGCTGGCCGCGCTGTTGATGCCCCTGCCGACAACGTGGGCGCAGACCGCCGCGCAACCGCGCCTGCCCACGGTGGACCTGCGCGCCGGCATGCACACGATCAAGGCCGAACTCGCCGTGACGCCCGAGCAGCAGGCCACCGGCATGATGTTCCGCAAGGAGATGAACGGCAACGACGGGATGCTGTTCGTCAACGAGGAGAAGGGCCAGCGCTGCTTCTGGATGAGGAACACGCTGGTGCCGCTCTCCATCGCCTTCATCGGCGACGACGGCACGATCGTCAACGTCGCCGACATGCAGCCGCTGGACGAGCGCTCGCACTGCGCCAAGGCGCCGGTGCGCTTCGCGCTCGAGATGCCTCAGGGCTGGTTCGACAAGCGCGGCATCAAGGCCGGCTTCAAGCTCGCCGGCAAGCCGTTCGCGGCGCCGGCCAAGTAGCCCTCGCGTCGCCGGCCGCAGGTCGTGCGGCCGCGACGCGTGCCTTCAGGCGAAGTTCTTCTCGGCGAACGACCAGTTGACGAGCCTGTCGAGGAACGTCTCGACGAACTTCTGGCGCAGGTTGCGGTAGTCGATGTAGTAGGCGTGTTCCCACACGTCCACCGTCAGCACCGGCTTGTCGGCGGTGGTCAGCGGCGTGCCCGCCGCGCCCATGTTGACGATGTCGACGCTGCCGTCGGCCTTCTTCACGAGCCAGGTCCAGC